>NZ_CP135990.1:0-632740 GCF_030315915.2 Providencia zhijiangensis | reverse complement strand
ATTGCGCTCAAACATACTCAAAGCATTCATTAGTTACATCAATAATGTTAATGCTACCTAAAGTTTTCAGCCAGCGACAGAGGAGATTTCTTGAAATGGTTGGGTTTACAATCTTTTACTTATTCGATTCGTTAACCCTGACAACACGGATAACCTAGACCAGCCTAGGGGCGATCGGGTATAGGCCTCTGCCGACTTCCCCTAAAATAAGATAATTATAATTAGATTTTCTGCCCTACTATTGCAAAAGTCATATTCAAGAAGCAGGTTTGACAGAAACTCAGATAGTGAGTATTTAAAACTTGTTGAGCTTGGCATGTTAGAAAATTCAAAGTCGAAATATCTCAGTTAAAGTAGGGAGGCAGAGTTATTTATTATCTTTTCATTTTTATTGAACAAAATTAAATTTTGTAATGATAATTATTTTCATTTATAGGTGTTATATGTAATATTTATTTATGTTTTTTCGACAAACTAAGAGTGGATTTGTATATGAACTTTAGTTGTAAGCCTAATGTATTAATGTTCAGTATTGTGCTAATTCCTTTCTTTACAAATGCATACTCGATGCATAAAGGAGATTCGTTTGGATTTATCCCTTCTATTGCGGTACAGGATGCCGCTACATCCGCATTAATGGAAAACATTACTGGTAAAAACATCTACGCAGCTTATGCAATTGGCTTAATAAAAAATAATAAAAACAACAAAGTATCTCAACACTTATGTAATGGACAGGATGAAGTTATAAATACGGCCTTAATTGGAGGGTGCTCGTTAGTTGAACCCGATTCATTTACTTTATTAGAGACTAAGCATTTCATAAATAAAAACGGTGAGATGGTAGAAATTGATGTTCATGATCCTAATACAATTATAACTCCCACAATGAGAGTAACAGTCAAATATATCACTGAACCAAATCCTCTAATTCGGAAAAACAATTGTAATGACTATCGCATCAATGACACACCAACCTCTTGTTTTGTTTTCAAAATAGCACCTTTTATTTTTGATAATTTACAACAAAGAGAATTAGTCATTAATGCCATGGAAAACCCTTGTGCATTTTTGACCTCAGTTGAAGATGCAAAAAAATTTACCAACTTAAAATATCCATACATTTCATACTTAGGCAGAACAGGAGGTGAGGCACGTTACATTCTAGATTGTGATACAAAAAATCCAGAAACTTACTCGTCGATTGTAGATGAAAAGATGCAATCAATATTACTTATTCGCAATAAAAAATAAGGATTTTTTTTATGGCTCAACCATATATCCGTATTAATCAGTTTGAGGCTAATTACTCTGATGTAGGCGTTAAATCTGCAACAGGGCATGTTAATTTTACTTTTATCGATGGTAATGGTGTTAATAAAGGAACTTTTGGTGCAAATCTAAAAAATAAAGATCGCACATCAGGTGTATCTAATGAAGAAAGTGATAATCGACGTAAAATCGATGCAAAATCACCGCATCATTTCAGTTACGCAAAGTTGTCATCTAATGATTTTACGAACGCATTAAAATATGCCCAAAAAGCACATCATGAATCTAGTATTGGTAATATGAAATATGCGCTGGCTTGTGACAATTGTGTTGACTTTGGAATGCAAGTATTTAATCAAACTACTTTAGGGCGTAGTCAATTGCCTAATTAGTTTGATTTATTAGGAATTGGCCATAACGTTACCTCCGCGTGGATTATGCCAACTTCTGGTTTTTTAGTTTACAACAAACAAGGCATTGACAACGTAACTAGCGTTAATGATCTGTTTGGTGGCTCTGAGCGCATGGAAGGTTTCTTTAAACTTGTTGATTTGGACAAAGATAAAAAAGGATATATCGACAAAAATGATGAAATTTACGCTTCATTGCGCATATGGGTAAATCATCAAATGGACGGCATATCTCATGCAGGTGAAATATATACGTTGCAAGAATTAGGTGTTGAGCGAATTAATACAGATTTCGACATTGTTGATTTTATTGATGAAAATAGCAACCTTATTGGCGAACGTTCTACAGCTATTATAAATGGTATCGAATGTGAAATGTCTGAGGTTTACTTCACTTATCTTTAATACCATTACTTCATATATTGGGGTCTAGCCGTTTGCAGTTCAGATCCCATCAATTATCATCCCCACCCTACTCAACACCTATTTCGAGCCTTTTGTTATATGTAATAATCGACATCAATAATGAATTAATATTGATTGCATGATGAGGTGATAGCCCCCTGAATTGTCATCACTTGCATGGGAAGTTATTGACATAAAGGCAGGAACAATTACAGTTAGACGCAATTACTTTTGAGTGGCTCGTTTTACACACTTTCGCTTTTGGAATCTCACTATTCGCCTTGAATTTATGAGTTCTTACAAAGTGAATAACCGAGCGATGCAATTAAAAATTATGTTATAAAACAAAAGGTAAATAAATTGGCTCAATACGTTTACAGTATGTATCGAGTGGGAAAAGTGGTTCCCCCGAAACGTCATATTTTAAAAAACATCTCTCTGAGCTTCTTCCCTGGGGCGAAAATTGGTGTTTTAGGTCTCAACGGTGCAGGTAAATCAACATTACTGCGCATCATGGCTGGCATTGATACTGAGATTGAAGGGGAAGCACGCCCTCAACCGGGTATTAAAATCGGTTATCTGCCACAAGAACCAAAACTGAATTTGGAACATACCGTTCGTGAAGCCGTTGAAGAAGCGGTTAGCGAAGTTAAGAACGCCTTAACTCGCTTAGACGAAGTGTATGCGCAATACGCCGATCCAGACGCTGACTTTGACAAGCTGGCGAAAATCCAAGGCGAGCTAGAAGCGATTATTGCCGCACAAGATGGCCATAATTTAGATAACCAACTGGAACGTGCTGCTGATGCACTGCGCCTGCCAGCTTGGGATGCGATTATCGGAAACCTCTCTGGGGGTGAACGCCGCCGTGTGGCTATCTGCCGCCTGCTGCTGGAAAAACCAGACATGCTGCTGCTCGACGAACCAACCAACCACTTGGATGCTGAATCCGTTGCTTGGTTAGAGCGCTTCCTGCACGACTACGAAGGCACCGTTGTGGCGATCACCCATGACCGTTACTTCCTCGATAACGTCGCTGGCTGGATCCTTGAACTTGACCGTGGTGAAGGTATTCCATGGGAGGGTAACTACTCTTCTTGGTTGGAACAAAAAGATGAGCGTCTGGCGCAAGAAGCGTCAACAGAAGCGGCTCGTCGTAAATCCATCGAGAAAGAATTGGAGTGGATCCGTCAAAATCCAAAAGGTCGCCAATCCAAAGGTAAAGCTCGTCTGGCTCGCTTTGAAGAGCTTAACAGCGTGGAATATCAAAAACGTAACGAAACCAGCGAATTGTTTATCCCACCTGGACCGCGTTTAGGTGACAAAGTTATCGAAGTAGAAAACCTGAGCAAGTCTTATGGTGATCGCGTTCTGATCGACAACCTGAATTTCTCGATCCCGAAAGGGGCGATTGTCGGGATCATCGGTCCAAACGGTGCGGGTAAATCTACCCTGTTCCGTATGATTTCCGGTCAAGAGCAACCAGATTCTGGTTCAATCACCTTAGGTGATACCGTGAAAATTGCCTCTGTGGATCAGTTCCGTGATGCAATGGATGATAGCAAAACAGTGTGGGAAGAGATTTCCAACGGTCAAGATATCATGCGTATCGGTAACTTTGAGATCCCAAGCCGTGCTTACGTCGGTCGCTTTAACTTTAAAGGCGTTGACCAAGGTAAACGCGTGGGTGAATTATCTGGTGGTGAGCGTGGTCGTTTACATCTGGCAAAACTGCTGCAAGTTGGCGGTAACGTACTGCTGCTCGATGAACCAACCAACGACCTCGACGTTGAAACTTTACGTGCACTGGAAAACGCCCTGTTAGAATTCCCGGGCTGCGCAATGGTTATTTCCCATGACCGTTGGTTCCTTGACCGTATCGCAACGCACATCATCGACTACCAAGATGAAGGCAATATCACCTTCTTCGAAGGTAACTTCTCTGAGTACGAAGATTACAAGAAACGTACTTTAGGTGCAGATGCTCTGCAACCGCACCGCATTAAGTACAAAAAGATGACTAAATAGTCGAATTGGTAGATATAAAAATGGCCCCAAGGGGCCATTTTTTTTATGCGGAAAGTGAATCATCCAGCATCAATAATTGTTGAACCAAAGAAACGCATTCTAAGAAACGCGAATCGTAGTCTGACGACTCCACATGCACAAATTCAATATTATTTTTCTTCAGCATTTCAATCAGTAATGTTTGAAACTCCATTCTGTCTTTATCACTGCCTAAGCTGCGCAGACCATCCGCTACCCATGGAGTATTATTTTCTAACAAGATAACGAGATCAAAACGGTACTCATCAATCAGCGCCTGAACAAACGGGTGTTCTCGCCCTTCATAACGCAAACAGAATGCTTGCGTGGTGACAAAATCCGTATCAATAAATGCCACTTTATTCGCATATTTAATCGCAAAATCAATATATTGAGCATGCCCTAACGCGATCTTATCGTAGTCAGAATATTGCAGCGCCATCTCATCACCGCCAAGGTGGCTAAACACATAATCGCGCCCATATTCCCACGCACTGGTGGTATTGAAGATATTGGCCAACTTATTGACGAGGGTGGATTTACCGCTTGATTCGCCGCCTAACACCGCCACTTTACGCACAAAGAACGGTTTCACTTCGGTTGGAATATATTCCCAATAGCGGAATGGCGCTTGGCGAATTTGGTTGCCGCTAATATTCATAAATGTGCGTTCAGGATCGATAAGTATAGTTTCGATCCCAAGGTATTTTTTATAGCGATGCACATCGTGAGGCTCGCCGGAATAGATAAAGCTCGGGTTGATATTGTGCTTTTTCATAAAGCCTTTCATCCCATCGCTCCACACTTCCCAACCGTGAGGGTATGGCTCTATCCCTTGCTCATCAAAGGAGTGAATATGGATATTTTTCTGATACTTAAAGGTTTGTAATAACCAGCGCAGGCGGTCACTGACGGTTGGCTGTTGTGACATGGAGCTGTTCACAAACAGCTCTTTATCACGAGGCTCGTCGTGGCAGAGGATCACATGCAGTTCATCCACTTGGCTACAAGCCCGTTGAATCAAATAGATATGCCCCGTATGGAGTGGATAAAATTTCCCAAAAACGACGCCGATAGTTTTCTGTTGAAGCGGGTACTCCAATCCTAAAAAACGATGAAGCGCCGCGATTTTGTGCGCGCTGGGGCTTTTAATTTTGTCGTTAATTAACTGGCTGAGATAGCCTTTGGTCATCTCTGTCGCATCAGCCACTTGCTGCAAGGTGTAACCTGCACCTTTGATGGCACTCTTTAGATAGTCAAATTCAGCCATATTATTTGTCCTTTCGCTTTTATTCCCTTTTTAGCGGGGAACCTTTTCTCTCGCTATCTCATCATTATCTGAACATTATATTATCTAAATGATCAGTGTTGTCGCTAGGCGCTAAGTGACGCTAATCCCTAGGAGCATACACAAAGTATGTGACTAGGGTTAGCAAACGCAAGCAACAACGCGACAGCGCGGAGCATGACGATAATTTAAAATTCATCGAGAATACTGAGCGCATCCGCCAACTTCTTCACCCCATACACCTTCATATCGGCCGGCAATTTTTTCGGCATATTGGCGTGAGGGACGATGGCGCGTTTAAAGCCATGTTTTGCGGCTTCGGAAATACGCTCTTGTCCGCTTGGGACTGGTCGAATTTCCCCTGCCAGCCCCACTTCGCCGAATACTACGAGGTCGCGAGGTAATGGACGATCACGAAAGCTGGAAACCAAAGAGAGTAATAGCGCAAGGTCGGCACTGGTTTCCGTCACTTTCACCCCACCCACCACGTTCACAAATACGTCTTGGTCAGACATTTGTAATCCACCATGGCGATGCAGTACCGCCAACAAAATCGCTAAACGGTTTTGCTCTAGCCCCACCGCCACACGACGGGGATTGGACATCATAGAGTGGTCGACAAGGGCTTGGATCTCCACCAGCAATGGTCGCGTACCTTCCCAAACGACCATCACAGAACTGCCCGAGGTAATTTCATCTCCACGACTTAAGAAGATGGCGGACGGGTTACTGACCTCTTTCAAGCCTTGCTCCGTCATAGCAAATACGCCCAGCTCGTTGACGGCACCAAAGCGGTTTTTGTGGCTACGTAAGGTACGAAAACGGTTATCGGCGTCCCCATCGAGCATAATGGAGCAGTCAATACAGTGCTCAAGCACTTTTGGCCCCGCCAGCGAGCCATCTTTAGTGACGTGACCCACCATAATAATCGCCACGCCGCGCGTTTTCGCAAATCGAGTCAGATATGCCGCGGTTTCACGCACTTGCGCCACACTGCCCGGCGAGGATTGAATATCCGCCATGTGCATCACTTGGATGGAGTCGATAACCATCAGCTTAGGCTGCTCTTGCTCTGCGGTCAGGCAAATTTGTTCAATACTGGTTTCCGACAGCATATTGAGTGAGTCGGTCGGTAGCCCTAGGCGATGAGCGCGCATGGCGACTTGCTGTAAGGATTCTTCCCCTGTGACATACAGGGTTTTCATCTCCCGCGAGAGTAAGCACATGGTTTGTAACAGCAAGGTACTTTTCCCCGCTCCGGGATTCCCCCCGATCAGGATGGCACTACCCGGCACAACCCCACCACCCAGCACGCGGTCAAATTCTTTGAATCCAGTGGTAAAGCGCGGCAGTTCTTCGAGGCTAATTTCAGAGAGTTTTTGGACTTTACTGACGCCCGCCGCATTACCGGCATAACCCGTCAGCCTATCCGTACGCGCCGCTGCCGTCGATGCCAAACGCACTTCCGTAATGGTATTCCATGCATTACAGGCACTACACTGCCCCTGCCAGCGCGGATAATCCGCCCCACACTCATTACACACAAATGCCCTTTTCGCACCTTTCGCCACAGCCACTCCTTAATCACCCAATAAAAAACAAACGATTTGATTCTTTTAACTTTTAAATCTTTAATTTTTTCAATTCTTTGACTTTCACTTCCACCAATTTTCTAAATAGTTCGGCGTTGTAGGTAGGCGGCAATTGAGGATATTCCTAGGAGCATACACAAGTATGTGACTAGGATAGCCGAAAGAAGCCAACACCCCTACAACCCGAAATATGACGAAAATTAGCGTTCTTCGTGCTTGAGGCCTCCGCTAAGGACACATAACACTCCCATGAGATCCGCATGCTTAATCCCCACTTTCGCCCTGGCAAACACTTTGGGTTTCGCGTGGTACGCTATTCCCAGTCCTGCCTTTCTGAGCATTTTCAGGTCGTTTGCTCCGTCACCGATGGCGACGGTTTGCTCCATTGGGATATTCAGTTTTTCCGCCAGTTTAACGAGGGTTTGCGCTTTGTATTTTGCATCGACAATAGCCCCTTTGACTTTGCCTGTCAGTTTGCCATTTTTGACTTCGAGGTGGTTGGCAACTGCCGCGACCAGCTTTAATCGCTGGCGTAAGTTATCGGCAAAGAACGTGAATCCGCCGGAAGCAATAGCAATATGCCAGTCCATCGCTTGTAACTTACGAACTAAGCTGGTTAACCCCGGCATTAACGGCAAGGTTTCAAGGACTTGGTCAAGAATAGCTGCATCGGCACCTTCGAGTAGTGCCACACGAGCACGTAGACTTTCCGTGAAATCGAGCTCACCTTGCATGGCGCGTTCAGTCACTTCAGAAACTTGATCACCGACCCCAGCTAGACGGGCAATTTCATCGATGCACTCGATTTGGATCGCGGTAGAATCCATGTCCATGAGTAAGATCCCTGGGGAACGTAAGCGTGGAATTTTTCCGAGTGGCACCACATCCAGCTGGCTTTCATCCGCCAATTTTTTAATGCGTGGAGTAATGCTGCCCGCGATGCGGACAACTTGGTAATCATCAATGCGCCAAGAGGAGACAATCACAATCGCTATCCCTAAACGCTGCTGGAAATCACTGATTCGCGCTTTATCTAAACCGCGACCATATAACAACCACCCAGTATCCCCTGCACGATAATCCAATGGCATCACTTCTTCACCACTTAGCGATAAGGGTAAACCCGGCCATTTTTGAATTTCATCAGGCAGATAACAGTAGGTCAAACTCGTTGGCATGAAAATTAGCTCCTGTTGTGGATACAACTTTTTTATAATGTATACCCTGCATAAAATTACTATACTTAAATTTTCCAGCAAGTTAACGCTTCATGACTTTGCTAATTGCGATAAAACAGACAAAGAGCACGATTATTCCTATGAAACTCCCATTTAGGCTGCACAAAACCGTTATTATCATTGTTTGCGTTGCGCTGATAACCTTCTTAATGCACGGGGTTTCATACTTGGGATATAGCCAAAGTCAAAGCCGGCTGGAACAATTTAAGCAACTAACTCAAGTATTAGCTGAGCAAGTGGCATTCAGCTTATCCGATTATATGGTTCCCGGCAGCAAAGATTTTAATTTAGAACGAATTAATGCCAATTTAAATCATCTAGCGAAAGATCACTATATTTTGGATGCCAGCTTATACACGGCGGCGGGCGCATTAGTCACCCAAATTGGTGAACCTGCCAGCGTTAAAGAGCGACTTTCTCTTGATGGAAAATCAGAGCTACAAAATTTTCATTATCAATTAGTGATACCTGTGCAGGGCGCACAGGAACCCAAAGGGTATTTACGTCTAACCATCGATACGGAATCACTGACCAGCGATCTTCAGCAAGCGGATAACACCGCCAATATCATGCGCGTATTTATTTTATTATCTTTATGTATTGGCTTTATTTTGGCGAATACCCTAATGCGCCTGAAGAAAAAGAAAGGTCAGCAGCAATTGATCGTCGAGCCTGACGAAAACACGGAAGAGAGTGAAGATAAGCTCGAAGTTCAGAGCAATGGGTCAAAAGGGGCGAAAAATACGCATAGCCCCTTAAAGTCACCACGCGCCAAACGCCGTAAAGATCCAAGTCCACATCGACCAAGGCGGGTAGCGCGCAAATTATCAGAAAAGCAGTAACGGCCAATTCCGTCTAGATTGATGTCGTATCAAATACGATCGGCGCAATTAGCTCCACTTTTCCATTGGCTAGCAAAGTCTCGGGTGGCATTGGAAATGGTGCTGCTCGTTCGATAGTCGCTAGCGCTTCTTTATCGAGGAGCTTGGTGCCTGACGAGTTAATCAAGCTAGCACTCACTAACTTGCCTTGGTTATCCACAATAATTTTGACTTGAGACACGCCCGTTGAACGAAAACGCAATGCGGCGCGTGGGTATCGCTTTGCTTTCGCTAACCGTTGATGAACTTCACTTTCCCATCCATGATGACCACTGACAGGTGCAGCGGCACTGCTCGCAAAATTCGCACTGCTATTCGAAGCACTGCCAGAGGTTGGCACCGAAGTTACTTCTGATTCTTGAGTAGAAACAGGGGCTTCTTCCACCACTTTTTTCTCTTGAACTGGCTTTTTCTTTGGCGGACGTTTTTTCTCAGTGACGCGCGTCAATGTCCCATTATCAACTAGTGGGGTTTGTGGCAGTTTTTCTGCTTTTTCCACCACTTCAGGCTCGACTTCTTCACGGGTCGCCATCTGCTGTTTGGGTGCATTATTGACTTCAGGCTCCTGCTGCTGCTCCAGTTGATAAAGCCCTAATTGTAAAGAGATTGCGGGTGGTAAAACTCCAGTTTTTGGTAGGTTTGATGTAAACCATCCAATAAAAAACATTGCCAGTATTCCATGGAAAACAAGACTTCCACATAAACCGCCCAGAGGACGAAAAATTGGGCTTCCCAGCTGCCCCACACTGCTGTTCATATTTTGCCTCACATCTTTATTTTTCGCTGATTATAGGCATAATACAAATCAAAATGATATTCATTATTATTAATAAAATAACAATAGTAACTACAAGGTATTGATTTAATTTATAAAGTCAATTTGAGCTAATTATTAAACTATTTTCACTTTTGACACCAGAAAATGACTATCGATAAATCCCTTGCCCGCAAAATCAGCGGCGCATATCAATCAACCTATGGTCAGCTTGTGCGATTTTTCCGCAGTCGACTAGGTAATAGTAACGATGCGGATGATTTATCACAGGATGTGTTTACACTATGGCTAAACCGTAAAGCGCAGGATCCTGTGAAGGAGAACCGTGCTTATCTGTTTAAAATCGCTAGCAATGTGTTAATTGACCATTGGCGACGGAATCATCAACAGAGCCAGTCCCATACCTCGATTGATGACGTGGTGCATGAGCAAAGTTTTGAGCAAACTACCGCCGATCCTAGCGAAATTTTAGAGCACCAACAACGAATTACGCGACTTGGCGAGGCGATTGACCTTTTACCTCCTCGGCGCAGAGAAGCTTTTTTGCTGTATCGCTTTGATGGCTTATCGCAAAGTGAAATTGCAGAGCGTATGGAAATTTCGATCAGTATGGTAGAAAAACATATTGCAGCGGCATTAGTGCATTGTAAAAAATATTTAGACGATCAGAGCAATCATCCGTAATGGAAAATAACCAAACCCAGCAGCCAGAAAATACCTCGTCAGTCGAGCAACAACGCATCGACGAAGACGCGGCGCTGTGGTTTACCCGCGTGCATAGCCAGCAGCTCAGTGACCAGCAATCTCAAGAGTTTAAAATCTGGTTACGTGCATCCAAAGCCCATGCAGATGCCTATGAAGCGATAGCCGGAATTTGGCAAGATATAGAAAAAGTTCCGCGCCCAGCACCTATCAAACAAACAGCTTCAAAATTCGGTTTTTCATCGTTTTGGAAGCCTCTCGGTCATCTGGTTGCCGCCTGTTTTATCGCTGCCGTTTTGTTTTTGCCATACAGTCAGCTTCCCTCCATGTTGCTCAATAACATGACGCTAGTTTCCACTGACTCCACCAAAGAGGTGACGCTGTCAGATGGCTCTCAGCTGTTTCTCAATCGCGATACCCGTATTCGAGTCGCTTATGAAACACCAATCCGCCAGCTCTATTTAGACCAAGGTTCCGCTTACTTTAAAGTGAAATCCAACCCGTATCGCCCGTTTGTGATCAACGTGGATCAGCGACGTATTCAAGTGGTGGGAACGGAATTTGAAGTGAATAAAAAAGGCGAGCAAGTCGCGGTCAATGTTAGCCAAGGCATTGTGAGCTTTCAAAGCGTCAACAGCCCAAAACCCGTATTACTGCTTGCTGGACAAGGGGCGCTGAGCCCGAGTATTAATGGCAAAATCGCACTCAATTCAGTCACCCCGCAAGAGGTGGCAAGATGGCGTTTTGGTGAGCTCAGCTTTGTGGATAAGCCCCTTGGCGAAGTTCTGTCTGAATTAAAAACCTATTCCGACTTTCAGGTTGAACTCTCTCCGAGCAATTTAGCCAACCGAAAAATATCCGGACGCATTAACCTTCAACAGCCAGATGCCTTTTTTCAGGCACTTCCCTCGCTCCTTCCTGTGCAAGTCGTGTATCAGGATAAAAATAACCTTTTGATTATCCAAAACAAAAAAAATAAATAAAAAATATTTTCATTTGCAGGTGAGGATAATTCTCATTTCACCCTCTTCTTAAGTAGCTTCATTTTATTGAATACTTTTTAGCACATTTTTCGTGCAGCTTAAGAATAAGGGATATCCATGGCAATTCAATTCACACTCGGTCGATTCAAGCCGATTGCGCTGTCACTGGCGGTCACCAGTGCGTTAGTCAGCCAATCTGCTATCGCCCAAGAAATCACTTTCTCATTACCAGAACAAGGGTTAGCAAGTGCGATTGACCAAATCAGTCGCCAAGGCCAAGTTTCACTTCTGTATGACAAAAGCCAGCTCAGCGGGCTGCGCGCCCCCGCCCTTTCTGGCAGCTATACCCCACAAACCGCATTACAAAAAATTCTTATTGGTAGCGGGTTAGAGCTGGTTAACGAAAACGGCATGCTGGTTATCCGTCCTCAAAACTTAAACCAAGGCACGCTAGTTTTACCGGAAACTCAAGTGTCGGGCGTGGTACAAAATCACCCTGCCATGGATGTCATGTCTGCGCCGCAATACGTCACCTCAGAAGAGATCAGCCAAAAAAATACCGGTGACGGCAATATTACCGATTTAATGAAAACTAACCCTGCCGTGCAGTTTGCGAATAACGATAGCAACTCCATGAATCAAGGGGAAATTAAGCCTTCTCGTATTTCTATTCATGGTTCCAGTAGCTACCAGAACGCCTATCGCCTTGATGGCGTGAGCTTCAACAATGACTTTGACCCTGCCGACAGCGGCTTAGGTGAAACCGCCACGCGACTGAGCAGCAGCGACCAAGGGATTTACATCGACAGCCGCTTGATTGATAGCATGGCCGTTTATGATAACAACATCCCAGTGGAGTTTGGTGGATTTACGGGAGGAACCGTTGAGGTCAACAGCCGTCGTTGGCAAGGTGAAAATAGCGCCCACGCGTATTATCGCTTAACCCGTTCTGGCTGGAATAATCTGTTCCACGATTCGACTCAATCTATCGATACCTCCAAGAACGATACCGCTAACCCAGCTCGCTTCCAGAATCGCTACGATAAAAATGATTTTGGTGGCTGGTTTGAGTTGGGCGTGACGGAAAATTCAGGCGTGGTGTTCTCAGCATCTCGCCGTAGTTCGACGATTCCGATGACGGTGACGGGTGGTGCTGGTGCAGTCATCGAGAATGGTGAAGTAGAAATGACTGAGTTCTCTTCTGGCTCCAAAAACCAGCACAGAACATCAGATAACTATTTCCTAAAATATTCGATTGATTTATCAGATGTTAACTCACTCGATCTCTCTGCTAACTATGCCTCATATGAGAGCCGCCTATTTTCATCCTCTGTGATGAATTCAGGTTACGATTCAACGCACAATGGTTTTGGTCTAACTGCCGTTTATAAACATCAGTTAAGTCTTGGTCAATTAGAGCTCACCGCCAATACGCAAGATCTAAAAGATGAGCGTGATAATGACCAGAAATACTCCGTCATTCTTCGTGCTGCAGTTGACAATGATTACAGCAATATGGTTGATGCCAATAGTGGTGGTTTAGGGGATTTGATTTCCCAACAACAAAGCCAAAGTGCAAAAGCTGTTATGCGCTTTAATCCATTAGAAGATGGTTTAGGGGCAACGCATAAACCTACACTTGGAACCGAAATCAGCTATACAAAAGGTATCTATAAACGCGACAAAGATTATCTTCAATACACCTTTACAGGGAACGTTGATAAAGATGACATGTTTAATGGAATGCTGTGGAACGCCGCACGTTTCAAAGCAGGTAAATACACCGCCGATTACACCAATTATGCGCTGTTTTTAGACGACACCATTGAATATGGTCGACTCACGTTACGCCCTGGTATTCGCCTTGATCGTGATGATTTCGTTAGCCGTACCAACATTGCCCCACGTCTGACAGGAACTTATGACGTATTTGGTAATGGTAAAACCCAAATTATTGCGGGTGCCAACCGTTATTATGGGCGTTCTATGCTTAACTACGCATTATACGGCGCGCAAAATGGCGGAATGCAAACTTGCGATATGATGTCTGATGTCTGTACTGTTAATCCCAACATTAATACTTGGGAAAATAAGAAAGACTATGAAGGCTTAGACTCACTTAAAACGCCATATAACGACGAGCTAACTCTTGCACTTCAGCAAGATATTCTTTCAACAACATGGCGCTTACAGTACGTTCATCGTGAAGGTTATGATGAAGTTCGTAGCCGTACAAAAACCAAAAAACTGGACATGTACGATCCTGAAAGCAAGATCCGCGTTTTTGATAATGATGGGCGTAGCTCCCATGATACCGTGACATTGTCTGTCAACAACTCACAACCATGGGAATGGGCAGATGCTTCTCATGTGATGACAGCATCATTAACTTGGCAACAAACAGACAGTAATACTCCAAAAGACTCTGGCTATAACTACTTTGAAGGTCGTAATGACCTGAATCTAAACAAAGTTTATTATAATGGCAAAGTCATTGACGCCTCAAAATTACCATCAACAAGCTTCAATTCACCTTTCAAAGTTAACTTAGAGCTCACCAGTGTCTGGGATAACTACGATCTAACTTGGTACAACCGCTTACAGTGGTGGGGCGCTAGAGATCAAGTCGTTCGTTATGGAAATGGCGATGGTACCTACACCGATCCTGAATACGGTTTAATTCGTCGATACACCGATCAACATTACTCAAGCAAGTATACATGGGATACCCGCTTAGGCTGGAAACCTGATTTTGCTTACGGATTTGGTGTCTCTGTCGAAGTCAATAACGTTCTAAATAATAAAAACGTTGCTGACACCTTTACTTACAGCAATAGAACTATTAAGTCCTATGATCCAGGTCGTCAATTCTGGCTGCAAGTAAATTACGATTTCTAAGCAACACCAATGAGCAATGTCAAACACATAACCAAGAAATCGAGTCATGAAGACCATTAAACAATTTCTCTATTTAGTTAAACCTTTTTGGGGGCAGCGTGCTGCCCTTTTGTGCTGGGTGCTGCTGTTTGCCTCGTTAGGGCTTACCCTTTCTTCAGTCTGGTTCAATGTCAAAATGAACATGTGGAACGGGGATTTCTATAACGCCCTGCAAAAGCTGGACGGACAAGCACTGTATGGTCTGCTGCAATATTTTGTGATTTTAGTCAGTGGGCTGATTTTTGTGGTGGTGATGGGGACCTACCTCAAGCAAATGCTGATTATCCGTTGGCGCAAAGGCATGACTGAGCAAGTACTTGGTCGCTGGCTTTCCGGCAACAGCAAACACTATATGCTGAGGCTAGCATCCCAAGAGCCCGATAACCCCGACCAACGTATTGCGGAAGATATTCGCTTACTGATTGAATCAACGCTGAATCTGTTAGTGACCTTCCTGCACTCAATGCTGACATTGATTTCATTTGCCACAATTTTGTGGACGCTTTCAGGAAGCCTTTCATTTAATTTCGCCGACAGCGATTGGACCATTCCGGGCTATATGTTCTGGGCCTGTATTATTTACACTATCATCGGGATCGCGCTAACCCAGCTGATTGGTTTCCCTCTGCGCCGCCTGCATATGGATAAACAGCGCCGTGAAGCGGATTACCGTAGCTCGTTAATCAATTGCCGCCAACACGGGGATGCCATCGCAGGGCAACGGGGTGAACCACAAGACCGTAAAGAGCTGATGACCCGCTTTAGCGAAATTATCCGTAACTGGAACCAGTTGATCCGCTGTGAACGTAATTTATCGTTTTATACCGTCGGCTATCAGCAAGTGACCGCCCTCGCCCCTGTGTTGCTGGCATTACCTAAGTTTTTAGCGGGTGAGATTATGCTGGGCGGATTAATGCAGTTACGCCAAGCCTTCACCAGTGTAGCGACTTCATTGGGCTGGTTTATTTTTGCCTATAAAGAGATTGCGGCATGGCAAGCCACTGTCGCGCGTCTGTATAACTTTGTGGTGTTATTGGAAAACGATAAAACCCCAGAAGCCACTATCAACGAAGATAGCCTACCGTTAACAGCAAATGTAAGCCTGTTTACGGCAGATCATCGCCCACTACTGAGCACCGTTGATCTTAGCATCAATAGCGGTGAGCTGATGTTGATCTCCGGTCGTTCTGGTATTGGTAAATCCACGTTACTGCGCACATTAAGCGGTCATTGGCCATTCTTTGACGGCAAAATTACACGCACGGATAACGTCATGTGGATCCCGCAGCGACTCTATTTGCCAATAAGCCGTTTAGATAACTTACTGGCTTACCCACAAGATGCCAGCCAATTTACAGCCTCGGATCTGAAATATGCGCTAACCCTTGTAGGGTTGGAAAAACTTCATTCACAACTGGCTTTGGAAACCGATTGGAATAACCGACTTTCGGGTGGTGAACAGCAGCGCATTATGTTTGCACGACTGCTTCTGAATCGACCTAAGTTAATGCTATTGGATGAAATGACCTCCGCTCTTGATGAGCCGAGTGCACTCGCTTTACTGAACATGCTGAAAGCTCAGCTTCCCGCCAGTAGCATCATTTTGGTTAGCCACCAAGGCTTTATTGACCAATTAGCTGACAAGCATCTGCGTTTATCTGAAACAACGCAAAATACGCCATTTATGACAGGAGCCCCAGAATATGCTTCGTAAAATTACATTGGCCGCCGTCGTTGCAGCCCTTTTAGGAGGCTGTGTTAACAGCATGCCTCGACAATCTGGCGAGCAAACACTGCTGCCAGTACGCCAAGATCTGCAACATTATCAACTCGATAATGGGTTGCAAGTATACTTGCTTCAGCGCAACCAACCAGGCGTTGAGCTGCGCTTATTGGTCAATGCGGGTTCATTGCAAGAGACTGAGCAACAGCTCGGTTTAGCTCACTTTACTGAGCATATGGCTTTTAAGGGCACCCAACATTTTCCGGGTACCACCGGCTTTAAACAGTTAGAACAGCAAGGACTGAAACTCGGTAGCCACGTTAATGCGATCACCAGCATCAACAGCACTCTATATAAATTATCATTGCCAAATGCCACGCCAGCGCAAATCAGCACAGGATTACAAGTAATGGCGGATTGGGCGGCAAATATGACCTTCGATACCGAGGCATTTGAAAAAGAGCGCCCCGTCATTATTGAAGAGTGGCGCTTGCGTCAGGGCATGGGCTATCGCATCAATGACAGCCTCGAAAAATTGCGTTACCACGGTAGCCGCTACGCAGAGCGTAACCCTATTGGCTCCCTTGATGTGGTTCGCCAAGCTCCTATTGAACAAGCCAAGGCCTACTACAAAACGTGGTATCAGCCTCAGCGTATGAGCTTATTGATTATTGGGGACTTCAGCGCATCAACCGTACGTGATGAAGTAAAAACGTTATTTGCGTTACCGAAGCCGGAAAAAATTTCCCAAGATTCTCCAGAATGGAAGCGCTTTGCCGATTCCAACAATATGCTTGTTCAAGGGGTATTTGATAAAGAACAAGGTGCCCGCTACGTGCAGTTTTCACTGCAAAAAAATGTCTCCGCACCGCTGAATACTCGCCAAGGTCAAACCGACGATCTGATGGATAATTTATGGTTAACCATCTTGAATCAACGTTTTTCCGTGATGGTGGATAATGGTATTTTGCCGTCCATTAGTATTAATGAACAAGGGGCAATGCTAGATAACCAACGCCTTCAGCAGCTAATGATTATCCATCCAAAAGGTAATGATTATGCGGGCGCGACCGAAATTCTGTTTACCGAACTGCAACGTCTAGCGACCGAACCTGTGACGCAGCAAGAGCTGGATAGCGCTAAACAAGGCATGCTGAAGAAACTGAGCCAACAAGCGGGTTCCGAGCAGCGTTACAGTAATGAATACTTAGCAGGACAACTGACCACCGCACTCGAATATGAAATGCCGATGTGGAACAAACGCCAGCAGTTGGATAATAGCTACCAATTAACCCAAAATATCCAACCTCAAGATTTACAGCGCCATGTGGCTAGCCTTTTACAGGTGGCATCCCCACGCTTAGCACTGATTGGCCCTGATACCGATGAAAAGGCCGTCAACAAACAGACCTTCAGTGAACAGTGGCAACGTATTCGCCAAACACAGCCGGGGCCATTCACGCTGCGTTCTCAAGCCATTAGCCTGAAATTACCCGTTGTAGCAAAAGGCACAATTACCGAACAAACGTCACTTCCTATCGAAAAAACGGAACAGTGGACACTCAGTAATGGCATCAAAGTGATTGTTAAAACGGATAAAAATCTCAAAGATGATATTCAGTTTAACTTACAGCTACCGGGTGGTCGTTCCCTTGAAACCCTGCAAACTGCAGGCTTAACCGACTGGGCAATGAAGCTGCCAGAAAGCAGCGGTTATGGCAATTACAGTGCCCGTGATTTGGCGTTATTAGCCAAACAAAATCAGGTTAGCGTTCGCCCTTATAGCGAGCTGCTCAACCACGGTTATCGCGGTAAAACCCCTGTTGATAATCTTGAAACGGCGTTGCAGTTACTGAATTTAAAACTGACCGCACCGCAATTTAGTGGAGAGAAACTCGAGCAGCAGAAGCAGGCTTTCGCACTGAACTTATCGAAAATGCCCGTAGAGCGTACATTCCTCGACCATATTAATCAGCAAAGTTACCAACATGGCGAGCTTCTCGTGATCTCCCCTGAAGGAGCTTGGAAAACCTTTACCGCTCAGCAGCTTCAGCAAGCGAACCGTCAGTTACTGACCTCTACTTCAGATATGACATTGGTGATCACCGGCGCGATGAATGCCCGCGAGCTAAAACCACTACTGGAGCAGTGGGTTGCGACGTTGCCTGCCCATGATGGCAAACTGGCATGGCGCAACCAAGGGATCATGCCGAAGATGGCAAGCTTTAATCAGCAATATCCGATCAGTAGCAGCGATAAAAGCATGATCAGCATTCAATTTGCCGCGCCCGCACAGTGGTCTCAGCAAGATCAGCTGGCTCTGCAACTGATTGATACCATTGTTAGCCAACGTCTGCGTAGTGAATTGCGTGAAAAAGCCAGCGGCATCTATGCCCTAAGCTTCTCGCAAATGTTAGCGAAAAAACCACAGCCGTATTACACCGGACGCTTAAATTTCACCACCGCGCCAGAACGTGCTTCAGAAATGGTAACTTTAGCGCACAATACTGTTGCACAGCTGCGCCAAACGGGTGTGACGGAAAAAGAGTTAACGGAAGCCAAAAATATTTGGCTCACTGAAAATGCGCAAGTCACGGATAGCTCAAGCTATTGGACAGAAGCTCTCGCGCAAATTGCGGCAGATGATGGGCAATATCAGCGTCTCATGCAAGAACGAGCAGTGATTGAGTCCTTAACACTTCCGGAAATAAATCAATTGGCTGGTAAATACTTAGGGCAAAATCAAAAAGTATTTATGATGACGCCATAGCCGCCATAATATAGTCAGAAACCAACAGCTTCCTTTATCAAGCTGTTGGTTTCCGTAGCCACATTAAGCGAACCCTTATTTAAATGAATGTCTTACGTTATAAATAAAGTTTAACACTCGATTATTGAAGCCATTAAATAATGAAAACACGCGTTCTTTAAATGATGATTTTTTAGATTTCGCTATTTCAATCTCTGATAGTAATTTATCCATTGGCATATTCAGATAGTGTTCAATATCGTTAGTAATTTTATTGCGCTTAATTCTCTTACACTGAAGCATGTTGATAATTAAGTCAATTTTAGAGGAAAAAACGTCTATCTTTGTGCTATTTCTTTTTTTCTGAATGATGTCAATCACAGAGTCTACAATACTTTTACGTATTGATTTCATAACTAACATTGATTGAATTCTATTGACCCCAGTATCTATAATCTCATTTTTCTCTTTAATGTACTTATCATATACGCTTTTTTCCTCGGCGTGTTTAGCATCACATTCAGATTGTAATGATTCAATGTCTAAATTCATTTTTTCTTTGATAAACTCAATAATGCGCCCATCTTTTACATCATGACTCAATGTGGTTAAACGCTCGCCCTTTTCATCTGTAAATTCATTATCAGAAAGAATTTTTTTAATCAGCGTAATTTTTTTCACACTATCAATCGAGTTAAAAGCATCAAATCCAGAAGTGCTTTTTATCTCTTTGATATTTCTTATAGAAGCCATGTAATTGACCTTATCAGATTGAAGCTTATCTAAGTTTTCATTTGAATAGGTCATAATATGTTTTTTGATTTCCGCTGTAATTTCCTTAGGGAAATGATGCTTCTCAAGCAGAGATAAGATAGAGTAAGACATTGTCCGATAATAGGATTTATATATTGATAAAAATCGCTGCTCTTGAAAAAGGTTAAGAACCGTTTTTTTATCAGAATCATAGTGTAATGCGCCAATAATACCCATAAAAAAATTTTCCATTTCTGTTCTTACCTGATCCTTACCATCAATGGATTTTTTCGTTCTAATATAGCTCATTAAAACCTTTATATAACTCAAATCGTGTTCGGATAAGCTCGCTCCGCTTTTCAAGTTATCCATTAACTCTTCAAAACTACTGTAATACGTGTTTTTTACCTCTAAACTCTCCTCACTTTTATGTGTTTCTTTTATCTTAATTAAGTCCAATTTACTTTTTATTTCTGATTTCACATCTGATTTAAACTGAGTAAGTCTGCTCTCAATTTTTTCCATCATACGATGTGGCTTTGTTTTTTTTTCATCTGAAGAAGAGGTTTTGATAGGTTTATCCGATAAACTTTCGCTTTTCGGTTCTGATTTCACACTCACTTTTAAATATTCATTTTCCGAGCTACTTACATCCCTCAAGCCTTTCTTAAAATACTTATCAATTTTTTCTTTCGCTTTCCCGCTCGCCACAATGCCCCATGCATTATTTATTTCTGTCCAGCCATCCCCGCCATTGTTTTTGGCTGCTTTAATTTTATCGATGATAATCTCGCTTTTCCCTTCGAAAACCTTGGGGTTTTTGGTTATTGCGATTACCATGTCATTCAATGAACGATCTATTAATGCAGCAGCTTGAGATTTAGTTTGAAAAGTTCTCATGTATATTCCTTTTTATAAACTAGTTTAGTTTTAAAAAAAAAGCTTATTCTTGATATTAATTAAGAAATAAGCCTCATTGAAAACAGTTAAATTATTTTATCCAAATTTTATTTAAATGAATGTTTATTAACTTTATAAGCATCACGAAGACTTAACTGATTTTTTCTTGTTTTAAATTCCATTTTTAACTTAGAAAGTGCTTCAGTTATTTCCTCGATATCTTTTTTTAAACTTAACAAGTTATTTTCATTATCATCTTCCACATCAACTTCTTCTATCCTTGAAAGGATATAGCTATCTTTATTAATTCGATTATCTTTCTTTTCCATTGGTATCATTTGGTGATTTTTTACTAAATTTAAAAATACAGCATCGTTCACATCTGAACTTACAGTTCTATTTGAAACTTGCGTATCAATAAAATCGTTTTCGGGTGTTAACATAGAAGATGGTTTCTCTTCACTATGATAAATATCGATACCGAATTTACGATCAAGCATCGCACTAATTTTCTCACGTACAGGCTCATTAGCATTTTTCGTTTTAGATTTAATCGCTTTTTTAATATCTACACTATCTAAGAAAGAATTATTCTTGTTAATCTCTACAATTTTACGTTCTATTTTTCTTAGTGATTTCTTTGAAATATCATTATTCGCTGATTTAAGATCAATGGCTTCAACAACTGAATGACAGCTTTTAATGATTTTTTTTCGGCATACCATTTCATTGATTGAATCAAGCTTATTTTGAACAGATGAAATAAAGCATCCAATCTTTGAATTCAATGCACTCTTGAACCCATATTTTTGCTGAACATTACAATTTAAGTCATTCTTTAGGAATATATTATTGTTCTTTTCAACTGAACTAGTTTTAATAATAGGCATACTCGCTTCCTTAATTTAAATTAAATAAAAAATAATAATATATTCTTCAATTTATCTACGATATCAAATATCGCCATTTATATATTTACAATATGAAGATTGATATTCTCCATATAAATCTATGGAGATAAGCTATTTACTTCGTTGACATACATTGCTTTTAATGTGATTAATATTCTTCTAAAAAACGATAATAAAAGGAAAATTTTGTGAACAACGTAATAATACGTAGAGCTACCTTGGACGATGTCCACGCTATCACACAAATGCACGCTGATTACTCCGCTTATGCCAATACTTTGCAGCTGCCCTATCCCACAAAGAAAACGTGGGAAGCCAGACTGGGAGCCAATGACCCGCTGGTGACTCAATTTGTCGCCACACTTGATAATGTCGTGGTTGGGCTACTTGTCGTGCATCAACCTGCACAAATACGCCGCCGACATGTGGCGAGTTTCGGTATTACAGTGAATCAGGCTTATCAAGGCAAAGGAATTGGTTCGAAATTAATGCAAGTTATGGTGGATTACTGCGACAATTGGCTAAATGTTCATCGCATTGAATTAGAAGTCTTTGCCGCTAATGGTAGCGGCTTAGGTCTATATGAAAAATTTGGCTTCAAGCAAGAGGGGATTTTGCGCGATTATGCTTTTCGTGATGGTGAGTATGTGGACGCGATTGTGATGAGCCGAATTAAATCGAAAATTTAAGCAGATTTATAAATCAAAAATGCCACTCGAAAGTGGCATTTTTATATTCAAACTAGGGTTCTAATCAACGATTATTTATCGCCTAACAGAACTGAATCCAGTGCGATTTCAATCATTTCATTGAACGTGGTTTGACGCTCTTCTGACGTGGTTTGTTCGCCAGTTTTGATATGATCAGAAACAGTACAGATAGTCAGTGCACGAGCACCAAACTCAGCAGCAACACCGTAGATACCTGCAGCTTCCATTTCCACACCGAGGATGCCGTATTTTTCCATCACTTTAAACATGTCTGGATCTGGAGAATAGAACAGATCCGCAGAGAACAGGTTACCAACACGAACGTTTACGTTACGTGCTTTTGCAGCTTCAACTGCGTTATGCACTAAGTCATAATCTGCAATTGCTGCAAAGTCATGGTCTTTAAAACGCTGACGGTTCACTTTAGAGTCTGTACATGCGCCCATACCGATAACTACGTCACGCAGTTTCACGTCATCCATTACTGCACCACATGAACCAACACGGATCAGCGTTTTAACGCCAAAATCAGTGATCAGCTCTTTTGCATAGATGGAGCATGAAGGAATACCCATTCCATGACCCATAACGGAAATTTTACGACCTTTATAAGTTCCTGTGAAACCTAACATACCGCGTACGTTATTCACTTGGCGAACATCTTGAAGGAAAGTTTCTGCAATGTACTTCGCGCGCAGTGGATCACCCGGCATCAGTACGACGTCTGCGAAATCACCCATTTCTGCATTAATATGTGGAGTAGCCATTTGTATTCCCTTTTAATCATTAAAATTGTGCACAATAAATAAGGCAGTTTCCTGCCTTATTTTCAAATCACCTTGTCGCAAGCTTAAAACATCGGCTTACCGTATTCCATTGGTGATAAATCAAAATAATTCGCGACTGTCTGGCCAATATCCGCGAACGTTTCACGGTGACCTAAAGAACCTGGTTTAACTTTTGGTCCGTACACCAGCACTGGGATATGCTCACGAGTGTGGTCTGTACCCGGCCAAGTTGGGTCGCAACCGTGGTCAGCGGTTAAGATCAGAATGTCATCTTCTTTAACCAGTTTCAGCATTTCAGGCAAGCGGCTATCGAATAACTCTAATGCAGCGGCATAACCGGCAACATCACGACGGTGACCGTATGCTGAGTCAAAATCGACAAAGTTAGTGAAAACGATAGTGTCGTCACCCGCAATTTTCATCTCTTCTAAGGTTGCGTCAAACAGCGCGTTGATGCCCGTTGCTTTGATTTTTTTGGTAATACCAACGTGAGCGTAAATATCGGCAATCTTACCGATAGACACCACTTCACCTTGTTTTTCTTCCACTAATTTTTGCAGTACGGTTGGCGCTGGTGGCTCAACCGCTAAGTCATGGCGGTTACCCGTACGCTCAAAGTTACCCGCTTTGTCGCCAACAAATGGACGCGCAATCACACGGCCGATGTTGTAACCGCCTTTGGTTAACTCTTCACGGGCAATTTCACACAGCTCATACAATTTGTCTAAGCCGTAAGTCTCTTCATGGCACGCGATTTGGAATACAGAGTCCGCAGAGGTGTAGAAAATTGGTTTGCCCGTTTTCATGTGCTCTTCACCCAGTTGGTCCAGAATGACCGTACCCGATGAATGGCAGTTACCTAAGTAACCCGGTAAGTTGGCTTTTTCTACCAGTGTATCCAGCAATTCTTGTGGGAAACTGTTTTCGTGTTTTTCGAAATAGCCCCAATCGAATAGAACAGGAACGCCCGCAATTTCCCAGTGACCAGACGGCGTGTCTTTACCTGAAGATAACTCGCTCGCGTAACCATATGCACCGATAATTTCTGCATTTGGATCCAGACCAGCAGGGAATTTTCCGCTTGATTCTTCTCCTGCTTTTCCTAAACCTAATTTTGTTAAGTTAGGCAGGTGTAATGGACCTTTACGGCCTTTGTCTGCTTCCCCACGAGCACAAGCGTCTGCGATATGACCCAGAGTGTTCGAACCTTCGTCGCCGAATTTGTGGGCATCACCTGCAGCGCCGATCCCGAAGGAATCCAGTACCATGATAAATGTGCGTTTCATATTTATTCTCCTGCGATACAGCTTATCTGTTCATCGCGTCATCTAACCCGCACCCTTCTGTGAAAAATGCGGATATCGGTTTATTCACTAATTTGACGATAGACCATTGGTGTCGCTTCTGGGGCTTTATCCCCAATAATCATAGCAGCGCGAACTTCTTTCGCCGCCTCTTCCCATGATTTTTCGCTATTGGCATGAATGATCGCAAGTGGAGTTTGGGTATCAACTTTGCTACCTAATGCTGCGATATCACTTAAACCAACACTGTAATCGATAGGATCAGTAGCTTTACGACGACCACCCCCTAACGTTACCACAGACATACCCAGTGCTCGTGTGTCCATTTGTGTGATAATGCCCGCTTGAGGTGCGTAAACGGCTTTGCTGAGGACGGCAGTTGGCAGATATTTGCTGTAATTTTCAACAAAATCTTTCGGCCCTTTTTGTGCAGCGACCATACGACCAAACACTTCAGCCGCTTTACCGTTATCCAGCACCGCTTGTAATTTCTGACGCGCATCGTCACGATCCGAAGCCAATTTACCTGAAACAAGCATTTCCACACACAGCGCCATGGTGACTTCGAACAAACGTGGGTTACGGTATTCGCCCGTCAGGAACTGTACAGCTTCACGAACTTCAACAGCATTACCTGCACTGGATGCCAGTACTTCGTTCATATCAGTTAACAGCGCGGTAGTATTGCAGCCTGCACCATTGGCAACTTGCACGATGGACTCAGCCAGTTGCTCTGATTTTTCGTAGGTTGGCATAAATGCGCCTGAACCCACTTTAACGTCCATCACTAACGCATCTAACCCTTCGGCTAATTTTTTACCTAAGATAGAAGCGGTGATAAGCGGAATAGAATCCACGGTTGCCGTGATATCACGAGTCGCATAGAAACGCTTGTCAGCCGGCGCTAGTGAGTTGGTTTGACCAATAATCGCCACGCCGACATTTTTGATAATGTCGCGGAAACGTTCATCATCAGGGAAAATATCAAACCCAGGGATAGCTTCGAGCTTATCAAGGGTTCCACCGGTGTGACCTAAGCCGCGACCGGAAATCATCGGAACATAACCACCACATGCAGCAACCATAGGCCCTAACATGAGTGAAGTCACATCCCCCACACCGCCTGTGGAGTGTTTATCCACGAGTGGACCATTAAGATTCAGTGATTTCCAATTTAATACGGTACCTGAATCACGCATCGCTAGCGTTAGTGCAACACGTTCAGGGGTTGTCATATCATTGAAATAGATGGTCATTGCTAAGGCTGCAATCTGACCTTCAGAAACCGTGTTATCACGCACACCATTGATGAAGAAACGGATTTCTTCTTCGCTTAATGGTTTGCCGTCACGTTTTTTACGAATAATTTCTTGAGCGAGAAACACAATAGGCTCCTTAATTCACATCGAATTCTTCGGCTAAATAGTCACGGCTGTTGCCCAAGTCAGATTGGGCAACAGTCTGATGTCACTAATAATTGCGATTATTAATAGCTGCTGGAGGATTTTTTAACGTCAAATCCCAGCGTATTTAATAAATTCGCTAATAAGCTAGATGCACCAAAACGGAAATGGCGAGCATCAGCCCAGTTATCGCCTAAGATTTTGCTTGCTAAGGCTAAATATTGTGCTGCTTCTTCAGCGGTACGAACGCCGCCAGCAGGTTTGAAACCAACACTTTTCGCAACGCCCATATCATGGATGACTTGCATCATGATTTCTGCGCTTTCTAAAGTGGCATTCACTGGCACTTTACCCGTGGATGTCTTAATAAAATCAGCACCTGCATTGATTGAGATTTCAGACGCTTTACGGATTAATGCGGCATCTTTTAGTTCGCCAGTTTCAATGATCACTTTCAGTAATACATTTGCAGCCGCGCAAGCATCTTTACATGCTTTCACTAAATCGAAACCGATTTTTTCATTACCCGCCATCAGTGCACGGTATGGGAATACAACGTCAACTTCATCCGCACCATAAGCAATGGCAGCTTTAGTTTCAGCTAAAGCAATCTCAATATCATCATTACCATGTGGGAAGTTGGTGACGGTCGCAATGCGGATATCTGGCGTTCCTTGGTCACGTAAGGTTTTACGTGCAATAGGAATAAAACGAGGATAAATACAGATAGCAGCGGTATGACCTGCTGGGCTTTTTGCCTGATGACATAAGGCGATCACTTTTGCGTCAGTGTCGTCGTCATTTAACGTGGTTAAATCCATCAGGGTCAGTGCGCGTTGCGCTGCTGCTTTTAAATCAGTCATATAACTCTCCAACGATGTTAATTCTTTCAGAACGATACGTTCTTTGTTGGCGAGCGGGCTTGTTCCATAAAGATGCTAGTTAGGTTTTCCAAACTCAGCAGCTGAGATCCATCTCACCGCACGATGCCCTAGAGCCAGTTGACTCTATGAACTATCAGTTCCGTGGCAACTTACTGTTACCTATTTGACCACGTAACTGGGGTATTTTATGCGCTACAAATCACATTTATCGACTGAACGTTACATTATTAAATATATATTCGTGAACGATATCACAATTCCACAAGCAATTGCTCACTCTTTATCAGCCATTATACAGGCTGCAACCTTCTCGTCTTAAATTGATTACGTTAAGAATAGTTGAAAAAGTAAAAGTTACGATAAAAACCAGAAAAAGAATATCGCAGAAGAAAATGACAGCGGAAAGACAAATCGCCTTTCCGCTGCAAACAGGGGGATTACATTGCGGTCATTGCGGCTAATGTTAAGAAGAAGCCAGCAATCGTTGCACTCATTAAGTTAGAGAGTGTACCTGCCATAACGGCTTTCATACCTAAACGAGCTACATCACTACGGCGATTTGGTGCCATTCCACCTAAGCCACCCAGCAAAATTGCCACAGAAGATAAGTTCGCGAAACCACACAGTGCGAAGGAAATAATCGCTTTAGTATGATCAGACAGAACTTGTTTGCCCGCCGCAATCACATCCGCATCTGCTTTCATATATTCACCGAAGTTCATGAAAGCAACGAATTCGTTCACAACCACTTTTTGCCCAATGAAAGAACCGGCAATTGTTGCTTCGCTCCACGGCACACCAATCAGGTATGCGATTGGGGCAAATACCCAACCTAGTAATAATTCAAGGGATAATTGCGGATAGTCAAACCAGCCACCCACACCACTTAAAATACCGTTAATTAACGCAATTAATGCGATGAATGCCAGTAACATTGCACCTACGTTCAGAGCCAGTTGCATACCGGATGCTGCGCCAGATGCGGCTGCATCGATAATGTTAGCTGGGCGATCTTCTTCTGCCACTAAATCTTTAGCATCCACATTATCTTTAGCAACTTCAGTTTCAGGAACCATTAGCTTAGCAAATAGTAATCCACCCGGCGCCGCCATGAAGGATGCCGCAATCAGATATTCCATTGGAACACCCATTTGCGCATAACCCGCTAATACTGAACCCGCTACAGACGCTAAACCACCACACATGATGGCAAACAGTTCAGAGTTAGTCATGGTAGAAATATAAGGGCGAACAACCAGAGGCGCTTCCGTTTGACCAACGAAAATGTTTGCGGTTGCAGACAGTGATTCGGTTCTTGAAGTTCCCAGTACTTTTTGCAGACCACCACCTAGAATTTTGATGACCAGTTGCATGATGCCGAGGTAATACAGGACGGCAATCAGAGATGAGAAGAAGACGATGATAGGTAATACACGGAAAGCAAAGATAAAACCGCCGCCGCCAAATAATTCAAACATTTTATCGGAAACTAGACCACCGAAGATGAAGCTCATCCCGTCTTGACCGTAACCGATAACTTTAGAAACGCCGTCAGACATGCCTTGTAAAACGCTACGTCCCGCAGGGGAGTAAAGAACGAATGCGCCGATAGCGACTTGGATTAAAAAAGCACCGCCGACTGTACGAAGTCTAATTGCGCGACGATTGCTGGAGAAGAGAACGGCTATCGCAATAAGCACCGCCATCCCAACAATACTCAAAATGAGTTGCATGGAAGTATCCCTGTTCACTTAATTCTAGGTTAATGTATAAAGAAACTCGCAAGATTCCACGAATCTTAGTTCGATGATTATAACCAGTCATCATTAATAACCCCCAACATTCATCACAAATCCAAAGTGCAATAAGTAACATAAATTCAAATATTGTGACGAAAATCACAATAGAGGATCGGTTTCGTCTGGAAAGGCACTAATGCGATAGTCGAAGAGATAAAAAGCTGAATGGATTTACTCGGATAAATACATAAAATACTTAAGAAATAATTATTAATCGGCTAATTATAATCTAAATTAGATTAAATAACGTCCGGCTATTGTTGTAAAGTTGTTGTGCTATTTCATCCGGAGATTCGTGGCGCAGCTCACACAAAGACTGAAATACCCACTGAATACGCTCTGGTCGATTAGGTTCACCTTGAAAACCGGATACAGGCATATCCGGTGCATCTGTTTCAAACACAAGACAACTTAGCGGGAGTTGAGCCATCACTTGGCGAGTTTTATTCGCGCGCTCATAAGTAATTGTCCCTCCGACGCCAATGTAATACCCCAGTTTCACAAAACTTTCGGCTTGAGAAAGGCTGCCAGCAAAACCATGCACTACACCACGTGCAGGGACTTCGTAGCGACGTAACATCGCAACCAATTGGTCATGAGTTTTTCGTGAATGCAAAATAACGGGTAAGTCAAACTGCTTAGCTAACTTCAACTGGCGCTGAAGCAATATTTGTTGCCTTTCAAATTGAGGATCTTCCATATAGAGATCAAGCCCAATCTCCCCTACCGCCACGCATTTCTGGCTTTTTCGCATCAGAAAATCCGTCAATTTTTCAAAATGTGATTCTTGAAACTGGCTTAAATATAGAGGGTGAAATCCCATTGCTGCGTGGAGTTGAGAATACTCATGGGCTAAATTCCAGATGCGCTGAAAGTTATCCTGACTCACCGCAGGAATAATAATATCCGTAATTCCACCTTGCTTCGCGGTTTCTAGGCTTTCTGTAAGTGCCTCACTGAACGGGGGAAAATCAAAATGACAGTGAGTATCGATAAATTGAATATTATCACTCATGAGCAGGATTGCCTTGCAGGGCGCTAGCACTTGCTGCCTCGGCCGTCTTTCCTGCTAATAAAGACTCTCGCAAATCTTCCCTATGCATCAATTCTAATGAATTGGTGTTCTTAGAAAATCGACTGAAATCAGCATCATTACTCGCAAACTGTTGAGCTAATGCCGCAATAAAGTAACGCCCACAGCGTCGTCCGACATGGTAATCTTGATTTAAGGCACTAATTTTACTGCCTAAAGCACTGCTTTTCAGTGGTGTCGGTGGGTATATTTCAAAAATCTGCACGCCATCGGGTGGATTTTCGATGAATTCCTGCGTTTTTCGATAACTCTTCAAGTGAACTTTTAGCATGGCTGCCATGCGTTGCAGCGCCGAATTATCACCTTCAAGCCAGCGGGTCATGCGTTTTACCCATTCAGGCGTAAAGTACATTTGAGAAGGTACAGTGCGGATCACAACAATTGTATCCGCTCCGCGCCGATAAGCTTCCTCAACAGGAATCGCGGCGCTTATCCCTCCATCGTGGTATCGCACACCGCTATATTCTACGCCAGTTCGATAGAATCCTGGAATGGCGCTGGAAGCACGAATGATATCCAACCAAGAATCCGCATCTGGATGCAAAAATGCAGCGGAAAAATCATCGCTACGACTGGCTCCCATATAGAATTCACGGCCAGAATCTAACAATTCAAGCCCTGCATCCATATTAAGTGGAAACTCTTTCGCCGTCGTGTCAATCAACCAATCAAGGTCAATTAAGTTTCCTCCACGAATAAATCTTAGCGGGTTAAAAAAATTAAGATTCGTGGTATAGCGAGTAATCACTCGGCGGGCATATCCGGCTTGACCACAAATATAAGCAGATAAATTTTGGGCGCCCGCAGACGTCCCTATCATCAAATCAAAAGGGTTAAAGTTTTCTATCAGAAATTCATCCAATACACCGGCCGTAAAAATACCACGCTGACCGCCACCTTCGCAGATAAGGGCAGTTTTTCTTCCGTTAATTTCATCAGAAAACGCGAGTGGCTCAATCGTGCCTAAAGTGACTGGAACATGCTTTCCCATAGTAACCCTTTCTCTATATTGACGTGTTTCTAAACAATCTCACAATAAATCAGATTAAAACAAATGATTCTCATTAAACTGTTTTTCTCAGGAAGAGCAAATAGCAAAATGAGCTTTCGGCTGAAAGCTCATTTAAAAGAAATTATTTGTTCGTCAGAACTAAACCATTCTGTACTGATTTTACCCCTTTCGCGGTCGATGCAATCTGCACAACTTGATTTATCTGCTCGCTAGATTTGAGAAAACCAGAGAGGTAAACCACACCTTGAACGGTTTTTACTGACACGCTATTACTTGGGAGCCCACTGGTACCTAAGAGTTTGCTTTTAATATCCGCAGTAATGGAAGAATCATCGATATAGGTATCGGTACTTTTCACACCACTTGAGATGGCATTACCTGTATCTTTGCCTGCTATTTCAACAGTTTTAGCTGCGCTGTCCCAAGTTTCTGAAGCTTGTTTTTTCAAGGCGCTATCAGATGATGAACTACAAGCAAAAAGTGCCCAGCTCAACCCAATGACACCTAAAGAACGTAAAACGGCGATCTTTTTCATTGGAACCTTCCTCTTGGTATGATTAATAAACTAACAATGTCATAGCCTAAGTAAAAAGTAGATAAAAATAAAGTCAAATAACTCATCTTCAAGAGTATGACTCAAGGTAATTTTCACTTTTGAGATAAATAATCTTAATTGGATGATTTAAATAAGAAATTAAGAAATAACTGTCTAATATCTCTCAATGAGAAAAACAGAAAAAGGGTGCCTGTATCATCTAACCCACAATCAGAGAGAAATGTGGGGGATCGCTCCCCCACCAGACTACTCAACGCATAACAGAGTAGCTTGAACCATTGTGTTTCCACTCACCACGTTAACCGAACAGAGTCGGTCTCGCAGCAGCAGTGAAAGACACAACACCGTGGCGCACACGGTCATTAGCCCGATCAGAGCAAACTTGGTCATTCCTCTTGACTCCTGTACAAAAAGGAGACAGAATCCAATTGTTGGGTTGGAGACTGCCTCGAGTTACTGTTAATGGAACTCGGGGCTTTCGTCTTTTTGGTCTCACAACTTATTGTTCACTTAAACCAATTGTTTATTTAAACCAATAATTTGCTTGAACCAAAATGATCCAAGCACCCACCGCCATCATAGCAGCATGCTCATCGCGAAAAAATATCGATTCAATTAGTTATTACATTGAAAATATTGATAATTAATAGGATAAATAACAAAAATGGCCAACTCAGTTGACCATTTCGATATATATATACTAATTAGGGATAATAATTAGTGTTCACGCGTTTTGCGGAATCTCACTTCAGGATAACGTTCGCTGGTTAAATTCAAATTAACCATTGTCGGCGCAATGTAAGATAAATTGTCACCGCCATCTAAGGCTAAGTTCTGCTCATTTTTGCGCTTAAACTCTTCGAATTTCTTCACATCATCGCATTCAACCCAGCGAGCGGTAGAAACGTTAACCGCTTCATAAATCGCTTCAACGTTATATTCGCTCTTCAAGCGAGAAACCACCACATCGAACTGAAGCACCCCTACCGCACCCACAATCAAGTCATTATTGATTAATGGACGGAAGACCTGCACAGCCCCCTCTTCAGATAACTGTACCAAGCCTTTCAGTAGCTGCTTTTGCTTCAGAGGATCACGCAGACGAATACGACGGAATAATTCAGGCGCAAAGTTCGGGATCCCGGTAAATTTCAGCTCTTCACCTTGGGTGAAAGTATCCCCAATCTGGATAGTCCCGTGGTTGTGTAAGCCGATGATGTCCCCTGCATAAGCATTCTCAACTTGAGAACGGTCACCCGCCATAAAGGTCAGTGCATCAGAAATCACCACGTCTTTCTTAATACGAACTTGACGCAGTTTCATCCCTTTTTCATAGGTACCCGAGACGATACGCATAAAGGCAACACGGTCACGGTGTTTAGGGTCCATATTCGCCTGAATTTTGAAGACAAAACCGGTAAATTTCTCTTCTGTGGCTTCCACTTCACGCACATCGGTTTTGCGTGCTTGCGGTGCAGGCGCCCACTCAACGAGACCATCAAGCATATGATCCACACCGAAGTTACCTAAGGCGGTACCAAAGAATACAGGGGTCAGCTCACCCGCTAAAAATGCATCGTGGTCAAATTCATGGGAAGCCCCTTGAACTAACTCCAGCTCTTCGCGAAGCTGAGAAGCTAATTCATCACCAACAGCCGCGTCTAATTCAGGGTTATTTAACCCTTTAACGATGCGGACTTCTTGAATTGTATGACCTTGACCTGTTTGATACAAAATGGTTTCGTCACGCAGTAAGTGGTAAACACCTTTGAATAACTTACCGCAGCCAATTGGCCATGTGATTGGGCAACAAGCAATTTTCAGCTCATTTTCCACTTCATCTAACAGCTCCATTGGGTCGCGAATATCACGGTCCAATTTGTTCATAAAGGTCAGAATTGGCGTATCGCGCAGGCGAGTAACTTCCATCAGCTTACGGGTACGATCTTCAACCCCTTTACCGGAGTCGATAACCATTAAGCAGCAGTCAACGGCGGTTAATGTACGATAAGTATCTTCCGAGAAGTCTTCGTGTCCTGGGGTATCTAACAGGTTCACTAAGCAATCATTATAGGGAAATTGCATCACAGAGGTGGTGATTGAGATACCACGCTGCTTTTCCATTTCCATCCAGTCTGATTTGGCATGCTGGTTAGAACCGCGACCTTTTACCGTTCCCGCACGTTGAATTGCGTGTCCGAAAAGTAATACTTTTTCAGTGATCGTGGTTTTACCGGCATCGGGGTGAGAAATGATAGCAAACGTTCTACGGGTGCTAACTTCATGGAGAAAATTCTGATCTGTCATTTAACCGTTCTTTTCGTCTATATCCAGATTTGTATGGGCATCAGGAAGAGGCTCGAGGTGGCTCTAAGCGCAGCAAATCCGTATTGTTAATCGTAATTGGCGGTTATTTTCGCAGATCTTGGGGTTATAAACAATCAGAGCCTGAAATGTTAGGCGCTCCACCCACAGGATGGAGCCCAATAAACTTACACCGACGCAGCCACTAATTGAGCAATTTCCAGCCCCAATTCTTGTGTGCTGGCGTTTCCGCCCATATCGCGAGTCAAGTGACGACGTTCTCGAATCGCCGTTTCAACCGCTGACATAATCGTATCGTGCATTTCTTGGCAACCGAGATGCTGCATCATCATCGCTGCCGCCCAGATAGTCCCAATTGGGTTGGCAATATTTTTCCCAGCAATATCTGGTGCGGAACCATGCACAGGTTCAAACATCGATGGGAACTGTTTTTCAGGGTTGATATTCGCGGACGGTGCAATTGCAATCGTCCCCGTACATGCGGGCCCAAGATCTGACAAAATATCCCCAAATAAGTTTGATCCCACAATCACATCATAAAATTCCGGCATTCTCACTAAGTTAGCCGCAAAAATATCAATGTGGAATTGGTCAACTTTCACATCTGGATACTGTTTTGCCATTTCAGCCACACGGCTATCCCAATACGGCATTGAGTGAAATAATCCATTGGATTTCGTGGCTGAACTTAAATGTTTTTTATCGCGAGAGCGGGCAAGTTCGAAAGCATATTTTAAAATTCGGTCAGTCCCTTTACGGGTAAAAATACTTTGCTGGGACACCATTTCGTCTTCCGTCCCTTCATACTGAATTCCGCCAATTGCAGAATATTCGCCCTCTACGTTTTCACGCACTACATAAAAATCAATATCACCCGGTTTTTTATCCGCCAGCGGGCATTTAATCCCTTCAAATAAACGAACCGGACGCAGATTCACATATTGATTAAATGCACGGCGAATTGGTAGTAACAAACCCCATAAGGAAATATGGTCTGGAACTCCAGGAAACCCAACTGCACCTAAGAAAATAGCATCAAATTTTTTCAGTTGTTCTAAACCATCTTCCGGCATCATGCGCCCTGTACGGTGATAGGTTTCACACGACCAGTCAAAGTGTGTAAAGTTAAGCTTTACACCGTGCTTTTGTGCTGCTGCCTCTAAAACACGTAATCCTTCAGGGATCACTTCCGTTCCGATTCCATCACCCGGAATGACTGCTATATTGAATTGTGCCATTTTCAACGCCCTTATTATTTTATTTTCGGTTTATATGCTCCAATACAAAAAAACCACGAATCACAATAAATTGCTACCTCGTGGTTTGTTTTTTATCTATTTTTACCGAACGCTTATTACGCTTTTTGACTAAACATATCTTCACTGAACAAGGTTAATGCCAGTACTAACGCATCTTCTCGGCCTGTTTTCGTTGGATAATAATCTTTACGCACAGTAGCCTGTTGAAAACCGAGTTTGTCATACAGATGAATGGCTGAGGTATTCGATTCTCGCACTTCCAGCCATAGCGTTGAAATCCCTCGATTAACAAGGTCGTTAATTAATCTTTCTAATAACATACGCCCATAACCACGCCCTTGAAAATCAGGATGAATGGCAATGTTAAACAGCGTAGCTTCATCTAATACATACTGAGTTATTGCATACCCAACAATTTGATTATTAACTGATATTTTTAGATTATGGTACTTTTCACCTTGGTTTCCATAAAAAACTCGCTCAGTCCACGGAAAATCATGGCTTAACTTTTCAATTAAGAAGGCTGTGGCGAGATCAGATTGCTTGAGTGTTGAAATTTTCATCATATTGATAAATTTGTTTCCATAGTGCCTGTTTAGCATTGCTGCTTGCTATCAGTTCAGACAAAACAGGAGAAATAAATGTGACTTTTGAACCCTCGGGATGAATGCCATCCCCTATCACCCAACAAGGTATTGTTATTGGTGTTGGAATGAGTTTGAGCTGATCAGAATTAATGCATACAACGTCAATCTCATCGATCTTCATTGTGAGAAAAATATCTTTTAGCAGCTGGCTGTTTAAATCAAGGTTCTCATCAGTGATAATAATAAGCTTAGTCGACTCAGGAATGCGTACACCACGTTCACCACGTAACACAGTCGGATTTCTCACCATCCATTGAGTGATCCCCATTTGTTCTAAAAGTCTGTCACGTCGTGTCATTGCTTTACCCAGTCGTTAGTTAACAACCACATCTTATCAAAGGGGATTAATAGCGCCAACAGAGCAATGCTATTTATCTTTTTTCTGGTAAGGTAGTCCGCGTGGTTATATTCATTTTAGGAGATAGACAGAATATGTCATTACTGACACCCGCCAGCGAAGTTATTCAACGCCATTTAGAGCACTTTACCGATCGTCATGTTCTTTTGGCAGGCGATATTCAGGATGAACTGGGCGCAATTTTAGAAGCCGCCAGCGTGCGCGTGCTCACTAACCAGTACCATCGCTGGAAAAACTTACAGCCGGCATTGGGTGAAAATGTTCTGTTTGCTTCAACAGCAACCGCGGAATTCGTTAAACCTTGCGACACCTTAATTTACTTTTGGTCTAAGAACAAACAAGAAGCCGCGTTCCAACTTGATGACTTATGTACCCATCTTGCTGCTGGCAGCCAAATTTTTATCGTCGGCGAAAATCGCAGTGGCGTAAAAAGTGCCGAAGCGATTATGGATGGGATTGCAACACTGCAAAAAATTGACTCGGCACGCCGTTGTGGGCTCTATTATGGTGAACTCGAGCAACCAACCGAATTTGATATTAAACGCTGGTGGCGTAACTATCAGGTTGATAGCGTGAAAATTCATGCGCTTCCAGGTGTATTCAGCCATAACGAGTTAGATATCGGCAGTGATTTACTGCTATCCACATTAACTGAGCCAATGAGTGGTAATGTGCTTGATCTGGCTTGTGGTAACGGCGTACTCGCTGCGGTTATCGGCTCACAAAATCCGGATGTCACCTTAACTCTGAGTGATGTCAGCGCATCCGCGATTGATTCCGCTACAGCAACATTAGCAGCCAACAACCTTACCGGAAAAGTGATCCCAAGCGACGTCTATTCCGATGTTGATGATAAATTTGATTGGATCATTTCAAATCCACCGTTCCATGATGGGATCAACACCAGTTATAACGCAGTAGAAACACTGATTTTCCAAGCACCTAAGCACCTGAAAAAAGGCGGACGCTTACGGATCGTGGCGAACGCATTTTTACCATATCCTGATCTGCTGGATAAAGCGTTTGGCGGCCATGTGGTTCTGGCTAAGACAGGTAAATTCAAAGTTTACGAAGCCATTAAGCGCTAAAACGACGGAATTATCCCATTGTCGATTTTGTTTCTAACGGTCAACTTTATAAGTTGGCCGTTTTTTCATCAAACAAGATAGCGTTGATAAAAATTTATTGACGTCTGCGCAAATTAGCCTAAAATCCGCACCGTACTATTGATGCATAAGCAATTATGCAAAAGAGTTAGTATTGCGAGGGTGGCGGAATTGGTAGACGCGCTAGCTTCAGGTGTTAGTGTCCTATGGACGTGGGGGTTCAAGTCCCCCCTTTCGCACCACTTACTCTTCATAATTTCAATTATCTATGCGTTGACTGCTCTTCGCTATCCGTATCACATAGTTATCTATGCTCAACGGAATAGTGGCGTTTGTCGCCTTTATTTAATTGAAATTCTTTTGAGTAAGAAAGCTCATATCATAATTTCAATTATCTATGCGTTGAGCATGATATAGACAAGTATCAATAGAAAGAATTTTGACAGTATTTGCGAGGGTGGCGGAATTGGTAGACGCGCTAGCTTCAGGTGTTAGTGTCCTATGGACGTGGGGGTTCAAGTCCCCCCTTTCGCACCACTGTTAATGATTCGTAGCCTTAATCTTGAAAAATTCAATCTTCAGATATTCAATTCTCAATAGCCATTCACACAATATTCCTAACCGAGATATCGCTTAGATAATCTTAGCTTCGCATAATAAAAATCAGCAAAAAACAGCCTAAAGACATCACTGCTGGAATAATTAATAAGCGGCGAGAACCTCGATTAAACAGCATGCCTGCCGTCGCAATCATCAAGGTGATCATCGCCACTTTCAGTGGATCAAACCCCATATTGCTTAGCAAATACATAATACTCAGTAACACCACCGCGAAGACGCCCCACAAACCAGCACCAATACGCCGCAACCCTGTTGCTTTTGATACGCTAGTTCCCATAACGCCTCCCATTTATAGCTAACGAGTCTTAAGCTAACTCATAATTAGCCTATAATTTCGTTAAAGATGATAATGATTATCAATCATATCTGCGTTTCTATAAAAATCAATCAAATTTTTGTGAGGAAAATATTTCCCCCACGGTAAAAACATCACTCAAAAGTACAAACAAAGTGAATATCTTCAGGCTCTAGCGCAAGCAGTTCAGGATCTGGCTTTTCGAGCAGTTCACAGCCCATATATTGATAAAAATGCACCGTATTTTCGGAAGGAGTTGCAGAAATATACAACCCACCAGCGCCTTTCTCCAACGCCCTCTGCTGACAAAGTTTGAAAAGCTGGCTACCCAGCCCTTCACCACGATATTGGTGACTAACATGAAGGAAAGAAAGTTGTAACAGATCCTGATTTTCCCCTCGCCATACGTTATCTAAACTCGCCGCCGCAATCAGTTTTTCGTCATCAAAAATACCAAAGAAAACGGCACCATTATCATAACTTTTCAGTAAATGTGGGGTGTATGCATCGGTTTCACCTTCCGGCCAACCTTTCATATCAAAACGCTGAGCGGAAAGAACTAATTTTCCTTGTTGGTGAAGATAAAGGTGTTCAATCAATTCAGTTCTATCAATCGACCACACATTTGGGATTTCATCCCGCGTGAGTTCACGTACTTCTCTCATTATTATTGTTCTCTTTGTTCGGATATAAATATTATATAAATCGGATACATAAAGAGCATACAGACTACACAATAAAAAAGAAATCAGGGCATGAAGAAGGAAACTTAATGAGGATTTATTGGACTTTATAAACAAAAAAGTTCTCTGTAGCATCCTGCCACAGAGAACTTTTAACTACAGGGGTTGGTTTATTGCTTCAATCCCATCGCATCGCGCATGGTAAAGAACAAATCGGTTTGGTCGGTCAGACCCATCACGTTCGCGGCATGTGGACCATAAGCTGCAACACGTAGCTGAGCACCTGTATGCTCCTGTGAATCTTCTTCTTCAGAGTTACCGTAGTTCACGGTCATCACAGTACCGTCTTTTGTGATCAGCGCTTGAGTTAAGCCTGATGACTTAGTTCCGTCTGGAATAATTTGGCTAGAATGCGAATGGTCAGCCGTCACGATAACCAGCGTATCACCGTGCTTCTTAGCGAAATCTAAGCCCACTTGCACTGCTTGATCCAGCGAGACAGTCTCGCCGATTTGGCCACATGGGTTCGCTTTATGATCCTGTTTATCGATAGATGCGCTTTCAACCTGTAAGAAGAAGCCATTCGGATTTACTTTCAGTAAATCAATCGCTTTTTCCGTCATTTGCGCTAATGTCGGTGCATTCGGGTCTAACTTAGAATTCGGTTTACACTCTAAAGCTGCATTATTTAAGTTGCCGTGATAAGTGGCTTTTGGACCTTCCCACGCCACGGTCATATTGCCATCATGGAACAGGCCTAACACTGGCTTATCTTGGTTAGCTTCTTTGATTGCATCGAGTGACTTAGCATCACGAACGATAGTGAATCCACGCTCTTCCGCTTGTTTTTCCAAGGTTTTCCCTTTGTAATCACCCGCTTTAGCTTCCTGCTTAAAGCTTTTTGCACCACCACCTAATGTGACATCGGCGCGGGTGATCATTAACTGTTCAGAGATAGAACCACGACCGCCATTTTCTAATGCATTAGTTGCACATTTTTCACTGGTTTCTTCTGGACCGTAACATTTACGCCCCGTCACGTGAGCAAATTGAGCCGCTGGCGTTGCATCTTGGATTTCCGATGTCGTCACGTTGCCCGTTGCTTTGCCATTACGTTTTGCAATTTCAATCAATGTGTCATGGTCGTTACCAAACACATCAATCCCTAAAGCGCTGTTATAGGTTTTCACACCGGAAGACCATGCAGTTGCAGATGCCGCAGAATCAGTTACATAGTCTGGTTTTTGTGTTTTCTTGTCTAATGCGTAATGGGTGTATTGCCCAGTGATTGGCAGTGCATCGATTCCTTTAAAGAAACCGCCAGCGCCTTCTGCATAGTTACGTGCGACGGTAATTTCAGAATCACCCATACCATCGCCGATAAATAAAATGACGTTCTTTGCTTGACCATTATGCAGTGCTGCTTTCATGATATCCGTCTGTTCAGTCGATAAACGGCGAGCACCACCAAATTTAGTGATATCCCCTTTTGCAGCGCGACTTTCTGAAACTGCATCATTTTTATCCGCGGCATAAGTTGGGATTGCAGTTCCTAGAATTAACGTACTTACGGCGACGGCTAACATAGATTTCATAAAATGACCTGTCATAAGTTTTATCCTTGCCAATCAATAAGAAGAGTAAATAAGTATGCTTCGAATAGTTGACCAGCATGCTAGAGCAGCTAGATGACAGTTGAATGACGGTTTTATGTCGATATAAAGATGATTGTCATAAATGCGAAACGCCCGATTTGGGCGTTATGGATGAGAAATAGGTTGGCTCATGAGCTGTGAAATCAGCTGCAGTGCACTCAATAAACGGTGACGCTGCTGCTCAGTCAAACGTAAATAACGCCGAGCAGCAGGGATCCGACTAACCATTTCCGATGTGGTATAAGGCTCAATGTCACACCGCCAAACCCCATTTTTGACAGCAATATGACAATGAGTGAAGTCTAGCTCTTCGAAAGTTTGGCGGATCACAGGGTACTGCTCCAAACTTTCGACCAAACGTTTCCCATCCGTTTGTTGTGTCGTGAACTGAACGTATTTTTTCCGCGCAGATCCTGCGGTTTTCACATCAATCTGTGCCACCAGCGCACTGTCACATTTACCTGAAACTGCAAAACGGCTATGCACAATAAACGCCATAAACAAGGTTTTTACACGCTCAGTCACTTCCACTTTAATGCCTTGAGGCAATTGGATGAGGAGCATTCCAGGTGCCCCCCATTCACAAACATAAGGGGCGATATCTTTCTCTATCCGATTTAACGTTAACCCCGCTTGATACCCTGTCGGGAGGCGCTTTTGGGTTAACTTTTTCCACCATGGTGACTTAGGCAAGGTTACGTAAAGGCTCAAGTTCCACCTCCTCTGCATTGTCATCTTCAAATGAGTTGGATAATACTTGTTCAACCGGAACAGGTTTAAATGGATTCACTTTCTGCACTAACACGGTCCAACCTAATGCATAACTCGCGGTTAATCCCAACATAATGGCAAATGGGATATACACATCCGCTTTATTCATGCCCGGCGGCGTGATGTAAACAATCGCAAGGATGATCCCCACACTCGAAATAATTTGTGGGATAGGGAAGAATGGTGAGCGATAAGCACGATGTAAATCAGGTCGACGAATACGCAATAGCACCACAGAAATCGTCACCAATAAGTACGCTGTTCCCCACGAACACACAGCCGCCAGCACCAACGGGATAATTCTGTCTAAATCCCCTTGGATAGCAAATGCGTGTAAACATGGGATCATCACCGCCACTAAAATACCGAACACTGGCGTTTTAAAGCGAGGGTGTAAATAAGCGAATACCTTTGGTAATGCACCATCTAACGCCATACCGTAAAGAATACGCGGAACCGCTGCCATTAAGGTGTTGATGGTCGCCCCACCCGCCAGCAACAATGCAATCCCAATCCAGTATTTACCGAAGTCACCCATAATTTGTCCAGCAAACGCAGGAATAGCCATTGGCGTTTCTAATAGACTCACACCATTTTGCGGATCGACAATCACGTTTTCGACTTGGTTAGTCAGTGCTGCACCAAACAAGAACATACAGAATGCTACGCCACATAAACCAATCGCCATCGCACGCGGGATCACTTTGGCTGAGTTTTTAATTTCAGGCGCCATCGGTGTCACTAACTCACAGCCGACAAACATAAACATCGCCATTCCCACAAAGCTAAGAACAATGGTCGGGTCAGAAATATTCAGCCCTTGACCAAACCAGCCTTCTGCGGAAACGTGAAATGGCATCAGCAGACCGCAAATACTGAAAATCACTAGCGTGCTCCACATAGCAAATGTCAGCACAACTTCCACTTTACCAAAAGCTTCGATACCAAATGCATTCAGTAAGCCGAATGCCACGACTAAACCAACACCCACCATCCAAGAAGAGTTGTTAGTTTCCAGCACTGTATTCAGGCTTTCAAAGTTCACTAACGCCATAATACCGGACAGAATGGTCTCTGCGGTGCCAGCAAAAACGTGAACAATCAGATACGCAGACAGCGCCCCTGTAATCGCCCAAAAACGGCCCATACCGCAGGAGATATAGTCGTAAACAGAACCGGAGGTTGGTAAAATTGCCGCCGCTTCAGAAAATGTGGTTAATTGAGCCTGCATCATGATAAAGCTCAGTAAAACAGCTAAGGCAAAAGTATCACCGCCGATCCCAAAACCACTGGTTACAGTGAGGATCACAGGGCTTGCCATAATCACGCCAACCGAACTGGCGAGCGTTGTTGGAAAGCCGACCTTACCTTTTTCAATATGTGATGTTAATTTTGAGGATAAATTCATTTTGCTTCCCTCTCTCTGCTCACAGCCCGAATTGTGAATTTTTTTGTAAAAACGAAGTGACTGTATTCTCACTATAGAAATAAGCACAAACATGTCGCCATCGTCCTTTAGAACGATACCCAGAGAGAGGGGCGCGCGCAGAGTCCAAGACGAAAAGTACCCTTTTAAAACTCAAATAATATAATAATCATTGAAATATCAATGGTTAGTTGAAAATTGCCTCATTAATATATTAACAAATGCACTACGAAAGATACCCAAAGGCAGCAAACTCACTCTAAGCGATAAAAAACAAGTTTTGAATAGTGTAATCAAGCTCACGTTATTAACATGTTTACTTTATGTTAATTGAATTAAATTGCATGATAGTAAACTGTATATTTTGATGGGGTATGATGATGGTTCAACCGCTATTTAGTGAGAGTCAACAGGGCTTAATCGACTGCTGCCTAAATACAATTGCCCATATCATTCCAATTTCTGCGGCGGTTTATTATCTGGTGAATGAACACTGGCAGCCAGAAAACCATGTACTGTATGGGATTTCCACACGTATGCATGAAGAGTATCTCTCAGCATTTTCCCAGCACGACCCTCTACATCCCGACCATTTTCGCGGTGAGGATCTCCGTTTAGTGAAGATGCCGGTGGAAATGCGTCAGCACGATCAAACCTTCTTCCATGATTTTATGCAGCCAAACCATATCGCAGATATGGCAGAGATTTTTATTCGCCGTAAAAATAAGATTGTGGCGGGAATTTCCGTGCTACGCGATACACCATTTACGCCAGAAGAGGTGATTAGGCTCAATGCAATCTTACCGATTGCGGAGCTTATGACATTTGATGTGCGACCTGATTCTCTGGTTTCCTATACCCCGAAAGAGCAGGAAATTATTCACTTAGTGCGAGAAGGCGCCAGTAATAAACGTATTGCGTTGCTATTGGGCGTTTCGCTTTCCACCGTGAAAACCCACCTTCGTAATATTTTTACCAAAGCCAATGTAAGCAACCGGACTGAATTAGTTTCATCTGGATTTATTATCCGCCAAGATAAAATTCTATAAAAAATCCCGGCACATTGGCCGGGAAAACTGTTGCTTTACAGAAAAAACAAAACCACTAACGCTCTAATAACGCACCATGACGGACTTTAACTCTGTGTAATGTTCAATAAATGCACTACCAAATTCACGACCAATTCCTGAAGATTTAATACCACCGAAAGGTACTGCTGGGTCGAGGAAGGTGTGCATATTCACCCAAACGGTTCCTGCTTCAATTTGTGAAACCATACGCATTGCTTTGCTAAGATCATTTGTCCACACGCTCGCAGCCAAACCAAATGGCGTACTATTCATCATCGTAATCAGCTCTTCTTCATCATCATAAGCTAAGAAGGTACCGATAGGACCAAATGTCTCTTCTTTCATTAACACATCATCTGGGCCATTTGCGCGAATAATCGTAGGCGGCACAAAGTAACCCGCTCCAGCAATTGGCTGCCCGCCATAGACAATTTCGCTACCATCTTGGCGTGCTTTTTCAAATAGGCTTAAGATCTTATCGTAATGGGCTTTATTGGCTAATGGCCCCATTTCTGTGGTTTCATCTAATGGAGAACCAATCTTTATTGCCGATAAACGCGCTTTTAGTTCGTCCAGAACCGCATCCATCAATTTAGATGGAATATAGAAACGCTCCGCGGCTGCACAAATTTGCCCTTGGTTTAAATAACCCGCTTCAATGATGCCGCTCACAATCTTATCCACGGATAAATCCGCTAAGAATGCTGCACCATTTTTACCGCCCAATTCTAATGTGACGCGAGTCAGTTTGCCTTCCATCGCTGAGCGCCCTACCGCCAATCCAGTCGGAACAGAGCCTGTAAAGGTCACTTTCGAACAAAGTTCATGGCTGATTAAAGCAGGCCCCACTTCGCGACCGCCACCATTAACGATGTTAATCACGCCATCGGGAATACCCGCTTCTTTAGCGAGTTCAGCCACGCGTAACATGGTCAGAGGAGTAAACTCACTTGGCTTCAGTACAATCGTGCAGCCACATGTCAATGCGGCTGCTAATTTCCAAATGGAAATCATAATGGAGAAGTTCCATGGAATAATCCCCGCAACCACCCCGACAGGCTCACGCTGGGTGAATGCTGAGTATTTTTCGCCATTAAATGATGGCAAAGAAACATTCAGGGTTTCACCGCTAATTTTGGTTGCCCAGCCCGCAAAATAACGTAAAAACTGCGCCGCTGATCCCACTTCCAGAAAACGTGATAACTGAATGGTTTTCCCAGAACTTAAGGTTTCTAATTGCGCTAATTCTTCTAAGTGCTTTTCGAGCAAATCCGCTAAACGATTCAAACAGTTGCCTCGTTCCATCGGTGTGGTATTTGCCCATGAGCCTTTAAATGCGGCATATGCCGCATTCATCGCTGTATCAACTTCTTCGCGAGTCCCTTCTTTCACTTTCGCAATCACTTGCTCGGTGGCTGGATCCACGACTTCAAAATAAGCATCTCCCTTGCCAGAAACAGGCAATCCATTAATAAAATGGCCGTGTTGACGGTTCAAGAATTCTCTCACTTCTGGTAACAGGGTTAACTCACTCATCGTTATCTCCACCTCGTTAATTTATCGAATTACGCATTCACGCAGGCTAAATAGTGTTTTACAAAACGTGGTGCGCTGATTTCCCAAAGTACTTCAGTGCCTTTGGCTGCAAACCAAGTGTCGCCTTTGTGGTATTCCACGGTAACACCTGTTTTCACGTCGGTTAATTTCACAGAGCCTTCATGGACAGTTGCCATTTCATCAAATGGGTAAACCATCTTAAATTTACCTGTTGTACACGCAAAAATACCGCAAGTCAGATTATCTGTTGGCTCGCCGTGGATCATCGCCACGCTTGCTTGTGGGTCGCCTTCAACAACCACAGAACCTAAATTGCTCACGCTACCAATGTTCAGTAATTCAGGAAGTGCTTTGTTTAACAGTAATGGGCTGATCATCTTTCTTACCTTCTCTTATGTAATAAAATCAAAAATGGACATTAAATTTAGGAAAACTTAGCGGCGACCTTGCCAATATCCTGATAACTGATGCCAACACTTGGCAAGTGACACAATGGCATTGCGCATGCTGTCTTTCCCCATAATGTCAGCATGAGGTATCGAACTCATCAGGTCATAACGGCTGGAGCCTTCAACCATCCCCTCAGCAAGCACCTTGCACACTATCTGGCTCGGCGTAACACCAAAGCCCGAGTAGCCTTGCACGTAGAACACGTTTTTATGACCTGGGATCGTGCCAATTTGCGGGAACAGGTTGGCACTGCACGCCATTGGGCCACCCCATGCCAGCTCGATTTTGATGTCTTTCAGGTATGGGAAAACATTCAGCATCAATTTACGGTTCCACTCTTTCAAGTCAGATGGAATGTATTCTAAAAAGTACGTCGAGCTACCAAATAGCAGGCGATTTTCATTGGTCACACGGTAGTAATCGATAACTGGGCGAATATCGCTGTATGCCCCTCGAATTGGGCTAATGCGTTCAATCAGTTCATCAGAAAGCTCTTCTGTCATTAACTGATAGGCATAGGTGTTAATTGTTTTTGGGTATAACGTTGGCTCAAGACCATTCAAGAAACCATCACACGCCCACAACATTTTTTTCGCTTTTACGGAGCCCATCGCGGTACGAACCGTTACCGTATCGCCATACTCAACATTTAATACTTGGCTGTTTTCAAAAATTTTTGCGCCATATTCACTCACTGCTTTCGCTTCCCCCAGTAACAGGTTAAGTGAGTGAACATGCCCGCCGCCCATGTGCTTGATCCCACATGTATAAGCGTCAGATCCGATGATCTGCTTTAAATCTGAACCTGTATAAAATTCAATTTCTTCATCTGGCGCGACAGCCTTAAAATCCGCCAGCCAACTGCGCAGGGTTTTCTCTTGGCGCTTATTGCTACCTAAATAGGCGTAACCATGGCAAAAATCCGCATCAATATTGTATTTGGCGATACGGTCACGCATGATCCCCGCGCCCATGTTACTCAGTTTAAAAATCGTTTCTAAACCTTCAGAACCAACATGCTTTTTAATCGCGTCTAGGTCATGACCAATACCGGCCATCACTTGCCCACCATTGCGCCCTGTGCCGCCATAACCAAGATGACGACCTTCCAAGATAGCAATGTTGGTAATGCCCTTTTCACACAATTCCAATGCTGTATTAATTCCTGAGAATCCCCCCCCGATGATCACGACATCTACATCAATGTCTTCTTTCAAGGTTGGGAATCGCAGGTCATATTTTTTAGTTGCTGAGTAATAAGTTAATGATTCTACTTGGTTATTCATAATGGATACCCTATCTAGTATCTTGCAATAACCTTGATTATCTTAACCAATCATTAACAGTTATATAGCCCTTTAGGGACATTCGAAACATAAAGTTAACATTTGTGACGTGGATACAATATTTACTTATAAACAAAATTAAATCAATTTAAATCTTTTATGTTTAAATTCAAAAAGATAAATATTTATTATTATATTAATAGAAAATATTACATATTCTGATAAAGAGAGAAGACAAGGAGTGTTTTACTACTGAAAGTAAATTGTAATTGATTGAAAAATAAAACTTATTTTAACACCTTAGTTTAACCATCTGATATATACCAGAAATAAACTAACCCCACTCAATTACTGTTTTATTGGAGTCATTAACAAATTAAACAATTCAACTTGAGAGTTGATCTCTAATTTTTGATAGATATTCTTACGGTGATTTTTGACAGTACCCAAGCTAATAAACAGCGCTTCGGCAATTTGCGGGGAACCTTTACCTTCCAAAATTAATTCAACAACCTCACACTCTCTTGGCGTCAAACCAAAGCAAGTCTGTAAGTCAGTATTGCGGTAATGGCTAGAAACTGAATTAGGGACTACTTCCTTATGTAATCGAGCAATACTTCGAATAATATCAAAAGCTTCTTTTAATGAGGCTTGTTTATTTTCGTCTGAAAGAAAAGGTTGATCTTCATTACCGAAGAAAATACCTAATTGCTTATCGGCTGATAGCTCCAGCAATAAACCCGCCTCATCACACCACCCAGTCTTACGATAAAAATTAAGATAATAATCAGTATGATAAAATCCTTTCGGTGCCACGTCTTTCAATGTTAGCACCTTAGAGCTGCCACCCTTTTGTAGCTCTTGATAGAAAGGATCCATCAAATAGGCGCCACGCTGATAAATACGATTGATACTGTCGCTATTACGCTTTTCAACTTTTGACAGAAAGCGCGGTGCGCCTTCTTTTTCGAAGGCATAGATAATGGCGTTATCAAAAGCCACAAAAGAGGACAGCCATGACAACAAATTAGGGTAAAACTGGTTGGTTGCCACGGAGTCAATAAGGTCAGGTAATTTATGCAGATAATGATCCATTCAGCCCTCGCTCATTAACTTATTAATAATTTATCACCGTGTATATTCAGGCGAACTATAGCCCTATAAAGACCATATTCTGAGAGGAAGCTCAATTTTTTTGTTATTAATATGTTAATTAACTCACATTATATGCTATAAACATTAATAATATTTTATCAATTATTTAATAAGTTGAAGGCGAGTTCTAAGAGAGTACAGGAAGGGTAAAATAGAGCAGCCCCGAAAGGCCGCTAGAAAACTATTTATTAATAATGGCTTTCAGTTTGCTGTAACGACGGATCAAACGCCATTTTAATTTCAGCGTTGTGGCATGCTTCCAAACAATATCCCAGTAACCTTTATCAAAAAACAGCTGGATCATCTGCTTTTGCGTTTCCGGTGACTTAATGGCCAATAACGCTAAAACAACCCCTAAGCCTTCTTTCCCCACTTGCCATAAGCAGGCCGGTGCTTGTTTCACTTCCTCAGGATGACGTTTATAGATATCCATCAACATATCCAAGATCTTCAGGTAGGTATTGATCTTACGTACTGAGCGCTCATCTCCGGTTAAAGAATGAGAAACAGATTGGTTATGGATCAGATATTCATAATATTGTTCATTGATAAACTGCACGCGTTTGGCAACCAGCAGCATTTCGGTCGTCCAAGGAATATCTTGATGGTGCAATCTAGGTTCAAAGGTAAAATTGTGTTCTCGAATTAATGACAAACGATACAGATTCAACCATGTTACATGGAGAAATTTACGGGAGCTCAAGCCAATTTGTAGCCATTGAGGACCCGTAATCACGCCAGTAGAAGGCACTTTATTCGGCGGGAAAATAGCCTTCGGAGCATCTCCATTAGTGTAAACATAAGTACCATTACACGTAGCTACGTCCAGATCACCCGCTAAGGCAATCTCTAATAAGCGGCCATACATTCTGGCATCAATTTCATCATCAATATCAGGGAAAGTGATGTATTTCCCTGTTGCGACAGCCATTCCAGTATTACGCGCAACGGAAACACCACCATTTTCCTGAGTGAGTACTTTGAAATTCTCAAACTTATCTTCGTATTGACGGATCACGGATTCGCTATCATCTTTTGAACCATCGTTCACAACGATCAGTTCCCAGTTTTCGAGTTTTTGGGCAATTAAGCTGTCAAAAAAATGGGGTAAAAACTTTTCGCCGTTATAAACCGCAACAACGATACTCAATACAGGCTGAAGGGACATGTTTAACCTTACGCTCATTAAAAATGAATGATAATGACAAAATATATTCTAGTTTTTATGAAAAATTCATAATTCAATCAAAACTGTTATGATAACGGCAACTTTACCTAATTCTATTATTACTCAAATTATCAAATCGCTGTGAACTAATTTTGGCTTCTCTTACCTAAGAGATGTCAATTATACCTCACCTTAACAAAAGGATCCTCCTGTGGCTGGAAGTAGCTTACTTGCCTTATTAGATGATATCGCAGCAGTTCTAGATGATGTGTCAGTGATGACAAAAATGGCAGCAAAAAAAACGTCCGGTGTTCTGGGGGATGACCTCGCTTTAAATGCTCAACAAGTCACTGGCGTTCGTGCCGAAAGAGAGATCCCTGTCGTCTGGGCTGTCGCAAAGGGCTCCTTCATCAACAAACTCATTTTAGTCCCACTCGCATTATTGATTAGCGCTTTCATTCCGTGGGCAGTCACACCATTATTAATGATTGGAGGCGCATATCTCTGCTTTGAAGGCGCTGAAAAACTTGCCCATAAATATCTACATAAACATGAGACTTCACCGTCAGAAGCTGCACGAGAGGCGCAGCCCTCAGAACAAGAAATAGCGGCATTTGAAAAACAAAAAATTAAAGGTGCAATCCGTACTGATTTTGTTTTATCTGCGGAAATTATCGCTATTACCTTGGGTATCGTTTCTTCAACAACTCTCCTGAACCAATTTGCAGTTTTATCAATTATTGCCATTGTCATGACTGTCGGGGTGTATGGGTTAGTTGCTGGTATAGTCAAGCTAGATGACTTAGGCTTCTATCTACAGAAAAAAGCATCTACTTTGCTACGTAAATGCGGTAATGGGTTAATTTATGTAACCCCTTATTTAATGAAAACATTATCTGTTGTAGGGACGGCTGCCATGTTTATGGTCGGAGGTGGGATACTCACTCACGGAATTATCTATCTACACTTATGGATCGAAAAAATAGCAGAAAAGACAGGTAATATCGGTGTTATTGGTAATACACTACAATTTTTAACTCCTTCCATTCTTAATTTAATTTTTGGCCTAGCTATCGGTTTACTTATTGTTTTCATTATTAACTTTTTTGCTCGATTTAAAAAAACAAAATAAAGCTAAAAACTGACTAATATCCTTAGATACATTATGGTAATAGTCAGTTTATTTTGTATCAGGATAAAGGAAGAATGCCAACACTTTACCGACGATTTTCGATCATCAACCAGGTTATTGGGTTAATGCTGCTTATTGCTGTTTTGGGCATTATCGGTATGACGATTTCCAATCGCATGATCATCAGTGTACAAGGCAACGCGCATGCCATTAACACATCAGGTTCCTTGCGCATGCAAAGTTACCGCCTACTTTCTTTAACGCCCATAAACCAACATAACCAAAATTACCTTGATGAGTTAGAGAAAGACTTACTCAGCCCCGAGCTCACCCAAGTGGTTAAAATTGAAAATCTCACACCTGAATTTAATAAAATACATGAATTTTGGCTGAACACTTTAAGACCCGCACTCACTAAGGCATCTTCGCCTGATGATGCCCGCTATGAAGTTATTACTTTTGTTAATATGCTCAATGAGTTAGTTCATAACATTGATGATAAAACTGAGAAAAAAATCGCTTACGTTGCGATGACTCAGTTGACTTTTATTAGCTTAGTCTTTTTGCTATTGATGGGGACAATCTGGCATTTGAGACGAAAAATTTATTACCCATGGATGAAGCTACTTTCTATGGTTAATGCCATTGGGCGTAAAGATTTTACTCAGCGCTATCCCATGAAAAATAATAAGCAAGATGAACTCAATGCCCTAGGTGAAACCCTTAATCATATGTCTGATGAGCTGGCGCAAAGTTATCACCAACTCGAAGAACGTGTAGCAGAAAAGACCGCAGACTTACTCGCTAAAAACCGTGTTTTGTCATATCTTTATCAATCAAATCAAATATTACACTCATCGGAAACGCTTTATTCAAGATTACAAAAAGTTCTCGCGGAGCTGAAAAACATTACACAGTTAGAAAACTTGCGACTCAAATTATATGAAGATAGCAATGAACAATATTTCCATGAAATCTCTTATGCAACAACCAATCTCGAAATAGATAAAGCAAAGCTACCTTCTACTAATCAGCATCCATTAAACTATGATCAATTAAACAATGCTCCAGCAAAAGAATATCAAACGTTACAGTGGGATCTCTCTGATAACATGCACCAATATGGTGTAATTATCGGTGAAGTTGAGCAAAAACAACCATTTTCTGATGAAAAAAACAGATTGGTTCTTATGCTCGCGAAGCAAATTTCAGGTATGCTCACCATGGAGCAACAGATAGAGCAACAACAACAGCTGCTGATTATGGATGAACGTGCCGCGATTGCCAGAGAGCTTCATGACTCTATCGCGCAATCACTCTCATGTTTAAAAATGCAAATTAGCTATCTGCAAATGCAACCAGAACCATTACCAGAAACAACTCTACATTTGCTCAATGAGATGCGTACAGAAATTAATACTGCATACAGTCAGTTACGGGAATTATTGACGACTTTCCGCTTGAAACTCACAGAATCAGGATTATTACCTTCACTCAAAAGCACTTTAGGTGAATTTAGTGGGCGTATTGGCTTTAATATTCAACTTAATTATGAAATTCCAGCGAAAAGTATCTCGCCACACCAATCTATCCACATAATACAAATTATTCGCGAAGCACTAAGTAATATTCTGAAGCATGCCAATGCAACTTGGGCTAAAGTTTCATTAAGCCAACATAGAGGCACCGTCATCATTACAATTGATGATAATGGCAATGGTATCGATGACAATCCAAATAAACTTAATCATTATGGCCTCATAATTATGAGAGAAAGAGCACTTAGCCTGAATGGCGAGTGTTACATTACTCAACGTACAGAAGGGGGAACCGAAGTGAAAGTTACATTCCCTTTATCTGATATTTAAAACATCTGACATTTAGAACATTTGATATTTAAAACACCGGATAAAATCATTCATGGAGACTAAAAATATAATGACCGAAAAATCAACGATCCTACTTATTGATGATCACCCAATGCTCCGAAATGGTGTAAAACAGCTGATTAGCTTAGAGCCTTCACTTCAAGTTATTGGTGAAGCTGGTGATGGCAAAACGGGTATTCAGATAGCAGAAGAACAAGATCCTGACCTGATCCTTTTAGATCTCAATATGCCCGGAATGAATGGTTTTGAAACCCTAGATGAGCTCAGAAAACGCGAACTGTCAGGTAGAATTATTCTCTTTACCGTATCGAATTATAGTGACGATTTGATCAGTGCGCTTAAGCGAGGTGCGGATGGTTATTTACTAAAAGATATGGAACCTGAAGAACTCATTATCGCACTCAAAGAAGCTGCAAGTGGAAAAATGGTAGTTAGCCCAACATTAACTTCTGTTCTTGCGGAATCATTAAGAGAAAATCAATCACAAAATGAAAGCGATGCTGCCGCACTAACGCCAAGAGAATCTGACATTTTAGAGCTTATAGCTCAAGGATTATCAAATAAAATGATCGCGAGAAATTTAGACATCGCAGAGAGCACCGTAAAAGTACATGTAAAACATTTACTTAAAAAACTAAATCTAAAATCTAGAGTCGAAGCCGCTGTCTGGGTGCTCCAACAAAAATAATATTTTTCATCATACCGTCTTCATTCATAGCTAAATGATCGATTCATCTAGCTATGAATGCACTTTATCAATCTCCCATTGCAAATGGGCAAAGGCTATTAATAGCTCTAATCTACAAGTCATTTTTTTCTAGTTATAATAAGCTTGTTTTCGACTCTTACTGATACAGATGACCACTATGATAGAAGAACAGCTTATTTTAGTTAATGAACAAGACACGCCGATTGGTAGCATGCCAAAATTACTTGCTCATCAGCAAGGCTGCCTGCATCGTGCATTTTCTATCTTCATTTTTAATCGTAAGAACGAATTGCTCATTCAACAACGCGCCTTTCATAAATATCATTCTGCTGGACAGTGGGCCAATTCCTGCTGTAGCCATCCAAGGCCACAAGAAGATACTCATGATGCAGCTTTACGTCGCTTAGCGGAAGAACTCGGTTTTTCAACTTCATTAACTCATGTTGGTGAGTTTATTTATAAAGCGGATGTTAATGGTGGGCTAATTGAGCATGAGTATGACCACCTATTTGTGGGGTACTATGATGATCAAGTCATTCCTAATCCTGAAGAAGTCGGAGCTACCCGCTGGGTTAGCCTTGAAACCTTAGCCCAAGAAATCAGTGCTTATCCTGAAAAATTCACTCCATGGTTCAAAAAAATCTGGGAAAAATACCCGTTACTGCATTTTTCTTCCTAATCCTTCTTCTATATTGCGTCAACTGCATACATTCATTTTCTATCTGCCACAGAGAGTCTTTTAATAAGCATTAGAGACTGTAATCGATAGTCTTTAGTCTTAATTAGATCAATGGAAGGATCTTAATGTCTGTTTGATATCTGATTCTGGCGTTAAGTGACCACATCACACGAGAAATTTTTCTGTCGAAATAATCTGTTATTAGCGAGACTTGGTTATTAACCTTGAGATGATGGTATTGCTTTTTTTGTTGGATAACTACAGTGATGCCCCACAGATGGTGATACTCCAAAAGCAAGATATTACAGCTTAATAGCTAAAATGGCTTAGACTTTTTTGATCTGAAATAGAGAGGATTTTAAGACTTATTGTTTCTTGAATAATGATTTTCGGGTGGTAGGTTTTGCATAGTCGCCTTTAAATGCAGGTAGTCAGAGAGTAAGAATAACGGAATTTGTAAGATCTGAAGGTGTCTGTTTCGATAATAGCACCTCAGAGGGTGACAATCTGACCTTTTATCACCTATTTTTCATGCCCCAAACGCAAAAAAGCCACCCAATGGGTGGCTTCTCGGCTAATTTAATGTCTGGCAGTTCCCTACTCTCACATGGGGAGACCCCACACTACCATCGGCGCTACGGCGTTTCACTTCTGAGTTCGGCATGGGGTCAGGTGGGACCACCGCGCTATTGCCGCCAGACAAATTCTGTTTATTCCCGTTTAGTCTCTAATCCACTAAACCAGAATATCAATCCTGAACAAGCTGTCGTGTCCACCTCTCGGCGTCCCACTTCATTGAATCAACTTTAATCTCTCATCTCGAAAACACCTTCGGTGTTGTCAGGTTAAGCCTCACGGTTCATTAGTATTGGTTAGCTCAACGTATCGCTACGCTTACACACCCAACCTATCAACGTCTTAGTCTTAAACGTTCCTTTAGGACCCTTAAAGAGTCAGGGAAGACTCATCTCAAGGCAAGTTTCCCGCTTAGATGCTTTCAGCGGTTATCTCTTCCGCACTTAGCTACCGGGCAATGCCATTGGCATGACAACCCGAACACCAGTGGTGCGTCCACTCCGGTCCTCTCGTACTAGGAGCAGCCCCTTTCAATCTTCCAACGCCCACGGCAGATAGGGACCGAACTGTCTCACGACGTTCTAAACCCAGCTCGCGTACCACTTTAAACGGCGAACAGCCGTACCCTTGGGACCTACTTCAGCCCCAGGATGTGATGAGCCGACATCGAGGTGCCAAACACCGCCGTCGATATGAACTCTTGGGCGGTATCAGCCTGTTATCCCCGGAGTACCTTTTATCCGTTGAGCGATGGCCCTTCCATACAGAACCACCGGATCACTAAGACCTACTTTCGTACCTGCTCGAGCCGTCACTCTCGCAGTCAAGCTGGCTTATGCCTTTGCACTAACCGCATGATGTCCGACCATGCTTAGCCAACCTTCGTGCTCCTCCGTTACTCTTTGGGAGGAGACCGCCCCAGTCAAACTACCCACCAGACACTGTCCGCACCCCAGATAATGGGGCTACGTTAGAACATCAAACATTAAAGGGTGGTATTTCAAGGTTGGCTCCACGCAGACTGGCGTCCACGCTTCAAAGCCTCCCACCTATCCTACACATCAAGGCTCAATGTTCAGTGTCAAGCTATAGTAAAGGTTCACGGGGTCTTTCCGTCTTGCCGCGGGTACACTGCATCTTCACAGCGAGTTCAATTTCACTGAGTCTCGGGTGGAGACAGCCTGGCCATCATTACGCCATTCGTGCAGGTCGGAACTTACCCGACAAGGAATTTCGCTACCTTAGGACCGTTATAGTTACGGCCGCCGTTTACTGGGGCTTCGATCAAGAGCTTCTCCTTACGGATAACCCCATCAATTAACCTTCCAGCACCGGGCAGGCGTCACACCGTATACGTCCACTTTCGTGTTTGCACAGTGCTGTGTTTTTAATAAACAGTTGCAGCCAGCTGGTATCTGCGACTGGCTTCAGCTCCATGAGTAAATCACTTCACCTAATGCCAGCGTGCCTTCTCCCGAAGTTACGGCACCATTTTGCCTAGTTCCTTCACCCGAGTTCTCTCAAGCGCCTGAGTATTCTCTACCTGACCACCTGTGTCGGTTTGGGGTACGATTAATGATAATCTAGAGCTTAGAGGCTTTTCCTGGAAGCGGGGTATGAGCTACTTCGCCACCGTAGTGACTCGTCATCAGACCTCAGCATATAGTGAACCGGATTTGCCTAATTCACCTGCCTACATCCTTAAACCGGGACAACCGTCGCCCGGCCAGCCTAACCTTCTCCGTCCCCCCATCGCAATTATCACCAGTACGGGAATATTAACCCGTTTCCCATCGACTACGCATTTCTGCCTCGCCTTAGGGGTCGACTCACCCTGCCCCGATTAACGTTGGACAGGAACCCTTGGTCTTCCGGCGTGCGGGTTTTTCACCCGCATTATCGTTACTTATGTCAGCATTCGCACTTCTGATACCTCCAGCATGCCTCACAGCACACCTTCACAGGCTTACAGAACGCTCCCCTACCCAACAATATTTACATATCGCTGCCGCAGCTTCGGTGCATAGTTTAGCCCCGTTACATCTTCCGCGCAGGCCGACTCGACCAGTGAGCTATTACGCTTTCTTTAAATGATGGCTGCTTCTAAGCCAACATCCTGGCTGTCTGAGCCTTCCCACTTCGTTTCCCACTTAACTATGACTTTGGGACCTTAGCTGGCGGTCTGGGTTGTTTCCCTCTTCACGACGAACGTTAGCACCCGCCGTGTGTCTCCCGTGATAACATTCTTCGGTATTCGTAGTTTGCATCGAGTTGGTAAGTCGGGATGACCCCCTAGTCGAAACAGTGCTCTACCCCCGAAGATGAGTTCACGAGGCGCTACCTAAATAGCTTTCGGGGAGAACCAGCTATCTCCCGGTTTGATTGGCCTTTCACCCCCAGCCACAAGTCATCCGCTAATTTTTCAACATTAGTCGGTTCGGTCCTCCAGTTAGTGTTACCCAACCTTCAACCTGCCCATGGCTAGATCACCGGGTTTCGGGTCTATACCCTGCAACTCATTCGCCCAGTTAAGACTCGGTTTCCCTACGGCTCCCCTATACGGTTAACCTTGCTACAGAATATAAGTCGCTGACCCATTATACAAAAGGTACGCAGTCACACCACAAGGGTGCTCCCACTGCTTGTACGTACACGGTTTCAGGTTCTATTTCACTCCCCTCGCCGGGGTTCTTTTCGCCTTTCCCTCACGGTACTGGTTCACTATCGGTCAATCAGGAGTATTTAGCCTTGGAGGATGGTCCCCCCATATTCAGACAGGATAACACGTGTCCCGCCCTACTCGTCGAGTTCACAACACTAACACCTTCGGATACGGGGCTATCACCCTTTACTGCCGGCCTTTCCAGACCGTTCTCCTGATGCTAATGCTGATTAAGACTCTGGGCTGCTCCCCGTTCGCTCGCCGCTACTAGGGGAATCTCGGTTGATTTCTTTTCCTCGAGGTACTGAGATGTTTCAGTTCCCTCGGTTCGCCTCGTTTGACTATGTATTCATCAAACGATAGTGCAACGAATTGCACTGGGTTTCCCCATTCGGAAATCGTCGGTTATAACGGTTCATATCACCTTACCGACGCTTATCGCAGATTAGCACGTCCTTCATCGCCTCTGATTGCCTAGGCATCCACCGTGTACGCTTAGTCGCTTAACCTCACAACCCGAAGGTGTCTTTTCATCAGACGACACGAAACGTCATGGCTGTGCGTGGTGAAGTTCTTCGTTGGGCAGGGTTCGCAATGCTCACGTACTCATGTACGCTGCGCTTGCTGCACGCTGTCCGCCTTGAATTTCACACTGCTCGCTCATGCCACTTGCTTGTGTGTTTGAAAAACACGTTCAAGTTGAGATTTTTGAGAGACTCTCACATTGTTTAAGCGATAAACAATGTGCGTTGTTTTCAATTTTCAGCTTGTTCCAGATTGTTAAAGAGCATAATTGTTAAACCAACTACAAGGTAATTGGCTTAATCATTATTTGTGGGGAACGTCTTTCACTCATTCTCCGCGCAATTGGCGTCCCCTAGGGGATTCGAACCCCTGTTACCGCCGTGAAAGGGCGGTGTCCTAGGCCTCTAGACGAAGGGGACACTACAGTCAGCTTCGCAGACGCGCTTTTTGCTCTACTTTCTATCAGACAATCTGTGTGAGCACTTCACAAGTACACTTCAATGGTAAGGAGGTGATCCAACCGCAGGTTCCCCTACGGTTACCTTGTTACGACTTCACCCCAGTCATGAATCACAAAGTGGTAAGCGCCCTCCCGAAGGTTAAGCTACCTACTTCTTTTGCAACCCACTCCCATGGTGTGACGGGCGGTGTGTACAAGGCCCGGGAACGTATTCACCGTAGCATTCTGATCTACGATTACTAGCGATTCCGACTTCATGGAGTCGAGTTGCAGACTCCAATCCGGACTACGACGTACTTTATGAGTTCCGCTTGCTCTCGCGAGGTCGCTTCTCTTTGTATACGCCATTGTAGCACGTGTGTAGCCCTACTCGTAAGGGCCATGATGACTTGACGTCATCCCCACCTTCCTCCGGTTTATCACCGGCAGTCTCCTTTGAGTTCCCACCATCACGTGCTGGCAACAAAGGATAAGGGTTGCGCTCGTTGCGGGACTTAACCCAACATTTCACAACACGAGCTGACGACAGCCATGCAGCACCTGTCTCAGAGTTCCCGAAGGCACTAAAGCATCTCTGCTAAATTCTCTGGATGTCAAGAGTAGGTAAGGTTCTTCGCGTTGCATCGAATTAAACCACATGCTCCACCGCTTGTGCGGGCCCCCGTCAATTCATTTGAGTTTTAACCTTGCGGCCGTACTCCCCAGGCGGTCGATTTAACGCGTTAGCTCCGGAAGCCACTCCTCAAGGGAACAACCTCCAAATCGACATCGTTTACAGCGTGGACTACCAGGGTATCTAATCCTGTTTGCTCCCCACGCTTTCGCACCTGAGCGTCAGTCTTTGTCCAGGGGGCCGCCTTCGCCACCGGTATTCCTCCACATCTCTACGCATTTCACCGCTACACATGGAATTCTACCCCCCTCTACAAGACTCTAGCTGACCAGTCTTAGATGCCATTCCCAGGTTAAGCCCGGGGATTTCACATCTAACTTAATCAACCGCCTGCGTGCGCTTTACGCCCAGTAATTCCGATTAACGCTTGCACCCTCCGTATTACCGCGGCTGCTGGCACGGAGTTAGCCGGTGCTTCTTCTGTTGGTAACGTCAATCGTTGATGATATTAGCATCAACGCCTTCCTCCCAACTGAAAGTACTTTACAACCCTAAGGCCTTCTTCATACACGCGGCATGGCTGCATCAGGCTTGCGCCCATTGTGCAATATTCCCCACTGCTGCCTCCCGTAGGAGTCTGGGCCGTGTCTCAGTCCCAGTGTGGCTGATCATCCTCTCAGACCAGCTAGGGATCGTCGCCTTGGTGAGCCATTACCTCACCAACTAGCTAATCCCATATGGGTTCATCCGATAGCGCAAGGACCGAAGTTCCCCTGCTTTGCTCCTAAGAGATTATGCGGTATTAGCTACCGTTTCCAGTAGTTATCCCCCTCTATCGGGCAGATCCCCATACATTACTCACCCGTCCGCCGCTCGTCAGCGAGAAGCAAGCTTCCCCTGTTACCGCTCGACTTGCATGTGTTAGGCCTGCCGCCAGCGTTCAATCTGAGCCATGATCAAACTCTTCAATTAAAAAGCTTGATGCTCAAAGAATGTTACTGTCGTTTGATTTCCGAAGAAACCAAATTACCTATTAGTTCATATATATGAATTAACGTGTTAGTCACTCTTCAAGACTTAAAATCAAATATTTTTTTGATAGTGTCCTGTGAGTGCCCACACAGATTGTCTGATAAATTGTTAAAGAGCGGTGCGACATTTCTTAAGAAATTCGACTCAGTTTTTATCAACTTAGGTCGTTGTCGCGAGGTGGCGTATATTACGCTTTCCTCAGTGAGAGTCAAGCATTTTTTTGCTTAATCTTTTCAGATTCTCTCGCTGCCGGTTCAGTGTCCATCGCGCTTTGCGTTGGCTTGTTCCCGGTCAGTGGATGCGCATTATAGGGAGTCGCAGAAATCCTGCAAGTGTTTTTTGAATATTTTTATTCGACCGTTTTCTTTTTAAACAAATCGTATAAATCAACCACGATTTGTTTAAAAATAAGCCTAGATATTATCAAATCTCGTTGCGAACTCAGCGACATCATCCCAATTAGTGTATTCAATTTCTGTATTTGGGTCGGTTGGCCCGTCTGTCATTTTCATAATCAGTCTGATCATCACTCTATCAAACCATTTATAGCGGGGGTAAAACAGCGCACCTGCAAAAACAGACTTCACGGTCGGTTGCCATGGACACTTCTCTAAGAACTTACGAGTATACGCATTCGTCTCAACAGTATTCTTACCTTCTTTTCTTGCTGTAAGGTTAACGGCAAAGAATCCCGTCTTCATCGAATTAAGTTGAGTTTGATGGGTTGTGGCAAAACGCACTAACTGCTTATTGAAATGTCCATAACGAATAGAAGCTCCCACTAGCACCTTTTCGTAAGCAGATAAGTTAAAGCTTTTATCTGAATTCAAATCACGAATATCACACTCACGCCCAGCGCGACGTAATTGATCTGCCATTTTAAGTATGATTTTTTTGGTTTGCCCATCGGTGCTTGAGTGCAAAAGTAGATAACTCATTTTTCTTCCTAATCGTTACTATCTATATACGTTAGCGACGCAGCTATATTACTCACGCCAGAAAGTTGGGGTCAGTAACACTAATAAAGTAAACACTTCCAAACGACCAAACAGCATCGTGACAACTAAAATCCATTTACCTGCAGGATTCATTGTCGTGAAGTTATCAGCAACAGTACCTAAGCCAGGACCTAAGTTATTCAACGTTGTTGCAATCGCTGAGAATGCAGAAAACTCATCCACCCCAGTAGCGATTAAAAGCAGCAAGCTAACCACGAAAACTAAAGCATAAGCAGAGAAGAATCCCCAGACAGCTTCAATGATCCTTTCAGGCAACGCCCGCTGCCCTAATTTAATGGTATAGACCGCATTAGGATGTACTAATCGCTTTAATTCTCGTGAGCCTTGCAGGAACAGTAAAAGGATACGAATAACTTTTAATCCCCCTCCCGTTGACCCTGCGCATCCACCGACAAACGCCGCACATAATAGAAGCATTGGTAAGAACATCGGCCAGCCAGAAAAACTGTCGGTGGTGAAGCCCGCGGTGGTCGCCATCGAGACCACTTGGAAAAAGGCTTGATCCAGCGTTTGTCCAAAGCCAGCATATACGGAGTGATACATCAGCACCGCGGTACAGATCACGACTAGAACAAACTGGAAACTGATGAACATTCTAAATTCAGGGTCGCGCCAATAAATTCCAAGGCTTCTTCCCGTTAGAACCGCAAAGTGCAAACCAAAGTTACAACCCGAGATAATTAGAAAGACGCCAATAATGGTATTAATGGCAGGACTATTAAAGTAGCCGATGCTGGCATCATGGGTAGAAAACCCACCGATCGCGATGGTTGAAAAACTGTGTGATATCGCATCGAACACATCCATACCGGCGATCCATAATGCAATCGCACACGCAATAGTTAGCAATACATAAATAAGCCAAAGGGTTTTTGCCGTTTCCGCAATTCGCGGACGCATTTTGTTATCTTTTAATGGCCCCGGCATCTCAGCCCGATAGAGCTGCATCCCCCCGACACCTAAGAGAGGCAAAATCGCGACAGCAAGTACAATAATCCCCATCCCTCCAAGCCATTGCAGCATCTGCCGATAGAATAAAATCGCTTTCGGAAGAGAGTCTAATCCCGTCAGAGTTGTTGCACCGGTAGTTGTTAGCCCAGAAAAGGATTCAAAGAAGGCATCTGTAACAGATAAATTGGGTTTTTCAGAGAAGATAAATGGCAGCGCCCCGACACTTCCTAGCACCGTCCAGAACAGAACAACGATCAAAAAACCTTCTTTTGCTTTTAATTCATGTCGGCTATTTCGCGTAGGTAACCATAAAAAAAGCCCAATCAGCAATGCCGTTATAAAAGTTTGACTAAATGCTCGTCCCGCACCATCGCGATATATCAGTGCGACAATACCAGGTATGACCATAGTAAAAGAGAAGATAATGACGAGTAACCCGACAATACGAGTTATTGCGCGAAAATGCATTCGGCCGGTTCCTTGCTATGCTGTTTGCTCTTGTGACGGTTCTAAGAGAGTAACTTCCCCACGACTGATATCACGTAATTTATCATTAACCTCCTGCTCACAAGTAGCAGGAATAGAAATTTGCAAAGATACAGACTCATTATAATCACTGAGCAATATAGTACCATTTACCTGAGCTAATAATTGCTCAACTCCATTGATAAGTGAGTAATCACATACCACATTGAAGATTTTTTGAGGGACTTTCGTTTGTGTTGGGAGCAACTTCAGTGCCTGCTGAACCCCACTGCCATAAGCACGGACTAGCCCACCCGTACCTAACTTTATTCCACCAAAATAACGCACAACAACACAAGTGATCTCACCTAAGTTACTACCTAATAGCTGCGCCATAATGGGTTTACCTGCTGTTCCCGTAGGCTCTCCATCATCAGAAAAACCTAACTGTTGAGAATCATCAGGTCGCCCCGCCACAAATGCCCAGCAATGATGCCGGGCATCGGGGTATTGCGCTTTAATCGATTGAATATAATCTTTCGCAGCTTCAATACCCTCGGTATGAGCGATATAAGTAATAAAACGGCTTTTTTTGATCTCTTCCGAAAAAGAGATCGTTTCTGCCGGAATTGAGTACGCTTTCATTACGGTAAATGCAAATCTCGAGTCATATTTTCAATATGGTTATGATGGATGACGATATTATCTTCAATTCGAATACCACCATAAGGTTTGAAGTGCTCGATTTTATCCCAATTAAAGTGCTGACTGAACTCCCCTGTACGCCACGCAGAAAGCAGGGACTCAATAAAGTAAAGACCCGGCTCGATAGTTAACACCATTCTTGGTTCTAAAATACGAGTGCAGCGTAAGAATGGATACATTTTCGGTGCAGCTAAATGAGTCCCATCTTCATCCTGCATAAAACCAGCTACATCATGTACTTGCAAACCTAACGGGTGGCCTAAGCCGTGTGGTAAAAATGGTGTTGTTAGGCCATTTTCAACCATGGCATCTTCGCTAATTCCTTTCACAATTCCATGTTTAGCGAGTAATTTGGCAATACGGTGATGCATATCTACATGGTAATCAGTATAACGCACGCCAGCTTTAATCGATGCGATCAGAGCGAGTTGTTCTGTATTCAAATCTGCAACTAATTCTGCAAATTCGCTTTTGTTCTTAGCTGCATAAGTGCGAGTAATATCAGCGGCATAACCATTGTACTCAGCACCCGCATCAATCAAGAAGCTACGTAATTCACTCGGGACCGTTTGCTGTAATTTAGTATAATGAAGCACTGCTGCATTTTCATTTAAAGCTACAATATTACCGTAAGGTACATTAGTATCACGATGACCTGTCGCTCCTAAATAACTAATATTAATATCAAATTCACTTGCTCCGGCTTGGAAAGCTTCGAAAGCTGATAAGTGACCATTCACCGCCATTTTTTGGGCTTCGCGCATGCAGTACAGCTCATAGTCTGTCTTATATGAACGATGATAGTGATAATAATCGAGTACAGGTTTTGGATTGATATTGTGTGTAGAAATACCTAGGGATTCAGCTTTGTTTGCAGAGGAGCCAATATAAGCTAGATGCTCTTTCGGTAAATTAGCTAAAAAGCCTTTAATTTCATCCGCATTTTTTAGATGAATAAGCTCAACTTCTTTCGTCCAGAAGCTAGTTGGTAAAGGTTCAACGCTATGCCAATAATCAACGGGTGAGTAAAACCATAACTTCGGCTTATTCACACCGTCGACTAATAACCAGGAATGAGGGACATCCGTTACAGGAACCCAAGCTTTGAAATGCGGATTTACTTTAAATGGGTAGTCACTATCATCGAGGAAAATGCGAATTGGCTCTCCCGAATGAATCAGGATGGCATCTAATTTACTGCGTTGTAAAACTTGCTGAGTCGTTTCTTGTAACGTTTTAATATGTTCTGCGTAGAGTCCAGCCAGTTTTTCCATTTCGTTCAACCTTTCAGTATTAGTTAGAAAAATCAAGCTTATCACGTTCTGCTAATAACGTGTATGTACTCAATGACAAGATAAGATTAATACATTGATTATTAATGAAAATATCATTTTCACCTTGTGTTATTTACCTTAATTCCTGTGAGCCGCCTTCCAGTTTTGTTATTAACCATTTGCATTTAATTAACATTATCGTCACACTGATTTTCATCTGGTCATACCAGATAAGACCGCCACATAAAGGAGAACAGCATGCTTTATCAAAGTGAGACAATCTCTATTCAATGGTTGAAAAAAGGTATTGCAGAACTGGTGTTTAACTCATCAGGACCAATCAATAAATTGGATACACATACCGTCGCTTCACTTGATGAAGCCGTTGCAGTACTCGAACAACAAAGCGATTTACAAGGCGTTATTTTGCGCTCAGATAAACCCGCTTTTATTGTTGGCGCAGACATCAAAGAATTTTTATCCCTATTCGAAGCATCCAAAGAAACCCTCAGTGATTGGCTTGGTTACGCAAATAGTATATTTAATCGCCTTGAAGATCTTCCCGTCCCAACGATTAGTGCCATTAATGGTTATGCGCTGGGTGGTGGCTGTGAGTGTGTACTCGCTACTGATTTTAGAATTGCGTCACCGGATGTCAGAATTGGCCTACCTGAGACTAAGTTAGGGATTATGCCTGGCTTTGGCGGGTCAGTACGTTTACCTCGGCTTATTGGTCTTGATAGCGCTCTGGAAATTATCACTGCAGGTAAAGATGTTAGTGGGCCTCAAGCGCTTAAACTCGGTTTAGTGGATGCGATTGTCGAAACTGAAAAATTACCACAAGCGGCCTTACAAATCATCGAGCAAGCTATCTCTGGTGCACTAAATTGGCGTCAAGCACGACAGCCAAAACTTGAGCCGTTAAAACTTAGCGCACTTGAGCAGGCAATGAGCTTTAATGTTGCCAAAGGCATGGTTTATCAAGTTGCAGGGAAACACTACCCTGCACCAATGAGCGCCGTCAATACCATCGAGAAAGCAGCTAACTGCACCCGCGATGAAGCGCTGAAACATGAAACTGCCGCGTTTGTCCCGTTAGCTCACAGTGATGTTGCTCGCGCATTAGTGAATGTTTTCTTAAATGATCAACAGGTTAAGTCTACCAGTAAAAAAATTGCAGGCTCCGCAGGTGCTCCGACCCATGCGGCTGTTTTGGGTGCGGGTATTATGGGTGGCGGCATTGCTTATCAATCTGCGAGCAAAGGCGTTCCTGTTTTAATGAAAGATATCAATGAAAAATCATTAGATTTAGGTATTGATGAAGCAAGAAAACTGCTCAATGGTCAGTTTGAAAGAGGAAAAATAACCGCAGATAAGATGGCGACAACACTAGCAGCTATTCACCCTTCGTTGTCCTATGCTGGTATTGAAAATTCTCAGGTGATCGTTGAAGCTGTCGTTGAAAATCCTAAAATTAAAGCTGCCGTACTGTCTGAAGTAGAATCACTCATCACATCTGAGACTATACTGGCTTCTAATACTTCAACCATCCCAATTACCGAGTTAGCAAATTCCCTTAAACGCCCAGAAAATTTCTGTGGTATGCATTTTTTCAACCCAGTTCACCGCATGCCTTTAGTGGAAATTATTCGTGGGGAAAAAACCAGTGATGGCACCATTGCTAAAGTGGTGGCTTACGCGAATAAAATGGGGAAAACTCCAATCGTTGTGAATGACTGCCCCGGATTCTTCGTTAACCGTGTCCTTTTCCCTTACTTCGCTGGTTTTAACTTGCTGCTTCAAGATGGCGCCGATTTTAGAGAAATCGACAAAGTCATGGAAAAAGAGTTTGGTTGGCCAATGGGCCCAGCTTATCTACTGGATGTTGTTGGAATTGATACCGCGTTTCATGCAGAGCAAGTCATGGCTCAAGGCTTCCCGCAAAGAATGCAAAAAGTAGGTAAAAACGCCATCGATATTATGTTTGAACAACAACGTTTTGGTCAGAAAAATGGCAAAGGCTTTTATCAATATGAAAAAGATAAAAAAGGAAAGCCAAAGAAAACTGATGACCCAAAAACCGATGAACTATTAAATTCGATTCGCCAAAGTAAGCGTTCATTTACTAAAGATGAGATTATTGCTCGAATGATGACACCAATGGTGAACGAAGTGGTTCGCTGCCTTGAAGAAGGTATTATTCAAAGCCCTTCAGATGCCGATATTGCGCTAGTTTATGGCCTTGGCTTTCCACCATTCCGTGGGGGTGTTTTCTGCTATCTTGACACACTCGGTAGCCAGTCTTACGTCAAAACTGCGGAGTCCTACTCCCATTTAAGCCCGCTTTATCAGGTTCCAAATGGATTAAAAGAAAAAGCGGCCACTAACGCCAGATACTATCCGCAGCCACCGGTTGTGGCTATTGATGTTAAAAAAGTTGCGAGAGGTTAATCCTATGGAAAATGTCTTCATTATTGATGGTATACGCACACCAATGGGCCGTTCCAAAGGCGGTGTATTTCGTCATGTAAGAGCAGAAGACCTCTCTGCACACCTGATGAATGCAATTTTTGAACGCAATCCCAATGCGAAAAAGAAAGAGTTGGATGACATTATTTGGGGATGTGTTCAGCAAACCTTAGAGCAAGGTTTTAATATCGCCAAAAATGCAGCATTGTTAACTGATATCCCGCACACCGTGCCAGCCGTTACAGTCAATCGCCTTTGTGGCTCTTCGATGCAAGCCATTCATGATGCAAGCCGTTTCATTATGACGGGCGATGCACACTCCGTTTTGATTGGCGGTGTTGAGCATATGGGGCATGTTCCAATGACTCACGGTATTGATTTCAATCCAAAGCTCACATTACGCGTAGCAAAAGCCTCTGGAGCAATGGGTTTAACTGCTGAGATGCTTGCTAAAATGTATAAAATCAGCCGAGAAGAGCAAGATGCTTTTGCATTGAGATCTCACCAACGCGCGGCTGCGGCAACCAAGAATGGTAAATTTAGCCGTGAAATCGTTCCGATTGCAGGGCATGATGCCGATGGCAATCTGATTTCAATCAACTATGACGAAGTCATCCGTTTTGATGCCACTTTGGAAGGACTCGCTGCACTAAGACCCGCTTTCGACCCTGTCAGTGGTACTGTGACCGCAGGCAATTCGTCAGCACTGTCTGATGGTGCTTCAGCCATGCTACTTGCCAGTGGATCTTATGCCAAACAGCATGGATTAAAACCTCGTGCAAAAGTTCGAGCCATGGCCGTGGTTGGTTGTGATCCATCCATCATGGGATTTGGACCGGTTCCTGCAACTGAGTTAGCGTTAAAGCGTGCGGGGCTGACGTTGAATGATATTGATATTATTGAACTTAATGAGGCTTTCGCGGCTCAGTCTATTGCTTGCCTAAAAGGACTGCAAATTTCAGAAAGTCAAGTGGACCAGAAGGTAAATCTAAGTGGCGGCGCAATTGCATTAGGTCACCCTCTCGGTTGCTCTGGCGCAAGGATCACAACCGCGTTACTTAATCAGTTAGAGCAACATGATAAGCAGTTTGGTTTAGCTACAATGTGTATTGGATTTGGGCAAGGCATCGCCACAATTATTGAAAGGGTTTAATCAGTTTTGCCGTTACATTGTCATCTGTTGTCAATGTTCCCGCCTAGTCAGGGGCGGGATTTTTTTATCCACGAACCGCTCAGTGAAATCAATCAACCAATCAACCAATCAACCAATCAACCAATCAACCAATCAACCAATCAACCAGAATATTGAATACAACTCCGTCCATCCCCTAAATAGTTCAGGTCACAGGTAGGCGGCGAGTAAAGCTATCCCTTGAGCATACTGAAGTATGTGATAGGGTAGCTTTATGAAGCCAACACCCCTGTGGCTTGAAATATGACGGGGATATGCAAACTATGAGTATGTGACTAGGGTAGCCTATGAAGCCAACACCCCTACAACTTGAAATATGACGAGTTATAGAAAGTCGAAGGCATCGCCGAACAACTGGGTGGGCTTTGCCCCCCTCTCATTACAAAACCTATCCCGCGCAATCTTCGCCATCTCAAAACGCCCTGCAATATAAATATCATGCCCAGACAAATCACCGAAATCTTCTAGCACGGTACTCAAAACAGTTCCCGTTCTTCCACGCCAATTTTCATCCGGTTGCTCAACAACAGGGACAACTTTCAGGTTAGGATAACGCTCACTAATAGCTTGTAATTCACCGAGATCATACAAATGCTCCAACTGGCGACCACCCCAATAGAAAGTAATATCTCGTTGAGAATTTTCAGCCAGTGCAGCCAATAAAATAGAATGGGTATAAGAGAAGCCAGTACCGCCTGCGATCAAGATCATCGGGTTTTGGCTATTTTCGCGGAACCACGCTTTGCCGTGAGGAATATCAATATCAATACGTTGCTGTTCTAAAATACGATCCATCACCGCCATCGCGTACAAATTAAATTCTGATGCGCCAATATGCAGTTCGATAGATTGATTATTTTCAGGTGTAGAAGCCATAGAGAATGGTCGTTTGTCTCTTTCATCCATAACGACCATAAGATATTGACCCGCTTTAAAATGAAAAGGTCCGTCTGGCAACAAAATAACCCGATAAACTGTATCCGTGATAGATTCAACAGATGTGACTTTACAGCTCAAAGTTGCCATGATTTTCCTCTTACTTTTCAATAATATTTAACTGTTCCCAGATATCATCTACGCGGGATTTGACACTCTGCGTCATGACAATTGGGCGTCCCCACTCACGGTTGGTTTCTCCCGGCCATTTATTGGTCGCATCCATTCCCATTTTGGAACCAAGTCCAGAAATCGGTGATGCAAAATCGAGATAATCAATCGGTGTGTTTTCCATCATGACAGTATCGCGAGCTGGATCCATACGTGTTGTGATGGCCCAAATAACATCTTTCCAATCACGAGCATTGATATCATCATCACAAACAATCACGAACTTAGTGTACATGAACTGGCGCAGGTAAGACCAGACGCCCATCATTACTCTTTTTGCGTGTCCTGCATACTGTTTTTTCATGGTAACAACCGCCAGACGGTAGGAACAACCTTCTGGTGGCAAATAGAAATCCACAATTTCAGGGAACTGCTTTTGTAAAATAGGTACTAAAACTTCGTTCAGGGCTTCCCCTAATACTGCGGGTTCATCCGGTGGACGACCTGTATAAGTAGAGTGATAAATCGCATCGCGACGTTGAGTCACATGAGTCACAGTAAATACCGGGAAATCATCAATCTCATTATAATAACCCGTGTGGTCGCCATAAGGACCTTCTGGTGCCATTTCGCCAGGTTCAATATACCCTTCAAGGATAATTTCAGCCCCAGCGGGAACTTCTAAGTCATTAGAAATACACTTTACAACTTCCGTTTTATTGCCCCGAAGTAACCCAGCAAAAGCATATTCAGATAGCGTATCAGGAACCGGCGTCACTGCGCCTAAAATCGTTGCGGGGTCAGCACCTAGCGCCACAGCGACTGGGAATCGTTCACCTGGATGTGCCTGACACCACTCTTGGAAATCCAGCGCACCACCGCGATGAGATAACCAACGCATAATAACTTTATTTTTACCAAGGACTTGCTGGCGATAGATACCTAAATTTTGGCGTTCTTTATGAGGACCTTTCGTGACCGTTAAACCCCAAGTAATCAGCGGCGCAGCATCTTCCGGCCAGCAATGCATAACAGGGATCTTAGTCAGGTCAACATCATCACCTGCCCAAATCTCTTCCTGACAAGGCGCTGAGCTCAAGCGTTTAGCTGGCATGTTCAGCACTTGCTTGAATTTCGGCAATTTGTCCATTAAGTCACGAAAACCCTTCGGAGGATCTGGTTCTTTCAAGAAGGCGAGTAACTTACCCACATCATGTAAGGCTTTAATATCTTCTTGCCCCATTCCCATAGCAACGCGCTTGGTTGTACCAAACAAGTTACACAGAACGGGCATGTTATAGCCTTTAGGATTTTCGAATAGTAAGGCTGGCCCCCCTGCTCTTAGTGTACGATCTGCGATTTCAGTCATTTCCAAGTAAGGATCGACTTCCATCGTAATGCGTTTTAGTTCGCCTTGCTTTTCAAGCTGCGCGATGAAATCTCTAAGGTCACGGTATTTCATTATCTTCTTTTACTATTACAGGGGGAACCTCATTATAAGGTTCCCAGCCAAGGTTACAAGTTGCTGTTAAACATACTTAATAATCAATATCTTCAGATTAAGTATATCACTTTACTTGCAATCAAACGGAACATAATCCTTTAATGATACGGTATCAAATTGCTCAGGGAATGTTTTGTTGTGCTGAAACAGCTTGAAGCCTTCATTTTTGCCACTGAAGTAACTTAACTCATTACCTTTGATCTGTAATCCGCTACCTTCACGTAACGCAACAACCACTTCATGAGGGTTAATAACACAGAATTCTTGTAGGCGCTCATCGCGTGTTTCACCCATATGCCCAGAAATATGCGCATCAATATAGTGTGGGTTGATTTGCATTGGGAACAGACCCAAGGATGGCATGATAACTGCATTACTCACAGGCATATCATTCGTTGTACGAATGCTTGGAGTCGCCACGTTGCAACCTGCGCTCCAACCAATGTAAGGTACACCGCGTTCACGTACTGCACGTTGGATAGCAACAATTAAGCCATTCTCATGCAAGCATTTATTTAACCACCATGTATTACCGCCACTCACAAGAATACATTCTGCTTGTTCGATGGCTTCTACTGGGCTCTCAAAATGTTCAATCGAAGTCACTTTAATACCTAAAGCATCGCTTAACTGCTCCGCACGCTCATCGTGAGAACCTCGTAAAACAGCATAAGGCACTAATACTGCAGACTTAATCTGTTTACGTTCAATCATTTCGCTAATTCTTGGTAATGCGTAACTTAGCCATACAGGGTTGCCGGAAAGTTTGCCATTACTCAGTAAAAAGATATCCATGGTGTCTCCTACAAAAAGTGTATTAACTGCTGTGTTTATTATGTATCTAATTTCGTAACTATCGAATTAATCGATACTTGTGTAGATGAATAATATTGTGCTACTCATCATTAGTCACATTCTTATGCCTTAATTTGTTATCATGAGCATAAATTTGTTGGATGGGATCAAAAAATGGAAAAATGGTATTTGCTGTATTGCAAACGAGGGCAACTGGATAGAGCGGTTGAGCACTTAACTCGACAAGATGTGACTTGCATGACTCCAATGACTGAAATGGAAAAAGTCGTTCGAGGCAAACGCACAGTTATCACTGAAGCGCTATTTCCCAATTACCTGTTTGTAAAATTCGATCATGAGCAAATTCATACAACCACTATCCAATCTACACGTGGTGTCAGCCACTTTATTCGTTTTGGCGCATTACCGGCTGAAGTTCCTGAAGAGATAATTAACCTCATACAGCAGACGCCTATCAGCCATACTCAATCTCCGGATCTCCCTTCTCAGGGAGACAGTGTTGTTATTACTGAAGGCATTTTTGCCGGTGTTAAGGCCATCTTCAATGAACCAAATGGTGAGTCGCGTTCAATTCTTTTGCTTAACATCTTAAATACCACTGTCGCAAAAGTCATTAATAATACGCAATTTAGAAAAGAGTCCGAATAAGTTTCTCTCGATATATTTGCTTCAAACAGGCATAAAAAAAGCCCATTGAGTGGGCTTTTTATTTCACAATAACGTTGTCACCGTGACTATTCTTCTGGCTCTTCTTCTTCGTCATCGCCTCTACGTCGACCTTTGCCAACATAGAAATTCGACAGTAATACCCCAAGCTCAAACAGCAAGTACATCGGTACTGCGAGTAGAGTTTGCGATAAAACATCTGGCGGAGTCAGGAACATCCCGACGATAAACGCACCTACTAAGATGTATGGGCGCTTACGTCTGAGTGATTCTGGAGTCGTTACGCCAGTCCAGCACAGTAAAATAATCGCGATTGGCACTTCAAACGCAGCCCCGAATGCCATAAACAATGTCATGACAAAACTGAGGTATTTGCTGATATCCGGTATAAAGTTAACGCTTTCTGGCGTTGTTTTTACAAAGAAGCCAAAAGCTAACGGGAATACCACAAAGTAAGCAAATGCCATTCCTAGATAGAATAGGAAGCTACTTGATACCAGTAACGGCAGCATTAATCGACGTTCATGCTTATACAGCGCAGGCGCGATAAATGCCCAGACCTGGTACAAAATGACCGGTATCGAAACAAATACAGATACCATCATGGTCAGTTTAATCGGGGTAAAAAACGTCGATGCTACGTCTGTCGCACTCATTTGAGAGCCAACAGGCAGCTTATCAATCAAAGGCGCAGCAACAAGGCGATAAATATCATTTGAAAAATAAGCGAGCGCCGCAAAGACGATTAATACCGTAATCAAACAGTTTAGTAGCCGCTTTCTTAGTTCAATCAGGTGGCTAATAAGTGGTTGAGCATCATTGACAGCCATGTGTTATTTTTCACTTTCTGTTTGATTGGAGTTTGTTACTTTAGCATCGAGTGGCTTAGAGTCTGTTGGTGTTGCTGAAGCAGGTTTTTCTTCAACAACTGCAGCCATCTTAGCAGCATACTCAGGATCAGGGTCTGACTCTTGAGTTTGCGAAGAACTAGCATGGGATTCCTTTACCGCAGCATCGTAGTTTTCTGTGATCTCTTTTGCTTTGTTCAACTCAGATTGGACATCATTGGTTGTTGCCTGATAACCACTTTGTAAAGACAAAGCAGCATGACGCAGGTCATCCATCGACTTTTTAAGTTCTGGAGAAAGAGTTTCCAAACCCGCTTTCTCTTCAACTTTTTTAAGAGTCTCTTGCAGTTCTTGCAATTTCAGTTCTTGTGATAGCTCATTCTGGACATTAGCAGCCATAGAGCGCATAGCACGAATCCAACCAGCAACAGTTCTCACTGCCACTGGTAGACGTTGTGGGCCTAATACCACAAGACCGATGATCGCAACTAGCAGTAGTTCACTAAAACCTATGTCAAACACGGTTTATCCCTGCTCTTTATTTTTGCTCTCAACTGGGCTGTCTTTTTTTTCAGGAGCCTGTTGTTCAGTGATATTTTTTGGTGCAAAATCAGCGTCTTGCTTCTCTTGCTCTGCTTTCGCTTTTGCAGCTTCATCATCACTCATTGCTTTTTTGAAGCCTTTAAGTGATTCGCCCAAATCAGAACCTAAAGAACGTAATTTCTTGGTGCCGAAAATTAAAATGATAAGCAAAGCAATGATAATTAATTGCCAAGGACTACCGAAAGCAGCCATTGCAAAAGTTGATTCCATTGTTAATACCTCTATAGTTTTGGGATCAATTGTAACTAACTCTATTATATACAACCAACGCTAAATACGGAAATGATCACAGCCTTATAAACTTGTCGCAAAACAAAGTCTACTTAATTATCCTCTCCTTTACACCAACCTACAAGCCACGACAATGCACCTACAGCCATAAATGCTGCTGCAATTCGGGTTAAGTCAGAAATAAAGAATAAGCTACCACAAAGAATAAAGGTTGCCCCAATTCCTAATAGGTACTGTGATTTACGTTGTTTAGTGCGTTGGTGCTTTAACTCTTGTGTAAGCTGTTCAATATTAGACTGCAAGAAACGGTGCTGCTTTAATGCCCCATAAATCAAATCGGGGATTTCTGGCATTTTCTCCGCCCAATATGGCGCTTTTTCTTTTAACGCTTTGGTGATAGCCGGAATACCCACTTGGCTATGGATCCAATCCTCTAAGAATGGTTTTGCTGTTTTCCATAAATCCAACTGCGGGTATAACTGACGACCCAAACCTTCAACGTACAATAAGGTTTTCTGCAATAACACCAATTGCGGCTGAACTTCCATATTAAAGCGACGGGCGGTATTGAACAGATTCAATAACACATGCCCAAATGAAATCTCAGCTAATGGCTTTTCAAAGATAGGCTCACAAACGGTGCGGATAGCAAACTCAAAATCTTCAACATTGGTATCTGGCGGAACCCAGCCAGAATCCACATGCAATTCAGCAACTTTACGATAATCACGATTAAAGAAAGCAATAAAGTTTTCAGCTAAATAGCGCTTATCTTCTTTGTTAAGTGAACCCACGATCCCACAGTCGATACCAATATAGAGAGGATCTTCTGGGTGGTCGTAGCTAACAAAAATGTTGCCCGGGTGCATATCTGCGTGGAAGAAACTGTCACGAAATACCTGGGTAAAGAAGACTTTGACGCCCCGCTCTGCCAGCAACTTCATGTTCGTGCCTTGCGCTTCTAATGCCGCAATGTCTGAAACAGGAATACCGTAGATACGCTCCATGACCATCACGTTTTCACGGCAATAATCAGGATAAACTTCAGGGATATACAGCATAGAACTGTTTTCAAAGTTGCGTCGTAACTGGATAGCGTTAGCAGATTCGCGAAGAAGATTTAGCTCATCAATTAAGGTTTTTTCGTACTCACGCACGACTTCTTTAGGGCGTAAACGTCGTCCATCAGGAAGAAGAGGAACCCAATTGGCGATACGGTACATCAGCTTAATATCCGCTTTGATGACAGGCAAAATATCTGGGCGAATCACTTTTAAAACAACATCTTTGCCATTTTCTTTTAATGTTGCAGTATGAACTTGGGCAATCGACGCAGAGGCAAGAGCTTGCTCATCAAAGTTATCAAACCATTGTTCTAATGGACCACCGAGTGACTCCTCAATATAACGACGGGCTAATTTACCATCGAAACTCGCCACTTTGTCTTGTAATAATGACAGCTGGTCAGCAATTGCAGGAGGGAATAAATCTCGGCGAGTCGAAAGCATTTGACCAAATTTGATCCAAACCGGCCCTAATTCTTGTAATGCTAAGCGCAGTCGTTCACCAAGATCTTTATCTTTGTGTCTGTTTTTGATCCAAAAAAAACCTAACCGCCCAATTCTTAAAGGCAATGTCAGCTTAATTTTAGGGATCAGCTCATCTAGTCCATAAGAGAGAAATACCCGAATAATGAAGTAAAGACGTTTTATTTCACCGGGAGTCATTCTTCTCCTCCAACTGATTGAGTCGTTGTTCTAACTGACTCATTGAATTTGAAACCTGCTCAACTTCATCGCTAAAATGCACTAATTCCAGCTGGCTTGGCGCCATTTTCCACTCTTCCAGAATAATGTCTTTAACGTATGTTTTTTGGCGACTGACTAAACGAGACGCGAGGCAAGCCCCTTTACCCAACACTTTACTGATGCCTTCTGCCGCAACATCACCAATATAAGGAGATAAATAATGAGCCGGGTTCCAGATAGCTAAATCCAGTAATGAAGACCAGTGTTGAACAATTTGCATATCGCCTTCAATCACAATGTCACCATTATTGATGAGTTGTGAAAGCTGCTGCTTATCTTTCAACTTAATCAATGTAAACAGTGACGTTTTGATAGTGCAATCTGCAGGTTCTTGCCATTCACTTAATACATCAACATGATTTTCAGCAAAAATAAGCGTCAGAGTTTTATTCAGCTCTTTAAGCTCAATCCCCATCACTTTACCTGCTAAACGCATTCTTGCAGGTTGCAGGACTTTTTCCTTGAACAACATGTGGTTCAAGGAAGTTTCCATTAATGCCGTCATCAAGGAATACAAAACAGTATTAGGATTTTCAATATGCGCTGATGGTGCTTCCATCTTAGAATTTAAACCCTTTATGTAATGCAACAATACCACCGGTCATATTGTCATAAGAGACTTGCTCAAAACCTGCGTTTTCCATCATCCCTTTCAAGGTTTCTTGATTTGGGTGCATACGGATAGATTCAGCTAGGTAACGATAGCTTTCAGGATCATTCACAATCACTTGACCAATACGCGGTAAAATATGGAATGAGTAAGCATCGTAAGCTTTGTTCAGTGGTTCAAGAATTGGTTTAGAGAACTCAAGCACTAATAGGCGTCCACCCGGCTTCAATACACGGAACATGGAGCGTAATGCTTTATCTTTATCGGTGACGTTACGTAAACCAAAAGAGATGGTAATACAGTCAAAATAGTTATCAGGGAATGGCAACTCTTCTGCGTTAGCTTGAACGTAATTAACATTACCGACAATGCCTAAATCGCGCAGTTTCTCGCGTCCCATTTTTAACATTGAATCGTTAATATCTGCGAGAACCACTTCACCTTTTTCACCCACAAGGCGAGAGAATTTTGCAGTGAGGTCACCAGTTCCACCAGCAAGATCAAGTACGCGTTGATTGCGACGCACACCACTCGCTTCAATTGTGAAACGTTTCCAGATACGATGAATACCAAAAGACATTAAGTCATTCATCAGGTCATATTTAGAGGCTACAGAGTGAAAAACATTTGCGACTAGGCCAGCTTTTTCTTCTTTCTCTACAGTACGGAAACCAAAATCGATGGTTTCTTTTGTTGGTTCGGTCATTTCTATTATGCCTGTTAATCGTTCAAACTTTTTTGTGAAGTGTACCAGCCTTTGAGTGAAAACCCTATTATAACTCTAAGATTCCGCACAATTAGACTTGTCAGCCCGCTCAGCTAGCTGAGGGTCTATAGATTGCTTAACTTCCACACCTAACTCTTTAAAACTTTCCGCTTGAGCAAGCAAATTACCTCGGCCTTCAGCAAGGCGCTTCATTGCTGAAGAATAAGTATGATTTGCTTTCTCTAAACTCGAGCCCAATACTTGCATATCATCGATAAATAAACGCAGCTTATCGTACATTTTAGCGGCTCTATCTGCGATTTCTTGAGCATTTTGCTCTTGCCGTTCATAGCGCCACAAATTATTAATGGTACGCACGGCCACCAGTAAGGTGGATGGGCAAACCAACATGATATTCAGTTTTAATCCTTCATCAAGTAGTTCAGGCGCTTCTTTTAATGCTAATAAATACGCAGGCTCAATCGGAATAAACATGAGCACATAATCTAAAGAGCGAACTCCCGGTAACTGATGGTAGTCTTTGCGACTGAGCATTTTCATATGGTTACGAATGGACGCCACATGCTCCTTGATGCCTTGCTGCTGCTGTTCTGGATCATCGCTATTAAAATAGTGTTCATAAGCCACCAGCGACATTTTCGCATCGACCACCACATCTTTGCCTTCAGGAAGATGGATAATCACATCGGGTTGATAGCGGCTATTAAACCCCGTATTGATGCTTACCTGAGTTTCAAATTCACTGCCTTTTCGCAGCCCTGAAACTTCTAAAATCCGCGTTAAAATCGTTTCCCCCCAGTTCCCTTGGATTTTATTATCTCCTTTTAGGGCTCGGGTTAAATTGACCGCTTCTTTGGTCATTTGGCTATTTAACTGCTGTAATTGGCGAATTTCATAAGTGAGTGTATGGCGCTCTTTGGCTTCTTCACCATAACTTTGCTGTACTTGCTGGCGAAACCCTTCAAGTTGCTCACGAAACGGTGACAGCATCGCCATTAAATTTTTCTGATGTTGTTCGGATGCTCGACGTTCGTTCTGCTCAAAAATACGATTGGCTAAATTTTCGAACTGAGCGGTAAGGCGCTGCTCGCTGTTTTGTAAAATCCGTTGTTTTTCTTCATTGGCGAGTTGAGTCTGCTCAAAGCGGGTCATCACTTCCCGCAGCTCTGCTTCCTGTTCGCGGTTAATATCCCGCTGTGTACGTAGCTCCTGATCGAGCCTGTCACATTCCTCTTTCCACTGCGCTAAATGCACATTTTTTTCATCGCTCGCCGCCAATTGGCGGTATACCTCTTGTAGCTCTCGCTCTTTTCCCGCTATTTTTTGGACAATAGAAAACCAGACCGCTAAACCGCCGACCAAAATGCCGCTCAAGGCGCCAATAATTGCATATAAAAGAGAGGTATCCACGACTCAATCCTTACTTTTTAAAATCTAGAGTAAGGTAATGGGATACTGTATAAGTGTCCAGAGGTAAATCTCCCAACGGCTACTTTTTGCGAGCGGCTTCGCAGCTTATCCCATCCAACTCGCAAACCAACGTAAACCAAGCGCACCAGGGGCTAAAATGCCAAACGCCCAAATCATCGCTGAGGCTAGGTTAGCGACTTGGAAATGTCGCTGCTTCATTTCACAGATCCCCGCAACAAGCGGCACTACCGCCCTCAGTGGCCCGAAAAACCGACCAAAGAAAATACCCCAAACACCCCACTTCTCAAAGAAGCGATGCCCTTTGTCTACCATTTCAGGGTTGCGGGAAATCGGCCACATTTCACGAACTTTATCTTTATAGTGAAAACCAAACCAATAAGAGACCCAATCCCCGAAAAATGCGCCCAATGCAGCGGCTAACCAAATCGGGAAAAAGGCAATCTCACTTTCACCAATTAATGCCCCTAGCCCAAGCAAGATAACGGTCGCAGGGAGCAATAACGATAAGAAAGCGAGGGACTCGCCAAACGCAAGAATGAACACAATAGGGATAGCCCACACTTCGTGAGCGCGAGTGAATTCTGTAATGACCGTGACAATTTCATTAATGCTCAAGGGCGAATTCCTACGGTTTGAGATTAGTATGTTAACTATGAGTAGACTAAGTAACTATTATTCAGCTAATTAACTGTTATTAAGATAAGCAATTATTACGCCGCTAAGTGAATATATTATAGTTCTTGGAAGTAAATAAAGTTGCAACAAAACTGGCGCATTGCAACTTCAATTCCGCAGAGGTTTATTCGAGGAAGTAACTTTGTAATACGCTGCGCTGAGCGTTATCTAATCCAAAGTCTTTTTCTAGCCAGCTATCCACACCGCCATAATTATTTTCTATACTTTTCAATGCAGTTTGTAAAAATTCTTCACGAACAGAAAATACATATTCGAATTTTTTCACCACGTTTTCACTCATGGTCTTGGAGAACTCTTCGAGTAAATGATTACGAAATGGCGCTAACGTCTCGTTCGTTAAAAGGTAATCATCCATTACTGTATTCACATCTGCGCCCAGCGCAAACAGCACGAGAGCCGAGCCAACTCCTGTGCGGTCTTTACCCACAGCACAGTGTTGCACAAGCCCACCTTTTTCTGGCTGCTTCAACATGTTCACTAATTGGTGATAAGCGGCATTATTCAACGGAAGCAACTCATAGAGGCGAAACATAAAAGCTTGAGGATCAAACTGTTCTAGTACTTCTGGGGTGAGTTTATCAAGATTCGCACTCACTTCTTTTGCCAGCGGGTTCGCAGGGGCATGTACATAATGAGCGCCACGCCACACCACATCTGGTTTATCCAAAATTTCAGCTTCATCGCGATAATCGATGATTTGGAAAAGGTTTTGTGACTGTAAGACTTTTTCATCATCTTGGGTTAATCGGTCGAGCGCCCCAGAACGAAATAAAACACCGGGCTTTATTTTTCCGCCATTGGAAAGCTTTTTTCCCCCTAAATCACGAAAGTTAATTCCACCTGTTAAAGGCAGTACAGAGGGGTGAAGGTAAGGTTTGGTTGACATACATTTTCCCTTTTTAGCTCTGTCATTGCTCAAACTAAAAATAAACGAAATCATCAATTACTTGTAATTTGAGTAACTTAAGAGGCTTCTATTAATTGTTTTAAATGACAATAACAGATTCATCGATGAAGGGAATAAGAAAAACGCGAGAAAATAAATTTTGCGCTGATCAATTAGAGATACAAGAATATTTAAGATACATGGGTAGCACGATGATAACTGAACCCGTTTACCGCAAATCCACAACCGAGTGAAGTCAGTAAACGGGTCAGCTAATTAGGATTACAGCAGGCGACGAGCAGCTTCGACAACGATGCTCAGAACATTGCCTTCTGTTTTTTTCAGAAGCGCTTCATTTGGAATTTCTTGCTGAGTACGGTTTACGATAACCCCAGCGACCATACCTGCACGCAGGCCTTGGCTTGCACACATGGTTAACAGCGTTGCAGATTCCATTTCATAGTTCATCACGCCCATGTCTTGCCACTCTTTCATTGAGCCTCTGAAATGGCGCATTACGCGACCTGTGTAGGTGTCGTAACGTTCTTGACCTGGGTAGAAGGTATCGGAAGATGCGGTAATACCGACGTGTACGGTTGCACCCGCTTCTGTTGCCGCAGCATACAGCGCATTAGTACACGTGAAGTCAGCGACGGCTGGGAATTCCAGTGGTGCAAAGTGCTGGCTTGCGCCATCTAAACGAACGGCACCCGTGGTGACAAGCACATCACCCACATTGATGTTTTCTTGGATTGCACCTGTTGTACCAATACGTAAGAAAGTACGGATACCTAACTGAGCCAGTTCTTCAACTGCGATAGAAGTTGATGGTCCACCGATACCCGTTGAGCAGACAATCACAGCTTTGCCATCGAGCTCGCCACGCCATGATGTGAATTCGCGTAATGAAGCCAAATGTACAGGGTTGTCCATCAGACGTGCAATTTTTTCAACACGGTTAGGATCCCCAGGAACAATAGCAACAGTTGCACCCTGTAAGTCACTCTTTTTTAAACCTAAGTGGAAAACGTCAGACATATCAAACTCCTTTACACAATGGCATCATTGAATTAGTACGTTATTGTCAATATAGCGCTTAGCTTTGATTAATTTAGTGACCAATATCTACTTTAATAGAAACGGATACACTTGAATTTCATTAAAACGAGATCATGATCACAAATAAATCATCTTAAGATGAATGTGAATAATGAGATACACCCAGTATAGATGAATGTTTGTGATTATCGAAAGAAAGCGCCCGAATGGGCGCTTTAGATAGGCAGAATATAGAAAATACTACAATATCAACATGCTAGATTTATAGCACGACATCAAGGATCAAGACCCCAACCAACCCGATAGCCCAAGCTATTGTTGTTGGAATAGACCAAACAATCATTTGTTGTTTAACGTCTTTGATCCCCATCATTCTGTTCACCACCCAGTAAAGGCTGTCGTTGAAATAACCGAAGAACAGAGACCCCATTGTTGCTGCCTGAGCTGCAACCAATAAGTTGATATCAGGAATTTGGCTAATGATTGGCGCAGAAATCGATGCTGCGGTAATCATTGCTACCGTTCCAGACCCCTGAATTAAACGCACTAATGTCGCGATAATAAACGGGATTAATACGGGCGTAATCGGTAAATTCGCGACATGCTCCGCAAGAATGGTTCCCGTCCCGCTGTCACGCAATACTGCACCTAATGCTCCACCAGCACCTGTCACAAGCAGGATGATACCCGCCGCTTGTAAACCCTCTTCCATACGGTCGATAACTTCTTCTTTCGATGCTTTTGGCATTAACGTATAGACCGAAATCAGGACACTAATAGATAAGGCGATAATCGGTGCTCCCAAGAATTGGAATGATTGGAAGTACCAATTATCATCCATACCTTGGAATGCGGCTGTTTTCAGTAATAATCCGTTGATAGCATTAATGAAGATCAACAGAATTGGCGTGATAATTGGTAACAATGATAAGAATAAGCTCGGTAATGGTTTGTTGGCTTTTTCTTCCATGTAACGCGCATGTACTTCTTTTAAATCTTCGCTGCCCGTCTCATCTGGCATGAATTCAGGGTATTTAGTTCCCAGCCACTTGGCGTAGAACACAATCCCGATAACGCACGGCACTGCCAGCGTCATACCCGCTAAAATCATGGCACCAACATCAACCCCGAAGATCCCTGCAACACCGAGAGGGCCCGGAGTTGGCGGTACAGTATGGTGGGTAACAACTAATCCCCCCGCCAATGCGACACCAAGGGTTAAAATACTGCGTTTTCCATTCTTCGCTAACGCTTTTGCCAGCGGATACAAAATAACGAATGCAGAGTCGACAAAGATAGGAATACTGACAATATAACCGGTAATTGCCAGCGCCCACTCTTCGCGTTTTTTACCTAACCATTTGATAAAGCTATAGGCTATCTGCTCAGCAGCACCGGACACTTCCAGCACCCTTCCCATCATTACCCCGAGACCGATAACAATACCAATGCTACCGAGGGTCGAACCAAAGCCCTTTGTAATAACGGTGACGGTTTCCGCTGCAGTTAATCCCCCTGATAACCCTGCGATTGCAGCCGCAATCAACATCGCTAACAAGGCGTGAACCCGCGTTCGCAATACTAAAAAGATAAGGACAAATATGGCCACCGCGAGGCCAATAATAGGAATATAGGACATTATTTAATCTCCTATTTCGCACAGCCATGGTGCTTAATGAAGGAACGGATCGCATCGCTAAATGACCCATCAGCTTTAAAGCCTAAATCCAGTGCACGGCGAATATCGAATTTACCCGGCCAGCTTGCCACAATACGGTTGATGGATTCATCCGGTTCAAAGCGAATTAAATCAACTGCTTGTTGACCAGCGACATCACGCAGGGCATCAATCATCTCTTGTACTGTCACGGTGATCCCTGGCAGGTTCACTGTGCGTGAAAGACCAAATTTCTCTGCAGGAATCGAAACCGCATGGATGAAGTTGTTGATTACCGTTTCTGGGCTAGATAACCATAGCGCCAACTCTGGAGACACTGGGCAAACACTCTCAATCCCATTTAGTGGCTCGCGGATAATACCGCTAGCAAAAGAAGATGCCGCTTTATTCGGGACTCCCGGGCGAATACTAATGGTAGGTAAGCGCATCACGCGTCCATCCACATAGCCTTTACGGGAATAGTCGTTCACCATCAATTCACACATGGCTTTTTGAGCGCCATAAGAAGACTGAGGGTTCACAACACACAGGTCGGTGATCACATCCGGTAATTCACCGCCAAAAACCGCAAGGGAGCTGGTGAATAAAAACTTGATGGCAGGGTTTTTAGCGCGAGCGACTTCAAGCAATTGGCGAGTCGCATCGAAGTTCACTTTCATGCCTAAGTTAAAGTCACTTTCAGCATGGCTACTGACGATCGCCGCAAGGTGGAATACCACGTCAGTTTGCGCGTCAATCAGCTTATCTGCTGCTTCTGGCTGGGTTAAATCTAATGCAACGCAACTCACGCGAGAGTCTTCAATAGGCGATGTAGGGCATTGAATATCCGCTAAAACGAGCTGGTCAAATTTTAATCCTTGGTTGTTTTTAAGCAAAGCAGCGGCTAGCTGCTGGCCCAGAAAGCCTGCGCCACCAGTAATAATAACTTTCATTGTCATTCTCCTTGCTATAACCCTGTCGGGCTATGCATCAGTAGGTAAGATGTTTTTTTATGTATTTATTAAATGAAGTTTTATGTTTTTTTCGAGTATCCGTTGCACCACATCAGACGGTAAATGTTGGTCACAAATGATGTCGTGCAATTGATCTAATGGGCAGACACGGAACATACCGTATTTACCGAATTTACTGCTGTCTGAAACCAGTACACACCGACGAGCAACATCCAATAAAGTTTGTTTTATTTGGACCTTTTCCTCATGAGGAGTGGAAACCCCATGTTGCAGATCCCATGAGCTGGTACTAATAAACGCGATGTCTACATTCAGTGTCTGCAACATAGCGGCCGCCGTATTGCCAACACAGGAGTGATTGCGTTTATCAACCTGCCCGCCTGTGTGATACAAGTTCAGTTGTGATTTATTCATCAAGTACTGCATGATGGAAAAATCATTGGTCACGATAGTGAGATTAAAACGCTCACCCAATACACGGGCAATTTCAAAGGTGGTGGTGCCTGCATCGAGGTAAACCACCTGACCATCTTCAACCAGTGAGCTGGCAAATTGACCGATTTCGCGTTTCGTTTGATGATGAAGTCTTGCCTTTTCACTCCACGGAAGCTCTTGGCGTAACGCATCATTTAACCGAACACCACCGCTAATTCCGACAACCTTCCCTTCCTCTTCCAACATGCGAATATCACGTCGAACCGTCATATGAGAGACATTCATTAAACCAACCAAGTCATTGATAGACACAGTTTGGTGCTCATAGACATAGCGATAAATAAAATCACGACGTTCGGAAGGGATCATTCGGTTCTCCTAGGAATTAGCTTGCTTTAGCCAGCCTAAACCGTCTTCGGTGCGTCCTGCTGGGTGGTATTCACATCCCAGCCAGCCTTCATATCCCATTTCATCGAGTTGATTAAAAATCCATGGGTAATTAACTTCACCGCTATCAGGTTCATGGCGAAAAGGTACTGATGCTATCTGAATATGACTAAATTTACCCCAAAGACGCTCAATTGTTTTCAATAAGTCACCTTCCATAATCTGGCAGTGATATAAATCCAATTGAATAAACACGTTTTCGCGATTGATTTCAGGTAACAGCGCTTCAGCCTGCTTTTGGGTCGTTAAGAAATACCCTGGCATATCGCGGGTATTAATCGGCTCGATAAGCACACGAATGCCGTGCTCAGCCATCACGTCCGCAGCATGCTGTATATTCTTAATAAAACACGTTTTTTGCTCTTCAGGCGTGAATTTATCATCCACTTTTCCTGCCATAGCATGCACTTGCTTGCAGCCTAATGCTAAAGCGTATTTCAGGGCGGTTTGTACACCTTGAGCGAACTCGGCTTCACGGCCGGGAATCGACGCCATTCCACGCTCGCCAGCGCCCCAATTTCCCGCAGGCATATTGAATAGAGCTTGAGTAAGTTGATGTTTTTTCAATTCACCCGCAATAACATCCGCATCTTCTTCATAAGGGAAAAGATACTCAACGCCCTTAAACCCAGCTTGAGCGGCACGTTCAAAGCGTTGAATAAACGGAACTTCGTTAAACATCATACTGAGATTTGCTGCAAATTTAGCCATGTCTATCGCCTCATTTCTGTGGATAACGGCTTTCGAGCTCATGAACCTGCTCTTGCGTTAACGTGGTGAAGCCGTGTGGGCGCAATGTAATGTATAGACGTGCGGTATCTTCTAATTCTTCCGCATTGAAAAACGCCTGTCTTAACGTTTTTCCGCCAACAACGGGGCCGTGGTTAGAGAGTAAAATCGCATTATGATTTGGCGCTAATTTTGCGATTTCTTCACCAATACGGTCATCACCCGGTGGTAAATATTCAATCAACGGTAATTTGCCCACACGCATCACGTAATAAGGCGTGATCGGCGGTAAGCAGTTTGCGGTATCTAAATTCGGTAAACAGGACAGTGCCGTTAGCCAAGGTGAATGTAGATGAACCACCGCTTGGCAATCTGAACGCTGCAAATACATTGCCATATGCATGGAAACTTCTTTTGTTGGCTTGTCACCATCAATCCAGTTACCTTGCGCGTCTAGTTTGCTCAGGCGCTCAGGATCTAAATCGCCAAAGCTTGAGTTAGTCGGGGTGACAATAATGCAGCCATCCGGCAGGCGGGCGCTGATATTGCCTGCACCACCGCTGCTGTAGCCGCGATTAAACATCGACTTCGCCCAATCCACTAACTCTTGGCGTAGCGCCTTTTCATTACTCATTAACCATCTCCTGTGCTAACTGGAAGAAATTCTCTTGACCAAAATTGCCTGATTTCAGTGCTAACCAGTTACCGCTCGCTAAGTCTTGTACCCAAGGCACACCCGGCGCGATAGGTGAGCCAATACTTAATTGTTCAGTTCCAAGGCTTTGCACCACTTTTCCAGAGGTTTCTCCGCCCGCGATAATAAAAGTGTTATAACCTTGCTGCTGAAGTAACGTCACTACCTGCCCAAACACATTTTCTACCGCGGTACTCGATAATGCAGCGCCGTATTTTTCCTGCGTTTGCTTCAATAACTCTGGCGGTTGGGTGGCATATAACAAAGGCGCTAACCCTGTGATTTTCTGATCTTTAACCCATTGCGCTAATACAGTTGCATAGTCTGGATTATTGATGCATTCACCCACATCTAGCGCTTTGCTAGGCGCGACTTGCTGATAGTTTTGCACTTGCTTGTTGGTCATTAGCGAGCAGCTTCCCGATAAAATGACCGTTTTTCTCTCTTTCCCCGTCGGCTTAGTGCCGCGGCTTTCCCCTTGCCCCCAGGCCACTTGGCTATCAATATTCGCAAGGGCAGCCCCTAATCCTGACCCGCCCGTTAATAAAGGCAGTGATTGCGAAGCCTGAGCAATAGGCAGTAAATCATCCATCGTGAAACTATCCACAACCGCATAACTAATGCCCTGCTGGCGTAGCTGTTCTAACTGTTCAGTGATAGCGGCACTGCCTTTTTGCACGGTCGCTAGGTTAATCAGCCCCGCTTTACCTGCGGACTGTTTTTCCATGACGCGCATCAGGTTGGCATCGGTCATTGGAGTGACTGGGTGATGCTGCATTCCACTTTCATTGAGCAATTGACCGTTAACAAACAGGTGCCCATGTACCACGGTTCGACCGTTAACAGGCAATGCAGGGCACACTAATGATAATGACGTACCCAGTTGCTTCATCAGCGCATCAGTCACTGGGCCAATGTTGCCTTTCTCGGTTGAATCAAATGTGGAGCAATATTTAAAGAAAATTTGCTGGCACTGCGCCGATTCCTTCAGCCAGCGGCAGGCATTAACCGAGGCACTAATGGCTTCATCCACAGGGCAAGAACGACTTTTCAAGCTCACCACAATGGCATCCACATCTTGAGGGATTGGCGTATTTTCATTCGGCTCATTCAGTAGCTGCACCACTTTCCAGCCGTTTTGTACCATAAAGCCTGCAATATCTGTCGCGCCGGTAAAATCATCAGCAATCACGCCTAATTTCACTGTCATGCCTTTTTCTCCGGTAAAGTAATTCCCTTAAAGGTTTTGATAACGGCACTATCATCCTGTAAGCCAAAACCTTCATTACTGGCTGAGATAAACATTTGATGCGCTGTTGCCGCCAGAGGTAACGGGAAATTCAGCGCTTTTCCGGTTTGCATCACCAAACCGAGATCTTTCACAAAAATATCGACTGACGATTTAGGGGTATAGTCTCCGTCAAGTACATGCTGCATGCGGTTCTCAAACATCCATGAGTTACCAGCCGCATGGGTGACGATGTCATACATCACATCTAAATCGATGCCCGCTTTTGCCGCCAGCGCCATACTTTCCGCAGCAACCGCAATATGCACCCCCGCCAGTAGCTGGTGGATAGTTTTCACGGTTGAGCCAAGGCCGATTTCATCCCCCACACGATAAAGGCGCTCTGAAATTGCCTCAAATACCGTCGCAAGCTGAGTGAATAGCTCGGGGGAACCCGATGCCATGACGGTCAGTTTGCCTTCTGCCGCTTTAATCGCGCCGCCAGATATCGGCGCATCGACTAATAGAAGCTGGTATTCGGCAAGGCGCTGAGCTATCTGTTTTGTCTGCTCCGCCGCCAGTGTGCTGTGCAATACAATAATCGTATTTGGACGAAGCTGCTCTACCAGTGGTTTCTCACCACCAAACAAAATCGCCTCAACCTGCTGGCCATTGACGACGACCATAAGTAGCGCATCTAGCTGTTGCGCATACTGCGCGGCATCTTGCCCTGTGGCTTGTGCCCCATATTCGAGTAGCGTCTCACACGCTTGTGGATTTAAATCAAACCCATAGGTTGGGATCTTATTTCTTATTAGTGATTGCGCGATCCCCATTCCCATCGAACCCAGACCAATAACGCCAACATGGTTAACGGTATTTTTCATCTAGCCCCCTGATGTTGTCAGTTCCAACAAATGATAAATTCTGGTGAATACGGTTAGTTTTGGTAAATACTGTGAATTCTGGTGAATGTTGTGAATTTTCACATAACCAAATTCACAAACACATGACTATCATCACACTAAAGATAATATAAACTTTAAACAATTATTTATTATCTCATTGATATTTAAGTGTTTTTATATTTAACAATCTGATACTACCCTTCACAAGAAAGTGTGACAAAAACTGTGAGTAATTTGGTTACTTTTTAATCTATTGGTTTTTATACCGATTAAATTCCCTCTTTGTCTCTGATTTTCATTGACCTGTTGAGTAAATTCCCCAAAATAGCCGCCTATTATTTTTTGTAAAATGTTCCATACTTGGTATTGAACGCATCAATTACGTTATCGAGGAGTCAAAATGGGTCTGTTTGATCAAGTGTTAAGCATGGTTGCAGGTGATAAAATGCAACAGTTTCAATCTGTTATTGATTGGGTTGAAAAGCAAGGCGGGCTCTCCGGTGTCGTCGATAAATTTAACACTGAAGGCTTAGGCGGGATTGTTTCATCATGGATTGCTGAAGGTGAAAATTTGCCAGTTAATGCTAGCCAGCTAATGCAAGTTTTCGGTGATTCAGGGATCCAAGAGCTCGCTCAACGCGTTGGTTTAGATCCACAACAAGCAACAGATATGGTCGCGAAATATTTACCGACTATCGTGGATAGCGCGAGCCCGAATGGTGTGCTGCCAGAAAATATCGATTTAGCGTCAATTGGCATGAACTTACTGAAACAAAAACTGTTCGGTTAAGCCCAGTCTTTGGCACAAATAAAAGCCCACTTTAAAGTGGGCTTTTTACTAAACTAACTTGTTACTAGTTTTGATACTCATTTCGCAGTTTTTTCGCCGCTTCCACCATGTTAGCCAGAGCTTGGCGAGTCTCCGCCCATCCCCGAGTTTTTAAACCGCAGTCTGGGTTCACCCATAAACGCTCCACGGGAACTCGCTGTGCAGCCTTACGTAATAGCGCCACAATCCACTCTACATTTGGGACGTTAGGCGAGTGAATATCATAAACCCCCGGACCAATTTCATTTGGGTAATCAAAATCTTCGAATGCATCTAATAAATCCATATCCGAGCGCGAGGTTTCAATGGTGATCACATCAGCATCCAGCGCAGCAATCGAATCCATGATGTCATTGAACTCGCAATAACACATATGGGTGTGAATCTGTGTCTCATCATCGGCGATAGCGGCACTTAATTTAAAGGCATCTACCGCCCAAGTCAGATAGTCATTCCATTCATCGCGACGCAGCGGCAGCCCTTCACGTAATGCAGGCTCATCAATCTGAATGATGCCAATACCCGCTTTTTGTAAATCATCCACTTCGTCACGCAATGCCAGCGCAATTTGCTTGGCTATTGTTTCACGACTGACATCTTCCCGAGGGAATGACCAGCACAGGATTGTTACCGGGCCTGTCAGCATTCCTTTCACCGGTTTATCCGTCAACGACTGCGCATACTTGGCCCACTCCACGGTAATGGCTTCTGGGCGGCTAATATCACCGATGATCACCGGTGGCTTCACGCAGCGAGAACCGTAACTCTGTACCCAACCATTTTGCGTAAAGACATAGCCATCAAAGTGTTCACCGAAATATTCCACCATGTCATTTCGCTCAGCTTCACCATGCACGAGGACGTCAATATCCAGTAGCTCCTGCTCCTTGATCGCTTGTTTGATGTGCTCACTGATACTGGTACGGTAATTCAGTTGATCCACATTGCCTTTTTTGAAATCAAGACGCAAAGAACGAATTTCACTGGTTTGTGGGAAAGAGCCAATCGTCGTGGTTGGCCACAATGGCAGATTAAAACGTTGGCGCTGAAGTTCAGTACGCTCTACATAAGGGCGAGTACGCTCGGTATCTTTCGCGTTAATTGCCGCTAAGCGCTGAGCGACCTGCGTATTATTGACTCGAGAAGAGGTGCGGCGAGCACGAATTGGCGCACTATAGGTTTCTAGCGCTGCGATGTTTTCTGCCGTTGGTTGATTGAGTGTTTTCGTCAATAGCGCCAGTTCTTCACATTTTTGCAGCGCAAATGCAAACCAGCTTTTCACTTCGGCATCCAGACGCGTCTCATCATTTAAATCAATTGGGCTATGCAGTAACGAGCAAGATGAACCGACCCACAGAGTACGCTCCCCTAGCAGCGGTTTCACCCGTTGGAATTTCTCGCCTAAATCCCCTTTCCATACGTTGCGGCCGTTAATTAACCCTAGTGAAAGCACCCAGTCCTTAGGAAGCGCTTGATGTAGTGCCGCGATATCATCCTTGCCCGCAACCACATCCACATGCAGCCCTTGCACTGGCAGTTGTTTAATTACATCCAAGTGATGGCTAATACCGTCAAAATAGGTGGTTAACAATAAGTTAGTTTTACCAGCTAGGGATTGATACGCTTGTTGATACGCGTTCTGCCATTCGAGAGGTAAATCGAGTACCAATGCGGGCTCGTCAATTTGCAACCACTCCACGCCTTTTTCAGCCAGTCTAGTTAGAATTTCTTGGTAAACAGGCAGTAAATCTTTCAGTAACGATAGACGATCGAAGGCAGGTCCCTTCACTTTTCCTAACCACAAATAGGTAATCGGGCCAATGACGACAGGCTTAACGTTATGACCGAGTTTTAACGCTTCGTCGACTTCGTCAAACAGTTGATTCCACGACAGCTTAAATTGTTGCCCTTGCTGGAATTCCGGCACGATGTAGTGATAGTTAGTATTAAACCATTTCGTCATTTCTCCCGCTGCCGCTGGCTTGCCTGTTGGCGCACGACCCCGAGCTACACGGAATAAGGTATCTAAATCAACAGAGCCATCTTCATTTTGATGACGCGGCGGAACGTTTCCTAGTAATAAACTAGTGGTTAAAACTTGGTCATACCACGCAAAGTCACCGACGGGTAGCAGGTCTACACCTGCATTTTTTTGTTGTTCCCAGTGACGAACACGTAATTGGTAACCTGTTTCAAGAAGTGCAGATTGGTCAATTTTGCCTGCCCAATAATCTTCTTGTGCACGTTTGAGTTCTCTTTTCAGACCGACACGTGGAAAACCAAGTGTATGATTTATAACAGACATATTGACCCCTTAAAATATTTAGCCGTCTAGATGTTTACACATCTATAATCAACAGGTACTGTATAAAGCACAAGCGCAAATTATTCATCGTCTACTTGAAGGTTTCTCATGATCGAATTAAAACATTTAAAAACGTTGCAGGCGCTCAGCCAATACGGATCATTAGCTGCCACTGCGACGCACCTGCACCAGACTCAGTCTGCGCTATCTCACCAATTTAGTGATTTAGAGCATCGCTTAGGCTACAAACTGTTTGTTCGTAAAACTCAGCCCGTCCATTTCACGCCGCAAGGGGAAGTTCTGCTGCAACTAGCGCAACGTATTTTGCCAATGGTGAAAGATGCCATTCGTGTCTGCAATGAACCGACGGTCAGTACTTTACGTATCGCGATTGAATGCCACAGCTGTATTCAGTGGCTAACCCCTGCATTGCAACAGTTTAGGCAAGCATGGCCACAAGTGACCGTTGATTTTAAATCTGGCGTGACCTTTGACCCGCAGCCTGAATTACTTTCGCGGGAATTAGATATCGTGATGACCTCTGATATTCTGGCGGATCAAGATTTGCACTACACGCCGATGTTTGATTATGAAGTGAAACTGGTGGTAGCGAATGACCACCCTTTAGCTAAAAAACCGTTAATTGAGCCTCATGATCTTGCCAAAGAGACATTGCTGATTTATCCAGTTCAGCGTCAACGTTTTGATATCTGGCGTCATTTTTTACAGCCAGCCGGTATTTCACCCAATATCAAAACCGTCGACAATACGCTGATTTTAATTCAGATGGTGGCGGCTAAAATGGGGATTGCGGCACTGCCACACTGGGCGGTGGATTCCTTTGAAAAGCAAGGTTTGATTACAACGAAAACTTTAGGAAGTGGGTTATGGAGCCGACTGTACGCTGCATGTCGTGAAGGGGAACAGCGCCAGCCAGCCATTGAAACATTTACCAATACCGCTACTGATCACGCGGTGGAGAATTTGTCTTACGTGAAGCCGGTGCGAGGATCCAGCGCTTATGCACCCACAGAGACGCAATTATCAGGCTCGACCCAATGGTAAAACTGAGCCAATTAGGATGTTGCTGCCAAATGGCAAAATTCACTAATAAACCGGCTGGAACCATCATGTTATTCATTATCGCGAGGGTTCCGGCATCCACTTTTGTGGCGCCATAGTTCCACAGAAAATAACCAATCCCCGACGCAACCACACCCAACCAGAGTAAAACTATCCATTGAGCTTGGCTTGTCGGCACCATCGCCTTATTTCCAAACAGTAGCCATCCCACCAAGGCAATCAACGTCGCACCGAGGTAGAACCATGAAAAGGCTTGATGCTGGGGGATCGGATGCACTTCCATTAAGCGCTTATAGCCCACTTGTCCAAGTGCAAAGAAGATGTTGGCAAGCTGCACAAACATCAATCCAATCCAGAATGATTCGCTAAGGTGATCATAACGAATAATGGCAGCACCAATCACGGCTAATATCGAGCTAAACAGGTAGCCTTTACGTAGTCGCTGGCGCTCTAAAAGATCGTAAATCAACGTGACATATAGCGGAGTTAATACCGTAAATAGCAAAAATTCTGCCACGCTCAGGTATTTATAGGCTTGGAAAACAAAGTAATACATGATCCCCAGCTGGCAAGCGCCCACTAGCATATACAGTGAGATCACTTTGGCACTGAAGTTGCGCCAACGCAGGAAAGGTAGGAATACCAAAGAGGCTAAACTCACGCGGATAAGCACAGATAGCCAGCTATCTACCTGCCCTGCGAGGTATTCCCCCATTAAACTAAAAGACGCTGCCCAGAGCAGCGTCGTGAAAACGAGTAACCACATTGTTGTTCACTCTCAAGCACAATGATTTAACAAACAAGATGCCCGTAGAATACTCGTTTTTTCGTTTTAATGCTCTTTTTCGATCAGTACGGCTTCTAATAAATCCAGGTCCACCAGCAAACTTTGCAAGGTTTCATTGCTAATTTTTCGTGTTGCGCGTAAGTGATAGAGCTCACCGCGTTCTGCACGTAGCGCCGTTAAGCGAAAACGCCGTTCAAGATCTTCAATCTGCAAGTTATGTTCCATCTCGTCTTGGTCTGCGGTTCGACGGCGTAAATGACCAATCACCCTTGTCGCGACTTCGTTGATGTCTTCCGAGTCTAATTGCTCTTCCACATCCGCCGATAAACGCTCTTGCATCTTGTTCAAGCTGACAATCGCCACTTCGGCCATTGCGGCTTTCGCCATACGGATCTCGTTGATATCCGCCTCTTTATCCCCCACTTTAAAATTGCGCAGCAGAAGCGGTAACGCCACAACGCCCGCAAAAATGGAGAATAAAATGACCCCTGCGGCGATAAACACTAGCTGGTACCTTGCAGGGAACGGAGAACCATCGGTGAGAAACAATGGCACCGAGAGCACACCGGCTAAGGTAATTGCCCCACGAACCCCGGCAAACGACGCTAACCACAATTCACGGACGGTATAGCTCGCGAACTGTAATGGGCGTTTTTTCAGGAACAGACGGCTGAATCTCTTCATCAACCATAGCCAGCAGAAACGTAAAATCAGCAAGGCAAAATAGATAATAACAACGGCAGTAAACAGCATCCAAGTTTCAACGCTTGGGTCGAGTTCTGCTTGAATAACTGAGGTTTCCCAAATCCCCGGTAATTGCAAACCGAGCATAATGAACACTAAGCCGTTAAAGACAAACTCTAACATCGACCAGACGCTATCAGCACGTAAACGCATCGCCAAAGGCGCATTACGGATAACACCGGATTTGGTGATAGTCATACCCGCAGCAACCGCCGCCAGAATCCCCGAGAAACCGATATGTTCCGCAATCATGTAGGAAGCGAATGGTAACAACAGCATGAAGACGATTTGTGTTGCGGGGTCATCCCCACTCCAGCGGCTCATTAAGCGCAGAGACTTACTGTATAACCACGTCACAGCAACACCTGCCAACAGGCCACCGACTGCGACTTTAAAGAATTCGATTGTAACGCCCGATACGCTGAAGACCATCGTTCCCATGGCAATCGCCACGGCGAACTTCAACGCCACCAGACCGGAAGCATCGTTCATCAACGCTTCCCCTTCGAGTACGCTCATCATGCGCTTGGGAATTCGCCCTTTCCCGACGATAGAGGACAATGCCACCGCATCTGTTGGGGAAAGTACCGCAGCCAGCGCAAAGGCGGCAATAAGTGGGATACCAGGCATCAACCAGTAAATCAGATAACCAATCCCGATAACGGTTACTAACACTAGCACTAATACCAGAATGAAAATTTCTCGTCCATTCTGGAAAAATTCACGGGTAGGGGTTTTCCAACCATCGACGAATAACAACGGTGGAATCAACAGAACCATAAAGAGTTCGGGGTCAAAAGAGACATGTAACCCAAATTGAGGCCACGCTAATAATGCACCGATAGCAATTTGAATAAGAGGAAGGGGAATACGGATGGGAATGACTTTCGTCACCACACCAGAAACAGAGACAGCCAAGATCAAAATCAGAATAGTAAAGAAAATTTCCATGTTGCCCTTACTTATTAACTAATGCATACCCTAAATATCGCAGCTTAAAGTATAACGGGAGAACCCAAAATTTGCCTGCCGCCGCATAGTAAGAGATAGCACCGTCCAGACCATGAGATTTTCAGTCAAGGCAGCCACTGGTTGAAAATAGGCATTTTCACTTCATATACCGCCTTAGCACTATTCTATCCTTAACAGGCTATCTGACGGGAAAATAATTTGGAGTTTAGAACGAATCGCAACAATCCGTTAAAGGGCGACAACAGGTGCCGCCCTATCATTAGAATTACCTTTAGATAGCGAGGTCGGCAGCATAAAACGCTACCAATAGAACCGCGATAACCACGCTACCAATATTCAGTTTACGCCATTCACCCGCACAGATACGCCCGATAACCAGTGAAGCGAAACCTAGCATGATACCGGTGACGATATTACAGGTTAATACGATGAATACCGCGCACAGTAAACCTGACATCGAATCCACAAAATCATCGAAATCTAATTTCGAGACATTGCTCAACATCAACAGACCCACATACATCAGTGCTGGCGCCGTTGCATAGGCAGGTACCAGATAAGACAATGGCGATAAGAACAAGATAAATAAGAATAAAACACCAACAACTACAGCGGTTAAACCTGTACGACCGCCTGCTGCGGTTCCTGCTGCAGATTCGATATATACCGCGGCTGGTGATGCGCCGATCGCCCCAGCAAAAATGCTGCTGACAGAGTCAGCGGTTAACGCTTTTCCACCATCGATAATCTGACCGTCTTTATCCAGTAAGTTCGCTTGACCCGCAACCGCGCGGATAGTTCCCGTTGCATCAAAAACTGCCGTCATTACTAATGCCAGAACGCTTGGCAGAACCGCAGCTTGAAGTGCACCCATGATATCCATGCTGAACATCAGCGCTAAACCATCTTCACCGAATGAAGGCAGTTTAAAGAAACCTTGGTATTTAACGGCAGGGTCGAAAATCAAACCAATAATCGAAATCGCGATAATGACTAATAACACTCCGCCCGGTACACGGCGTTTTTCTAAACCGAAAATTACAGCTAAACCAATCAGAGACATTAAAACAGGGAATGAAGTAAATTCACCCAGCGCAACGGGTAAGCCTGCATTTGGGTTTTTAACCACTAAGCCAACGCCCGTTGCTGCAATCAAGAGTAAAAACAGGCCGATGCCAATACCCGTACCGTGAGCCACGCCCATTGGCATGTTACGTAAAATCCAACTACGAATACCTGTCACAGAAATAATGGTGAATAAACACCCCATTAAGAACACGGCACCCAGCGCAACTGGAATACTAATGTGTTGCCCTAACACTAAGCTAAAGGCGGTAAACGCCGTTAATGAGATTGCACAGCCAATTGCCATTGGCAGATTCGCCCATAACCCCATTAATAAAGAACCGAAACCCGCGACTAAACAGGTTGCGATAAATACTGCAGTAGGGGGGAAGCCTGCTTGTCCTAACATACCCGGCACGACGATGACAGAATAAACCATCGCTAAGAATGTCGTTAATCCCGCAATGATTTCGCGACGCACTGATGAGCCACGCGCTGTGATCTTAAAATATGAATCCAATTTGCAATTGGATGAAGCCTGTTGGCCTGCCATGGTATACCTCTGCTATTAATTTTAGAAAATTCTATATCACTATTTTTGCTAAGCTTTTCATAAGCATTTATTCATTTTTTGCTTGGTGACTTAGCGAATATCGCCTCAAACTGAAACTCACGTAAACGATTACCTTTTTGAAAAAATATTTACTGAACCGAGATAACTGGTAAACAGAATGACTCTCTAGGAACAGTGCGCAAACGTTTGGCTTTCAGAACAAAGCGAGGCGAATTGTGAAGAGCGTAATTATCGTTCGAAAGGGGGGAATTGATCAAGTGTTTTATGATTGGCTGCTTTTTAGCCAAAAACCATAAAAACTACGCCGTATTTTTACAATCCTCCATAAAAGTCAGTCATATTTCGTTCTATATACCCTTTGTTTAAATACATGCGGAAGAGTGTTGCTAAAATCCCCACTAATATTGAGTTTTTAATAAATAATCTGTTTATGAAAGTATTTATTCTCTAATACTAATTAAATAACTCATTTCTCTGGTGATTATTTTTATAAATATATTTTTTAATAATACTTAACACTCGCTATAAATATTATGTCAACCATTACAGCCTCAATTAAAACAATGCCAAAAAGTGCCTTAATACTTTTTGCTGTATTTTTACTGATTTATCTCCTTCCCGGGATTTATGGGCATAGCCCATGGAAGCAAGATGAAAACTACAGTTTCGGTATTATTCAAACCATGTATGAAACTGGAAATTGGCTGGTACCGACCAATGCGGGCGAGCCTTTTATGGAAAAACCGCCATTCTATTATTGGACGGCGACGATTTTCTCTCATTTATTATCTGGAGTGATGCCGCTATACGATGCCGCACGCAGCGCCAGTTTATTTTTCTCTATTATTAATTTTTATTTTTTTGTTTTATTAGCTCGCCGCTTTTTTAAATCTGACAGTTTTTCTGATGCCCGTATTTGGACAGCCTTTGCACTGTACGTTTGTGCGCCGGGAATATTGCGACACACCCATGAAATGTTCACGGATGTTTCGTTAATTACAGGGGCTACCATCGGCTTATATGGCTTATTAGGGTTAATTCAGCAACAGAAAATTGCTACGTCCGCCTTCTGGCTCTGCCTTGGAACCATTATCACCACCTTATCTAAAGGCGTATTTATTCCTGGCGTTCTGTGGATCAGCCTATTTTTGGCACCTGTGTTTCTCGCTCAGTGCCAGTCTAAACAGTTTTGGTTACCCGCGCTATTCGCAGGCTTAGTCTCTCTCATCGCTATCCTGCCTTGGCCAATTATGCTGTATGTGCAGCATCCCGAGCTGTTCGTGACTTGGTTTTGGGAAAATAATATTGGCCGTTTCCTTGGATTTTCCGTTGAAAAGTTAGGAGCTAAAGCCAATTTCACGCGAATTCCTTCCGCTATTGCATTCTTTGCCCTTCCTGCAGGGCTACTAGCGACAACCTATTTTTTACGTCATCCACTCAAACGCCTGCGCGATCATAATGAATATTTGATTGCCATATTTCCTGTCCTTGGCATCGCATTCTTGCAAATGTCTGCCAGTGGGCGAGCGCTCTATTTGCTGCCCTTTATTGCTCCGATGGCGATCCTCGGCGTGCAGGCTCTTGGCTGGTTTTCAGAGAAAACCTTGAACGCATTTGCACGCTTCGCTGCCTTTTTCTGGTCTGGGTTAATTCTCTTTCTGTGGGCTTGCTACGTTATCGTATTAACGGGTCATCACGCCCAATGGTTACCTGTTTTTGGTCGTTGGTTACCGCTTGATTACCAAATGCATTTTTCTGTGTTTGCGTTGATAGCGGGCATTTTTATTACCTGTTTTTGGTTCTTCCGCAATCGTCTTATTTCCTCTTCAGACAGCGCTTTCCAAGCGATAAGAAACTGGTCTCTGGGGATGGTGAGCGTGTGGAGCATTATTCTCACATTGTTTGTTGGTTGGATTGATTATTCAAAAGGCTACGAAGGCGTTTTTGTAGACCTTCGTCATCATTTAGAAGGGCAATTTACCCAGAATGACTGTATGGCTTCCGAAAACCTTGGGGAATCCGAAGCACCGATGCTCTATTACTACACGGGTATTTTGCATCAAAGGCAGCTGGAGTTTGAGAAGCCGCAACAGTGCCGCTGGCTGATTGTGTTATCCAAAGAAATTCAACCTGCGCCTGAAGGCATGAAATTGTTTTGGTCAAATCATCGTCCTGATGAATTCCGCGAGAATTTAGTGGTTTATCGAGTGACAGAATAGTTGATAGCGAATAAAAATCCCCGAGCCAGAACTGAACCCGGGGATTTTTTTATATATTGAGGATAAAAAATGTTACTGAGCTTGTTGCTCAATGGCTTGAGCGCCATATTTTTCACGGGTAAACCATAAAAATAGTCCCGCTATTCCAATCAATAATATCGGCAGACCTGATGGCGAAATCGCCGTTGCAGCGCCAGCCAACAATGGACCAGAAAGGTTACCAATTCCCCATAACATTGCCGCTGCGGCGTTGGCTATAATCAGCTCATTCCCTCTGAAGTATTGGCCAATCTGTACTAAAGCGATAGTGTAAATGGCCCCAGCCGTCGCCCCCAACACAAACAGTAAAATCCAAATAAAGTAAGTGTGCGTAATTAAGAACGGTAGCAACATACTTGCCCCTAACGTCACCACGCCGCAAATTCGGTACAGTTTTTCGCGATTCATATGGTCAGCTAACCAACCAAATGGCATTTGCATAATCGCATCTCCCGCCAAAATTGCGCTGATCATCATCGCCGCAACCGCCTCGGTATGCCCCATACCCATCCCGTAAATTGGGAACATTGACAGGATAGTGCCATCGAAAAAAGCAAAAAATAGAATTCCGGCACAAATTCCAGGAGCAACTTTCACGAACTGCACAATTGAAAAGTTAGATTCTGACGCCGTTTCTGCGAGCCTATCTCCCACTTTTTGATCCATAAGTAGAAATAAAGCCACAGAAATTAAGTGAATCAAGGTACAAATAAACAGCGGCGATTTATCTTCCACACCATAATAGGCAATAAATGACGGACCTAATAATTGGCTAACGGTAAATACCGTCGTGTAAATCGCCAATATACGCCCTCGCTTGTTTTCAGGGGATAATTCGTTGATCCATGTTTCCCCCAAACAAATCATCACCCCGCTCGCAAGTCCCGTAATCAACCGTAAAGGAAAAAGCAGCCATAAAGGTAGGGAACTCAATAGTGGCAGTAAGCTAATAGCGGAGATCACCGTCGCGATTAACATCGCTTTACGCTTTCCACACCACTTCACAATGCGCTGTACCACTGGGGCAATTAAAAACATCCCCAAAGCCGGAGCCGCAGAGATAATGCCAATGTACAGCTCACCCACACCAAAATTATTCAGTCGCAGCGCCACCATAGGGATGCTGAGACCAATCACAATGCCGATAACGGCGATGCTGGTTGTAATCGTAAAAATAGCAAAAGAAGCAGAACGTCGAAAATGTTGAAAACTCGAATTAGCAGGGCTCATTTTTGTATTAATCTGCTCAATTAGGATTAATTGTCAGATATAAACTCCGAAAAGATATTATTTATTTGAAATAAAACGCTGTAACATATTCAGTCATTAGAATAATACAAATTAAATTATATCATGAATTTATTCAACAAAATAACACACTGAAAGAACAATAAATCTTATTTTTATAACTGTGTATTTAAAAAATAATTTTTTAGATTATTTTTCCATTTATTCTCATTCGGCAAAATATTATTTTCATAATATCGGGTTTCTGACATTTCATATTTAAGATGTTAGAATTGGCAGCAGAAATGAGAATTTATAAAAATAATATTGTGGAAGACAGTGTCATGGAAAATAAAATAAATATAAAAATTGGCCAGAAAGTGCGTCTGCTACGTCAGGCGAGAAACCTTTCTTTGAGTGAGCTTTCTCATTTATCAGGGATCTCTAAAGCCGCCCTCTCTAAGTTGGAATCAGGGGATTCAAATCCACGCATCGATACTTTGGAGTCCATTGCGGCAGCTCTGCGTTTTCCGCTCAGCGATTTATTTACACGTCAAAATGAATCTTATCCCTATTTGGTGAAGGCCACGCCACTCGAAGGCGATTATTTAGAGCAATTTAAATTCCGCATCAGTATGGGTAACGTCTCTGAAATTTGGCAACTTAGTATGAAAAGAGGCGCCATTATTAATAGCCCCGCGCATATGGTCGGTACCCATGAACACATTATGGTACACGCGGGCTCCCTAATGCTACGCTTAGAAAATGAACAAAATGTCGTTCTTGAGGCTGGGGATTTTTACGCGTTCAGCGGAGACTTTCCTCATGCTTACTTATGCATTGAGGGGGATGTGCATGCCACCGTCGTGATGACCTATTCACATTTAAGTGATGGCGTGTAATTCGTCAGCCTACGCTCCTTGTAAGCCGACCTTATTTATTCAGAATTACTGCAAGTAATCCTGCATGGTTTCAAACACGCGCAGGTCATCGCTAAAGCGAACTTCACGGACGTCTTCTAGTTTTTCAACTTGGTTAACCATCTGCGATAAACGCTCATCTTTCTGAACTAATAACCAAATGCGGCTTTCGTCCCTATCTTTAATTGGCATACATAGGATGCCGTCCACGTTAAATGCTCGACGCGCAAATAGCCCGCAAATATGTGACATGACGCCCGGATGGTTGCGAACAATTAATTCTAAGGCGATTGGGTGATGTTCAAATACCATAATTACGCTCCGATCATATCAATATTAGCGGCACCAGGAGGAACCATTGGATATACCTTCTGATTTACATCAATCAAGGCATGAATTAAGCAAGGTCCTTTAGTGTTCATAATCGCTTCCAGCGCCATTTCAGGGTCAGCTTCATTATTTAAATCACACGTTTGGAAACCAAACCCAGAGGCAATTTTAATAAAGTCGGTCTGATAAGGATAAGCCGCAGCAAAGATACGATTCTCAAAAAATAAATCTTGCTGCTGATGCACCATGCCAAGCGCTTGGTTGTTCATTAAAATGATTTTAATGTTTAATTGATGCTCCGCCGCTGTTGCCAGTTCCTGAATATTCATCATTAAGCTGCCATCACCTGAAAAACAAACGATGGTTTTATCGGGGTGAGCCAATGCAGCGCCAATCGCTGCCGGTAAACCAAAGCCCATGGTGCCCAAACCACCGGATGTTAACCACTGGCGAGGACGTGACAATGGATAAGCTTGCGCCGCCCACATTTGATGTTGTCCAACGTCCGTTGTAACAATCGCCTCTTCCCCTGCAGCACGTGCGGTGGCTAATACCAAACCGTAGTGATCTAATGGATCATCCACATTCGCTAAGTTCAGCGGGTAATTATTTTTCAGATCATTAACTTGCTGAACCCACTCTTGACGATCATTGCGCTCAACTAACGGTAACAGTAATTCTAAGATTTGCCCTGCATCCGCATGGATAGCAATGTCTGGACGTTTGATTTTACTGATTTCTGCTTTATCAATATCAACGTGAATGATTTTGGCATTCGGGCAGAATTTTTCCGCTTTACCAATGGCGCGGTCATCAAAGCGAGCACCAATAACAATCAGCAAATCAGACTCTTCCATGATCATGTTCGTGCTACGTGCCGCATGCATACCCAACATGCCCAAATACAGCGGATGACGCATCGGAATGGTACCCAATGCCATCAAGGTCATTGTCGTTGGTAAAGAGGCTTTTTCGGCAAAAGCGATAGCCGTCGTGGTTGAATCTGAGCTAATCACCCCGCCCCCGAAATAAAGTACTGGACGCTTCGCGCGGTTGATCATTTCCGCCGCTTGGATCACTTTTTCCATATCGAAACTTGGGGCTTTATCTTTCGGTAAAACCTCTGGCAGCGCATCTAATTCAATGGTTGCAGTCTGAACATCTTTTGGAATATCAATCCAAACAGGCCCCGGACGCCCAGATTCAGCGATACGGAATGCTTCGCAGATAACACGCGGTAAGTCCTCAATGCTGCGCACCAAATAGTTGTGTTTCGTAATCGGAATTGAAATACCGTAAGTATCCACTTCCTGAAACGCATCGGTACCAATCATCGAAGATGGCACCTGCGCAGTAATACATACCAGTGGAATTGAATCCAGTTTCGCATCCGCAATGGCAGTCACTAAATTAGTGGCACCGGGACCGCTTGAGGAAATACATACCGCCGCTTTGCCTGTGCTACGCGCAATTCCCTGTGCAATAAAACCCGCACCTTGCTCGTGACGCGCCAGTATGTGGCGAATTTTTTTGCTCTGTCCCAGTGCATCATAGAATGGCAATGCTGCCCCGCCCGGGATACCAGAAACGATGGTAATACCATGTTTTTCCAATAAATGGACGATTAATTCTGCACCTGTAAAACAGTTTTTTTGTGGTGATGTTGTGCCCGACTCGCTCATAATTTTTTATTCCTTCACTAGCCTGCGGATCCGAGTTTTAGGTCATAAAAAAACCCCGCTCGGTTTGCGCCGGCGGGGTTTCTAAATCGCGTGATTTGTTCCCGTTACGGCGCTAAGCCCACGACCACCACCACACGCACGACTACCGCGGCTAGTGGCGCGGTAAGTAGTAGGTTTGAACGGTTAGCGGTCATTTTCACGAGAGTTTCCTGTCATTTAATTCTGTCTGATTTAGCAAAAATCCATAATTAATGAATTTCCTGTTTAGCTAAAGTCTGTCTGATTTTTCATTTTTGTGTTTGCTGCATTTAAGAAACCATAAAATCCTAACCTTCACAACCCTTTTTTTCGTTTTTCTTGGTTGTGGATTTCAAATGAGAGGCATATCACAGAATGTTGTTGAGTTGTGATAATTTGAATTGAAATTGCTTATAAAAAATTAAAGCCCTTAATACTAAGGGCTTTAATCGATGATTTTGATTTTCTAATGTAGAAATTAGAATGGGATATCGTCATCAAAATCCATTGGTGGTTCATTGGTTTGTGGAGCTGGTGAACGCGCTGGTGCTGCGCCGCCGCCACTGAATTGTTGTGCTGCTTGTTGTGGCTGTTGTGGTTGACCCCAACCGCCTTGTCCGCCACTTTGACCTTGTGATGGGGCATCGCCGCCACGACCACCAAGCATCTGCATTGAACCGCCGATATTTACCACAACTTCGGTGGTGTAGCGATCTTGACCGCTTTGGTCTTGCCATTTACGGGTTTGCAGTGAACCTTCGATATAAACTTGTGAACCTTTTTTCAGATATTCACCAGCAACTTCGGCTAATTTGCCGAAAATCACAACACGGTGCCATTCGGTTTTTTCACGCATTTCACCGGTTTGCTTGTCACGCCAACTTTCAGAAGTTGCCAGAGTCAGGTTAGCGACAGCTCCGCCGTTAGGCATATAACGGATTTCTGGATCTTGTCCTAAGTTACCGATAAGAATTACTTTATTTACGCCTCTGGTGGCCATTTATTACTCCTGATGCATTGAATTTTTAATCTCTGGACTGACCGTGAAGTTTACCACGACCTATCTGTATTGCACCATAAATTGAGATTGCTGATGAGAAGTTGCGAAGCGCTTTCCAAATTTAAGTGAAATCTGCATTACTGTTTTTTAGTATAGACGCTAATTATTGGCGTCACAGATAAGTTGCCATCAGCCCCCTATGAAATGATATAGAAAGAGCACATATACTGTATATCCATTCAGCAAATTTTGTGCAATACTAAATCGTTTATTAGTACTGGCTCATTAATTAAGACGACCAAGTTCATTTTTGTTCACTATCAATTCATTCGGGAAGTGGTAAATGGAGAATATCGAAGTCCGCGGCGCACGCACGCATAACCTAAAAAATATCAATCTCATCATCCCCCGAGACAAGCTGATAGTTATTACAGGGCTATCTGGTTCAGGGAAATCCTCCCTCGCCTTTGATACCCTCTATGCTGAAGGTCAGCGTCGTTATGTTGAATCACTATCCGCGTATGCTCGTCAATTCCTTTCTTTAATGGAAAAACCGGATGTTGACCATATCGAAGGGCTGTCGCCAGCTATTTCCATTGAACAGAAATCCACTTCCCATAACCCGCGTTCAACGGTCGGGACCATTACCGAAATCCATGATTACCTGCGCCTATTGTTTGCCCGTGTGGGTGAGCCTCGCTGCCCTGATCATGATATTCCGCTTGCGGCACAAACCGTTAGCCAGATGGTGGATAACGTCCTCGCACAGCCGACCGATCGCCGTATGATGCTGCTGGCTCCGGTCGTGAAAGAGCGTAAAGGTGAGCACGTTAAGTTACTCGATAACTTAGCGAGCCAAGGGTATATTCGCGCCCGTATTGATGGTGAAGTTTGTGATTTATCCGATCCACCAAAACTCGAATTACAGAAAAAACATACCATTGAAGTGGTGGTTGACCGCTTCAAAGTACGCGACGATATCGCCCAGCGTCTTGCTGAATCCTTTGAAACTGCACTGGAACTGTCTGGCGGCACCGCTGTTGTTGCAGATATGGATGATCCGAAAGCTGAAGAATTAGTGTTCTCCGCTAACTTTGCATGCCCCGTTTGTGGCTATAGCATGATGGAATTAGAACCTCGCCTGTTCTCATTCAACAACCCAGCAGGGGCCTGCCCAAGCTGCGACGGCTTAGGAGTTCAGCAGTTTTTTGACCCTGAGCGCGTGATTCAAAATCCCGAAATTTCCCTTGCAGGCGGAGCTATCCGCGGCTGGGATCGTCGTAATTTCTATTATTTTCAGATGTTAATGTCATTGGGCGAACACTATAAGTTTGATGTTGAAGCCCCTTATGACTCACTCAGCCCTGCCATTCAAAAAGTCATTTTGTATGGTTCTGGCAAAGAAACTATTGAATTCAAATACCGTAATGATCGCGGAGATATTACCGTACGCCACCATCCGTTCGAAGGTGTGCTTAACAATATGGAACGCCGTTATAAAGAAACGGAATCCACCGCGGTGCGCGAAGAGTTAGCAAAATACATTAGCAACCGCCCTTGCGTGACTTGCGCAGGAACCCGTCTGCGTAAAGAAGCCCGTTTTGTATTTGTGGAAAATACCACGCTGCCTGAAATTGCAGATTACAGCATCGGTCATGCGATGGAATTTTTCCAAAACTTAAAACTCAGCGGACAACGAGCCAAGATTGCCGAAAAAATCCTGAAAGAGATCAGCGACCGCCTGAAATTTTTAGTGAATGTGGGGCTGAATTACCTAAGTCTTTCACGCTCCGCAGAAACCTTATCCGGTGGTGAGGCGCAGCGTATCCGCCTAGCAAGCCAAATTGGAGCGGGTCTGGTTGGGGTAATGTATGTGTTGGATGAACCGTCTATAGGGCTCCATCAGCGCGATAATGACCGATTACTGGAAACCTTGATTCACTTACGTAATTTGGGGAACACCGTCATTGTGGTTGAGCATGATGAAGATGCGATCCGCGCAGCCGACCATGTGATTGATATTGGCCCAGGAGCCGGTGTTCACGGTGGGCAAATTGTAGCGCAAGGCACATTGGAAGATATTGTTGCTAACCCTGAATCGTTAACCGGTAAGTTCTTAAGTGGCGAGCGCAAGATTGATATTCCACAAACGCGTGTTCCGTTTAATAAAGACAAAGTACTGACTGTCTCTGGCGCAACAGGCAACAACCTGAAGAATGTTACCCTGAATATTCCTGTTGGTTTATTTACGTGTATTACCGGGGTTTCTGGTTCCGGTAAATCGACGCTTATCAACGATACGTTATTCCCAATCGCTCAGCGTCAATTAAATGGCGCTACAGTGATTAACCCAGCGCCGTATACCAATGTCGAAGGTTTAGAGCATTTCGATAAAGTGATCGATATCGACCAAAGCCCTATTGGACGTACTCCACGTTCGAACCCAGCCACTTACACGGGTATCTTTACACCAATTCGTGAGCTGTTCGCAGGTGTACCAGAGTCACGGACTCGTGGCTATAACCCAGGGCGTTTCAGTTTTAACGTGAAAGGCGGTCGTTGTGAAGCCTGCCAAGGGGATGGGGTGATTAAAGTCGAAATGCACTTCCTACCCGATGTCTATGTGCCGTGTGACCAATGTAAAGGCAAGCGCTATAACCGCGAAACCTTAGAGATCAAATACAAAGGCAAAAGCATCCATGAAGTGTTGGATATGACCATCGAAGAATCCCGTGAGTTCTTTGATGCCGTGCCTGCGCTAGCGCGTAAGCTGCAAACGCTGATGGATGTGGGTCTGTCTTATATTCGCTTAGGTCAATCTGCGACAACCTTGTCAGGTGGTGAAGCCCAGCGCGTGAAATTAGCTCGCGAGTTGTCTAAACGCGGCACCGGACAAACTATCTATATCTTAGATGAACCAACCACCGGATTGCATTTTGCCGATATCCAACAACTGCTTGTGGTCTTGCATCAGCTACGTGACCAAGGCAATACCATCGTTGTCATCGAGCATAACTTGGATGTTATCAAAACGGCAGACTGGATTGTCGACTTAGGCCCTGAAGGCGGTAGCGGTGGCGGTGAAATTTTAATTTCAGGCACCCCAGAACAAGTGGCTGAATGTAAAAAATCCCATACTGCACGTTTCTTGAAGCCTATCTTAGCGCGTGGATACTAAATGACGTTAAAGAAAAAAGGGAAGCTCAGCTTCCCTTTTTTATGCTTGAATAACAATTTGTTATTGGCTAACTGCTGCAAATGCTTCCACAATGCGCTTCACATTATGGCGGTTCACCCCTGCCATACACACACGACCAGTTCCAACTAAATAAACCGCAAACTCATCTTTCAGACGGTCAACTTGTTGTTGAGAAAATCCGGTGTAGCTGAACATACCTCGCTGTTTTAACAGGTGGTCGAAGTTTTTGTTTGGTAACGCTTTTTTCAGCTCATCCACCAAGACGGTGCGCATATCTAAAATACGCAGGCGCATCTCTTCCACTTCGTCCAGCCATTTGGCTTTTTGTTGGCTATCAGTCAGTACTGCCGCAACAATTTTTGCGCCGTTAGACGGTGGGCTTGAATACAGACGGCGAACGCCCGCTTTCAATTGCCCCAGCACGCGATCGCGCTCATCTTTATCTTTACAGATAACAGATAAACCACCCGCACGTTCACCGTAGATACCAAAGATTTTCGAGAATGAATTGCTGACGAATACTGGCAGACCCGCTTTTACCATCGTGCGAATTGCATAAGCATCTTCATCGATACCTTCCGCAAAACCTTGATATGCGATATCTAAGAATGGGATCAATTTGTGCTCAAGTGCCACTTTCGTCACTTCATCCCACTGAGCTGGCGTTAAATCGGAGCCTGTTGGGTTATGGCAGCATGGGTGCATTAAGATGATGCTATTTTCTGGTAACTTCTTGAAAGTTTCTAGCATTTCATCAAATTTAACCCCTTTGGTTTTTTCATCAAAATAAGGGTAATAATGCACTTTCGTGCCAGCGCCAGAGAAGATAGAGGCGTGGTTTTCCCATGTTGGGTTACTGCACCAAACTTCTGAATTCGGGAAATAGTGGTGTAAAAAATCAGCCCCAATTTTCAGTGCGCCAGAACCACCGATGGTTTGTACGGTAGCAATGCGCTCTTGAGCAATTAGCGGGCAATCTTCACCGAACACCAATTTTTGTAATTCAGTACGGTAATCTTTCAAACCTTCCATTGGCAGATAAAGCGATGCACTTGCCGGAAGTTTTCTCAGTGCAGCTTTCGCTGTGCCGACGGTTTCCAGCTCAGGGGTTTTCCCCTCTGCATCATAATAAAGACCAATACTCAGGTTAATTTTGCCTTCACGAGTATCTTTATTAAATTCATCCATCAGCGATAAAATTGGGTCGCCCGGATAAGCATCAACATGTTGGTACACAGGATATCTCCTACTTGTAGGTTTTCTTTATTACTTTTGTCTTGTGAAAATAACCCTTTAAAACCTATTCGTCTACATATTCCATTGCGACTCGTGAGGTCAATTTCGTCAAAAGCTCATAGTTAATGATGCCTGTTTGTGTGGCAATTTCTTCCACTGGCAGAGCATTTCCCCATAGAATGACGTCATCCCCCACTTTATCGGTGGCATCTGGCCCTAAATCCACGACGGTCATATCCATGGAAATTCGTCCAATAATCGGCACTTTTCGTCCATTTACTAGAACTGGCGTTCCTGATGGCACGTTACGCGGATAACCATCGCCATAACCAATCGCTACCACCCCAAGGCGGGTATTACGTTCACTGCACCATGTTTCGCCGTAGCCAACACACTGCCCTGCCGAATGCTCTCGTACCGCAATCAGGCTGGATTTTAAGGTCATGACGGGTAATAAACCGAAGCTTGCAGCGCTTTTGCCTTCCTGTGGTGAGGCGCCATACATCATAATACCGGGGCGAACCCAGTCATAATGAGCTTCTGGCCATAAGAGGATCCCCGCGGATGCTGCGATGGATTTTTCACCTGGTTTGTCAGACACAAACTGTTGGAAGCATTCGATTTGTTTTTTGGTGGTTGGGAGTTCAGGCGCATCGGCCTGACAGAAGTGGCTAACAATATTGATAGGTAAATCAACGTTGCTACAGCTTTTAAGGCGTTGGTAAAAACTTTCCGCATGCTGAGGAAGTACGCCAAGGCGATGCATGCCAGTATCGAGTTTCATCCATACTTTGATTTTTGTGGCGAGTTGGGCATTTTCCAGCATTTCCAGTTGTTCAATGCAGTGGATCACCGTATCGATGTTGTATTCCACCATCAACTGCAAATCGGATTTTTCGAAGAAACCTTCTAATAAAACAATCGGTTTTGTCACGCCTTGATGTCGAAGCAGTAGGGCTTCATTTAAACGCGCCACCCCAAAACCGTCGACAATTCCTTGAATTTCGGTGCCAACTCCAATTAATCCATGACCATAAGCGTTTGCTTTAACAACTGCAATCAGACGGCTATTCGGCGCCAATTCTCTCACGCGTTGCAGGTTGTGTCGCAGAGCGCGGCGGTTTATTAATGCGGTTGCCGCTTTCATTTCTTCCTCTTAATTATTCGTTTTAAAATTTAACTTATTTAGTTTTCAATTTTCTATACGCTCAAAATATGACGAGCTTACCAATCTCTAAATAGTTTGAACTGTAGCAAGGCGGTAAACGAAGCCATCCCTAGGAGCATACACAAGTATGTGACTAGGGTGGCTGAGAGCAACCAACACAGCTACAGCTCAAAATATGACGAGATTAGGTTATTCGTCATCGTAGGCTGGCCCCGCATAATTATCAAACCTCGACCACTGCCCATTAAACGTCAATCTCACCGTCCCTATCGGGCCGTTACGCTGTTTACCTAAAATAATTTCTGCAACCCCTTTGAGGTCGCTGTTATCGTGATAGACCTCGTCACGATAGATAAACATAATTAAGTCGGCGTCTTGCTCGATGGAGCCTGATTCACGTAAATCGGAGTTGACTGGACGTTTGTCTGCACGTTGCTCCAAGCTACGGTTTAACTGGGAAAGCGCCACCACTGGCACGTTTAATTCTTTCGCTAACGCCTTGAGAGAACGAGAAATTTCAGCGATTTCCAATGTACGGTTATCGGACAACGCAGGCACGCGCATTAACTGAAGGTAGTCGATCATAATCAGGCTTAACCCGCCGTGTTCGCGATAAATTCGGCGAGCACGAGAACGGACTTCTGTTGGCGTTAACCCCGATGAGTCATCGATGTACATATTGCGTTTTTCCATCAATATGCCCATGGTGCTCGAAATTCGTGCCCAATCCTCATCATCAAGCTGCCCCGTACGGATACGGGTTTGGTCAACGCGAGACAGTGATGCAAGCATACGCATCATGATCTGGTTGCCGGGCATCTCCAAACTGAAGATAAGTACTGGTTTTTCTTCGGTCATTGCCGCATTTTCACACAAGTTCATCGCAAAGGTAGTTTTACCCATGGATGGACGCGCGGCAACAATAATTAAATCTGAGCCTTGTAACCCTGCGGTTTTCTTATCTAAATCTTGATAGCCCGTGGAAACCCCGGTGACACCATCATGAGGCTGCTGATAAAGCTGTTCAATTTTTTCAACGGTTTCCGACAAAATCGCTTCGATCCCTTTCGGACCTTCATCTTTATTTGCGCGCGATTCTGCTATTTGGAAAACTTTGGTTTCCGCGAAATCGAGGAGATCTTCACTGCTGCGGCCTTGTGGGTCATACCCAGCATCAGCAATATCATTGGCGACGGAAATCATATCTCGCACGATAGCACGTTCACGGACGATATCCGCATAAGCATTGATGTTCGCCGCACTTGGGGTATTTTTCGATAATTCCGCTAAGTAAGCAAAGCCCCCAACGCTGTCCAATTCACCTTGCTGTTCAAGGGATTCTGACAAGGTGATCAAGTCAATAGGCTTGCCCTGCTCAAGCAGGATTTGCATTTGTGCAAAGATAGTGCGGTGAGGACGACTAAAAAAATCGGCTGATGTAACACGCTCGGAAACCGTATCCCAACGTTCGTTGTCTAACATCAGCCCCCCCAATACAGACTGTTCCGCTTCGATAGAGTGCGGCGGAAGTTTTAAGCCTTCCATTTGCTGATCGCGCGGTGGGTTTGTCTTGTAATCTGAGGAGGGTTTTTTAGCCATACTTGAAATATCCACGTCTATAATTAACCAACAGTTAGTATACGCCAATCTTAGGTGTCATGTGGCGTCTTTATTGTTATCTGCACAAGATATTATTGCAGGCACAATCTTAACGCAGCGCACAAACCGATAATTCTTCTCATTAAAGCATCGCGTTATGATGGAGCAATTGATACTGTTAATAAAAACAAACTCACTCATTGGAGATGATCATGGCAAAACGTATTGAATTTTCGCAACATGGTGGTCCTGAAGTTCTCAATTTTGTCGACTATTCCCCGAATGCGCCGGCTGAAAATGAAATCCAAATCGAAAACCGTGCAATTGGTATTAACTTTATTGATACCTATGTACGTAGTGGATTGTATCCAGTTGCAAGTTTGCCATGTGGGCTTGGCACAGAAGCGGCCGGTGTAGTGGTTAAAACTGGCTCCCAAGTCACCGGTTTCAAACCGGGTGATCGCGTCGTTTACGCACAAGGTCCGCTAGGCGCATACAGTGAAGTTCATAATGTACCCGTCAATGCCGTGGCACACTTACCCGACGGCATCACCTTCGAACAAGCGGCAGCCTGTTCGCTTAAGGGTATGACGGTTTACTACCTGCTCAATCAAACCTACCAAGTTCAAAAAGATGAAGTTTTCTTATTCCACGCTGCAGCAGGTGGTGTTGGCCTAATTGCTTGCCAATGGGCCAAAGCGTTAGGCGCGAAAATGATTGGTACCGTTGGCTCTGAAGAGAAAGCGCAGCGTGCGAAAGCCGCAGGCGCATGGGAAGTTATCAATTACCAAACCGAAAACATCGCTGAACGCGTAAAAGAAATCACTCATGGCGAAAAAGTGAATGTGGTGTATGACTCTGTAGGTCAAGCGACGTGGTTGGCGTCTTTAGATTCACTGAAACGTCGCGGTTTAATGGTGAGCTTTGGTAACGCGTCTGGCGCCGTAACTGGGGTTAACTTGGGGATCTTAAATCAAAAAGGCTCCCTGTACGTGACCCGCCCATCATTAGGTGGCTATGTCACTAACAGACAAGAGTTAGACCAAGCCAGCAAAGCCCTGTTTGACATGATTTTAAGTGGCAAAGTGAATGTGGATGTGCCGGCATCTCAAATTTTTGCGCTGAAAGATGCCCAAAAAGCCCATCAAACACTGGAACAACGTAAAACCCAAGGCTCAAGCTTGCTCATTCCTTAATTCATAAAAAAGCGCCAGCTATCAATAACTGGCGCTTTTAAAATTCTAACAACGGCAATTTTACTCACTTCAGTTGCACTGATTAATGACTTCAGTTGCACCAATTAATAATGCCCTTTGCGTGCTTGCTGCTCTTTGTAGATCTGCTGGTTCTCTTTAATGGTGTTTAGCACCGTTCCCTCATAGGGATCTTGCTTGGGTGGTTCTCGCATCTGCCCACCTGACCCCGAACATCCAGCAACTAACAGCAGCAAAGAAGTTACTATTAATATTTTCATCTGCTTTTTCCCCATTCATTCATGAGTTTTATCATAGCATGCAGATAATCCTATTCAGCCCGCATCAACCAAAATTGCAGTTTCATTTAAGTAATATTTACTCGCCGCGAGTTACAAACGCGAGCGCTTGTTCGACCACAGATAAGTCAGCACCTTGTTTATGGGCATTTTCGCTTAAGTGGCGACGCCATTGACGAGCCCCCGGAATTCCTTGAAAAATCCCTAGCATATGGCGAGTCATATGCCCTAAATAAGCCCCGTTAGACAGCTCTTTTTCGATGTATGGATACATACTGCGAACAGCAGCAACGCTATCGACAATTGGCATTGTTTCATCAAACAATTGATTATCTACCGCGGTTAAAATTGACGGATTTTGATACGCTTCACGCCCCACCATCACACCATCTAAATGTTTTAGATGCTCTTTAGCTTCTTCGAGGGTTTTAATCCCCCCATTAATTGCCATGGTGAGATGCGGGAAATCACGTTTTAATTGGTATACGCGAGGGTAATCCAGAGGGGGAATTTCACGGTTTTCTTTTGGGCTTAATCCAGATAACCACGCCTTGCGAGCATGGATAATAAACATGTCGCAGTCCCCTTTTGTGGAGACGGTATCAATGAATTCGCATAAAAATTCGTAGCTATCTTGCTCATCAATCCCAATACGCGTTTTCACCGTCACAGGGATAGACACCACATCACGCATCGCTTTGACACAATCTGCGACCAGTTGAGCATCTGCCATTAAACACGCACCAAAGCGTCCGTTCTGTACGCGGTCTGATGGGCAACCGACGTTCAGGTTGATTTCATCGTAGCCACGTTCTTGCGCTAATTTTGCGCATTGCGCTAAAGCCGCAGGATCACTGCCACCCAATTGCAAGGAAACCGGATGCTCTTCTTCGCTATAAGCAAGATAGTCGCCTTTGCCATAAATGATCGCACCCGTCGTCACCATTTCGGTGTACAGCAACGTATTTTTCGTTAATAAGCGATGGAAATAACGGCAATGACGGTCGGTCCAATCGAGCATAGGCGCAACCGAGAAGCGGTTAAGATTTTTGTAACCATCTGTTGTTGATGGTGTATTTTGTTCTATCGTTTGATTTTGTTGCATGTTGGTCTTTTGGCGTTGATATCGAATTTAAGGCTTATGCTGTTGTGAAATAGCAAAAGAAAGCCGCATTTTAACAGCTGGCTTTCTTTTGTCATAATAAACTATTGCCATAATAAACTGTGCAAGTCGTTTTTGAGGAGTTAGTGACGCCCTTTTTATCAACAATAAAAAAGGCGTTTATAGCTTAGATTTTTTGAAGGGAAATTTGACCGAATGTCATAAAAATCAGAGTACTACCAGCAACGCCGCGATAAACACCTTGTTGCTCATTTAACTCACAAGCCAATGCCGCCAACTGCCATGCATCATACTCTTCGATATCGCTCACTCGGGAAGTCAGCAAGCTATTATCTTGGCGCTCGCCGTAGGCTTTAACCACAATCGCATCTCGCATTAATGATGGGTCAATAGAGCTATTCGCCCAGCCCCACATCCAGCTCCCGACATTTTGGTCATAAGTCCCAACGATTTGCACGGGTGCCGTCACCATTATATTGTCCGGTGCATGGAAAATAATGGTACCTTCATCTTGATCCACCGACCAACTGGCTTCATCCAGTTTCCAATTATCGCAATGGAACTGGTTTTTCAATTGCAGGGAATTCATGCTGCGTTCAATTAATGCCTCGTAAGGCATCTGTTCTAATTCACTATTCATGTTAAATACGATTCCATTAACCAATATTCTTCAGTGCGTCGATGACCATCTGCCAAAACTTATCGCGGTCTAATTTCACGGCAACCTGCGTATGGCAATCCGCTGGTGCTGGATGGCGAAAATCTGCCACCGTCATACCGAGAGTCAGCGTTCCCGTTAATTCGATGTCCACAGGGACTTTCTGGGTAGTCATCACTGACGGGTCAATCACGTAGGCAACGGCACAAGGATCATGCACCGGAGGCGCATCAAAACCCTGAGCCTGTTTATACATTTTGCCGAAGAAATCCAGCAATTCGACGACAAATTTTGAGCATTTCGTGTCTATTTCAGCAATTTTCGCCACAACATCTGGCGTTGCCAATGCTTGGTTAGTGAGATCCAAACCGACCATGGTTAACGGCCACTTTTCATTAAAAACGATATGCGCCGCTTCAGGGTCTATTTTGATATTAAATTCCGCGACTGGGCTCCAATTGCCCACATGGTAGCCCCCTCCCATCAACACCACTTCCTTCACGCGCTCCACAATCCGAGGTTCTAACCTTGCGGCTAATGCGATATTGGTCAGCGCCCCCGTAGGCACTAAGGTAACGGTTTTTGGTGGGTGGGACATGATCGTATCGATGATCAAATTCACCCCATGGCGTTCATCCAACGCTAACGTTGGTGTTGGAAGCTCAGGGCCATCCAACCCAGAATCTCCATGGATATCGGGTGCCACTTCCACTTCACGCACTAATGGGCGCGCAGAGCCTGCTGCAAAAGGAATACCGCGAATATTCGCCATTTCAGCAATGGCACGGGCATTACGGGTGACTTTTTCGAGAGTTTGGTTGCCTGCAACCGTGGTGACGGCGAGTAAATCGATGTCTGGATTACCGTAAGCCAGTAGCATAGCGATGGCATCGTCATGCCCTGGGTCACAGTCTAAAATAATCTTTTTCGTCATAGGGTTGCCTTATCGTCAATCGGGATCCACATTTCGCGGATCCCAATTTAGCTATCTCATTCGGCAAAATCTATGCTTGATGTCTGAATACGAGGAAATTTATTTCAAAACATGCGCATACACGCGTTTTGGCCCATTTTCATTTTTCGAAATATAGACCCCTTGCAGCTCAGGTGCAAAACCCGGCAAGGCATTAATTCCCGCTTCCAGCGCTTTAAAATACTGAAGAACAGGCTCTGACCACACTTCACCCGGCACCACACACAGCACGCCCGGCGGATAAGGCAACGCCCCTTCTGCGGCAATACGCCCTTCTAGTTCATCCAGCGGCAGTAACTCCACATTGCCACGAATAAACTCTAGGTGTGCCTGCTGCGGATTCATTTTCACTACTGGGAAATGCGCCTTACGGAACATCTCTTTTTGCAGCTGTTTAATATTAAAATCCACGCTTAATTGATGCATTTCTTGGCATAATCGACGCAGAGTATACCCTTGATACTGTTCCTGATAACGCTGATACACTGACGGCAATACGTCTTCAAATAACGCATCTTCATCCAGAAGCTGCTCGAAACGCACTAAATGAGAAACCAGCAGTTCGAGCTTTTCACGTGATTCCGCTGGGGTTAACAAGAACAAGATGGAGTTCAAATCACATTTTTCTGGGATCACGCCGTGCTCACGCAGAAAATGCGCCAAAATCGTGGCAGGAACCCCAAAAGACTCATACTCCCCGCTTTCAACATCAATCCCCGGCGTCGTCAGCATCAGCTTGCAAGGGTCAACGAAATATTGATCCTGCGCGTAGCCATCAAACGCATGCCAATGCTCTTTCGGAATAAAATTAAAGAAACGCTGTTCCGACGCAATTTGCTCGGTTGGGTATTCATGCCACGGCTTGCCATCCACTAACTCTGGCACAAACGGTCTAAAGTGACGGCAGTGTTTAATAATGGATTTTCTAACTTCAATCCCTTGCCTCACACACTCCATCCACATCATTTCCCCCGCTTCCCCTTGGTGCATACGCGCATTCACATCCAATGAAGCAAACAGCGGGTAAAACGGGCTGGTAGAGGCGTGCATCATAAACGCGTTATTCAGTTTCTTATGGGAAACAAAGCGCTCTTGGCCTTTGATATGATTATCTTTTTTATGGATCTGTGACGCTTGGGAAAAGCCCGCTAACTGTTTGTGAACCGATTGAGTCACCATAATACCGGGGTCATTCTCATTCAGTTCCAGCAGTAACGGCGAGCATTGGCGCATCATCGGAATAAACTGTTCGTAACCCACCCACGCGGAATCAAACAGAATGTATTCGCAAAGATGCCCTATCTTATCCACCACTTGTCTCGCGTTGTAGACCGTGCCGTCATATGTCCCGAGCTGGATCACAGCAAGGCGGAACGGTTTTTCTGCCTGTGCTTTTTCAGGCATCACTTCGCTCACCGCGTTTCTTAAGTATTCTTCAGTAAAACAGTGGGCATCAATCCCGCCAATAAAACCAAATGGGTTACGTGCCGTTTCTAGATAAACGGGTGTTGCCCCCGCTTGGATCAGGGCGCCATGATGGTTAGATTTATGGTTATTGCGGTCAAACAACACTAAATCACCGGGTGTTAATAAGGCATTCAGCACCACTTTATTGGATGACGACGTACCATTAAGCACAAAGTAGGTTTTATCTGCATTGAACACTTTCGCCGCAAATTTTTGCGCTTCTTTGGCTGCCCCTTCGTGGATCAGCAAATCCCCCATCGCCACATCGGCGTTACACAAATCGGTGCGAAAGAGGTTTTCACCGTAGAATTGGTAGAACTGTTCGCCCGTTGGATGACGACGGAAAAATTGTCCGCCTTGGTGCCCGGGGCAGGCAAACGTCACATTATGACCCACAGCATAATCCATCATTCGCGCAAAGAATGGCGGTAATAACTGTTCAAGGTATTGGTTTGCAGCATCCCGTAATTGGCGGCTATTCTCTTCACGCGCAGCAGGCGCTGGCGGTAATAATGCGGTCAAATAGTCAGGCGTTGGTGCATTGTCTGGTAGCTGCTTGTCACTAATGACAAACAGCGGAATACTGAGTTTACTGTCTGCAACTCTCTTCCACAGCCCTTGGTTGGCATCTTGTTCTGAGAGCACAACCGCAGCGATATTATTTAACTGTGCATCGCGAATATCTACCCACTGGAATTGACCCGTAAAATAGATAGCGACCCCCTGGCTACATGCCACATTGATTTTCTTCATAGCAGTCTGGCTCTTGGTTAGCTGAGGTAAAGAGGGGCTCAATATACTTGATAGATACTGAGATTGAAATAGTCAGAATTAATGCAAAATTATTCAGTTTTGCCTAGGGTGAATATTTTTTATAACTCACTGGTTAATAGTATAAAAATTTCCGGATAACCTCACCGGCTTTTTAGTCATAAACCATAAAAAATAGATTATTTGCAGATTAACCGACCGAAACAAACAATAATGACAGTGGATCAGTCGGTTAATTTTCGAGGACGACGAGGTTACTTGTTTCTTTCCACATACAGGGTTTGAGATGGATATGCAAAGTCCGCATTGTGACGCTTAACTATCTCAATAATTTTCAAATAGACCGCTTGCTGTGCATCCAGCCATTCAGCCCATACGGTGGTTTTCGTAAAGCAGTACACCATAATATTCAGGGAGGAATCCGCAAACGCATCGAAATAGACCAGCAAGGTTTGCCCTGTATCGATATTTTCATCTTGCTTCAGCATGGTGCGAATATCTTCCACAATCGCGCTAACTTTGTCGGAATCTTCATAGCGTAAACCGATTTCCGTTTTAATTCGTCGGTTGGTCATGCGCCCTGGATTTTCAACGCTAATGGAAGAAAACAGTGAGTTAGGAATATAGAGCGGGCGATGGTCAAACGTGACAATCTTGGTGATCCGCCAGCCAATCTCGACGACTGTCCCTTCAATATTTCTATCTGGCGAACTGACCCAATCCCCAATATTAAACGGGCGGTCGAAATAGAGCATGATCCCTGAGAAAAAGTTACTCAGAATATCTTTACCCGCCATACCGATGGCAATGCCGCCAATGCCCCCAAATGCCATTAATCCTGACAAACTCATGCCAAAATGTTCGCCAAATAACAGCATAATGATGACGATGACCGCAGTCTTAAATACGCGCGCAATAATCCTCGCAGAAGTTGGATCGCTGCCTTTTTTAATCTGTTTCTTCTCTAGGCGGTTAACCAATTGGAAGAATTTTCGCGTGATGATCAATGCGATCACCGATATAGCGACTAAATTAATCAGTGGTGTTGAAATAAAGGTTAAATCAAAGTCACTGGCTGCCATATCCACCGATTGAGCCGCCACTAACACCATCACGCACAGCACCATGGTTTGGATCACATGCACCAAAATGCTTTTTCGCTTATGTTTATGCCGCTTGTGTAAAACTTCAAAAAGCAAATACAACGCTAAACAGACGGCAATGATGGTCATGCCAATGGCATATTTTTCAAGTAATGCTTCTATCATGTCTATTGCCCTAAACTGACATTGAAAACTAATTTGCTGTGTAAAATATAACACTCTAAATAGTGAGTGAATAACTGCTAAGATATCAATTATTCATTTAATTTTCTCAATAATTATCAATTACTTTTCAGGTAGTCTAATAATGAACAGTGTCTATTTTTCACCTAAAAAACAAGAAATCCAAAATGTTCTACTACTGAATCCTCATCAACGATATGACTATTTTATCGGCAAGGTTGCGGATTGGGAGCAAGTATGGACATTGGGTAATCATGAGGGTTTAGTCACGGCTCAAGATGATAGCCCGTGTTTGTTTTTACCGTTATGGGTCGCAAAAGAGTATGCCGAATTATGCTTAACCGATGAATGGGCCGGATGTTCCCCACTTCCTATGACATTGGAACATTTAATGACGGAAATATTACCTGACATGGCGAGCGCCAATATTAAAACGGCCATTATGATGCTACCCAATGGCAAGGGTACCCCAATATTTGATGCTCAGAGCGTGCTCGATGACCTACAAGAAGAATGCCAGCAATATGAATAAAAGGCTGCACATTGGCAGCCTCATAAAAACTCAAAAACAAAATTTACTGTTCGACGCCTGTCGTCACGGTAAATTGGCGATTTTCTCCCGCCGCCAACCAAATCAGTGTTTGGTTATTTTTAGCAGCAATAAACCCTTCTGGGCGGCAGGTTGCTGGTAACACAAATGCCCCCACTTTTTGATCGCCATTATATAAAATCCAGCGAGTCGCATAATTCAGCTCATTGGCTTTAAAACGAGTCACAAAGGTATTGCCTGCTGGTGAAGTCATCTTAAATTCAGGATTTGCAGTATATTGGCTCAGATTGTCCATAAAGAAGACAATTTCAGGGTCACACATTTGCGGTTGATTTAGCTGATTCAGCGTCACCTCGCCTGACTTGAGCGCTTGGTTAAAATCGAGCCATTTTTGGGTTGGATGCACATGCCCAGGAATGGATTCACGCAGCTTAATCGCCTGCTCAGGGATATTCTGCGTTAACGTGGCGTCGTCCACATAGGCGTAGTTCATGTGGCACATATATTGAAGCGGCATTGGTACGGATGCCAAGTTAGTGACGGACATATGGATATCAAACAGTGCACTATCCGCATTTAATTGTACTGATGGCGCGGCACGATAATGGTGGCCAAAGCCCATCACATACTCATATTCACCGCACACTTTAAGGCTAGTTTCAGTCAATTCAAGCCATGCGCTATCCATTGGTGCACAGGGCATTTCCCCGTGTAATGGGTGATTATCTTCTGGCGATGGGCAACCATTACTGATTATTCCAGAATGGAAGGCGAAGCAACCATAGGTTTCAATCACGGTTGGAACAGGCTTAGGTTCTGAAAACATATTTTCCATTTTCAGATTTTGCCCGCAAAACTCAGCATCCCAAATCATCTGCCCCAAAAATGGCAAAATGGTTAAGTGCCCCTGCGAGTTTTCAACACGCAATCCTTGCACACCAGATTGATAGACAAATGCGGAAACGGAAAACTGGCTATTTTTCAAAACTAAGGTCGGTTTTTCCGTAAATAAGCGTTTATGTAACGGGATAATTGTGTTCATTGTCATACTCACGGTTTGAGGTAAAGAGGGGTAGGCGTAGCGCCTACCCTGAATTGCAGTCTATTATTTGGCTTCTTGTTTTGCTTTAAAGCGACGTTCGCCAACGAAGTAAATGCCTACGTACACAAAGCACAGCATGGAAACTAAGAAAGAGAGTTGCAGGGAGTGAGTGATATCCGCGACATAGCCTTGGATTGCAGGTACAACAGCCGCACCAACAATCGCCATGACAATCACCGCACCCGCCATTTCAGTATGCTCGTTGTCGACGGTTTCCAAAGTGCCCGCATAGATAGTTGCCCAGCATGGTCCAAACAGAATACTGACTAATACTGCCGCATACACTGCGGTGAAGCTTGGCATAAAAGCCACATACACTAAGAACAGCACACCGATAATGGAATAGATAATCAGGACTTTATCGGCGTTAAAACGGGTCATTAAGATGTTGGCAATAAATTTACCGATAAAGAAACAAGCAAAGCTGTACACCATGAAGTTAGAGGCATCACGCTCGTTGATATCCCCCATTTCCAGTGCTAAACGGATGGTGAACGACCAAACGGCAACCTGCATTCCCACATAGAGGAACTGAGCGATGATCCCTTTTCTAAAGCGGCTGTTTTTAGCTAAGTATTTTAAGGTATCCAGTGCAGAAGGACGTTTATGATCCACCGTTTCTGCCACTTTACATTTCGGGAATTTAGTCAGTAAAAACAAGATCATCACAACAACCAATACCATGATCATATAACGGTAGGGTTCAAGAGTGTTTTCCAGCATCGCTAAACGGAATTCATGGATTTGAGTCGCATCCATAGTCGCCATTTGGTTTTGCAGGCTTTCCCCTTCGGAGAAGACCAAATATTTACCTAATAAGATCCCACCAGCGGCACCGATTGGGTAGAAGGTTTGGCTGATGTTTAGGCGCAGAGTCGCGTATTGTTTTGGACCAATCATCGAACTGTAGGTATTCGCTGCGGTTTCAAGGAAGCTTAAACCAATCGCGATAGCAAAAATCGCCGCCAAGAACATGGTGTAAGTCGCCATATGAGACGCAGGGAAGAACATAGAACAACCCGCGATATACAAAATAAGCCCGATCATAATCGCGTATTTATAACTGGTTTTTTTGATAACCAAAGAAGCAGGAATGGCAATCAAGAAGTAACCACCGTAGAACGCACTTTGCACTAATGCAGAAGCAAAGTTACTGAGTTCAAAAACGCTTTTAAACTGTGTGATTAAAATATCGTTCAATGCTGCTGCGCATCCCCAAAGCGGGAATAAGCAGGAAAGTAGGATAAATTGGAATATAGGTGTCTTATTCAGGTACCCATCAGGTAACTGAGTTATATTTTTGATGTTCATATTAACCCTTAATAGTTTTTATAATATTTTTAACCGGTTAAACGGGCTTTTTTGCTCTAATGGCAACCTTCATTTCAACCGGTCATGCTCAACATCATTCAAATTCAGAGCAAATATTGTGGGTACAGGTAATGCTTCTGGCGCTTGAAAGATGGTTAATACTAATTATTCAACTGTACAAACTCACTGAACTGCTCGATGCTTGGGTAAGAAGATTGTGTGCCTTTTCCGGTAACGCTAAAGGCTGAAAATAGAACGGCTTTTTTCATCGCCTCTTCAATATTGCCGGTGTGAACATAGTAATGAGAGAAGCAACCAATAAACGCATCGCCAGCCCCGCTGGTATCAATCGCGTTCACTTTGATAGCAGGAATGAACAGTTCGCTTTCACGAGTCATCCATAACGCACCTTTATCACCTAAAGTCACAATCAGGTTTTTCAGGCCTTTGTCTAACAGGGATTGTGCAGCACGACGCACGTTATCCATGGTATCTACTGGCATATTGGTCAGAATTTCTAACTCAGTTTCATTCGGTACAAAGAAATCACAGCGGCATGCGTAATCTAAATCCAGTGCGCGTTGTGCTGGCGCTGGATTAAGTAACACAGGAATGTTGTGCTTATTACCAAAGGCAATCGCGTGGTAAACCGTTTCCAGCTGCACTTCCAGCTGCAATACGATCAATTTGCACTTTTTCAGATCTTCCGCGGCGCGGTCGATATCTTCAGGGGATAAAAACTTATTCGCCCCTTTGACAATCAAAATGCTGTTCGATGAGTTTTGATTCACAAAAATCGGCGCAACACCACTGGAGGTACACGGTACCTTTTCCACATAGCGGGTATTGATGCCATAAGACTCAAGATTACGAATGGTGTTATCCGCGAAAATATCGTCGCCTACTTTAGTGAGCATAATGACTTTGGAGTTTAATTTTGCTGCGGCAACAGCTTGGTTTGCCCCTTTACCGCCACAACCGATTTTGAAGGCTGGGGCTTCGAGGGTTTCCCCTTCTTTAGGCATTTGATCAATGTAGGTGATCAAATCGACCATGTTTGAACCGATAACTGCTATATCCATAATGTCCCTCGTGTTAAATAAATCACATAATGATATAATCCTAACATTATCATGTTGCAAAAATATCATTTGTGATTAGGATCTCGAATAACGAATGATCAAGTGTTATATCTGCCACATTTCCTCATTCTTTGTTACCTATTCCACATCTATTCTGAAAAACTTCATATAGGAAGGTTTAAATGCAAGATTTAGCGAAATATATTGATCACACTTTATTGGCTGCCAACGCAACAGTTAACGATATCAAAACGTTATGTGCAGAAGCGGCTCAACATCACTTTGCTTCAGTGTGTGTTAACACTGGTTATGTCCCATTGGCAAGTGAATGCTTAAAAGATAGCGATGTGATGGTGTGCTGTGTTGTTGGTTTCCCATTAGGCGCATGTTTAACAGAGGCTAAAGCGTTTGAAGCCGCTGAAGCTGTTCGCCGTGGTGCCGATGAAGTGGATATGGTCATCAACGTAGGTATGCTGAAAAGCGGTGATTTAGACTTCGTTCGTCAAGATATCGAAGCCGTTTTTGCGGCCTGTGGTAAAGCAACACTGAAGGTGATCCTCGAAACTTGCCTGTTAACTGATGAAGAAATTACACAGGTTTGTGAAATTTGCCGCACAATTAACGTTGGATTTGTGAAAACTTCAACAGGATTCAGTACAATGGGTGCCACTGAGCATCATGTGGCATTAATGCGTAAAGTGGTTGGTAATGAAATTGGCGTCAAAGCATCCGGTGGCGTACGTACGCGTGAAACCGCAATTAAGATGATTGAAGCGGGTGCTAACCGCGTTGGTGCAAGCGCGAGTGTCGCTATTGTGACTGGAGAAAATACCACTCCAAGTGACTACTAAACAACGGGGCGCGGTTCGTCCGCGCCATTATAAAAAGGATTGCAGGGTGATAGAAACTAAACAAAAAGAACGCCTTCGCCGATTAAGTGAATGTATTAAACGTTCAGGACGCATTCATCTTAAAGAAGCCGCGAGAATACTTGAAGTCTCTGAAATGACCATTCGCCGAGATCTCAATGCGGACACCGAAGGCCCTATCCCCATGTCACTGCTTGGTGGCTATATTGTTTCTGTCACTCAACCTACTGCTTTAGCTCCGCACGAACCCCATGCCGATGTTTTCACACCCGATCAAACTGAAGAGCTGTATATCCCTAATTTAGCCGCCAGTATGGTCAGTGAAGATGATGTAATCTTTTTCGACAATGGCATCGAAATGGCCACCTTGATAGCGTTGATCCCTGAAGAAATCAGCTTTACTGGCATTTGTTATTCCCATAACGTTTTTCTCGCCTTGAGCCAGAAAAAAAATGCCACAGCGCTGCTGTGTGGTGGGGAATATCGCCCCAAAAGTGATTCGTTTTACAGCCCTACGCTGCCCTCTTTACTCGATTCCATCAATCCCAAAAAAGCCTTTATGTCTGCCACTGGGGTTCACAGCGCCTATGGGGTGACTTGCTATAATCTCGATGATTTACCGATGAAAAAGAAAGGCATGGAAAAATCGATTCGCAAGATTTTATTAGCGCCTTATAACCTGTTTGATGAAGTGGCGACCGCCAATATGGGCGAATTGTCTCAGTTTGATGTGATTGTGACAAACCGACAGCTAAGTGATGAATACGAAGCTTACTGCCGCAATGGGTTTGTGAAAGTGATTTACTAACCTGATACTATTCATTCGAACAAAATCGACACGTTTGAAATCGTGTCGATTTGTTTTCTCACTAAATTTTAACCGTCAAATAATCTTCCGCTATCTGCGTTTCAAGAAATTCGGCTTGGCACTCCGCCAATAAACGAGGAATATCCTCTGCGCCATAGCGCCCGCTGAGATGCGTCGCGATAAACCGTTTTACCCCCGCTTGCTTGGCAAGCTGCGCCGCTTGGCGAGTTGAAGAGTGCCCGTGCTCATTAGCTTTCGCTTCTAGCGCCACTTCTAACGTAGTTTCGTGCACCATGACATCGGCATTTTTAGCCAACAACAACGCTTCTGGTGTTGGGATAGTATCCCCAAAAATCGCGACCACTTTACCTGTAACTGGCTCACCAAGGTAGTCGGCTCCATTCACGGTGCGACCATCTTCTAACTCAATAACTTCGCCCTTCTTCAGCGCCTGCATCCAAGGCCCACGAGGGATCCCATCTTGCTCCAGTTTTTGCACATTTAGCGCCCCCGGTTTTGGATGTTCTTCAATACGATAGCCATAACATTCTACGCGGTGATCCAACCGATACGCAGTGACAATTAGCGCCCCATCATCAAATAACTTACCCGCTTCAATTTCTACAATTTCAAGAGGATAAGTCATGTAGGAGTCGCTCACTGATAAAACAGTTTCCACATACTGCTTCAGCCCCTTTGGCCCATATAACGTCAAGGGATCCGTCGTTCCCCCCATAGAGCGGCTACAGAGTAATCCCGGTAACCCAAAAATATGGTCACCGTGTAAATGGGTAATAAAAATCTTCTCGATTTTGGGTGTTTTAAAGGGACTGTTTAAGATTCGGTGCTGAGTCCCTTCGCCACAGTCAAAGAGCCAGTAGCTTTTACGGATACCGACTAAATTTAATATCATGCTGGTGACATTGCGATCTTTTGTTGGCACACCTGCGCTAGTTCCGAGAAAAGTCAGTTCCATCCCATTAATTCCTATCTTTTTGTTTTTAATTGATTAAACCGAAATTCCAAACTTTTCCAAAATCGCTAGCCTTCATTTTTACGTCACGATTTTTGTCTTGTAATTTTCGTCGCTGAAATTTCTGTTCTATTAATGGAATTCTCAGCTTTTCCAACAGGCAAATCCGGCTTCACTTTAAGTCCAATTAATTCACAAGCGCTTACTTTTTCACATCTCCAGAATAGCCGCGTTAATTTTTACTATTAGGAATAGATTGAATGAGCTCCACGTCTTTAACGGTTAAAAAAAAGCTAGCTAACGGTTTTGTTATCTTCACGGCCATCTGGTCATCAGCCATTATGCCTGTTATCCCAAGTTATGCAAAAATGTTGGATAACAACGACCTACCATCATTGGCCAGTGAAAATAACGTCACAGAAGATAATACTGAACGTTTGGTCGCCGAATACAGTAAGACACTTGGTTCATTCCTATCCCAAAACAAAAACGAGCAAAACTTGTCGGATAAAGCGCAAAACTATGTTCGCAATAAAGTGGCGAGTGAAGCTACTAAAGAAATTGAAAATTGGTTATCCAAAGCGGGTAATGCCAGGCTCAATATTAATATAGATAAAAATTTCTCCATTAAGAATTCACAGCTAGACTGGCTGATCCCTTGGTATGACCATCCCAAAGCCCTGCTATTTACCCAGCACAGTATTCACCGTAGTGATGAGCGATTGCATACAAACAATGGGATCGGTCTACGCCACTTCGATGAAAAAAATACCATTGGGATTAACGCTTTTATCGACCACGACATCTCACACGCACACACTCGCGCGGGATTAGGCGTGGAATACTGGCAAGACTACCTAAAATTTAATGCCAATGGCTATTTGGGCTTAACCTCATGGAAAAGCGCTCCAGAACTCAACCATGATTATAACGCGAAACCCGCTCATGGCTGGGATGTCCAAATCGAAAGCTGGCTTCCTGCTTATCCACAACTGGGCGGAAACCTAAAATATGAACAATATTATGGTGATAGCGTTGCTCTATTTGGAAAAAATCAACGCCAGAAAAACCCGAGCGCTGCGACTATCGGCGCTCACTGGACACCATTCCCATTATTCACATTGAATGCTAATCATAAGTTTGGCAGTAAAAACCGATCCGAAACTCAAGCCAAACTTCAATTTACGTGGATTTTTGGTAAGAGCCTAGCCCATCATTTAGATCCAACCAAAGTAGCAGAAGCGCGTCGCCTCTCGGGGAATCGTTATGACTTTGTGGAGCGTAATAACAGCATTATTCTTGATTACCAAAAGAAAACGCTGCTGAGCCTGTCATTACCAACCAAAATTCAAGGTGAAACCGGGCAATCTATCCCATTGGTCAAATCCTTCACCAGCCAATATCCACTCAAACATATTGAATGGAACGCCCCTGAACTTCTGGCTGCGGGAGGTTCAATTAGCTCAACCGATCACACTGCAGTTCTGATCTTACCGTCCTATAAGACCGCCAAAACCACACAAGATGCCCAAAAAGCAAACCGCTATCGCTTGCGTGCAATAGCCTATGACGTAAACGGAAATACCTCTCCAGTGGCTGAAACATTGGTTGAAGTGACCGATTCTGGCGTCCTCAGCATTAACCCTCGCGATATCACATTTTATGGAAAAGGGTTAGCCAATGGTAATGACATCAACGGTCTCTCCGTCATTGTCAGAGATCCCCACGGTAATACCGCACCCAACGCAAAAGTCGTCTTTGTCTTACCCAACACACTCGCGCTAATTGCTCAAAAAGCCAATACAGCAGCCCGCCCAGATATCCAACGCGACCTGCGTAAAAAAATGCAGGCGATGAAAGTGGCTAAACCAGTGGAATACACCACAACAACCAATGCGAAAGGCGAAGCGCAGGTGCAATTTACCTCACAAATTGCAGGCGCCTATGAAATCACTGTCTACACAGGCAATCATCCGCCAGTGAAAACCCAAGTCACTTTCATACCAGATGTAGCGGAGGCCTATGTCCATAATTTTACCGTCTCCCGTCCCGCGGTAATTGCAGATGGTATCTCGGCCCATTCAGTAAAAGCGCTGATTACAGATAAGAATAAAAATCCTATCCCCAACCACGAAGTCAATTTTTCTGCCACAAATGCAAAAATCGTCGATAAAGCCACAACAAACGAAAACGGCCTTGTGGAAGTCACATTAACCAGCGTAAAAGCGGGAGCCAGTGAAGTGACTCTCTCTATCAACGGTCACAGTGAAACAAAAGTTGTTGAATTTATAAGTGGCAAAGCGTATCAAATCGCCATTCTAGAAATACCTGAAGTGTACGCAGGCAGAGAAAGCCAAGTGGTCTTCCAGATACGTGATAATCAAGGCAATCCGATTATTGATGCCAATAATGACGCAACCATCACCATCGATCAAAAGGTGAGTTCAACACCAATTTGGGGCATTGATGTCGATAACGGTACCTATGCTGCGAAAGTTTATGGACTACAATCCGGCGAGCACACTATCCAAGTCGCGATGGACAATATCGTCTCCCTTGAACGAACCTTCACGACACGCGAAGCGGGTACCATACAATCAAGTTCGACAGATGGCAGCGGTCCTGATGGTGCTTTAGGTGTTATTGCCAGCATTGACATAGACATCAATCCTAACCGTACGAACTTTAAATCTGGCGATAATCCACTCATTATCGTCACGTTAAAAGATAGCTTTGGTAACGCAATTGAGAATGTGGATTTCAACCATCTTCATCTTGGCAATATGAAAGGAAAAGATCTGGCTTGGCGCGATGAAGGGCACAGTGACTATGTGGTCAACCTCCCCTTAACCACCATTGGCGATCTTGATATCACCGCAAATATTAACGGTATATATAGCCCTAAAACCGTTTTGACTGTATATCACAATAGCGGCACTTCAAAAATTGACCACGTGGCGTTAAGCGTCATCAATCCGACATTAAATGCCGGCGATAAGCCAACACTAAAAGTGGAACTGACCGACGGCAACGGTAATACCGTCACTGGCGTTCAACAACTTGATATTATTATCGATAATCAAACGCATACCCTGCCAGTGACACAAAATCCAGATGGCAGCTACACGGTCGAACTTCCCGCGCAGCACAGTGGCAGCAAAAATATTCAGGTCACCGTCAACGGCAAAGACTCCAACCAAGCGACTATTACCGTACAAGCACCAAAACCAATCCCTGCTAACACCACAGGCAAGGCAGGTGAACAAGGGGTTCTGGCAAGCGTGGCTTTAAGCAGCGGCGCCCTCACCAATCTCAAATCTGGTGATGCACTGGCGTTAACCGTGACAGTTCAAGATAGCTTTAAAAACCCATTAACCGGTCTGGCGTCGGCGATCGCACTCACCCACGCTCAAACAGGCACTGTGACGTGGAAAGATAATCAAGATGGTACCTACACCGCTTCACTGGTGTTAAGTAAACTGGGTGCTGATACCTTGACGGCAACAGTGAATACCGTGAGCAGCCAAGCAATCACCGTCAACGTTACGAACCTGACAGGTCACACGGGCGTGCAAAACGTGGTGATCACCCCAACCAACACAACCCCGAACGCCGGTGCTACACTGACGTTGACGGTTAAACTGACTGACAGCAACGGCAACGTCGTCAACGACGTGAAGCAACTTGACGTTATGATTGCTGGAACAAAACAGCCCCTGTCTGCCACCCAAAATCCGGATGGCAGCTACACGGTCGAACTTCCCGCGCAGCACAGTGGCAGCAAAAATATTCAGGTCACCGTCAACGGCAAAGACTCCAACCAAGCGACTATTACCGTACAAGCACCAAAACCAATCCCTGCTAACACCACAGGCAAGGCAGGTGAACAAGGGGTTCTGGCAAGCGTGGCTTTAAGCAGCGGCGCCCTCACCAATCTCAAATCTGGTGATGCACTGGCGTTAACCGTGACAGTTCAAGATAGCTTTAAAAACCCATTAACCGGTCTGGCGTCGGCGATCGCACTCACCCACGCTCAAACAGGCACTGTGACGTGGAAAGATAATCAAGATGGTACCTACACCGCTTCACTGGTGTTAAGTAAACTGGGTGCTGATACCCTGACTGCCACCATCAATAAAGTGAGCAGCCAAGCAATCACCGTCAACGTTACGAACCTGACAGGTCACGCGGGCGTGCAAAACGTGGTGATCACCTCAACCAATAACACCCCGAACGCCGGTGAGATACCGACGCTGACGGTAAAACTGACCGACAAGAACGGCAACGTTGTTAACGACGTGAAGCAACTTGACGTCACCATTGCCGGAACAAAACATACCCTCCCAGCCACGCAAAATGCAGATGGCAGCTACACGGTCGAACTTCCCGCGCAGCATAGCGGTAGCAAAAATATTCAGGTGACCGTCAACGGTAAAGACTCCAACCAAGCGACCTTAACCGTCCAAGCACCAACGCCGATGCCAACGAATATCCATGGCAATGCGGGTGAGCAAGGAGTGCTGGCAACGGTCGAACTGACAACGGGCTCGCTGGCCGACCTCAAATCTGGCGATACCTTGGCGTTAACCGTGACGGTTCAAGATAGCTTTAAAAACCCATTAACCGGTCTGGCTTCGGCGATCGCACTCACCCACGCTCAAACAGGTACGGTGACGTGGAAAGATAACCAAGACGGTACCTATACTGCTTCACTCCCTCTGACGAAATTGGGCAACGATACCTTGACGGCAACAGTGAATACCGTGAGCAGCAAGGCGATTGCATTTAATGTCGTAAACCTGACGGGTCACACGGGCGTGCAAAACGTGGTGATCACCCCAACCAACACAACCCCGAACGCCGGTGCTACACTGACGTTGACGGTTAAACTGACTGACAGCAACGGCAACGTCGTCAACGACGTGAAGCAACTTGACGTTATGATTGCTGGAACAAAACAGCCCCTGTCTGCCACCCAAAATCCGGATGGCAGCTACACGGTCGAACTTCCCGCGCAGCATAGCGGTAGCAAAAATATTCAGGTGACCGTCAACGGTAAAGACTCCAACCAAGCGACTATTACCGTACAAGCACCAAAACCAATCCCTGCTAACACCACGGGCAAGGCAGGTGAACAAGGGGTTCTGGCAAGCGTGGCTTTAAGCAGCGGCGCCCTCACCAATCTCAAATCTGGTGATGCACTGGCGTTAACCGTCACGGCTCAAGATAGCTTTAAAAACCCATTAACCGGTCTGGCTTCGGCGATCGCACTCACCCACGCTCAAACAGGTACGTTGACGTGGAAAGATAACCAAGACGGTACCTATACTGCTTCACTCCCTCTGACGAAATTGGGCAACGATACCTTGACGGCAACAGTGAATACCGTGAGCAGCAAGGCGATTGCATTTAATGTCGTAAACCTGACGGGTCACACGGGCGTGCAAAACGTGGTGATCACCCCAACCAACACAACCCCGAACGCCGGTGCTACACTGACGTTGACGGTTAAACTGACTGACAGCAACGGCAACGTCGTCAACGACGTGAAGCAACTTGACGTTATGATTGCTGGAACAAAACAGCCCCTGTCTGCCACCCAAAATCCGGATGGCAGCTACACGGTCGAACTTCCCGCGCAGCATAGCGGTAGCAAAAATATTCAGGTGACCGTCAACGGTAAAGACTCCAACCAAGCGACTATTACCGTACAAGCACCAAAACCAATCCCTGCTAACACCACGGGCAAGGCAGGTGAACAAGGGGTTCTGGCAAGCGTGGCTTTAAGCAGCGGCGCCCTCACCAATCTCAAATCTGGTGATGCACTGGCGTTAACCGTCACGGCTCAAGATAGCTTTAAAAACCCATTAACCGGTCTGGCTTCGGCGATCGCACTCACCCACGCTCAAACAGGTACGTTGACGTGGAAAGATAACCAAGACGGTACCTATACTGCTTCACTCCCTCTGACGAAATTGGGCAACGATACCTTGACGGCAACAGTGAATACCGTGAGCAGCAAGGCGATTGCATTTAATGTCGTAAACCTGACGGGTCACACGGGCGTGCAAAACGTGGTGATCACCCCAACCAACACAACCCCGAACGCCGGTGCTACACTGACGTTGACGGTTAAACTGACTGACAGCAACGGCAACGTCGTCAACGACGTGAAGCAACTTGACGTCACCATTGCCGGAACAAAACATACCCTCCCAGCCACCCAAAATGCAGATGGCAGCTACACAGTCGAACTTCCCGCGCAGCATAGCGGCAGCAAAAATATTCAGGTGACCGTCAACGGTAAAGACTCCAACCAAGCGACTATTACCGTACAAGCACCAAAACCAATCCCTGCTAACACCACGGGCAATGCGGGTGAGCAAGGAGTGCTGGCAACGGTCGAACTGACAACGGGCTCGCTGGCCGACCTCAAATCTGGCGATACCTTGGCGTTAACCGTCACGGCTCAAGATAGCTTTAAAAACCCATTAACCGGTCTGGCTTCGGCAATTACGCTGGCACACCAACAAACGGGCACAGTGACGTGGAAAGATAACCAAAACGGCACCTATACGGCCTCACTGGAGTTAAGCAAGCTGGGCAGTGATACACTGACCGCAACCGTGAACGCTATAGCGAGCCAACCTACTTCGGTCACGGTTGAAGCTCAACAAGGTAAAGCATCTGTGACCGCTGTTGAGTTACATGCCCAGCCTACGATTATTACTGCGGGACAAAGCACAACACTCACATTCACGTTACGTGATAAACACAATAATGGTGTCGTAAAAATCCCGTCTAGTGATATCAAATTAGAAGATAACAAGCTGGCCTTATCGAATATCCAATGGCAGGAGCAAGGTAATGGCGTATACACCACCAGCATCATGTTCAGTGAGGTTAGAACACATAGTTTAACGGCAAGTATTGGTCAGTTTACAGAGACAACCAATGTCATCGTTAATTCACCTACGGGTAAAGATGCCGTGAAGACAATCGCTATTGCACCGATCGCCAACAGTGATGCAGGACAGCCATCATCAATATCTATTGATTTAACAGACCAATATAAAAACTTGGTTAAAAATGTCAGCAGCAGCGATATCAGCATGACAATTAATGGGCAGAAGCAGAATATTCTATTTATAGAAAATAGTACCTCAAATAAATATACCGCTCAGCTTCCTGCTTCTAAAGCTAACCGCTACAAAATAGTAGTGGAAGTCAATGGACAATCAGAAACTACCGAGTGGGTTGTCAACTCACCTATAGCGATCCCAATTTCCTCTTATACTCAAGACGGGTTAAGGGGGTCATTAGAGACGATTTCTATTACCCACAATGCTAAAAATCACACTGTTAATTCAGGTGATAAAGTCACTCTTAGTGTCGAACTAAAAGATAAGTTCGATAACCCACTGACGGGCGCAGCTGGCTCATTGAAATTATTAACCAATTTACATTCAGCTTCTGCTTGGAAAGAACTCAGCAGTGGTCTATACACCCAAGACCTCACCATGGACAAGCTAGATAAGCAATCTATTGCTGTAATGGCAGATAAAATACTCAGCAATAAACTTGAGCTAACTGTTACCCCAGCCAAAGGCGCGAATCATATCCATAAAACCACACTTGAAACCAATGTAAGTACCATTGAGGCAGGTAAAGAAGTGATATTGACATTAACCTTAACGGATATTGTTAATAACGGTGTTATTGATGTCGATACGAAGGATATTCAACTTAGCAACAATGGGAAACCAACCGTCGCTACATGGGCTCATTCTCAAGATGGCATTTATACCACTAAAATTCGCTTAGATACTGCTGGAAATTACCAATTTAAAGCTTTGGTAAATAATCAATCGACCCCGATTAAAGCTGTAGATGTGACCGCGCCAAGAGGAGCAAACGTGGTGAACACTGCACAAATGACCGCAAATGCCGATGCGTTTAATGCAGGTGAAAAGGTTGAATTAACGTTAGTGCTGAAAGACCAATATGGCAACTTAGTGGCTGACGTCAAGGGGGCTGATATTGCCTTAAAAGATAGCCATTCAGTAGAAACGATCAACAGCAGCAAGATTGTTTGGCAAATGACATCTACAGGCGTGTATAAAACTGCCTTACCATTAACCAAAGTCGGTAAACATACATTAACTGCGACAGTTAATAAGAAAAATGCCGATACAAACGAAATCACAGTAAAAGCATTAAAAGGCACTAGCCATGTTAAAGCGATTCAATTAGCCACGACAGAAACGTCAATTAATGCAGGTGAAAGTACCTCGTTAACTCTGACCTTACTGGATAGCTATGGCAATGAAGTGTCCGATGTTAAACCGAGCGATATTAAGTTCAAAAATACCGATAACACCATTACCACTACCGCATCGTGGGTAAAATCACCGTCACATGAGAGTGTTTATACGGCTAGCGTCACATTAGAAAAAGTGAAAAAACACACTTTATCAGTTGATGTGAATAGCCAAACAAAAAATATCAACATTGATGTGAAGCCACTAGAGGGTGCCAAACATGTGGCGAGAGTTGAGTTAAATATGTCAGCAGCGGCCAGACTAGGGGCAAATACGCCACTCATATTGCAACTGAAAGATAAGTTCGGTAACGAGGTCAAGCATGTTGTAAGCCAAGACATTCAATTAACCAATAACGGCCAAGTAGAAAATATCACGTGGACCGAAAATTCTCAGGGGCAATACACTGCAAATTGGTTATCGACCAAAGTCGGCAAACATCAGTTAGACGTGGTCGTTAATGGTAACCGTTTGCCAAAATCTATCGATATTGAATTGACGGCGCCTAAAGGTGCAGAAAATGTTGATAGCATTAAGATAGACATTTTAGATACCTCGGATGCTGGAGATACCGTTAAATTAACACTCAAATTACAAGATAAGTATGATTTCGATGTTATTGATGTCAATCCAAGTGATATTACTTTATCGAGTGATAAACAGGCTTTATCTTCATTAGCCTGGCACGATGATAAGCACGGAAACTACTCAACCGATATTAAGTTTGATAAAGCTGGCAAGCATACCTTAACCGTGAATATCAGTAATTCAGCCAAAACAACGGCTAAAAAAGAGATCATTATCAAAGCGCTTCCACCTGTTTTTGGCAACGGGAAAAGCGAACTCTCTATTGATACCGATTCAGTTGAAGGTAATGGTAAAGATAAAGCAACAATCACCTTAAAATTGATTGACCAAAATAACACTCCAATTTCCGGTATAAATCCAACGCTCACCATTAGTAATAGTGCCTTTGGTAACACGGTTATGAAGGAAACTTCGGCATCCGGTATATATACCGCCACTATATCAAACTCAAGTGAAGGTAAAGTCATTGTCACTCTTGATTCTAATTCAATTGGTTATGTAGGAACGAAACAAGAAATTGATATCTATTTCTATTCTTTCCAAAATATTAATTACCCTCTCAATTCAGTGACTAACCAACAATTTATTAAGTTTGGTTACCAAAATGATGATTATTCTGATTATACATGGGAGAACAGCTATCCTGACGTGATAGGTATTAATAGCACTTCCTCACTTTATATAAAGGGAAAACCAAAACCTCAAGAAAATGTCATAACGTTAATCGCTAGACCGAAAAACAATACCCATCAACTTAAGGCAATACGCGCAACGATAACAATAGATAAATTTATCTACAGTTCAAAGGATACAACTAAAAACCAACACATTGTTGATCAATTATGCAAAAACGAGGGGGGCAGACTTGCCACAATAGATGAAGTAAAAGGCTTATATAAAACCCCTTCAAGAAAACTAAATCTACTCATGAATGCGTCTATATATGCGCAGAGACACTGGATAGATAGTAATAGTGGATATATATTTGATGATAAAGTTAATTACCCTACACCTGAAGTCCCTGCCGACTACTCGCTACCAGTAGTATGTACTGTCGATTATTAGCTCTCATCCCCGCTTCGGCGGGGATTTTTTATGGCTATATATTTTCTGCGATTGAGCGTTCTAGCCCCCTCAAGCCCCTGCTTTCACCCCATCCCAATCCAACCCAAATTTGGCTAAATACTTTCGCAGCCTATCTGCATCATTCGGTTGCTTTTTCTGTTGGCGAGAAACCGCAAATAGTGTGCGTCCCGCTTCAGACAAGGAAGAAGATTTCCTGCACACATCCAGTACTGTGGCCAACTGCTGCTGCTCAAATAGATCGATTTCCCCCACTTGTTCAGGAAGTTGTAGCTTAGATTTTGGCTGCCACTGCTGGCTTAAGCGCTGAATTTCTTCCTCTACCACTGACTGGGTGATACGCCCATGTTCCGCGAAGGTTGCCATACGGGAAATTGAAGCACCTAATTCACGGAAATTACCACGCCATGCGGCTTGAGGGGAGCAAGCAAACTGAACATAGTGTTGACGAGCTTCTCTATCAAAGCGGATTTGGCTCTGCTCCGCTTGGCAGAATTTTGCCAATTCATAATCGATATTCGGCTCAATATCTTCACGGCGATCCGCCAGCCCCGGCAACGCAAATGTCCACATATTAATACGGGCGAATAAATCTTCGCGGAATTTCCCCTCTTCCACCCACTCGGCAAGGTTGCGATGGGTTCCTGCAATCAACTGGAAATCGCTTTGAATTTCACTGTCTGACCCGAATGGAAAAAAGCTTTTTTCTTCAATGGCTTTCAATAGCATTGCTTGCTCATCAAGACCCAATTCGGCAATTTCATCCAAAAATAAAATTCCGCCATCAGCTTCTTTCAATAGCCCTTGGCGTGGATTAAGCGCTCCCGTAAATGCACCCTTCACATGCCCAAATAACGTAGACATTGCATTATCACCACGCAAAGTGGCGCAGTTGATCTCCACAAAACGCCCTTTAACTTGGTGGCGTCCTTGGCGCAATTGATAAATTCGCCGAGCGAGAAAAGATTTCCCTGCACCCGTAGGGCCATTGAGCAAAATCGGTGCTTTAGAACGCAGTGCCACGCGCTCAATCTGCTCAATCATGGTATTAAACGCCCGATTACGGGTGGCGATACCCGCCTTTAAGAACGCCAACTGAGTCTGTTGCTGGCTTTCAAAGCGGCTGGTGATCTGCGCATAACAGCTTAAATCGAGGTCAATTTCCGCATACATACCCACCGGATCGGTTTCCCGCTCCCCACGAGTCGGTGAAGTTTGGATCAATTTTGCGGGCAAATAATGGGCTTCAGTTAGCAAGAACCAACAGATTTGTACCACGTGGGTGCCCGTGGTGATATGCACCAAATACTCTTCGTTTTCCGTATCAAAAGGGTAGTCCGCAGAAAAATCCAGCAATGAAGTGTAGACCTCTTCAAAATCCCATGGATCCGCAATATCCACCTCACGCAGCACTACCTCCGTTTTTGGTGATGCCTGCTCAATATCCTCTTTCACGCGACACGCTAGCGAGTAATCGTTCACCTGATGGATAAGCTCAAAACGGTGAATATCTAAATCTACTTGTTGGCACAGTCCCACAGTAGGGCGCCATTTTTTCCAGCGATTGGCTTTTTTACCACGACGGTCGAGCACGGTACCCAATACGCCAATAACCACTTTTCTTTTTTGATTCATATTTATAAATATTTATAAGTTGAGATATAAAAATATATAAATAAGCATAATTCACTCCGTTCAACAATGGCACCGAAAAAATCACAAAAATAATTAAATGTTAATTATCAATTAATTAAAAATATTTAATGGCATTTTTAGAAAGTTGGCACGCATCTGGCAATAGTCTGACTGTCCACTACCGGAATTTGTCAGAACTTCAGTTCTACCGGTGCAGACATGGTGGCTAGCCCCACTTCATGGTCTGTATTCCGCCGTTGGTAAGACCTATCTGGTAATAGCATGCGCTATCGGGTTCGAGTCCCGGCATTCAAAACCAAATGAATAAAACGTGGTTGCCGTTTCGCCACACAGTGTTATCCGAGTCATCGCACCGGGCATTGAGCAAAACAGTAGACAGCCGTATGGCGCTCGATTGTTTCCCTCATCGCTTCGTCGATGATTTCGATAACACCTCTATAAATAAAAAGGAAAATAACAATGACAAAAATTAACGTGGCACAGGGATACATTGCACTGACATCAAACAAAGGCGATTTCAAGCAATTGTTCGTGGCTGGCGAACATCGCCTCAATGATTGGTTTAATAAACTGACGGTTTCTATGTTTGAACTGAATAATGACCCAATTGAAGAGAAACTTGCTGAGCATTTACGCCAGTTTCATCCTGATTGGATTGAAGAATACTGCGTGAACATCACTCTCGCAGATGATGAAATGGGCTTTGTTTATTTGCATAACAGCCTGACGGAAATTTTAGCGCCCGCAACGCGCCGCCTGTACTGGAAAACTGGCAATTCGTTACGCATCGAAACCCAATTGACTGACGATGTGGTTATCAACCCAACATTACTGGCGCGTTTAGCGGGTAAAAAACGCATCAAAGGTACCGATCTGGCCTTAATCAGCCAAGTCCCTGCATGGCATGTCGGTATATTTAAGTTGGATGGCGAGATCCAGTCAGTTTTACAACCCGGCACTTACGGTTACTGGAAGATTTGTCGTAAGCCTGAAGTTGACGTATTTGATACGCGGTTACAGGCATTGGAAGTTAGCGGCCAGGAAATCTTGACCAAAGATAAAGTCACTTTGCGTGTTAACTTATCGGCAAACTGGCGCTATGCCGACATTTTGTTGGCGTTATCCAAATTGAGCCAACCAGTGGATTATTTATATCGCGAGCTGCAATTTGCCCTGCGTGAAATTATCGGCACACGTACTTTAGATGAACTGTTGGAAAACAAGCAGTTAATCGACCAACTGATGATGGAGCATGTGGTACAAACCTCCCTCACCTTCGGTTTAGAAATCGATAGCATTGGCGTGAAAGACATTATTTTACCAGGAGACATGCGCACCATATTGTCTCAGGTTGTAGAAGCCGAAAAATCGGCGCAAGCCAACGTGATCCGTCGCCGCGAAGAAACCGCTGCCACGCGCTCACTGTTAAATACTGCCAAAGTGATGGAAAACAATCCCGTTGCCTTGCGTTTAAAAGAGCTCGAAACCTTAGAAAGTATTGCACATCGAATCGACCAAATTTCCGTTTACGGTGGATTGGATCAAGTATTAAACGGATTGGTAAAAATTAAGGAATAACAATGAATAACAATAACTTTAACCAAATCATGCAACCCAATAGTGCGCCAGTAAAAATGTGGACTCACGGAGTTCCAGTTGATCCTGCAGCAGTGACCCAGTTGCAAAACACGGCAAAAATGCCGTTTATCTTTAAACACCTAGCAGTGATGCCAGATGTGCATGTCGGTAAAGGCTCCACCATTGGGAGCGTGATCCCAACTAAAGGAGCGATTATCCCTGCGGCGGTTGGTGTGGATATCGGGTGTGGGATGATTGCAGTGCGTACATCATTAACTGCATCGGATTTGCCAGATAGCCTGCAAAATATCCGTTTTGCCATTGAAGCGGCGGTACCTCACGGACGAACCACCCATCGACATGGTCGAGATAAAGGCGCTTGGCATCGCGCCCCTGATATTGTGGATACCCACTGGGCGCAACTGGATGAAAAGTTCAAACGCATCTGCGATAAATACCCAAAACTGCGTGGAACTAACCATTACAATCACTTAGGAACGCTGGGAACGGGAAACCACTTTATTGAGCTGTGTTTGGATGAGCAAGACCGCGTTTGGGTGATGCTACATAGCGGGTCTCGCGGTGTGGGAAATGCGATTGGTAACTTGTTTATTACCTTAGCGCAAAAAGATATGCAGCAGCATATCGCCAACTTGCCAGACCGTGATTTGGCGTACTTCCAAGAAGGAAGCCAATATTTTAACGACTATATGGAAGCCGTAGGTTGGGCGCAGGATTTTGCTCGCCATAACCGTGAAGTGATGATGCACCGCGTACTGGAAGCGCTATCGAAAGAAATCACCAAACCGTTTATGACGCAACAAGAAGCCGTAAACTGCCACCATAACTATGTGCAGAAAGAGCAACATTTTGGTGAAGAGATCCTAGTAACCCGAAAAGGGGCGGTATCTGCCCAAAAAGGGCAAATGGGGATTATTCCAGGTTCAATGGGAGCCAAAAGCTTTATTGTTCGCGGTCTAGGAAACGAAGAGAGTTTTTGTTCATGTAGCCACGGCGCAGGACGTGTAATGAGCCGAACAGAGGCTAAAAAACGTTTTTCAGTGAGCGACCAAAAGATAGCGACGGCGCATGTTGAATGCCGAAAAGATAGCGATGTGATTGATGAAATTCCAATGGCTTATAAAGACATTGATGCAGTTATGGCAGCCCAATCGTCGCTAGTAGAAATTGTGCATACGCTACGCCAAGTGGTATGTGTGAAGGGGTAATTTTCCCCAATTAGGAATTCAAATGGAAAATAGCAGCATGGAAAAAATAAGTGATGGCGTATCCATGCTTATGCAAGAAAGGATACGTGAAACATTAAGCGAGATAGAACGCTCTCACCAAGTCAAAATATTATTTGCCTGTGAATCCGGTAGTCGTGGCTGGGGATTTGCCTCGCAAGACAGCGATTATGATGTGCGCTTTATCTATGTGCATACACTCGAGTGGTATCTCACACTCGACAGAAAGCGTGATGTGATAGAAAAGCCGATTGACGACGAGCTAGATGTATCGGGCTGGGAATTATCAAAAGCCTTAAAACTGATGCGTAATTCCAACCCCGCATTAATTGAATGGTTACAATCACCGATTGTTTATCATAAAGATGAGGGCTTTTTTGCTCAGTTAGAATCACTGGCTGAACAATTTTACTCGCCGTTAAAAGCGCGTTATCACTACCTTTCTATCAGTAAAAGAAACTTACACACTGATTTTAAGGGCGAAGAAGTGAGATTAAAAAAATACTTTTATATCTTACGATCCGTATTAGCCTTGCGATGGATAGAGAACCATAAAAATATGCCACCGATGGCTTTTAGTGATTTAGTCGCGGCATGTGTTAGCCAAAAGGATGTATTAGCAGAAATTAATACGCTGCTAGAGATAAAAGGTCGAGGCAAAGAAAGCCTTTATGGTACGCGCAGACCCGCTATTGATGCATTAATCCAGGAAACGATAGACAACATGGAACGCTATCAATTTCCAGAGCCGTCTTGTAGAGATAGTCGCCTGTTAGATACGTTCTTACAGAAAACCATCTTAAAATTTAGTGCTAAATAGCATTTTTCATTATCAAACAAAGGGCATCGATTTCGATGCCCTTTTCACTATTTCACGTTATTTATCGCCAATTCTCACTTTTTACCACGGAATATTTCCCAGCACCCAGCAAAGCAATCGCTAGCGCACTCACAAAGAAATAAACGATGCTCTCAATCGCCCATGCCCCTGTTTTATCCAGTAAGAACGTTTTATCTAACCCCACCATTAACCATGCAACAACCATCGTGAACGCCACTAACAACGCGGATGGTCGGGTTAAAATACCCAACACAATGAAAATAGGGGCAACCACTTCACCCAAAATTGTGCCGTAAGCAATAAATTCAGGTAAACCATAAGAGGCTAACAACCCTTTGATGCCACTCGCACCTGTTAGCAACTTGCTCATTCCATGAAATAGCATTAATCCGCCCACCGCTAAGCGCAACAGCAATTTTCCTGCGTCTTCATGTGACAAACAACGATTGAAAAGTCCGACCATTTTGCACCCCATCTCTCTACGTTATGTTACTTATCATTATGGTTCAAAAATCAGAAATGAGAATTGTTTTAATTTTCATTTTATTCATCTATATCAAGGTAATTTTAGTTATTTTTAATGCACTATTTCTTATTCAAAAATAGCGTTTATGCTCTCTTTTTTTGAACTAATTTTTTGAACCCCACAACTCAATGTGCAGTTAAATTGAAAAGAACCCCGTCAAAAATTGACCACATAATTAACAAGACTAATCACTCAATAAATTTTTAATTAATTAAACAAAAATATAAGAAAAGCAAAATACTCTTTTTACCTGTTTAAATACTGAAGATAAATAAAAACAAAAAATGCCAGAATAAAAATAAAATAGAAAAAAACCAAGAAACAAAATCTTCCTTATATTATCTATACTTAACTAAGTAACATCACTCATTACAAGCAAGAAAATAGTACATAAGATAATTAAAAATAAAAAAATCAGTTTTTTAATCTGAAAATTTAAAATCATTGGTTTTATAAACCTGATAATTCCACTTTACATATCTTGAAGATCTTTAAACCTTGTCTAAGCTTAAAAAGCTAGTCAATTCTGGTTAGCGAAAAAAAATCACTTATTTTAATTAATCGAGAACCTCGATGGGGTTAATTATGCCTAGACATATACTTTCTCTATCAATACTGTCCTTATCCGTGTTATCTGGCTCAGTAATTGCTGCCACAAATAGCCCTGGAGGTATTATTTCTTTCTCCGGTGCAATTAGTGATACTACCTGTACGATTAATGGTAATAACAGCGCTGATATGTCGATTGCTTTAGATCCGATTATATCTTCTGATGCAGGAACAACGGCAAGTACAGTTATTACAAAAAACCAAAAAGCCTTTGGGCTTACCTTTTCAAACTGTGCAATTGTTGGTGGAGGTACACCAGCAGGAACATTAAAACTTCACTTCTCTTCAAGTAATATTTCGCCTTCAGGCCTGTATTTAATGAATACAACAGTGAACGAAAATGACCCGACCGTTGCTCGCAACGTAGGTTTCAGCTTATCACAAACTGGATCACCAACTGTTGCTATTCCATTAAATACGACCTTTGATACTCAGCTAACTGCAGCCAATACCACTTCAGCTGCGGGTGCAACATTGAACTTAATTGCGAGTTACTACAAAACAAATGCGACTGCCGCATCTGTCGGTGCGCTGCAATCAAACGTTATTTATACCGTTTCATATCTATAACAATAAACTCAAGCTAGGTTCCTCTGAGCCTAGCTTTTAGTGAGAATTTATTATGAAAATAAAATTATTATTCTTACTTCTTTTATTCTTTTCTAAAGAAACATTTTCAAACGTTATTATTACAGGAACAAGGATTATATATCCGGAAGCTGCACAAAGCATGTCTATTCAATTAACTAATAACAGTAAAACACCATCATTAGTTCAATCTTGGATTGATGATGGCAATATAAACTCAACGCCTGAAAATTCAGACGCACCTTTTTATCTTTATCCTCCCATTATCAAAATAGAGGGTTTACAAGGGCAACAATTAAAAATCAAAAAAACAGATAGAAAACTCCCAGATAATGTTGAAAGTGTTTTTTATTTAAATGTCCTAGATATTCCTAAAGCACCTGATTCAATGAAAGGGAAAAATGGAATTCAATTAGCGGCACGTTCAAGAATAAAGTTATTTTATCGACCTACGGGATTAACTGAATCACCTGAAAATATCACGGACAATATTAGTTACCAACTAAATAATAACGGTATTGTCGTGAATAATAACTCCCAATACCACTTTACAATCGCTGCTATTACAACGCCTGAAGATAAAAAAACAGCGCTTGTTGATTCCGAGATGGTTCCACCACACACATCCAAAACTCTGCCGTTAAAAAAGCAGTTAAAAGGTAGCAATCTTATTCTGACTTATGTTGATGATTATGGTGTTTTCAAATCTAAAAACCTTCAGCTTTAACAGAAGAAACCATCATGAAAAAAGAAAATTATCTCTACATCCTTATTTTAATAGGGCTACAGACTTATCTAAAAAATGCATTTGCAGATGAATTTGATACCTCCCTTTTGGTGGGTGAATCTGCAAAAGGAGATATTTCTCGTTTCTATTCTGATGGACAAACTCCAGCTGGCAAACAGCTTGCGGACATCTATGTTAATCAGGTTTGGAAAGGACAGTTTGACATCAATGTTGAAGATAATGGTAAGCAAATCAGCATTGCGCAAAGTGATGTCCCTAAGCTCGGCTTAAAAACCACACCTAACCAAACAGATCAGACTGAAGATAACGCATATGTTCAACTCAGCTCACTGGCACCCAACCTACATTACCAATTTAAAATCAGTGAGTTGCGACTAAACATTACTGTTCCACAAGTATCAATTAAACAATCTGAATCTGGTTATGTCGATCCCAGCTTGTGGCAACATGGCGTGCCAGCCATTATTTTTTCTTATAATACAAACTATTACAGTTATAAAGAGAAGAAACACGAGAAGAGAAATAATGAGAATTTCTATGCCACCCTCAACTCGGGTGTCAATTTAGGTGCATGGCAATTTCGTGATGAATCAAGCTATCGCTATTCATCCCATGGCTCGCAAAAATGGCGCAATAACACCCGCTATGTATACCGCCCAATCAGCCAGATTAATTCAGGGCTGAAGGCTGGCGATTTTTATACACCAACGGCGCTATTTAATAGCATCCGTATGCGAGGAATAATGCTCGCAACGGAAGTGGGTATGTTGCCGAACTCAAGCCAAAACTTTGTGCCGATTATTCGAGGCGTCGCACAAACCAACGCCTTAGTCACCGTTTATCAAAATGGGTATTTGGTCTATCAAGAAAACGTGCCGCCAGGTGAATTCGCATTTAACGATATTCAGCCTAGCGCGGGAAGCGGTGATTTATTGGTGGTAATACAAGAAGCGGATGGCCGAAAAGAATCATTCTCTGTTCCCTACTCCGCCGTACCCGACATGCTTAAAGAGGGCGTTTCCAACTATAACGTTCTTGCTGGGCAAGCCAAAATCGACAATACCTCATACCAACCTAAATTTATTCAAGGTGAATATCATTACGGCTTGAATAACTTAGTGACGCTCTATTCCGGCGCTCTGCTCAGTGAAAAATATTACTCCGCCGTTATTGGGAGTGGTTGGAACTTTCGCTTTGGTGCTATCTCCGCAGACATCACTCATGCCAAAACTAAATTAGATAGCGGAGATAAGAGTGGCCAAAGCTATCGTTTAACCTACAGTAAATTTATTGACGCCACCTCGACCAGTTTAACTCTCGCCACATACCGCTATTCCACTAGCGGCTACTATAGCTTTGTCGATTCAATTTATTCTCATGATAACTATAAAGCCTGGCAGCGATATCAAGACGAAAATGCCAACCAAATTGGCAATAATAATAACAATTCCGATCTCTCGCTAAGTAACTTCGATGCCTTACGAGGCTCACGGGCGAAAAATACCTTCACCGTTAACTTGAATCAGCAACTTGGCGACAATTATGGCTCTGTTTTTGTTTCTGGAACCCATCGTGATTACTGGAATACTCACGGCAGTAGCCGAGAATATCAAGTTGGTTATGCCAACAACTATAACGACATTTCCTACAGCGTGTCCGTATCACGGATGCGTAATTACGATAACAAAGAAGAAACCCGCGTTTATATGAATGTTAGCGTTCCTATTAACCTATTCGAAAAACGCGCTAACGTGAGCTTAGGCAGCTATTTTACTGACTCTCACTATGAACAAACGGCCTTGAGTGTCAGTGGTATCGCGGGGAAAGATAACCAAGTTAATTACACCGTGACAGGCACGAATCAGTCTGGGGGTAACAATGTCCTCGGTGGAAATATTACCTATAAGCACCCTTACACCACATTATCCGGTTCATATACCGAAGCGAATGATTATCGTCAGGCCGGATTAGGCGCTCGAGGTACCTTGGTCGCTATCCCTAACCATATCGCCTTATCAGGTGATACCGGAGATACCTACACCATCATTGATGCCCCAATGGCCAATAATATGATGGTCAATGACGATAAAACCACGCTAACCAATCAGCGCGGTGTGGTGCTAGTGACCAACAGCACCCCTTATCGCGCTAATTCATATACCCTTTCTGATACCGAAAATACGGCTGGCGCTGAAGTGCTCGGAAATATGGCAAACATCAGCCCGTACCAAGGCGCAGTTAACTACATCAAGTTAGAAACAGACACTCGGCAAACCTTTATTTTACGCGGTGAATTAGCCAATGGTCACAGCCTGCCATTTGGTACTGAAGTCGTCGATCCACAGCAGCAAAATATTGGCTATGTAGGGCAATCTGGCGTGCTGTACCTTAAGAGTGAACAGCTACCTTCAGCCTTACACATCAAGCTGAAAGGGGAGAGAGAGTGTGTGATCCATCAACCAGTTGACACGATGGATAAAGGTAAAAACCGCTGTCAATAAAGGAAAATCCAATGAAAAAAACCACATTGGCACTATTATTTTCAAGTTTACTTGCCGTCAGCCAGTATGCCTCTGCTAACTGTCGACAAGCGTCAACCGTCACGGCATCCCCTATTACTTTTGATTTATCAAACGATTTAACCAGCTCATCGACTGTCGTAACCAAAGACTCTCGAACCATATTTTCCGGTACATTTACTTGTACCAATAATGGATTACTCCCTAATGTCGTAGGTATTGCCTCACCATTTCAAGGTCGAAAAGCGACCGTGGGATTCAATGGAGGTAAGCAATTAGTCGAAGTGACAGTCACTAAATTAGAAAAAAACAATGTGTCAAACTTGTCCCCTGGTTCCCATAACGCCAATGAACTCAATGTAAATTTCACCATGCAATTTACACTGGTGACTGTCAAACCGAGCTCGAACTATATTGAAATTGCAGGAAGCACCGCAACGATTAACCCCGTTGTTTTTGCTTCGGATGCATCCACTTTAGGTCTTGTACAATGGCTTATTGATGTGGTGGCTAGACTCTTAGCATTTTTACTGGGATTTGTATGGACAACTCAGCCTGATGATATCTATTTACAACCCGTTCAAGTGACTTATAGCCCTATTACCACCACCTGTAACTTTGCAAACCAAGGTTTAGTAGTGACCCTGCCCCCCGTCAGCATCAGTACCGTTAAATCAGCAACACGTGCAGGCTATACTCCCTTTAATCTCAACTTCACTTGCAGTGATTTTCTTGCAGGAGGCAACGCATCAAGAGATATCAATATCTTTTTATCCAGCAGCAGCTTACTCGCGACAGATAAAACCACCATGAATAATACTGCCAGCCAAGGCGCCGCAGGTGTAGGTTTTCGCTTGGTCGCTGCAAGTAATCCCACCAGCCCAATTACCCTCTCCAATAGCGTGGCTGCACAAAATACCGCAACCTCTATTTTCACGGTAACAAAAGGGAGCCCAATATCCCCATCATTTACCCTCAATATGGGGGCTTACTATTACCCTTATACCCCTGCCATCGTGACGCAAGGCCCTGTATCCAGCACCGCAACTGTGGTCATGTCTTATAATTAGAAGGATGAAAAAATGCGATATATTCAAGGGATTATTTACAGTTTTATGTTGCTCCTTCTCAGCTCACAGGTGCACGCGAGCTTAATACTCAAAAAAACGCGTCTGATTTACTTAAGCGACCAAAAATCTGCCAATATTCAAACCATTAATGACAGTGAACAAGCAAGCTTAGTCCAGAGTTGGGTTGATGAGGGCAATATCCATTCCACCCCTGAAACAACAGAGGCGCCGTTTATTGTGACGCCGCCTGTGACCAAAATCGCCGCTCATGATGGCGCGCAATTACGGATTCGATTTATTGGAGGGGATTTACCGCAAGATAGAGAATCTGTTTTTTACCTGAATGTACTTGATATCTCGCCAAAACCTCTAAATAAAGAAGGGATGAATATTATTCAGTTAGCGCTACAAATTCGTATCAAAGTTTTTTATCGACCCGCAGCGCTTGCCAGTGGCGTAGAGTCATTTATCAATAACGTGAGTGCCTTACATTCCGAGAATCAGCTTTCGATTAAAAACCCTACCCCTTATTTTTTGAATATTTCACAGCTCTATTATGAAAATAACCAAAATACCCCCATCGCGAAAAGCGTTATGATCCCACCGTATTCAACTGAAAAGCTAGAAGGGAGTCATCGGCAAAATGGTAAACTTATTGCGGTGTATATCAATGATCAAGGCAGCTTAGTCACCCATGCTTTAAGCGTAAATTAGATAACCGAACCTATCTGGCTCGGTTATTCATTTTTAAATATGGATCGTATAAAAACAGTAACGCAGCATAAATTCCGCAATCAGCGCACAAACACAGCCCACCACAAGAACATAGTGGCTACGCCCAACCAGAACGCCCTGTGCTTCGCCTTTAATGCGATAAAATGCCCCCATACCGATAGCCACAATGGCAATAAACCCAATCACCCAACTGGCTAAACGCAGTAACCAAATCTGTTGATAAGCATTAATTGAATCAATGGGAAAAGTGACGGATTCATTGGTATAAGCGGTTTCCAGCAAATAGTTTTCGTAGAATGGTTGATAAATCAAACGAACCACTAAGCTCACGCCCACCACCATCAATAATGCAAGCGCCCTATTTTGACCTCGATCTTTCAGTAGAAGGCTAACCAGTAAATAGTAGCCTGCCGCCCCTAGGGTCAACATCGCCCCATAAAACATCAGATAGGTATTGTCATTCATCCACACTAACATGGAGGTATAACGGTAAATCGACCCCATCGCATGCACATCACACAGTCCCGCGATAATCGCCAGCCCCAATAACCCGTAAGACAGTCGTTTTTTAAACCACATCCACAAAAAAGTGAGGCCCAAGAACGTAAAGTAAGTCGCCGTAAAAACCACTTCACGACTGAGCCAAGAGGAGAAAATATTTAATAACGAATTGGGTGCATTGAGCGGCACCCCCAAGTGTGTAATGGAGGAGAGCAACCCCATACCTGCCAGCACACAAGCGATAAACAAATAGCGCAACAGAAAGCTCGAAGGAATATTTCCACCAAGAGTCGTCGCCAATCTTTTTGCACAAATCCCCAGCATCACACTTAACCCGATAGAGGCTTGCATCAGCAAGGTAAATATTAATAGTGGCCATTCATTCATTTTTTCGCTCCTTGGATCGCGGTATGACGCCCCGCCCCTTGGTGCGGGTGGATCACTAAATTGGGGTGAGTAATGGATGAGTCTGGCAGCCCTTTCACATCAGCTTGCGAGCCGAAGCGCTCGCGCAGCTCATCAATAGGGCCAAACTGAATTGCACCGAGTGGGCACGTCGCCACACATACGGGAGTCTGCCCTTGCAGTTGTAAATCAATACAGAAATCGCACTTGGACATTTGCTTGGTTTCGGGATTCATCTGCGGCGCACCATAGGGGCACGACCACGCACAAGTTCCGCAACCCACACATTTATCCGTATTGACCATCACGATGCCATCCCCTTCACGCTTGTGCATGGCAGTAGTTGGGCAATTTTTTACGCACATTGGGTCAGCGCAGTGGTTACACGAGATAGACAGGGTGTAGGCGAACACGTTGTTCTCCCAACTGCCGCAGCCATTTTCGATAAATTCTCCGCCCGTGATCTCATAAACCCGACGAAATTTACGTCCAACTTCGAGATTATTTTTATCTTTGCAGGAAACCTGACACGCTTTGCATCCTGAGCAGCGCGCCGAATCAATATAAAACCCGAGTTGTTTGTTACTCACTGCGGGATAAACGTGGAATTTACTCATGCTTTTGCTACCTCCACCAATAAGGTTTGATGGGCATTACCGTGCGCCATTGCAGTACTGCGTGCAGATGTTAAAACGTTGGCACATCCCCCTTGATCGACACCATTTTCATCTGGCTGCCACCATGCTCCCGCTTGCAATGCCACTACTCCCGGCATAATCCGCGACGTGATTTTGACAGGTACCATCGTGATACCTCGATCGTTATGTACTTTCACGCGATCGCCCTCTGTAATGTGGCGACGTTTGGCGTCAATCGGGTTGATCCACAACTCTTGGCGCTGCACTTCTTGCAACCATGGGTTCGCAAACTGGGTGGAGTTCGCGCGGTTGCGCCCTTTCCACGTAATCAATTGCAGCGGATATTGCTGCGTTAGAGCATCTTCAGGGCCTTCAATCGCAGGCACATAATGGGAGAGCGCCGGAATATCGCGGTCATTACGGTCATACAGACGTTTCGAGAAAATCTCGATTTTGCCCGATGGGGTTTCAAACGGGTTATTGGCTAAGTCTTTAATATTTTTCTCAAATGCTACATGCCCCGTATGGGGCTTATGTTTCAAAAGATGGCGACGTTTAATCAACAATTCATCAAAAGTGGGAATTCCATCTTCAGGACGTTTTTCATGAGCATCATTGACCAGATGTTCAATCCACTGCTTTTCCGTGCGCCCTTCACTGAATTTTTCACCCACACCCAATTTGTTTGCCACATCCCAGAGCCACTCATAATCACTGCGACGTTCAAATTCAGGCTCCGCGACCTTTTCAGACAGAATAATATAATTCCCTGTGCCCCACGTCCCGCCAACATTCCAACGTTCTAAAAAGCTGGTTTCAGGCAGTAAAATGTCGGCATATTTGGCGCTTGGGGTCATATACAGGTCGCTGTAGACGATAAACTCAACCTTGTTTTCATCCTCCAGCACTTTGGCGGCATGGCGAATATCGGGGTTTTGGTTCGTCATGTAATTTCCCGCAAGGGAAAAAATCATTTTGATTTCGGTATCTAGTTTTTCCGCATTTTTTAAGCCGTTATCCGGTGTAACTAGGCTGGCATCTTCACAGGCTTGTACCCAGTTGGTGATATTAATTTTCGCTTTAACTGGGTTTTCAAACAGGCTGGGACCCGCCAGTGTTTTACGAAGATCTGGCGTCACGGCCATGCCATAACCAGCAGCCCAACCCCCTTTCACACCGACGTTTCCCGTAATGGTTGCCAGCAATGTCGCACCACGCGCAGAGCGCTCCCCACAAATATGACGCTGCGGTCCCCACCCTTGCATCAAAGCGGCGGGTTTGGTTGTGGCATATTCACGGGCAAGCTGGCGAATGGTTTGTGCAGGCACTTTGGTTATCAGCGCCGCCCATTCAGGGGTTTTCACCACGCCATCTTTTTTTCCCATCAAGTAGGAGACTAAGGATTCATGCTCCGGTACTCCATCTGGCATTTGGTGCTCATCAAAGCCAACGGTGTAGGTATCGATAAATGCCTGATCATGCAGACCTTCGCTGATGATCACGTACATCATGGCATCCATCATCGCGTTATCGGTGGTCGGTAAAATCGGGATCCACTGATCCGCCAGCGAAGAGGCAGTATCGGAATAGCGCGGATCCACCACAATAAACTTGGTGCCATTTTTCTTCATTTTTTGGAAGTAATGGTTGGTGTGACCGAAAATAGTCTCATTCGGGTTATGCCCCCATAAAATCACCAATGGGGTCTCTTCCAATGTATCTAATGTACTGCCGCTCGCCGAGGTGCCATAAGTGTAGGGCGTCACTGCCATAGTGTTACCGTTACTGACGGAGTGGTAATTTTCCAGAAATCCCCCCGTCAAATTAAACAGGCGGCGTAGCATATTCGCCCCTGAAAAAATGCCGCCCGTCACCCCAGTACTTAAGCTCACAAAGCGTGATGCGGGGCCATATTGCTGGTTAATTCGCTGCATATTTTCAGCGATAAGCGTGGTGGCTTCTTCCCAGCTAATTCGCTCGAAATGCCCTTCACCACGTTTGCCCACGCGCTTCATTGGGTATTTTAAGCGGTTCGGATGGTAGACAAATTTGCGATAGCTGCGCCCACGTACACAGGCACGCATAATCGGCATCTCTTCATCAAGATCGCCATCGGGACGTGTGCTGATGCGCGTAACAACGCCCTGTTTAACGTGGGCGCGAATATCACATTTTCCGCCGCAGTCAAAACTGCTGCATGTGGAAACCACTCGCTCACCGTCATTTGGCAAGGTGGTCGTCGGAATAATATTGGGGTTTTCTGGTGTTGAAGCGGCCGTGTTCGTGGCAATAAATGGGACAGCCATGAGTGCAGAGCTGCCTTGAATAAACCGACGACGGGTCAATGGTTCAATCAGATGTTCACTCTGATCATTATAATTTTTCATGGTAACTCTACCTCTGGCGTACATTAGGTTGCCGCGATAGCGTAAACATTTCCCACTGAGCCAACTTTTGAAAAACCGCCAAAGGCATTGGAATTTCAGCCAACCGCCTAAAACATGTGGTTATATCAATAAATTTTGCCTATATTCAGAAAATAATTCGTTATGTTTGAATTTCAGCCAATGAACGACGGTAACCAAAATTACGATGAGAAATATTCCACTAAGTACCATTGATAGTGTCGCCCGGGATGTTATCGCACTTGCGACGGATTACTTACCCAACGTACTGTTGGATTCTCATAAGCACCGCCGCGCTCAATTCTTATATGGTGCAACGGGGCTAATTGAGGTGAGTACTGAAGATGGTGAGTGGGTTATTCCCCCTGACAGTGGCGTGTGGATCCCGGAGAATACGGCTCATGAAACACGGATGCTGAATGTCAGCACCCGCAGTTTATATATCGAACCTGCGGCAGCGCCCCGCCAAGGCAATCGATGCGAAGTTTTGCGCGTCACGCCTTTACTTCGCCAATTGTTATTAGAAGCGGTTGATGTGCCGCTGGAATATGATCTTAACGGACGCGATGGATCATTGATGCAGTTAATCCTCCATGAAGTGGCACGCGCCGAGCCGCTGCCATTCTTTGCCCCTATCCCGCGAGATGAAAGCCTCGCTGCCCTGTGCCGTGAATTTTTAAAATCACCGCAAATTACCTCGCTTCCCCAAGAATGGGCTGCAAAGTTGCACAAAAGCGACCGTTCATTTAGCCGCTTTTTTGGGGCGCAAACGGGGTTGTCATTTTCAGATTGGCGACAACAAGCCTGCTTACTGAGTGCCATTAGCCAGATTTCAGCAGGCAAGTCGATCACTGAGGTGGCGTTTGATCTTGGTTACAGCAATGTGGGTTCGTTCTCAACCATGTTTAAAAAATGGCTTGGACAAACCCCATCGAGCTTTATTCAACGTATTGAATCCTAGCCTTAATCCAATGTGGCAATCAGCCATGCAGAACCGCGATAGTCACCCGCTTGGGCATTTTCCCCTTGTAGGTGGCTACTGATTTCGAACTCTTTCAGGCTGTGAATTTCCGCGTTGATCTCTTTGCCAGATTGCCCCGTTTCAAGATCGGTGATCACCAAATCGCTGTAAATCGTATCGTTCGCTTCATTTTTCATCGGTAAGCGCTTTTGAGGGTCATCATCCGGCGTGTAGTCCAATCGTAACCGCACTTTGGTCGCTGATTGGAAGAGGCAACTGTAAGTAACTTGGCCTCTAGCACGGTTGTCATAATACAAGCTGTTTAACTGCCCATGGCGTAGATTTAATATCCCTTGCTCCCCGCTACTGGTACTGGATGTGCATTTTGCACCGATATTAATTTGCGAAGCCGCCAAGCGTAATGGCACAGAAGATTCGTGAAGTGGCCAGCTATCATAAGGGGGTGCCACTTTCGGGTTGGTAAATGCACGCACGTAGCCTGCTAACGGCATTTCACTGATAATCAACTGCCCATCGATAATTTGCTCTTTGATATAAAACGTCATGGTGATAGGAAAATGGTTATCAAATCGAGGAACACCAAAGATTGTATCGCTGCTTGACATTGAGCACACGCCAGAACTGCGGTTCGTCCATTCCATCATGTCGGCTTGCACGGTCATCACGAGGTTGGCATTCAGCCGATATGCTTTAAGCCCGCCGATTGAAAATCCAGTTTCAGGTACATACATAAATAATCGATGAAATGCATTCGATGGCAAAATTTGCGTACTGGTACTTCCCCAGCGGCGCCCAACGCACTTCACTGTACCTGTCGGTTCCGCAAGGTTACTATCCACCACAAAAGGCTGCCCAACTTGATAGTAATTTTGACCGTCCGACCCCTTATCAGGGTGATCCGCCAGCGTACTGCTGTTATTCACACGTATCGTGTAACCCGTATTAGGATCAAGAATTTGTGCTGCATAATCCGCATGAGCCATCATCGCCGACAGTATTCCTCCGACTAAACAACCTACCCACGCTATGGATTTAATTTTCAACATATTGCTGTTCCCATTAGTGATAAGTGACTGAGATCATCATTGCCGACGTGAATCTTCCTGCGGGTAATTGGCTGAGTGGTCGTGTATTCACCAACTTTGCTTGAAGATTAATACGGTGCTCCGTCGCACTGATAGGCTGTGGCGTGATAGTTTGTAATAGATTGAGTTCTAAAGGAAAGATTAACCCATCCGTGATATCAGAAAAATCGATTCCCAACCCTTTTGCACTAGTGGATAAAACTTGCCGACCTTGGTACTCCTCTGTTCCATAGCCTTTTGGGTTGAGTAGAACCGACAGCGTTTTTCTTCCTGAGCACCCACTGATATACACCGGAAAATCTTTGGTTAACGAAACCCCTGGCGCACCATTAATTTCGACCACCCCAAAATTAATTTGTAGTGGTGAATCGTTATTTTCACTGCGTACGTGGCAAGCAGGGTCGACCATTGTTGCCATGACATCCACAAACACATCCCCATAAACCACCGGTGAGATAAATAACAGTAAACCCCACCAATACTTTCTGATTTTATTGATTTGCTTCACTATTTATACTCCACGGAGAACGTAGCCCAACCGGAGAACTGCCCTGTGCTGACGTAGCCATAAGGGGGCTTGCGCGCCACCACCCCAAAGGATAAAGATTGCTCATCATTCACCATCGCAACGCTGCCTACATCAATCGGCTCATCCCAAGCAATGGGTTTATCTTCACTATCCATAATTCCCAGCACCACGCCGCTATCGCCTTGAGTAATAAGGTAGTTATCCCCATCAATATTCGCTAACTGCGTCCCATGCCACGTCATCTTGATAAGTTTCCCCAGCTCTGCACGCTGGCAATGGTCGATCTCAATAGAAAATGGCGTGATAGGGCTGATCTCCCCCAGATTAAGAGACTCCATGCGTAACTCGTCTAATTGGATCTCTTTTTTGACGGAACCGGCACTCACTTTGCAGGATAAATGCACTAACTCCCCGCTAAACTCCACATCCAGAAATTGCGCATTACCTTGAGTCGAAAAGCTCCAAAAAAGGGGCGCCATCAGCCACCAAAACAGGGTTAGCTTACTCATAACTCACCTCCAGTCGCAGTGGGTGTGCTTTATCAATCACAGAAGGGAGCTGAACGGGGTTATTTCCATCAATAAGTACCACAGGGTAACGCACCGTTTCTTCCCCCGTTAAGGCATCCACCACCCGCAAAAGTGCGGGAGTTTTTGCTCCATTCTTATTTTCACTAAATACAACCCCAGCACCGCAATGGGTCAATTTCAGCGTTTTCCCTACCTCTAAACTGCATGGTGCATTGAATAACGTGGCATTCACCAAAAACCACCCCGCATGGGAAGATTCATAATGGGATTCAGTAGGTGGCACGCTGCCTAAAAATTCCTCGCCTTGCCCCCAAACACTTACGGTCATTGTGATAATCCCGATGGCTAACCGGATAATATTCATCCACATTCTCCCTTTTTATGCCTTGGTTTCATTACTGTTCCCCGGAGACCGTGCAGGTGTCTCCTTGGCAACGAAATACCAGTGTTGGCTTGCCACCATAGTCATTGATGTAGGTTAAATACGGCGTTGTCAGTGTGTGGCTGTTAATATCGAATGTGGATTTTGGGGCGACCATCACGACTTCGAACGTGCTCTCTTCCGACTGTTTTTTGCTATTGCCCACCCCAATCACCGTTAAATTAAACGGCGTGGTGTTATTCAAACGATAGCCTTTGGCCGTTTTTTGCAACGTAATGTTGTGCGCCCATTTAGTTTGGGAAGCTTCGAGGATTTTTTCAGGGCGATAAAACAGTTTGACGCGGGATTGCAGGGCGATTTGCAGTGTATTTTCTTCCGTGGATTTCGGCGGAACTTCACGCAAATTGAAATAGAAAACGGACTCTCTATCATCAGGTAATTGACTTAATAACGGCGTTTTGCTCAAACGCACTAAACTGTGACTATTGGCTTCTACCCGCTGTAATGGTGGTGTGGCAAGGATTGCGCCTTGAGTCAGTTTTTTACCTTGAAGATCTTCAATCCAACTTTGTGCTAAATAGGCTTCTTCAGGATTATCATTCGCGATGCGCACATTAATAGAGTTTTCATTGCCCGGAAAAACAATTCGCGTTCTATCCAGAGTCACCGCGCTATAGGAAAATTGTGGTATCCCAATAAGCAGACTTATCAATGCTGCGGAAATAAGTTTAAAATTCAGCATAATCAACCTCATAGATTAAAGATAATAAAAATTTCGTTATTTTTGGCATGCCGATTATTTCTGACATGGCAGTAACAGCATTGAAGAAGGGCTACTTAATGAGTCAGGCAAAGTTAACTGGCACTGTTTTTGGTTACGCCAATAGACCCATAACGCCGCATTTTTCTCGATACCCACCAACCAAGTCACCCCATCTTCTCCAACTATCCCTAGCTCTTGATTCGCTTCATTACGTACACTGGCGCCAAACGGTGGTTTTTTGCCATTTTGTAAGGTAATCACCGAGAAGAGTTTTTCCCCTTTCATCACGGGGAAGCTTCGATAGCCAATAGCGCCTTTTGTGAGCGTGATATCGCTGGTGGCACTGAGTGCTTCAATGTTGTCCGGTAATTTACTGGTATTAATGGAAGCCGAGGATTTACGGTAACTATTCACATTAGGGATCACCGCCAAACCAAAGCGGTTAGTTTTTGTGATGCCATTATTCAGCGGAACTCCGCCAATATCTGAGGTTTCCACCATTAAGCGAGTATCACCGTGGGCTGAGCGATGCAGCGCGGCTCCCTTGGTCGTTATCGTGATCCCGCTATTAATCGATGCCCCGATACTGCGGTATTGATGAGGGACATAGCTGCCATTGACGGACACGTTGGCATCCGAGAGATCACGGGAATAAAAGCCGCTCAAGCTCGTTTGGCTATCCACATCTTGTCCGTGGTTATACCCCATCGTTAGGCTGTAATTATCCCTATCCCCATAACCGCTATATCCCACATTATGGTTATATTGATTCTTTTTATTGGAACGAGAGTACAGCTCAGAAAATGTTAGGCTATGCCCGCTGTACAGCGGGATCGTCAAGTAGAGGTTAATGGCATCATCTTCATAACCATTACTCCGCTCCGTTCGTGTCGCAGAGAGTGCAATATTGCCACTATATTGGGAAAGAGAAGGAAAATTCAGGCTCGTATTGGCGTATAAACCGTACTGGGTTTGCGGGTCATCCTGCCAATAGGTGCTGTACTGGTAATTTAACGAGAGGTTAAAATCATCAAAATATTTATTTAAGTAGACTTGGTAGTTTTCCTTGGTGGCTCGCGGTGAGTGCCCAGTTCTGTCTTCATCCATATATTGCATCAGCGTTCGATACTCTTTATCAGCGAAACGGTAGCCCGCAAAGGTAATATCGGTACGGAGATCCTCGAATGACTTCGCATAATTAAAACGGTAAGAGCGCCCCTGCAAGTGTCCTTTATCGTCATCTGAATAATCAGCAAAAGATTGGGTAATATCCACCGAGACCGCCCCGAAAGAGAACAAGTCACGCCCAATCCCTAAAGCCGCACTTTGGTAATAGGCATTAAGCTGAGTTCCTCCATACAGCGACCAAGCATTTGATACACCGTATGACAATTCACCACTAATGACGGGTTCCCCCGTTAAATGTCGATTGTCATAACGTGTTTTCCCCACTGCCGCTTTATAGTTTATCCGGCCGGGACGGGTTAAGTAGGGTAGCGATGCGGTACTGAGGCTAAATTTATTCTCTTCCCCATTTTCTTCGCGCACCGTCACATCCAGCACACCGCGGATCCCGCTATCCAGTGTTTGAATACGAAAAGGCCCTGGTGGCACAGAGGTTTCTGAAATGATCCGATCCTGACTACGGACGATCACAATGGCGTTGGTTTTTGCTACCCCAATAATTTCAGGGGCATATCCCACCAATTTTGGCGGTAGCATACGATCATCACTTTCAACGGAAATCCCTGTATATTGCCAAGAATCAAACACGTCCGAATAAAAGTTACTTTCCCCGAACGTAAGTAGTGCAGCTACTTCTTTCAATGAGCGAAACGCATATAACCGACTGAAATCAAAGTTATGTTTTTCTTGCGAATAACTGCCACCATGCTGCTTTTGATAAGTTCCATTGAAATCGCCGCGCAACCGCCAAGCCCCAATGTTAATGCCCGATGTACCATTACCGGATAAGTAAACACGCTTATCACCATCGGTTTCTTTTGTAGCAGAAATATTCGCGCTGTAGTCCACAAATAGACCATTGATCCCCTCTTCCCATAATTTTGGGGGAACCCAATAAGGATCCCGATATTCCATCCACATTTGGGGAATGGTCATTTTTAGGGACATTGAAGGCAAATCCACTTTGGTTTGCACCCCAGCCAGAGCTGAAAAATTCAAACATTTTTCGTCATGAAATAATGTGACTTTTTCCTCTGCAGATTTTTTTAGCCCCATAAAATCCAGCAACTGAGGTGCCAGACACACTTGCTGAGAACCTACACTTTTTGCACTTTTATCATCAAAAACAGCGATATCTCGTGGCTCACCTAAACGCAGACCATTGACAAAAACCGTCAAAATATAGTCTCCAGGTGGAACATATCCCGCAACAGAGAATTGGCTCATATCAATGTTATTAATATCTTCGGCATCTAACACATCGGTATTAAATTCAGCAGCGTAGCTATTGCCAATCCCCATACTTAGCGCCAATAAAATCGTCTGTCTTAGTTTGCTATGTTTGAACATCATGCTCTATACCATCCCAAATGCGACGAGTGTGCCCCTCTCGAAAATGATTTCGAGATCATGTTTATCTACAAGTTATTGATAATCGACGTTATTGATAATCGATAAAAAAACGGATTAACCCTTGATAGTTACCCGCTTGAATAGGTTGCCCAGTTAGCTCTAGACGTAAAAAGTACTGTAGATAGAGCGCTTTTCCTGATTTGTCTTGCCGTAATACATTATTTGCTAAAGGGTAATATTGCCCTGGAATCAATGTGTTCAAACGGCTATCAAGGACAGAAACCCCGAGACCTTGTGATGCGCCTCGTAGTACAAATGTATCAATGTGTTCCGCTGTTTCCCCTGCAAATCGAATAAACCATGTTTTACTGTCGAGTGAAGAATAAAGGCTTCCACAGTCTCGTAACTCAATAATAAAAGGTTGGTTATGCTGCTCACGCTGCAACTTCGTACCCAGCAGAGGGATTGCCAAAGGTGAAAAATCAATCGTTTGAAATCTATTTTCCATGACAACCGAACACGGTGTCGCGATGACAATACCTTTCAGCGTTGCGCTGCCATTAAGCTCTATTTTTTTATTCACTGCAGCCCCTGAAGTTATCGGGCATACCAGAATGGTCATCGTCATCAGTTGAGCTAATTGGCGAGTTACCCATTGATAAACAATCACAATTGTCTCCCTCAACGTTCTTCTTCAATCCAGTCCTGATACCGCCAGTATTCACTGGCGGTAGACTCATATGCTTACTGATAGGTAATTCGGAAGTTAGTCACTGCGCTGAATTTACCTTCAGCGACATCTTTTGTGGTATCAACAGCTTTCGCTAATGCTTTGAAGGTTAAGGTGTTATCCCCCTTCTTATTGATAATCCGCGATAAAATATCTTTGGCTTTACCAAATTCAAAACCATCAATACCAATACCCACGTTGTTTGCATTGCCCGGAGAAGTTGAAAGCAAAGTATTACCCGCATCAGCGTAGTTTTGCCCCGTAAAGACCAGCTCCATGTTTTTCACTGCCGCTGCCGCCCCTGTACCATCTTTGGTGTAATCTGAAAAATCACACCCTGTTAATTCAATATTAAAATCCACTTCAGCCGTTCGGCCATTCTCTAAACCTCTGCGAGAAAGCTGACCAAAATCAATAGTTTGTTTTAATGATGGTTGAGCAATATTGCAGGGTGAAGTCACCACTGTACCGATAAAATTCACTGTACCTGTGTTCTCCGCCATAACACTAAAAGAAGTCGCTGATGTTGCCAGCAGTGTAATGATTGCTAACTGATTAAGTTTCATATAATGACTTTCCTTTCGTTTAAAAATTAAAGAAACGCAATACACCATTAAATAATTAATGGAACAAAAAAAACATTAAATAACAATTAATTACACAATTAATGAAGAATGTTTGAATTTGATTATTCGTTATTAAAGATCATGTAAGGCTTTGAACTTTAATTTATCGTAATAGGAATATTTTGATTTTTTATCTTGAAATAAAAAATTATCTTGTAGTTTTATCTCTGCTATTTCATCTGAATAGTTAGCAATAACCTTGAAAAAGAATTCAGACCAATCCTTGCCTAGTTCCTTTAATATAGCATCAAGCGTCTCTATGTTTATGCTTGTAATTCCACGTTCATAGCGAGATATTTGTTGCTGACTAATATGAAGCATGCTCCCTAATTCCTCACCAGTTAATGAACAATTAAGCCGTGCTTCTCTGATAAATGAACCAACTTCTTCACGTAATCGATATTTGTTTTTCATAATATTAAAACCAATTTAAATAGCTTTAATTTTATTTACTCAAAGGTAGCCAATTCATTGAGCAAATAGCGCAATAAAAAATGGATATATCCAAAGTGCAGGAAATTTAATTTATTAAAATATAGATACAGTAAATAAATCTGTAAATACGTTTATATCGATCGAAATTATATCATTCAATAGTTAATACCTATCAAATTAACTTTATTGATCGCTTAAATATCATAATTAAATTTATATAACATTAATTATCAATGAATTAAATAACCAAATTCATATAATATAATTAGCTAATAATTTAAAAACCCGCCTTCTTTCATCATTATAAATCATTAAAAACAATATTATTTAAAATTAAAAAAAGAGAAGGAAATCTAATTATAAATATTTCAAATAATAACTTAATAAAATTTACTCCAGATTAAAAACAAACAATATCAAACATAAAATCTTAATGCTTTCATAAAATATGAAAATAAACTTAAATAACTCATTTTTTGTGTTTTATAAATTCAATTAATAAAAATTTAAATATAATTTAAATTCATTAATCTCAGCCATGTTCATCATGACAATTTTTCCATTATCCATATCATGCTTAAACTATGCATATCGTGCACTTTTCATTTTCTAATATTAACTAGAATAAATTAATCCGTTAGGATAACGAAAAAAGGAGCCAATAATGAAAACTCAGTTTTACAGCTACCAACCTCAACAAGGTCATGGGCTTCCCCATGATCCTATTCCCTCATTAATTGGTCCGCGCCCTATTGGTTGGATCTCCACATGTGATAAGCGAGGCAACACCAACCTTGCGCCTTATAGCTTCTTCAATATTTTTAACTACTCCCCCCCTATTTTGGTCTTTTCAAGTGTTGGAAAAAAAGATTCCGTCACCAATGCTATCGAAACAGGTGAGTTCGTTTATAACCTTGCGACTCTTGAACTTGGGCAGCAGGTCAATTCAAGCAGTGCGATGTTACCTCACGGAGAAAGTGAGTTTGACCTAACTGGACTTTCCACCTTACCGTCTACATTAATTACTCCTCCACGCATCGCCCAAACGCCTGTTTCCATGGAGTGTGTGGTCACTGAATATCAACAATTAAAGCGTGCAGACGGCAGCCTACTGGATACGTGGATGGTCATGGGAGAAGTGGTGATGGTGCATATCGATGAAGCCACCTTAGAGCAAGGCTTATATAACAGTGCCCGCCAAAAACCTCTGATGCGGGCGGGGGGACCTGCGGATTATTACTGGATTGAAGAGCAACAAAAACTCGAAATGTATCGCCCTAAATAACGTAAAAAGCCTTAGGCCAGTTTCTATCACGCTGGCCTAAGATGCGTTATTTGGGTACACAGGTATACACCCAAGCAGGTGGAAAGTTGCGATATACGCGTTCCTTTGTAAATGAAAAATAACGCGAAAATAACGCCTCACAGCCTTGAGTATACTGAAATAACACCAATTTACCCTGATGCTTTATCAGGCTCTGACGCACCTGTTTTAATATCCGCATACTGGTTTTTTTATTCAGGGAAAGAAAAGGAATTCCTGAAATAATCAAATCATAATCACCCAATAAATATTCTGCAGAGCAGGGATTAACCGCCACTCTCGGGTCATCAATCTGATTTAAAATATCAAGAAAATCACGATTAATTTCATAGAGATCTAAACGTGTTTGCGCCGTAATTTTATTCACAATATAGCGAGTCATCACGCCATTACCCGCGCCAATTTCCGCTATCTGGTTGCACTGCGCCCAATCGATATTATCGACCATGGTATTGCATAACCAACGAGATGATGGGAATACCGTTCCCATCGAAGCTGGTGATGCAATGAAATTCTTAACATAGAGCTGGTAATGATTTTTATGAGAAAAAAATGATTCCGCCATGCTTCCTCCTGAATCAGAAGTACCTTTTCTATTTCCTTAAGTTGATGCTCCACATTCACCGCAAAAATTGGCATTTGGGTCTACGGCTCTTTGGCATTGTCGGCATCTTATCTTTTGAAGATTTTGCCCCTGTGAAAAATAATTATCTTCGCTTCGACCATCATTGTATTGATAACCCCCGCCGTGTTTACCTCGAGAGTCATGTTGACTTCTAGAACCATGCTTAGAACTACTGCCATGTCCTGAATGACCTCGATATTGACTATCGCGTTTCGAGTCATAGCGATTTCTACCGAGATTAAATAACCAGCTGAAAATTGACATAATAAATATCCTCCACCGTTATTCTTGTCTCGAGTATAAACCTTAGACTTAACTCCAAAGACAACAGTAAAGCTTAATAATTACAATAAAAAACCATTTATTACGTAAACTGAATTTCGCTGTTTTTTCATGACACAAATGGTGAAGAGCAAAAGCTTTTCTTAGGATTTCAGCAATGAAGTTCCATAGGAATTATCAATCACACATAGCCACCTACCGTCGATCAGTTTAAAAACGTAGGTGGCATCTCGCACTGTGTTAAATGACGTACCGTCTTGCATTTGCGCACTCAAAATGGTTTCAGCCAAGACTAAGGCACAATCTTCACCAAAAATAACTTTCACCGCACCTTGAGACACTTGCAAGCTGTGATTAAAAAATTCAGCGATGGCTGAAAACGCTTTCTTTAGGTTCTCTTTTCCATGGACATGTAAACCGTCTTTCACCACTAATGAGCCATTCTCAGAATAAAAATTCATTAAATGGCTGAAATTTTCTTCTGTGATGGCACGATCTGCATTAGCAATTAGGGCTTCAAGTTCTTGCGTATGTTTTTGAGTATTGTCGAAAAGATTCATAGAGGGCTCCTTGTTGAATGCTAACCAGACAAGGACAAAAAACCCGCCTTATCTGGCGGGTTGAGGATGCAGCAAACTCCCACCAGTTAAGTGATGGTCATCATAATAATGAGGTGAGCTACATGCTGTGACATAATTTTTTCCTGAATATAATTAGAGATTACATTATCAGCAATAAAATTTTTTTCAATGAGTATATAAAAATGGCTTAAGAGACCTTAAGCCATTTAGTAACAAGTTAGAAACTAGTGTTTTGAACTCTTATGGTGATTTAATGTTTCTTCTTTTAAATCAAGCTCATCACGTAAGCGATGATACACACGCTCATTGATGTTTTTCCCTTTACGCATTTGGTATAGCGCTTCACGCTTCGCTTTCAGAGCCGAATCTGACATCGAACGTTCCATTTCGATCATTCTATGTAAATCAAACACATCTGATTCCGTTTCATCCGTATTATCCAAACGGCGACCATAGATTTCTAACAGTTGAGCACCCACTTCGGTACGCATCGCAATTTCATCCATATCGTCAGAAGGGTGATTCATTAATTCGCGAATATGCGCCATTGCGGCCTCATTTAATGCCAAACGTGCACGAATTTCATCGTTATCGTAAGGTAAATCTTGCACCAAACCTTTGGTTAAAATCGGCAATGCGATACTAGCAATTAACAACGAACACAGGATCACGCCCATCGAAAGGAAGATAGCCACATCACGGTTAGGGAATAATGACCCATCTGGCATTAAGAATGGCAATGTTAAAATACCTGCTAAGGTAATTGCCCCGCGAACCCCAGCTGTTGCCATCACTGCCATCATACGGATACGCACTTCATCTGCCTGCTTTCCACGACGACGATTGTGGAAAACGGTCAGGGTCATTGATATCCATACCCAAGCAAAACGCAGCGCACCTAATGCAAGGGTGATAACCGCAACATACACAAACAACATCCAAGGATGGCTAGCACCTGCGGCTTCGGCTACCTGCGGTAGGTTCGTCCACATACCCGGTAGCTGCTCACCCAGCAGAATAAAGATCATGCCGTTTAAGCCTGTCTGTACCGTGTCCCAAACGGCCTTACTTTGCATACGAGTCGCTGCTTGCATACGCCCTGCGATTTTTTCGTAGTGCATCGCTATACCCGCAACAACGGCGGCAAGGATCCCAGAAACATGCAGATGTTCAGCCAGCAAATACGCTGTAAATGGCATCAATAGGCTAATCATAATTTGGATAGCCGGCTCTTCACCCGTACGCTTGACCAAGAATTGGTTTAACCAGCCGATTGCCCATGCGACTAATAAACCAATCGCTATCCCGCCAAATGCCACCAGCACAAATTGGCCCGCAGCAGATGCCAGAGAAAACTCCCCCGTCAGCGCAGCCACAACCGCAAAGCTAAAGCACACTAAGCCCGTCGCATCATTGAGTAGAGATTCCCCTTCAAGAATGTGCGCCATACGCGATGGCAGTGGCGAATTCACTGTCATCGCAGATACCGACACAGGGTCAGTTGGGGAAAGGATAGCTGCCAGTGCAAAGGCAACCGCCAGTGAAATCGTTGGGATCAGCCAATGGATAAAGAAACCCATACCAATAACGGTGACGACCACCAAGCCAATCGCCAATGACATAATTGGCTTAATTTCTTGGAATAAGGCTTCTTTTGGAATTCGCCATCCATCAAGAAATAGCAATGGAGGAATAAATAAAAATAGAAAAAGATGCGGTTCGAATTCCACTGTAAATCCGTATAACGACAAGGCAGCCCCTAGCGCTATCTGGATAATGGGCAATGGAATGATGTCTTTAAGTAATCGAGAAACAAATACGCTCACGATGACTGCAAGTAAAAAAACGAGTACAAGTGTCACTACTGACATTGAGTGCTCCATAATGGTTTATCTTAGTTATCTGCCTTGCAGTAAATAGATAAATCAAACCAATGTAAAGCATCAATTTATTACCGAATAAAAAAATAAAACAAATCAAAAACTACGATAGCAATCATTGTGTTACAGGATATTACTTAATTTCCAATACATTACATTTCTATTCAATACACTAGTGTTTTATAAGGATTTAATCTGCTCTTCTGTTATAAATCCTTATCACTCATCAAAAACGGATAATTCCGAGTATTTCAATGTAACTTATCTATTTGATTTCTGGGCTATGTCTATCAATCAATTCTTGTAAAACTTGCTTGAGCATTTTGCTTTTACGAACACCAAGAGGAGCCAAAACCTGCCTTTCGTGTTCTTCCGCAGCAATCAATAACCCTTCGACTAGCTCGACACCACTCGACGTCACACTCACGAGAGTCACACGGCGGTCACTTCCCGTATGGTTATTGTGGCGGATCACATGCCCTTGCTGCTCTAATCGTTGTAATACCCGCGTGATTGTTGGTTGCTTACTGACAGTTTTTTGCGACAGCTCGGTGATCCCCATCGAACCATTATTAGCTAAGGTGGAAAGCACTCTCCACTCCAAAACCGATAGCCCATTAGCTTCCACAACTGCATGAAATTCAGATGAAACTAGCATCCATGCCTGCCCCAAAAGAGCAGGCAGGTAATTATCAACGAAGACTTTCGATTCAGGCATCAATTCCTCTTTTCTCGCTTCTGGTTTTATGACATTAGAAGCTAGCAGAGTAGCAGAAGGAAACCGAACTCTTAACATAATTTAACTAAAATCTTCCGCTAAGTAGCGAACCAAAACCATCCACTCGCGTATCTAGCCCCAATTTTTTTAGCATCATGTAGGTTGTTGCCACAGACGATGACAACACTGGTAAACCCACCCTATTTTCAATCAGTTGAATCGATGGTAATGATGGCATTTGCACACAAGCCGATGCCACAATCGCATCCACATTGGTGTTCAGCTTTTTGGTGATTTCCACTGGCGCTAATGGGTTTTGTCTGCCCACTTCGAGGTTGTCAGGGATCTCCAACGAAATGCTATCCACCACTTCAATACCTTCATGTTCAATATAGTCGATGACCATTTGCGTTAATGGCTTCATGTACGGCGTCAAAATCGACACTTTTTTTGCGCCAATGGCATGTAACCCTTCGACTAATGCGCCTGCACTGGTGACTACTGGTGCTGGATGCCCGTTATCGATAGTGCACTGATGAAGGCGTTTTTGCGAAACACGATGGTAGCCCTTCCCCATGCTCATAATAGCAACCAAGCAGGCATACCCTAATACATCAACATCGGCATCTGAAAGCTCAATGGCACAACGGTCACTGTCTGAATCCATCTTTGCTAATTCATCTTTGGTGACTTTCTGCATACGCATACGGCTAGAGTGGAACGTAAAACGCTCGGCAAACATCGCTTCACGGGCGCGCAATATGGCCGGAATTTCAGTTTCCATCGTGGTATTTGATGAAGGCACAATCTGACCAATACGAAATGTACGTGCTAAGCTCATAGTCCTTTCTCCACTGAAGAGTCATCCGATTCAGCAAACTGATTAAGTTCATCAACATCTTGTCCACTATGATGGAAACGAGCTGCCGTTAATGGGCGTCTATTGACCTGTAAGTCAAAGATATCAAAGCGATTATAGTGTCCTGTAATATCATGCATTTGGCGAGGTTGAATACAGCGATTCAAATCAATTTCAGCGTATACAATGCCTTCTTTATCAATCAATGGTTCCCCAATCACTCGACCATCGGGGCCGATAATGCCGGAAAACGCGCTATTTTGACGCGCGAGCAACTCACGGGATTCGGGATGCGACGCAGCCATAGCTTCAACTATCTCTTCAGAAACTGTTGAACACGAAATGATGGTAAACACTTTACCTTCAAAGCAGTGAGCTGAAGCACGTAAACGAATCGCATCCGCCATGTCATAATCTTTTGGTGCCACTGGCAATGCAATATAACTGGCAATATGAACCAATTCGCCTTGAGCCAATAACGAGAAGCGCGCCAACGTATTGGTATTTTCGCCACATGCCAGCGCCCCTAAAGGCCCAATACTGGTTTGGTGAACTTTCAGCGAGGAGGCATCCCCATTTGCCCACGTCAATTTTTCCGCCCACGTTGGGACTAATTTACGGTGACGCCCTAAAATTTTACCTTCATCAGAAATCGTTACTAAAGTGTTGTATAGCGTGGCAATCCCGTTCGGATTACGCTCATTCACACCCACCACCACGTTGATATGGTGACGAGCAGCGGCTTGGACGATTCGTTTAATTTCAGGCCCCGGAACTTCAATGGCAGATTTGCACAGTTTTTCAAACCAAGGGCTGCCATCAATTGGGTTCATCACCCAGCTCCAATACGGGTAGCCAGAGACAAACACTTCAGGAAATGCCACTAATTTGGCACCATTATCAGCCGCTTCTTCAATCAACCGACACACTTTATCAACTGTCGCATCAGTATCGAGGAATACAGGGGCGGCCTGTACTGCCGCCGCCTTAAATTGAGGTAGATTCAACATGTTGCTATCCCCCTTTGGTTATACCGCAACCACTGGATGGCGTAATTCACCGATTTTTTCGACATACGCTTCAATCACATCACCCGGCCATACCCACTCTTGTGGAGAACGACCCGCACCAACCCCTTCAGGAGTACCCGTTGCGATAATATCCCCCGGCTCTAAGGTAATGCCTTTGCTGATATCAGCAATTAACGCATTCACGTTAAACAGCATGTGGCGAGTATTGGAGTCTTGCTTGGTTACACCGTTAACTTTCAAACTCAGATTCAGTGAGTGAGGATCAGGAATTTCATCAGCCGTTACGATGCACGGGCCAAATGGTGCGTAAGTATCCTGACCTTTTGAGTAGATCCATTGACCCGCACGACGGCAATCACGCGCACTCATATCAATCATTAAGCTATAACCGAACACATAATTCAGAGCGTCTACTTCAGAGACCCCTTTAGCACGCGTCCCCATAATCACCGCCAATTCCACTTCCCAATCCAGCTGCTGAGTGATTTTACCGTTGTGCTCAATCGCATCACCTGGGCCAATCACCGTTGTTGGCGGTTTAGAAAAGATAACTGGCTCTTTTGGTAGCTCTTTAGAAGTGTCCAGCGTACGGCTTGATTCCGCAACGTGTTCAACATAGTTCAAGCCGATCCCAAAAATGTTTTTTCTTGGACGTGGAATTGGCGCTAGAATTTTTACGTTCTGTACTGGCCATGCCGTTCCCGCAGGAAATTGGCCTTTATGTGCATTTAATAATTCAGTACCTGCACGGATCCCTTGAGGGCCTAAATCAATAAAATCCAGCATATTATCAGGGAGATATTGGCCGTTCTCTTCCGCTAATCTCGCTAAATCCACGACTTGCTCGTTAACAATCGCCCCTAAACGTGCTGCTGCGGTAACATCTGAACGGTAAGTAATAAGACGCATAATTTTTCTCCTTGAGTCAGGTCTTAAGACCTAACTGAAATCTTCACGTAAATAATTAAAATCAATAATCGGAATAAATAGCTAAAAAAATAAATAGTTAGAATAAAAACTTAGCTAATCACTTTTTGGTGCCCGTCATTGTCCACAAGCGCCTCTTCATAATAGAGACCAAGGGAGTGCATCACTGGCAAGTCGTTAAAACAGAACAGGCACGCATCTTCGCTCTGGGATGTATTCACATGTTCGTGGAACATCCATGATGGCACACAGAAAATATCTCTCTCTTGCCAGTCAAAGCGCTGCCCATTAATAATCGAATACCCTTTTCCTTTCGCCACTTGGTAAATAAAACTACCCGTATGACGATGCGCTTTACCGACAAACCCAGGGCGTAATAACTGCATACTAGCCCCAATCGTTGGCATGACAGGGCCTCCTGTTAATGGATTGGTATAATTCATTAACACGTCATCGAACGGTGAGCCATCCGTTACTTTTACTGCTCGCTGTAAGGCTTCATAAGTCGGCCCCCATTGATATTTAAACAGAGGCGAATAAGGCTTATCCCATCCCACATGGTGCGGGCGTAATGCGGTTGCTCCCCACATTCCAACGGGATAATCAATTGGGCGAGTCTGTGCCTGATGCAAATCTGGATGCACTTTATAAAAGCCCGCTTCCATCGCATTAACTAAAGGAATATCTAATCCATCTTGCCAAATGCATGGCAGTCCATCAGCTTCCACGCCGTGCTCATGCCAAGTACCATTTGGTGTCAGCACAAAGTCATTGGCTTCTAAAATCATTTTTTGCCCTTCCACAATGGTGTAGGCGCCACGCCCTTCCATGATGAAACGCAATGCTGATGATGAATGTGCATGAGCCGAAGCGGCTTCCCCCGGATGCATCACTTGTAGACCGGAATACAACCAACCCACTGCCGCAGCAACATCTTGGCGACCGGGGTTATTCAAGTAGACCACACGACGTCCAGCCTTTTCTGGTGTGACTAAATCTACCGAACGCAGAACGTGTTCTCGTAAATCTTGGTAACGCCATAGCACAGGTACAGATTGAGATTTTGGCTGCCACGGCTCAATTTTGTTGGCAACCGTCCACAATGCACCTGTTTTGAGTTCATCTAACTGCTTGTAATACGCCAACAACTCTGGTGTATCTTCCACATCTGCGCGTCCTGCGACATTTTCTCTGTATTGGTCATGGGACTGAATTTCATGGGAGTGGGCTGTCATGGTGTTTCCTCCTCTCGCATTTGCGCCATTAACGGCTTTTCGATTGTTGGATTAATTGTTGGCGACCATACTCATAAGGCGCTGGCCACGTGACTGAATTCCACCCAAAGCGAGCACACTCATGGAGTAACCAAGCAGGGTCGGCAAGGAGTGGTCGAGAAAGCGCACAAAGATCTGCTCGCCCTGCCGCGATAATGCTATTCACTTGATCCGCATCAGTGATCGCTCCGACGGCAATTACCGGCACCGATCCTTCGTTGCGAATACGATCCGCCATTGGGGTTTGATACATACGCCCATAAACTGGCTGCTGAAGAGGAGAAACTTCACCCGATGAGCAGTCGATAATATCCGCGCCAGCTTGATAAAGCGCCTGACCAATTAATACCGCCTCATCGACTGTTGTGCCGCCTTCAACCCAATCTGTCGCAGAGATACGCACAGACAGTGGCTTATCGTCAGACCATACTTTTCTGACCGCGCTCACTACCGCTAGCGGGAAACGCAGACGATTTTCTAACGACCCACCAAACCCATCGGTACGCTGGTTAGTTAACGGAGAAATAAAGCTTGATAGCAGATAACCATGCCCAGCTTGCAACTCTAACCAATCAAAACCGGCTTGATCCGCGCGTTTTGCTGCCGCCACAAACTGATCGATAATCGTCGCCATTTGGGCTTCGGTTAGCTCAGTGGGTGTCTGTGAAATTGAAGGTAAATAAGGTAATGGTGATGCGGAAACTAATGGCCAATTACCTTGTTTCATTGGGTGGTTTTCTTGCTCCCAGCCGCGCTGTGTTGAACCACGACGCCCAGCATGTCCTAGTTGGATCCCAATTTTCGCATCCGTTTTTTGGTGTACAAATTGCGTTACATTTTTCCATGCCGCCACTTGCGCATCATTCCAAATTCCTGGGCAGCCTGTCGTGACTCGTGCTTCAGGAGAAATCGCCGTCATTTCCGTCATAATCAGGCTAGCCCCACCTAATGCGCGACTACCGATATGTACCAGATGGAAATCACTGACTAACCCATCCGTTGCGCAATACAGCAACGTTGGAGACGCTATCACACGGTTTTTCAGTTCCACATTACGCAAGCGAAATGGCGTCAACATTGGAGCGACTTTTTGATTAGCTACCTGCGTTGGTAAACCCGATTTTTCGGCAAACCAGTTTTCATAATGGGTTAACCAGTTACTATCACGCACACGTAAATTTTCATGAGAAATGCGCTGAGAACGGGTTAATAAAGAGTAAGCAAACTGCTCAGGATCGAGGTTTTCATACCGCTGCACGTTTTCAAACCACTCGGTTGAGTTACGCGCCGCATTCTGGATTTTCAGCACTTCGACACTGCGAACTTTTTGGTAGTGCTCAAGTCCTTTGCGCAAATCTCCTTGAGTCGCTTTCAAGCTTTCGCACAGCTCAATCGCATCTTCCAGAGCCAGTTTTGTTCCTGAACCAATAGAGAAGTGAGCGGTATGAGCTGCATCCCCCATCAGCACTATAGGAACTTCCTTGCTGCTTGTTGGCTGAGTCCAGTGCACCCAGTTATCACAGATCACGCGAGGGAAGCGGATCCAAATCGCGGCACCACGTAAGTGCGCTGCATTGGCAATCAGTTTTTCACCATCCAGCCACGGGGCGAACAGCTTCTCACAGTAGGCAATTCCATCTTCTTGGGACATTTGGTCAATACCCGCTTTCAACCAAGTTTCTTCGGTGGTTTCTACGATAAATGTGGATAAGCCTTCTTGGAATTGATAAGCGTGAACTTGGAACCAACCGTGTTCATTTTCCGCGAACAAGAAGGTAAATGCGTCGAAAATCTTTTTCGTTCCTAGCCAAACAAAACGGCAACGGCGTTGATCAATATCGGGTTTGAAGATTTTTTCATAGCGAGTACGGACTGCGCTGTTGATCCCGTCAGATGCAATCACCAGATCCGCATCATATTGACGTGCAATTTCTTGGTCATCCGCCACTTGGGTTTCAAATACCAACTCCACACCCACTTCAAGGCAGCGATCTTGCAAGATATTGAGAAGCTTTTTACGCCCAATGCCGATAAACCCATGCCCACCGCTGCGATTACAGCTGCCTTTAAAGTGAATGTCGATATCATCCCAATGGCTAAATTCAGCACTGATCGTTTCTGCTGAGACTGGATCTGCTCTGCGCAAATTACTTAATGTGGCATCAGAAAATACTACGCCCCAACCAAAGGTGTCATAAGGGCGGTTACGTTCAACCACCACCACACGGTTACTTGGGTTTTGTAGTTTCATCAGCAACCCGAAATAAAGCCCTGCGGGACCGCCGCCGATACAAACGATATTCATGGAGTTTCTCCTTTATTACGTTGTGCCATTACACCGGTTGCTGCTGGGTTAAGGCGCTATACAGTGCTTCAGGAATTGGAATAGCCTGATGCGTAATCAGTGATGTAGTGACATAAGTTTGCGTCACTTCCATGCGCAACTCGCCATCAAGGCTGATACAGCGTTGACGTAAAGTCAGTGATTTACCGCCTATGCGTTCGACATGCAGCTCAAGCTGAACATCATCTCCCATACGGCTAATCGCTTTAAAATCCGCCTCTAAATGCACCGTGGGCAAACCAAAGCGCTGATCGAGGATGTACCCCGCAAATCCTTCAGGGAGTAGTTCATCAAACCAACGCTCAATGAGGTTGTTAAACATCACGAAGTATTGCGGGTAAAACACGATCCCTGCGGGATCACACTCTGAAAAATTGATCCGATGGTTTCGAGAAAATGTCAGTAAACTCATGATGCTATCCTTATTCCATCGCCAAACGCTGACGGCATTTTTTCAACTCATTACCATGTTCATCCGCCAGCGCCGCTTCACGTAATTCACGTAAATTAATCGGTGCTAGCTGGCTACCATGACGTTCAACAATCTCCATCAAAACTTGGAAATTGCGCAATCCACGAGCATGGGTGTCGCTATACCCCTTCACCACTCTCTGACATTGCGCAATTTCGGTTGCCAAAGCAGGGTTACTTTTTGCGGCTTGCACGACGGTGGCTAGCCATTTTTCAATGCGATTATTTTCAAGCTGATAACGCAGCGTTGAGCGACGCCCTCTGCGCCATGCGGCTAGCACGTATAACTGTAAGAATCCCCACAAGGAACTGGTAGTGATTGTTCGTCCCCTTTGCGTCAATTTGCGAACGGCTTTGTGTACCCAATGTGGTTTCATCAACCAGTTGCCTAAACTTTTGGGAAGCGTTTCGCAAATCTCTTCGATTCTTGGATGCATAAATTCATTGATGTCGAGCAATTGGTTATCTTTCGCTTGGACTTCACTGCGTACTCGGGCAAAGCGGCTATCGCGAATTTTTAAGTCCGCAACGCGAATGGTGTCTTCATAAGACATCCACAGCGCTAAGTGGCGCACTAGCGCACGTTGTAAACGCGGGTCATCACCGCCTTTTTGCGCAAACAGCCCTTGTAATCGGTTGAGATACGTTTCGGCATACGCAGGGTCTTGATAATCAACCAGCCGACGAACACCTTCGGTCGCAAGGTAGTGAACATGGTCAGGAAACTGACTTTCAATCCGAGAAAGGAGAGCAGCTACATGCTTGTTTTTTGGCGTTTTTTCTACCAATTTTGCAGATTCTGCTTGATAAGCTTCTTCAGGCTGAGCCGCTTTTTCAGCACCCAATGCAAATGCCCGCAAGCTCGGTTTCACGCCAACGCCACCACGAACGATGGTTTCTTCAAATTGTTCACGGCTAAAGGGCAGTACCCCCGAACCAAACAGTGCACCGAACAATACGGCGCTGATCACGCTGCCACTCTCTTGCGCCGCTTGCGCCATATCAAAATGTACAAACTGACGGGCGGCTTGCCCCGCATGGCGGATCAACGCTTGGCTATCCACTCGCCCATCCCCCATAGCCGATTTTTCTGCGATGGAATAAACCCGATGGGTCGAACTAATCAGCGTGGTACGCTCCGCAGTCACAAAACCACGTTGTACAGCGCGGCCTGCTTCCATCAGCTCTGAAGCCAACACCACATCCACATCACCCGGCATGGGCATTAACGCTAAAACAGGTGAAGGAGTTTTCGGGTTATCAGCACCAGGGAATAATTCAACATAATAAATTGTTGCCCCAGTACGCTGCGCCACGCCTGGAACAGAAGTGGTTTGCGCAAAATAACCGTTATCTTCGCCAAGATTGACAATCCAATCGGCGAGAACGCCACCACCTTCACCGCCCATCGCGAGGATGGCGATTTTGATCGGCTGCAAAGCCATTAGCGGTTGAGAAGTCATTAACGGTTTAGAAGTCATTAAAGATTGAGCCATGTGCCCCCCTAAAAACTCAGTTGTTCACGGCGGCGTGCATCACGACGCTGCAAGAAGCCAATAAACCAGCCGCGAACACGGTGGCGCAGTTTGTCCCAACCATTTGGATTGGTAATAATCTGAGCTTTAAAGAATGAAGGACACAGCACTGCTGCATGGGAGACTTCACCGCACAGCCCACAGCCTACGCAACTATCCATCACTGTCGCGACTGGATCTGTCCGTAAAGGATCTGGGTTAGGTTTGATTGATAAAGATGGACAACCCGATAAACGAATACAGGAGTGGTCTCCCGTGCAAGTATCTGAATCAACACCAAAACGTTCACGGACAACTCGCTTGCCTGCTGAAACATCTTCACGGACTTTTTTCTTTTCGCGACGCTGCTTGTTCAACATACATTCGCTTTGCGCAATTAACACTTTAGGACCGCTTTCTGTCGTCGTCAGTGCCTCACGCAAGGTGTTCGTCATGGCTTTTAAATCGTAGGTACGGGTGATGGTTTTCACCCAGTTCACCCCAACACCTTTAACGGCTTTTTCAATCTCATGACCAGTACTGCGAGTAGGATTTAGCGCCGTTGACGACAAAATGTCTTGTCCACCCGTTGCTGAGGTATAACTGTTATCAACAACAATGGTTAAGTTATCGCTACGGTTAAATACGCTGTTAGCAATACCGCTGGTTAACCCGTTATGCCAAAAACCGCCATCTCCCATCACAGAAATCGCCCGTTTACCCGCCTTCGCGTTGAGTGCAGCAGCACCCGCGCCACCCAGCCCGTAACCCATTGTGGTGTTACCGAGGTTAAATGGCGGCAGAATCGAGAATAAATGGCAGCCAATATCCGCACTCACATGGTGTTCGCCTAATTCACGCTCAATTAGCTTCATTGCAGTAAAAATGGGTCGTTCAGGGCAGCCAGTACAGAACCCTGGTGGGCGCGCATGTACCGTTTCATTCAGAGTAGGTTCCGCAGCGTTCACATATTCAGGCAGGTCATCGTCGGCTTTCACGGCCGCGACATTAATGGTTGGAATACGAATCTGATTTGCAGCCGCTTTCACTTGTGGCTCAATTTTGCCATAGCGTTCGAAAAATGAACGCAGCCCCGCCAATACCGTCGCGGTGTTATATTCTCCCGCCATTGGCAGCATATCCTTGCCATGCAGCGCCACATCAATATTGCGTTGACGTAAAATATTCGCCACGTTTTGCTCAACAAAGTTGGGTTGCCCTTCCTCTAAAACCAAAATGGCTTTTTTATTGCGGCAAAAGCGTTCAAATTCATCATCAATCAGCGGGTACGCTACATTCATGACATACAACGGGATTTTGCTATTACCAAAAACGTCGGCGAGACCAATCTGGTTTAATGCGCGGATCAGCGTGTTGTAGTTGCCACCTTGTAAGGCGATCCCCACATCTTCGGCATCTTCCGCAAAAAATTCGTTGAGTTCACGTTGCTGAATAAATTTGATGGCAGCAGGCCAGCGAGCCTCAATTTTCTCTTTTTCATGTAAAAAACTGGCTGGCGGTAACACGATGCGGCTCACGTCACGAGTTGGGTTTTCTAACGCATCTTTGACCGTAAATTTAGGGTGTTGATTATCAGAGCATGTGAACTGTCCATGAACATGGCAAGAGCGAATGCGCATTTGCAGCATAACTGGGGTATTACTGGCTTCGGAAAGATCAAAACCATCTTTAACTGCTTGAACAATACAAGGTAAATTAGGCCGAGGGTCGAGTAGCCACATTTGGGATTTCATCGCAAATGCGTGGCTACGTTCCTGCATGATGGAGGAACCTTCGCCGTAATCTTCGCCGACGATGATCAACGCACCACCCAGTACTCCGCCAGAGGCTAAGTTTGCTAATGCATCAGAAGCCACATTAGTACCAACTGTTGCTTTGAATGTCACTGCACCACGTAAAGGGTAATTAACCGATGCGGCTAAAGTCGCGGCGGCAGTGGCTTCACTGGCGCTATTTTCGAAACGAATACCGTAGTCCGATAGGATATCCTGCGCATCTGCCAGCACATCCATCAAGTGAGAAATGGGTGCTCCCTGATAGCCTGCCACATAGGAAACCCCTGATTCGAGTAATGCTTTCGTAACGGCGAGGATCCCTTCACCGCTGAAGACTTCGCCTTCACCCTGCCGTAATTTTTGAACTTCTTGAACAAACGAGCGCTCAGCCATTTTAACCTCACCAGTCAACGTCAGCACGTTGTTATCTTTTTTGTGTTTCTTTCTTGTATCTCATTTGTTAATAAACGGTCAATCCATGATTAATCATGTATATTAGATTTTTGCAGAGAGTGGATAAGGGGTGCATAGAGCGGACAAAATCATTGTAAAATAATGAAAAAATGTCAGGGAAAGGGACGACTGATAAGAATCACCACCAAAGAAAGCCATGGCTAATTTCCCTAATTAATCAACTAATAATCCTAATTATCCCTTACAAATATAAGGGTATTAGAGTATTCCTCTAATAAAAAATGAAATTCCACCATAGATAACTTTTTGCTTAACTAATAGGTAGAGAAATATATAAAACAATATGAACAATCATATATTTAAAACTAACATTTAATAAAAATAACTTTATTTTTTAGTTTGTTATAGAAATCACAATCAGTGAATTCTCTCTATTTTTTTGCAGTATTCGGATAGTTTTTGCACAAATATGGCTAGGTAAGCAAATTCCTTTATGCTATGTTCGAAGCACAATTGGTTAAAAATTGTTTAATAAAATGTTAACAAAATCGACCTGCGTGATAAGTCGAAGATAATAAAAAAATAACAATGAGATATCGAAATATCCCATAGTGCCCCTCGAGGATTCTAGCTTATCGCGACACTCGCTAGGCAACCTATCAAGGGCACAGTGTTTACTTTGGAGGCACCTCCTTATGTTGAGCAATTCATGGCCTTACGCACCTGCACCTCAGATAGAGAACCAACTCTGTTCTTCTGAGCGATTATTATTCAGTTCAGCTGATCCTGAAGAGATCAAATCCATGGTGGGTCGAGTGATGAAGCCCCATCAATTTCAGTTACTTAACCCGCATCAACGTCTTGATGCTCGAATGCATTACATTCCAATGGGGGATATTTCCCTCAGCCGCCTACGCTATGGGGCTGATGTGGCTATCACTCCCGGGCAACTGGAAGATTTTTTTCTGGTGCAAATGCCATTGTCAGGTAGTGCAATGATCGAAAGCGGCGGGAAAACCTTAGAATCCACACCGCAGATGGCTTCTTTACTTAGCCCAGAAGAGTCTACGGTGATGCGATGGAATGGTGATAATGACCAATTTATGCTGAGAATTTCTCGTTCTTTATTAGAGCGTACGTTGGTTGGGCAACTGGGGCATACCTTAGAGAAACCGTTAGTTTTTGAATTAGGGTTTGCTTGGCAGTCTTGTATTGCATGGCGTACGTTGATGAATTATTTGGTTGAATGCGCTACGCGCACGCCTGATTTACTGCAACATAAGCTGATAACCACCCAAGTAGAACAATTGGTTTCTGTCACTCTACTTTCCACCCACCAACATAATTATTTAGAAGATTCCGGTATGCGCCGTGCCACCATTCGCCCGCGTCATGTGCGCCGCGTTCAAGAGTATCTCGAAGCACACGCCCACGAGCCAATTACCGTTGAACAACTCGCCCATATTGCTGGCGTCAGTTTGCGCAGCTTATATGCTGGTTTTAAAGAGTTTTTAGATATTAGCCCAATGCAATATTTACGTGATTTGCGTATGGAGCGAGTTAGAGCCGAATTGATGTCAGGGGAAGCCACCAGCGTGACTGGCGTGGCATTGCGTTGGGGATTCGCCCATATGGGACGGTTTAGCGCAGAATATAAGCAACGCTATGGAGAGAGTCCAAGCCAAAGTATGAAAAAAGCGTAAATTCATGTAGCAAAACCAGTCTAGATTAAAATGACCGTATGGCTGATTAGCGAGCTGTACGGTCATTTTTTCATATATGGAAGACTCGACTACCACCTGAAAATGAAAATAGGTAATAGGAATTATGTACTTCAATATCAGCAGCCTTTCGGCTGCCAATATTGAAGAGGAAGGAATTAAAACGGAATAGATGCTTTGAGGTAAATTTGTGAACCTTCTGGGCGATTTTTCACAGAAAAATCCTTCTCCCACTTCGCCGTAAATAGCCAACCTTGTGGGTTTGCATAACGGATTGAAGGACCCACAGCGAAGGCTTGAGCCTTACCTTGTGCTGAATTTGGACCGCTGTCATTGGTGGTTTGCATAAATCCATACCCCCCAACACCCGCGACCCAGCCATTACCAAAGCCCCAGCCTAATGCATAATCGGCGTGGAATGCTTGCCCTGAACGCGTGTCCGTATCATTGTTGCGGAAGTTAAAGTCATACATCATTTTTAAATCCGCATTCACCCCGACAGGTGGAATGTAGCTGATTGCCCACACTGGCTGTAATACCCAGTAATTTTTCCCTAAACTTGATGGGTCGGTTTTACTGTATTTTCCGGTTGGCGCGTAAGCATCCAGCCCTAAGACATAATGTAAGTCAGCGGAAGGATGGAAACCGAGTGCGGGACCAAAAGTAATATCCCCGAGCCCACGACTGGTTTCTTTATTCCCCGCCGCCTTTGCCGTCACATCCAACAAAGGAAGAATGGTATGAAACGCTAAATCGCCACCAAACACTTTTTGGTCAGTCACCCAGATAAAGCGTGGTGCGAGTACGTTCACATTCACACTAAAACCGGGGATTGGAATTTTATCGCCTTTGTTGTCACGAACACTGTCATAGTGGGCATTTCCACCATAGACCAGCACATGAACACCTTGCGGTGGCAGTGCGCCAGACATAAAGTTTTCTAGCCCATCAGGGTAGATCCCAAGACCGCCCCCTTCTGTTGCGACAGCACCAAATGACAGTGCCCCCAAGCACGAGCCGACGAGCAGCTTATTCACCATTTCTTTATTCATCATTTACCTGCCGCTGTAGTGGTTTTATGATATTTTTTATATGTTTACTTTTATGTTTGCTGTGTTTGTCTTGCCTTGAATCGACTAAAGCCCATTCTCTATTACCGCTTTTTCTTCGCTGCTAATTTCTCAGCAACTAAATACCCAGAGCCCCCGCCAAGACCGGGACCCGGATGAGTTGATGCTCCAATATGGAACAGATTTTTGACTGCCGTTTGATGCGCTTTGGTCTGCCCTGAAGCGGCAAACGGTCGCAACCAAAAGAATTGATCTGGCGAACAGGTTCCTGAATACGGATCTCCACCCACCAGATTGCAGTTATAACGATCGAGATCGGCGGGGGAAATCGCCTTGCGGCCAACGATCAAATCAGACACACCGGGCATCACCATTTCCAAACGCTGCTGAATGCGATCGGCAACTGCTTCACGCACCTCATCATTCCAACGTCCATCTTTAGGGATCGCAATTTCTCCCGCCGCATCCCCTTTAAGATGGCGAGGTAATTCTTGCATTTGGATCCACAAGATCCATCCGCCCTCAGGAGCACGGCTTGGGTCTAATGTGGTGGGTTGACCGATCCCAAACGTCGGGCGATCCGGCAGATAGCCATTATTGGCTTGCGTAACCGACATGCACACTTGTTCCATACTCTCCGTGAAATGAACCAATGGCACATTGAGTAGTTCAGGGTTGCACCAAGGCGGTGGCGCGCTTAGCGCAAAATGGATTTGCATCCCACCGCGACCATAACGATAGCCTTTCGCCCGCTGCTTCACTCGTGGCGAAACCTCATCAAGCAAGCCGCCATATAGCTGAGTTGGCGTCACGTTGCACACCACACTTTCGCTCGCAGGGATAAACTGCCCATTCACACGAACCCCTGTGGCACGGCTATTTTTACCGCTGCCTTGTGTGATGATCTTCTCCACATGCTCGTTGGTACGTAACTCGCCACCATGTTGCTCAATCACTTTGGCGAACGCGTCAACAATTCGGTAGCTGCCGCCTTTGACAACGGGCATGCCACCCGCCACAACCGCGGCAAACGTCAGTTTACCAATCAGCGCCGAGCTGGCCTCATCTGGCCCTAATCCCGTATGCAGCACCCACGGAGCCATCAACGCACGGCTAAAATCATGCTGTAATTCCCGCTCAGACCAGCGACGAAAACTTTCCACGCCAGATTTAGCGAAATCCAGCAAGCCATCAACCCCGCGTTTGCGCCACTCAGAAAACAGCAGCTTGAACATGCCGCCGCTGTAGGGGTTTTGCCCTAATAGACCAAATGTCAGTGCGGCATCTTCGCTAAACAATTTTTCTGCCATTTGGCGAAACGCTAAGCCATCTCCGGGAGCGAGAGCATCCAGCTGTTTGGCGGCCTCAGCAATATCTCGCTTTAATGCCACTGATTTTCCATTTGGCTGCACCAATCCAGTGGAATAGTCGCATTGCGCGAATTCCAAACCCTGTTTTTGAAGCAATGGCGCTAACTCTTGGTAGCCGGGGCTACCGACAAACAGTGAATACCAGCAAGAAAGCAGGTCGTGGGTGTAGCCTTCAAATAGCGCTTCGGTACGAATACAGCCGCCAAGGCGGTCATTACGTTCCAGAACCAAGACCGATTTTCCGCGCACCGCCAATAAGGCGGCGCACATCAGCGAGTTCATCCCGCTACCGACCACGATCACTTGGGGGTTGGATAAGGTCGCCATACCTCACCCCACCAGCGCAAGCACGCGTAATGGGCTGCCCGAGCCGCCTTCAATTTTTAGGGGCGCTGCGACGATCACCACTCCAGTAGCCGGTAGTTGGTCGAGGTTTTTCAAGCATTGCAGGCCGTATTTATTGTTGCCGTGCATTAGCGTGTGGCACGGGTATGGCACAGGCCAGCTGTAAGATTGCCCTGCATCGGTATTGATGGTTTCAACCCCAAAGCCTTTAACGTCACGTTGGTGGATAAGCCATTCAACCGCTTCTTGAGAAGGCCCCGGCGTATGAGCGCCATCTTCGCGCATATTCACGTACGCTTCTGGGTTATCGGATTTTTTCGACCAATCTGTACGCAGTAAAACCCATGCCGCTTTAGGGATCTTGCCGTGTTTCTCTTCCCATTTTTGTAGGAAATCGACGGTTAAGATCCAATCGGGGTTTTGAGCCACTTCTTTGCTAGCATCAACAACGACCGCTGGGGCAATAAAGTGGTGGAGCGGGATAGTATCAACGGTGTTTTTTGGCTGATCTTTGCCACTTATCCAATGAATTGGCGCATCAAAGTGGGTACCGGTGTGTTCGCCGCAGCTAAAATTATTCCAATACCAAGCGGGGCCGTTTTCATCATAACGGGAGATTTGCTCCATTTTGAATGACCACACTTGCCCAAACTCAGCTGGCAGTTGCAATGCTGGAAATGAAGGCGATAAAGTTTGTGTCAGGTCGATAATCTGAATATTGCCTTTTTGTAACTCGCTGGCGAATGACATCAAAGTTTGCTGTTCCATACTATCTCCTGCGCCTATTGCGCTTCATGTAAGGCGGTAAATGTGCCGCCGTGGAAAACTAAAGGCTTGCCCGTTTCACTACCAATACGGCGCACATGCCCCACCATCAATAAGTGATCGCCAATATGATCCTGCTTGTGGTTTTCACACACTAACGTCACGATCGCGCCGTGTAAGGCGGGGATCCCTTCTGGCGTGATGTGCACAGCGACATCTTCGAATTTATTTTCGACTCGAGGATTAGCAAAACGCATCGCCAACTCTTGGTGATCTTTGCCTAAGATATTGATCGTGAAATGTTGGCAATCACGAAATACCGCAAGGTTGGGTGAATGATTCACTAAGCTCCACAGTACCAAAGGCGGATCTAACGACAGTGATGCGAATGAATTGATGGTCAACCCAACGTCACGTCCATCAGGGGTGCGGGTGGTCACAACCGCTACCCCAGTGGGGTAGCAGCCTAGTAAATTGCGTAAGGTTTTCGATTCAAACTCGGTATGACCCCATTCGCTTTCGCACATAAGCGTGTCCTCTGCAATCATCGACATACTGATTTCTCCTACGAAGCGCGAACTTCTTCTTGCATCAGCGATTGAATATACGCATCGCAGGCATGGGCATCGTGCCACCATGGTGCAAGAACCGGTGGATAGTTAAAGGCATTCGCGATGGTGTGCGCTAAGGTTGGCAGCTGTTGCGCTGCGCCTAATGCATTAAGAATGTGTGGCTGTGGCGGCGCTAATAGAGCGTTCGTCCACTCAACAACATGGCGACCGTATTTCCAGAATTGTTCAAACGTCTCATTCATCCATTCCGCGGTATACGGCTTGTCACCACGGGCTAAAATCGCGTCGTAATAGACTTTGCTGGCTTTCGTGGCGTTATTCGATCCTTGTCCAGTGAGTGGATCGTTGGTGACTAATGCATCCCCTAAACCGAAGACAATTTTCCCTGATGGCAGCGTGAGAACTGGCTTACGAACTGTTGGCGCAAAGCGCCCTGCCAGAATACCGTTTTCATCCGTTAGTTCCACATGGCGGCAGCGCTCTGCTTCCCACGGTAAATAGGTATCGATGATTTTTTTGCTGTAGGCCAAATGCTCTTGTGGCGTACGCGCTTCTCCCCATTGATCCATCGGCCCACCTGGCACACCTTCAAAAACCATGATGTGGCAGTCGCCACTGTTGGTGAGAGATGGGAACACAAAATACTCCCCCACACCCGGTATCAGGTTGAATGAAACTTGTGAAAATTCAGGGGTTGGCAGCATGCCGTGAACATAAGTAAGCGCTAGCGCACGCTGAGGTTTATCGTACGGTGAGCGAGTCGGGTCACGTTCTAGCAGCTTAACGATTTCCCCTTTCCCCCCCGCTAAGATCACTAAATCGTGGGTTTCGGCAAGTTTCTCTAACTCTGCCACGCCCACATCTTCAATCATCAAGTTGCCGCCACGCGCTGCGAATAACTCTAGCCAGTAAGGCATTTTGATGCGCTGATCAACGGCTTGGGCATAGTTATCAATACGTGAGCGCCAGCTAATGGCTTTTTCACCCGCTTTTTCAGGATGCGGGACGGTAAAGCCAATGCCTTCAACGGGTGGGCATTTGTCTTCCCAGAAGTTGATCCCTAAGTCACGCTCAAATTGCAGTGAAATATCGAACATACATTGGCTAGACATTACACGGCCATTTTTCACATCATCTGGGGTACGGTTGGTGGCAACCGTCACGTCATAACCTTTGTCCAGCAGCCCTAATGCCAATGGCATACCCGCCTGACCACCACCTACGATTGCAATACGACGCATAGTGAATTCCTCGATAAAATTAAAATCAGGGTGTCTTATTCTGCAAGACGGGGAATGGCGGGTTTCGCCTGTTCAGGCCCCATGGCGGAGTATCCACCATCGACCGCGTAATCTGCGCCAGTGACAAAACTCGCCAGCTCAGACAATAGGAATGCCACAACTTGAGCCACCTCTTCAGGGTCTCCAACACGTTGTAAAAGGTGATAATCCGCCGCGACGCGGTCGGTTTTTTGGCGGTCGCCGCCAGTCAGTTCGTCCATCACCCGAGACCATGTCCAACCAGGGGAAACGGAATTGACGCGAATGCCGTCGGGGGCATAATCCATCGCTTGGCTGCGCGTTGCTTCTAGCATGGCGGCTTTCGATGCGGGATAAAGCCAGCGACCTGTTTGCGCCACCGAGGAAGAGATACTGGTGAAGTTAACAATCGCCCCTTTACCTGCTTTGGCTAAATGCGGTTTGGCAAATTGCGCAGCCATCACGGCGCTCACCACGTTGATATTTAATGCCGTTAGCCAGTCTTGACGTGAAGAGGCTTGGCCATCATCCAGATAGGTGGCGGCCAGATTAACCAAAAAATCGAGTTGCCCATATTTTTGCGCAACGCGATCAATGCCTTGCTTTAATTGTTGGTCATCGGTGATATCCACGGGCAGAAAGTCAATATTGGGCTCCGATTGTGCCACACTTTCCCCGTTGGTTTTGTCGATATCGAAAATAGTGACTTTGACCCCATAGGAACATAAGATTTTTGCTACGGTTGCGCCTATTTTGGTTGCACCACCCGTCACGATGGCAATTTTGTTATTCAGACCTTTCATCACTGTGCCCTCTTTGCTCTAATTCGTTCACAAAAAATTAACATGACGAATCATTACGCAAAAAAGGCAAAAATCGGTAGCCCATATGCGCAAAGATTATCCACACAGCGCGGCTATTTGATTAATAACATGATGATAATAATGGATAAATAGCCACATTTTGCAGTGGCTATCCAGATAGTGAAAAGTGTGATTTAAGGACGTTCGAGGATTTGGGCGCCGGAACCTTGGTTGCCTAAGATATCTTCAGGGTTGCGCAAAGGGCAATCTTTGAGAGACAAACAACCACAACCAATACAGTGATCCAACTCATTGCGCAATCGAGTTAACTGTTTGATTCGTCTATCTAATGAACTTTTCCATTCCGTTGACATCCCTTTCCATTCTTCCGCCGTCAATTTGCTGTTTGCCGGAAACTGACCCAGTGCATCTTGGATCTCTTTGAGGGGAATACCGGTACTTTGTGCCACTTTGATAATGGCAATGTAGCGTAAAACCACCGGTGGAAAACGCCGCTGATTTCCTTGTGTTCGGGTACTTTGAATCAGCCCTTTCGCTTCATAAAAATGCACCGTAGAGACCGGAACGCCTGCACGTTTCGCCACTTCCCCTACCGTCAGAGCCCGTGAAAAATCTACCTTTTCAGCGGCAATTTCCCGCTTTTTTATCGTATTCATGGTTTTGCCCACCATTTTTGCTCACCTCCTATTGACCTCAACTTAACTTAAGGTTTTATAGTGCCAGCCTCTTTAATTGTCAATTTAAGATGCCAATCATAATGAATAAAAAAACGCTAACGTTGCTATGTGCAGGGCTTCTCTCCGTAGGTGGGGGAGCCGCCATTTACTCGACTTACGCCAGCTCAGACGATAAGCCACAAGCGGCTTATCAATATCCTCCAGTGAAAGTGGCTCTTGCTCCCGTCACCTTGGCTAATGCTCCACGCACTTTTTACGGTGTGGGGGAATTAGAAGCAGGTAGTCAGGTGTTTGTGGCCGCAGAAACCAGTGGGCGTATCACCAAAATTGGGTTTGAATCCGGTCAACAGGTCAAAAAAGGGCAATTACTGGTGCAGCTCAATGATGCGGTGGAGCGTGCAGATTTAGCCCGCTATCAAGCACAATACCGCAATGCCGCCCGTCTATATGACAGAACCCGTTCTCTGTCTGCGCAACATTTAGTGGCGGAAGCGCAGGTGGATAGCACCCGTGCCGAGCGCGATATGGCGCAGGGGCTGATTCAGCAAACCCAAGCATTGATTGCGCAAAAAGCCATTCATGCCCCATTCGATGGCACCATTGGTATTCGCCAAGTCCATGAAGGGCAATATCTTAGCCCCGGCGAAGCGATAGCCAGCCTTGTGGATACCCAAACGCTGAAGCTGAATTTCTCCTTAGACGAGCAAGCCTCTCCCGAATTGCACCAAGGGCAAGTGGTGGACATCACTGTCGATGCTTACCCCGAAACACCATTTCCTGCCAAAGTGACGGCGATTGATCCATTGATTGGTAAGTCCCGAACGATTGCGTTGCAAGCCACTCTGGATAACAGCAATGGGAAGTTAAAAGCGGGGATGTACGCCAATGTCACGGTAGTGCGACAAGCCAACAATGCGGTACTGACCGTTCCTGAAACCGCAGTCACTTACACCGCTTACGGGGATACCGTGTTTATCGCCGAAGGTACCAGTGATGCCATGACGGTCAAGCGCGTTTCCGTGAAAACGGGGCAGCGTTTTGATGGCAATATTGAAATTGAGCACGGACTTGCGGAAGGCGACCAAGTGGTCAGTTCTGGGCAGCTACGTCTGAATAATGGCTCTGCCATTACCCCTGTTGCTCAAAATACATTATCTGAAACCCCGCAAGGCTCATAAGGACGAACGATGAAATTTACGGACTTGTTTGTGCGCCGACCGGTATTAGCATTAGTGGTCAGTGCCTTAATTGTGTTGATGGGGCTGTTTGCGCTAAGCAAATTACCCATTCGCCAATACCCTCAGTTAGAAAGCTCGACAATTACTATTACCACCCAATATCCGGGCGCCTCGGCAAAATTAATGCAGGGGTTTGTGACTCAACCGATTGCCCAAGCGGTCTCTTCCGTTGAAGGGGTCGATTACTTATCATCATCCTCCGTTCAAGGCAGCAGCCTTGTGACCGTGCGCATGGAGCTAAACCGCGATTCCACTCAAGCCCTCACCCAAGTGATGGCAAAAGTCAACCAAGTGCGTTATAAGCTACCAAAAGAGGCGTATGACCCTGTGATTGAGCTCTCTTCTGGGGAGTCTACCGCCGTCGCTTATATTGGTTTTTCCAGTACCGAACTTTCGATTCCTGCGCTAACCGATTATCTTTCCCGCGTAGTGGAACCGATGTATTCCGCTATTGATGGCGTGGCGAAAGTGCAAGTATTTGGCGGGCAGCAGCTGGCGATGCGTTTATGGTTGGATGCGGATAAACTCGCTGGTCGCGGTATTTCAGCGGCTGAAGTCGCCCAAGCGGTACGCCAAAATAACTATCAAGCGGCTCCCGGTAAAGTGAAGGGAGAGTTTGTCATTTCCAACGTATATGTGAATACCGATTTAACCAATGTGGATGAATTTCGTGATTTGGTGATCCGCAATGATGGTAACGGATTGGTGCGCTTAAAAGATGTGGGCACCATTGAGCTGGGGGCGGCATCTACAGAAACCAGTGGCTTAATGAACGGGGAACCTGCCATTTACTTAGGTTTATTTGCCACCCCAACGGGTAACCCGCTAGTGATTGTAGATGGCATGAATAAGTTAATGCCAGATATCATCAAAACCCTGCCGCCGGGGGTAAAAGTGGAAATGGCCTTTGAAACTTCACGGTTTATTAAGGCCTCCATCGACCAAGTGATCCACACCCTCGTGGAAGCCTTGCTGATTGTTATCGCGGTAATTTATCTGTGCCTAGGTTCGATTCGCAGCGTGATTATTCCCATTCTTGCCATTCCACTATCCATGCTAGGTGCGGCGGCATTGATGATGGCGTTCGGCTTTAGTATTAACTTGCTAACCTTACTGGCGATGGTGCTGGCGATTGGGTTGGTGGTGGATGATGCCATTGTGGTGGTGGAAAACGTGCATCGCCATATTGAAGAGGGAAAATCCCCCGTTCTGGCGGCGTTGATTGGCGCACGTGAGGTAGCAGGTCCCGTTATCGCGATGACCATTACCCTCGCCGCAGTGTATGCGCCGATTGGCTTAATGTCTGGATTAACAGGGGCATTATTTAAAGAGTTTGCGCTCACGTTGGCGGGCGCGGTGATTGTATCTGGCATCGTGGCGTTAACCCTTTCTCCGGTGATGAGTTCGTTTATGTTGAATTCAAAGCAGAATGAAGGGCGCATGGCGCGAATGGCAGAAACCTTCTTCGAGACCCTTGCCCATTACTATACAGCGGTACTGAATTTCTCATTGAAGAACCGCTGGATCACCGGAATTTTAGCTGTCGGTGTCGTGATCAGCCTGCCAATGTTGTATCAATCCGCACCGCGAGAGCTGGCGCCAGTTGAAGACCAATCTAGCGTCTTAACGGCGATTAAGTCTCCGCAACATGCCAACCTTGAGTATGTGGAGCGTTTCTCCCGCAAATTACACGATGTGTTTATGGAGCTGCCCGAAACTGAAAGTACATGGATTATTAACGGCACCGATGGCCCTTCCGCCAGCTTCGGGGGAACAAACTTAACCTCTTGGGAGCAACGAGAGCGCCCTGCGTCAGCGATCCAATCGGATTTACAAAATCGTGTTGGCGATGTGGAAGGTAACAGTATCTTTGTATTCCAGTTACCTGCATTACCGGGTTCGACGGGCGGTTTGCCTATTCAGATGGTGCTAAAAAGCCCGCAAGATTATCCGGTACTGTATCGCACCATGGAAGAGATCAAGCAGCAAGCTCGTGAAAGTGGCCTGTTTATGGTGGTCGATAGCGACCTCGACTATAACAACCCTGTGGTTGAGGTTCGCATTAATCGTTCGAAAGCCAACAGTTTAGGCATTCGTATGCAGGATATTGGTGAGTCCTTAACGTTGCTAGTGGGTGAGAATTATATCAACCGCTTTGGCATGGATGGGCGCTCTTACGATGTGATCCCGCAAAGCCTACGCAGCCAGCGACTGACGCCTGAAGCGTTATCCCGCCATTATGTTAAGTCCGAAGATGGCAGCATGATCCCGCTGTCGACGGTGGTGGACATTTCAACACAAGTAGAGCCGAATAAACTGTCTCAGTTTAATCAGCAAAATGCCGCTATTTTCCAAGCGATCCCTGCACCAGGCGTCACCTTAGGGCAAGCGGTGGCGTATCTCGATGAGGTAGCCAGCGAACTACCCGCCGGTTTTAGCCATGATTGGCAATCCGATTCGCGCCAATATAAACAAGAAGGAAACACCCTCGCCTTCGCGTTTATGGCGGCGCTGATCATTATCTATCTGGTGCTCGCGGCGCAGTATGAAAGTTTAGTGGATCCGTTGATTATCTTAATTACCGTTCCGCTGTCTATCTGTGGTGCCTTGATCCCGCTGGCGCTGGGTTATGCCACTCTCAATATTTATACCCAAATTGGCTTAGTTACCTTGATTGGGCTTATCAGTAAACACGGGATCTTAATGGTGGAATTCGCCAATGAGCTACAAGCTAACGAAGGGTTAGATAAACGCCACGCCATTTTAAAAGCAGCACAAATCCGTTTACGCCCGATTTTGATGACAACAGCGGCAATGGTTATCGGTTTAGTTCCTCTTCTGTTCGCGACTGGCGCCGGAGCAAATAGCCGCTTTGGGCTAGGCCTGGTGATTGTCACTGGCATGCTGGTGGGGACGCTATTTACCCTGTTTGTGTTGCCAACTATCTATTCCGTGCTGGCACGTAATCACAGTGCGACAGCGTTAACCCCAAGACGTTATGAGCTGGCTGAAGCTAACCGTTTAATTAAACACTCTGAGGAGACGGCACCATGAATTTATCATCGTTAAACCATCTTTCACTTGTTCCCACTCGCAAGGAAAAGCGAACAGTTCATGACAGCAAATCAACGGATTTTTCGACTCATCCTATGAGCAACAGTGTGGCAATGATGATGATTTATCATCCTTATCCATCAAGGAACACGCACTCCGACGTCACGAACCGATGGCGTAAATAGCGTTCTTAGTCATGTTTTAATCAATAGAAAAAAAGAGCCACATACTTTCGTAGTGCGGCTCTTTTTCAATAGGTTCTCAAGAATAGATCATCAGGCTATTAATTTACTGACCTTCATAGAAAGCCATCACTAACTTACCTTCTTTAATAATGATTGGCGTACCCGGTAAAGCATCAATGACTTCATTTTGCGAAGCATCAACCACCACCGCAACATTGCGGTTATTTTGGCTCGCCAGCAAGCTTGGTAGCTGCTCTAAACGGTAAAAACGATTTTCTGCATCAGGGTAATTCAACCCGTAACCTAGCTCACCTGTTTGATACAGCATGGTAATGTCATCGCGTTTTAGTACCCAAGCCAACGCAGTGCCTAATCCCACATTATTGGTTAAGAGTATCGCGCGGTTTTGTAGCTGATCTTGGTATTTAGTTAGCACGCCTTGCGGGGTGTTATTGCTCTCAATGTATTTAGGGATCACATGCCCAATACTGAGGCTGAGCACTAACGTACAGGCAGCGGCCAATGACCAGAATTTACGGTTAAATGACACCACACCCATCACAGCCCAAAATAGAAATGCTCCTGCGGCAATCCACATTTTGTAGCTTTCATCCCCTTGATATAAATTCATTTTAGGGAAGTAAGGGGAGGCAATAAATGCCCCTGCCGCCGCGATACCCAGCGTAATGTTTATCAGCGCATTCAGACGAATGGTAGCCACTTTATTCTGGGTTAAAATCTGCTGCAAATAGGATGCCATCAAAATCGCGATAGGTGCGATGCACGGCAGAATATAGGTGAGTAGCTTCCCTTTAGTGACACTAAAAAATAGGAAAGGTAGCGCCGCCCACAATAAGAAATAAAGGTTCATGCCTCTCGCGCGAACTGCATGTGCAAGGGATGAGAAGAGGTAACCTAACCACGGAAGCACTGCCGCCAATAAAATCGGCATATAGAACCAGAAAGGAGATTTGTTTTGTGCGTTATCCGCCATAAAACGCTGAATATGCTCAACCCAGAAAAAGTAGCTCCAGAAATCTGGCTCTAGGCTGGCAATCGTGAGCGCCCACGGTAAGCAAACTAACACGGCGACAAGAATCGAAATTAATGCGTACAGGCAGACGTCTTTGAGCTTTTTGAAGTAAATTGCGCTAACGGAACACACTAAAACGGGAAGCACTAAGACTAAAAAGCCTTTTGTCATGACCCCTAAGCCGCATGCCACGCCAATCAGAATATAGGCATACAATTTATGAGTGCGTTGTGTCGTGGTTATCCCCCATTGGAAAAAGAAGATAATCATCGTAATAAAGGCGGTCACAATTGGGTCAAGGATATTGTATGTCCCAATGGTCAAAATCATAAACATGGAAAGATAAATAAGCACCGCATTAAACGCGAGGTCTTTATTTTTCCATACCATCTTTGCGCTGAGATAAACAAATAACCCGCTGATCAGGGTGCTAAACACCACGCCTAATCGAACCGAGACATTGTTTTCACCAAATAGCATTTGAAAGAAAGAACCGACCCAATAACCAAAAATCGGTTTTTCAAAATAGCGGATACCAAGCAGCTCAGGTACGCTCCAATGGCTACTTAATATCAGCTCACGGCTGATTTCTGCATAGCGTAGCTCATCGGGTTGCCATAGCATTCGTCCATTGAGAGGAAGAAAATAGGTTATGAGTACAAAACCGAATAATAGGCACCACTTAAAGTAGGCAACTTTATTATTTGCCATCATCATTTAATCTCAACCATTATTGTCATAAATATTTAATAATTATTATTTTCGCCGAAGCTTCAGGCGCTTTTGATTAATCAAATCAGGGTTCTATTATCGTTAGTTCGACTAAACCCAGTATAAACCAATAAACATTTTCGTATTTCATACGCCCATATGAGATAAACAATCAATAAATGAATATTTTATTTCAACATTAAGATAACAGGATGAGCTGCTTGTTAAGACTCGATTAAAAAACAATAGTTCAGCAATTTCCATTTATTTTTAACAGAATGAAAAATAAATTAAAAAACAGTGCTGATTGCGAATAGTTATTAATCCTAGAAAGAAGAATAAACCTCAATAGTTAATCACGTAGGAAGCAATAAAGGCAGTTATTGCAATATATTCTTCACAATAACCACCTTTATTTATCGGTAGCTGCTTAACAAGATTTACTTAGCTGCATCCAAGGCTTGAATTAAGTCAGCAAGAATGTCATCGATATGTTCAATACCAATGGATAAACGGATCATATCGCGCGATACCCCTGCACGTGCTAGCTCCGCATCATTTAATTGACGATGGGTGGTAGATGCTGGATGGCACGCTAATGATTTTGCATCTCCAATATTGACCAAACGAACAATCAGGTTCAGTGCATCAATAAAACGCGCACCGGCTTCCTGCCCGCCTTTGATCCCAAAAGACATGATACTGGCAGGTTTACCTTGCATATATTTTTGCGCAAGTGCGTGCTCAGGGTTGCTTGGCAGACCCGCATATTTTACCCATGCCACTTGAGGATGATTTTCGAGGAATTGAGCCACTTTCAATGCGTTTTCAGTATGGCGTTCCATTCTTAATGCGAGTGTTTCCAGACCTTGTAAGATCAAGAAGGCGTTAAATGGCGATAATGCTGCTCCCGTCCCACGCAGCGGTGCTACGCGGCAACGGGCAATAAAAGCCGCCGCACCGAAGTGCTCAGTATAACTGACGCCGTGATAGGCGATATCAGGCTCAACTAGCAGAGAAAAACGCTCTGCGTGCTCCGCCCACGGGAATTTACCTGAATCAATCACCATTCCACCGATTGAGGTGCCGTGACCACCAATATATTTAGTTAACGAGTGCACCACGATGTCCGCACCGTGTTCAAATGGGCGGCATAAATACGGGGTCGCTACGGTATTGTCGACAATCAGAGGTACGCCATGGCGATGCGCAACCTCTGCCAGCGCCGCAAGGTCAACAATAAAGCCCGCAGGGTTAGAGATAGATTCACAGAAAACGGCTTTTGTTTTCTCATCAATCAGGGCTTCTAGTGCAGTTAAATCATCGTGTTCAGCAAAACGGGTTTCGATACCAAGGCGCGGCAGAGTATGCGCCAGTAAGTTATACGTACCGCCATACAGTTTTGCCACAGAAACAATGTTATCGCCGACTTGGGCAATAGTTTGAATTGCATAGGTGATAGCCGCCATTCCAGACGCCACCGCCAGTCCGGCAATACCCCCTTCAAGAGCAGCAACACGCTTTTCGAGCACATCGTTGGTCGGGTTCATAATGCGGGTATAGATATTACCCGCCACTTTTAAGTCGAACAGATCCGCGCCGTGTTGTGTATCGTCAAATGCATAAGAGGTGGTTTGATAAATAGGCACCGCGACAGACTTGGTTGTAGGGTCTGGAGAATAGCCTGCGTGGATTGATAATGTTTCTAATTTCATTGCGTTATCCTTGTTATACCCGCACTGCCAATTGAATGGGTTCTTGTTTTTATTTCACGGTAATCCTTTCCAATATCCCCCAAGTAGATCCCTCACACAACCATCTAGACTTGAAATAATTTCATCTATAGTTATTCACAAAATAAATAAGCCCACTTTAGAAACAAAAGAACCCATATTGCCGAAGCAATATGGGTTTCGGTACAACTGAATTTAATTACGCGAACGCGCCATAAATCACAGAGGTAATTGATGCCAAACCGCATAGCAGCGTAAAGATTTGCGCTGGCTTAGAGGTACTGAATGGCTTCATTGCAGGAATAATACGCATCGCCACAACTGGCAGAATGAACAGGATTGCCGCAATCATTGGAGCACCCATGGTTTCAATCATACCTAAGATACTTGGGTTGATAATTGCGACGATCCACGTGGTGATCACGATGAACAGTAAAGAGATTAATTCAATTTTCTTCACAGAAACTGAAGAGCGTGATTTCACTAAACCAACCAGACCTTCGTGCGCACCTAAGAAGTGACCAAAGTAACTAGAAACGATAGCGGCGAATGCCACGATAGGCCCTAAGTAAGACAGGATTGGTGATGGGTTAATGTTCGCAATATGGGATAACACGCTGATGTTTTCTTTCTTCGCGATTTCTAACTCAGCTGGGCTCAGTGACAGTACTACAGAGAATACGAAGAACATCACGAAGCCAGTTAGCATAAATGCTGCACCGCCAGTGATCATGTCAGTTTTAATCACGGCTTGGTCACCAAATTGCTGACGTTGGTCTTTTGCAAATTGGCTGATGATTGGGCTGTGGTTAAAAGAGAATACGATGATAGGAATTGCCATCCAGACAACAATCGGCATTGCGCTCCAATCTGGTGCGACTTCTAACATCGACGTATTCCACTCAGGGATCAGGTACAGAGACAATGCTAATAAGATGAAGACTAATGGATAAACCATCATAGAAGTGAGTTTCAGCATTAAATCACGACCGAATACCACACCTGCCGTCATTGCTGCAATTAACACTCCAGACAGCAACCAACGTGGCAGTGGGTCCATACCAATTTGGTTCACTAAGAATGAGTCTACTGTGTTAGTGATACCCACGCCGTAAATTAATACGATTGGGTAAATCGCAAAGAAATAAGCAAAAGTGATGATATTCGCGCCTGTTTTACCGAAATATTCTTCCACAGTATCGGTGATATCAGCATCGTGTTTCTTAGCCGATAAAACAAAACGCGCTAACCCTTTATGAGCTAACCAAATCATTGGTGTTGCAATTAAAGCTAATACAACTAATGGCCAGAAACCACCCGCGCCAGCTTTAATTGGCAGAAAAAGAACCCCCGCACCAACGGCGGTACCAAAAAGAGATAATACCCAAGTGAAGTCTTTATACGTCCACTTACTAGCAGGTTTGTCTGTCGTGTTTACTGCGGTTTTTATTGTGCTCATACCGTCACTTCATCGTTTTAAAATGGATAAAAAAAGATGCGCGAATTTTGCATTAAATGCGTTAGAGCAACTAGCTTATTTTGATTAATCTTTCTGGCTTTTTGGTGTAGATCTCATATCTGAATCTAAAAAAATGACAATTTGTTAATAATCGCAAATAAATTTTTATCATTTGATTGAAAATACCCAAACACCACATCAAAAAAGCGTAGAGTTTTTTTCTTTTAAACCTAAGTATTAACCGAAATAAATATCGATAAAAAAAATGGCCCTTTTAGATTGTAGAATTAACAAGGAAAATCAATTCATTGATTTTCGCCTGATAACACAAAGAGGGAAAAACCACGCTTTTATCCCTCTTTGTCAGCAACATAATGGCTAGAATAATTTCTAGCCATTTTAGATGGAGAAATACCTATTTTGTTACAAATAAACAGGCACTAAAATCTCGGTAGCAATCACAACAACGATAAGCCCAACTAATACAGGAACCGAGGTTCTTTTCACCACTTCAAACGGTGAAATCTTCGCCATCCCCGATACCGCAACCACCACCCCAGAAACCGGTGATAATGTACGACCTAAGTTAGATGCCTGTAACATTGGGATGACAAGGTAAGCTGGGTTGACGCCCATTTGCTTCGCTAAGTGAGGGATCAATTCAACGAATGCGTAGAATGGTGCGTTACCAGAACCTGTCGTCATCGCCGCTAACATGGTGATCACCACCAGCGCAATCATCATCACAATCGCGCCTGAACCAAAGGATTGTGCTAAGTCGATCAAACCTTTAATAAAGCCGATGGTGCTTAGACCCTGTGCGAAGACGCCGGCTGCCACTAACAGCATCACGACGGTTGCAAACGCATCCGCCATGCCTCTATAGCAAACTTCTAATCCGCCATAGACATGTTTTGCACTGAAGCTACGAATAAATTCAATGATTGCAGCCATGATAATACAGCCAACAATAATGGTGACGATATGCAGTTCAGGTGCCCATTTACCATCAAACACTAATACACCGATGATTGGGGTAAACGGTAAAATCGCGTAGAAACCCGGTGCGTGGGTTTTGATTTCATTCACATCCAGCATTTCGGTTTTAACGTGCTCTTTTCTATCCAGAAAACGCTGCCAGAAGAAGTGAGCCACTGACATCGCAACAATGGCAGCGATGGAGATAGGCAGTGTGGTTTTGAATGCGAAATCAATCAGAGGCATTTCCGCTGCTTTCGCCGCTAAGATAACGTCTCCAGACGTTGGTGCCAGAATGATAGCGGCGGGTGACGCACAGATAGCCGCTGCTGCGCCACGGCTGATCCCGACGTTAACCATCACAGGGAACAGGGTTGCCATCAATAACACCCCTAAACCTGTTGCCGATGAAACTGCCAGTGACATCAAGCAAGCAACAATATACGCCGCAACCATCAATAAGTATGGGGAGTTGATCATTTTCAATGGCTTGGAGGCAATTTTAACCACCACGTCATTCGCACCAATGTGAGTCATATAAGACGCAAACCCACACAGCACCATGATCATCATACCGAGGTCACCACCTCGGCTCATTAATAAGAACTTGATGTATTCCAGAATATCAGTAACGCGCCATCCCGTTGCTTTCACTGATTCTGGTAAAATGCTTTTACCCATTAACGCGGTAATAATCAGGAGTAAAATACCCCCCGTCATTAATACCCCTGTTGCAGAGTAACCCTTTATTATATAGCGCCCAACTCCAACGGCGACCAATACGCCTATTAAGAGCTCAATCATGTGTTTCTCCTGCCCGTCTCATTTTGTAATTATTGGAGGTACTCTGCCTAAAAAAAAAGCGAAATACACTGATAATGATCATAGTGGACAATATTTTTAATCTAGAAATAGATAAAAACACAAGTCAAAAAAATATTATTTTTTGACTAAGCAAAAGAAATGAAACTCAGGGGCGTTAATCATTTAAACTAAAGTCAAATAATAGTCATTTGAACGATATTAAATGGCGTGATTATTCACATAATGACAATCATAAATAATGTAGGATTAACTGCAAAAATTAGCGCGAGAATAACTCAAATATCATGTCACCAAAAAAACCTCGGTATTGCAGATAACGAATTTGTTTACCCTTCTCTTTAAAGTCAGTTGGGATTTCATCACCAAACTTTTTACTACGCACTTCAGCTGCTTTTTCAAACCAATCCACATCAAGCTCGGCAAAATGGTGTTCGACTAATGTCTCAGCAAATCCTTTTTGGCGCATTTCTTGTTTGATCCGCAAAGGCCCATAACCTTTACGCGCATACCCCTGCAATAACAGCGACACCACGCGGTCATCATCCAGAAAATGCTGCTCACTCAGTTTGTCTAACACCCCTTCAATCAACTGCTCATCGATAATGCCTTCATTTTTCTCATACATACGGCGCTTCATACGGGTAAATAACTCCGCTTTGCCATAATCGCGTCTGGAAAGTAAAAATAGGGCATATTGGTACAGTTCAGGTTGGGTCATTGTCACATCTAGCTCATTAAAAAGGGCACTGAATTCAGTGCCCTATTCGCATTAGTCAATCAAGATAGATTAATGCACTTGAGCACCACTAAGAAGTTTATAGATTGTATCAGGAGTATAGCTACCGTCCTGATAATAAATAGTCCAATCCGTGATATGGTCACGCGTTAGCGGATAAACGCCTCCCTCTTCCATGGTTTCTACGTAAAATGGGTGGTTAATCAAGCGGCCTTCAAATTGGTCACCGTTCCATGTCAACGGCTCAAACCACATATGTTCGTGTCCCTCGTCGCCATCTTCATCTTGATAACTAATGCCGCATTTGACTAGGAAGCGCCACTCTGATTCTTCCTCTTCTTCCGATTTTCCGAGTAGCTTCGCAAATAACCCTTTTTTCGGTGCGGCCGGTTTTGGACCATAGTTATCTAACATATGGGTGAAATATTCCCAACGCAGTCTGGCTTTGCTGGACATATCCGCCGTTTCTTCATCGGTACGCATAAACATCATCGCATTTTGGTCTTCAAACCCTTCGAAGAAACTTTCCAATGTTGGGTTTTCTTGAGTAACACGGAATAACATTACGGACGGATGCTGGTGAGATTCGTCACGATCGTGCCAATCCCCCATAAAGCGCTCAGAGCTCATATCACCAAACTCGAAGTTCATCTCTTCCAGTGGTTTTAAATTATCAATCGGTGTAGAGGTTCCTACATGAAGGAGACCTTCTTCAAAAGGCACCGCCACTAAATACTCATAGCCGGTTTGTGTTTGCCCAATGAAAATCGGTTCATTAAAGTCGATTTTTCCGTTGGTAATGCTGTTGTTCACAAAGCTCCAGAACAACTCAGGGATCCCATAATAAGACGCAATCGGGTGTGGAATAATAATTTCCGCTTCCGATAAACCGCAACGTGCTAAACCATGAGTATGGAACCAATATTTGGTTGGCGCGGAATCTTCTGAGTTTTCATCGTGATCGTAAATGGCATGTACCACATACAGAGAATCAATGCTTGGCATTAAATCGTCGATTAACTGGAAGTTAAGCCATTCACGGGTAAAGACTTTACCTGCGGCAGAAATATCCAAGCCCAATAATAAATCAGGCACTAAAATTTGAATAATTTTAAGCTGCTGTAAGTAGCTCACCAAAGGCTTTTCTTGGAATAGGCATTCAACCACCACCGCTTGAGGCGCATTGCTCGCTTCGGCATACAGCTCTTGGCTAATAGGATCTGTCGCGAAATACGGGTTAATGGTGTATTCAGGGTCGCTTTCCACAAGCGAAATGTAAAAACGTAACTCTTCTTCACCACGTTTGCAGGTAAAGAAGAAACCGCCGCCTTCTTCATCAGGCAGGTAGTCGATTTCCCCTTCAGTAAAATAGGTTTGCTCTTCCAGACGCTGTTCAAGTTGTAGGGAGGCCAGCTCTGACGCAGGGATTGCCACCATCATCGAGGCTTCTTTTTCCCCGTTTCCAGCAGCAATATCAAGGTATTGTTGTTTATTGTTCACTATTTTGCCCTGTTATTTATTATCTTACCGGAGGATATCAGCTTATATTCGGTAAGAATATTGTGATTATTCTTAACCCAGTCAGATAGGCGTTTAATCTCTCATATTTAAACTAGGAGCACCAATCATCATTATTTGATGCGACGTAATTCCACTTTTCATCCCGTATTCACTAGGGCACAATGAGAATCAGCATCACCGATGTTGTTGATGGGTAAAATAATGTTGGTGGGTGAAATAATCCTTTCTTATATATAGGTTTTGAAAATAGAGGTTTTACAACATGGCTGATTTATCTGAGAAGCAAAAAGAATATATTGATGACCTCGCGATGCAGCGCGTTTTTGATATGAATAATGATGATGTCTTAATTAATGCGCTGGAACAAAAAATCCACAATATGGAAGCACATTTAAAAGACTACTTCCATGAGCGTGTTCAGTTTCATCAGAAAAACAGCAAATAATACTGTTCTTATTCTAATGTGTGCTGAAATACCCAGAGTTTCAGCACCCTCTTTAACGCCTCAATAATATCCTTCCTATATTTTAGTCATATCCATCATATTGATAATAATACGCATTTATCAGTAGCGGAATACCATTAAAATAGCACCATGAGCCATATTATCAATTATAATGTATGTTAAGCTTCCATCGATAATTGTAAGCTAATTAAATTAAGATAATTTATTATTTCCTTCATTCTATTCTACTAATCATTGAGTTCATTATGACACGCATTCAATACAGCGCAGCGCTGCTACTTTCCTCTTGTCTGGCTGCCCCCGCCAGCTTTGCCGATAGTGATACACCACTATTTTCATTAAGCATGAGCGAATCTGGCGTTCCTAAAGCGAATAACGAAGGAGGAGTGACTCGTTCATCGACGACTGAATCCCGAATTTTACCTTTTTGGGGAGATGAAGCACGCGCTAGAGGTTATGACCTGCCGGAACCTTTTGGTGTTGGTTACAGCTATATGAACCTGCGACAAGATATTGTGGTTGATTCGATTGGCTTTATTATGCCCAAAAACCCAGAGACAGCAAAAGCACTGAGCATTGATGCGGGTCATACACGTGAAAAAAGTGAAAGCCACACCCTCAGAATCGATTCATGGGTTTTTCCATTCTTAAATGTTTATGGTTTATATGGCCATACTAAAGGCACATCACGTACAAAGCTCAATGGTGGCACCTTTGATCTAGGTTTTGCAAAACTGCCATTAAAATTTTTAGAAGGTCAGCCATTTGACTTAGATTTTAAAGGTAAAACCTATGGCGCAGGATTCACACTGGCCGGTGGATATAATAATTTCTTTACAACCTTTGACTTGAACTATTCTAAAACTAACTTAGATATTCTTGATGGGGATATCAAAGCGTTAGTCATTAGCCCTCGAATTGGTTATGAATTTACATTTGACCCACTTATCGCTGGCCAAGGTAATACCAAAGTCCAAATTTGGACAGGTGCTATGTACCAAGATATTACCCAGCGTTTTCAAGGGAATGTTAACAATTTGAATCTTCCTGCTGATTTCCAAAATTTTGTTAATGCCCTTGATGATCCTGGAATGAAATTCGACGTTAAACAACACCTTGCCCATAAGTGGAATAATACCGTCGGTGCTCGCGTTGAATTAACCCGCAACTTTAATGTCCTTACCGAAGTGGGCTTTAATAACCGTAATAGCTTCTTTATTTCAGGCGAGTTCCGTTTTTAATGTTACAACAGAAATACCTGCGTAGGCTGACACTCCTCAGCCTTATCTTTGCCTTCTCCTCGCAAGCACAAATCCTTCCTGAACGGGGAAAAATTGATGGTTGGCTCAGCGAACTTGGGGGCGAAAACAGCTTTGATGAATCCAAAATTATCGACTGGGGCGTTTTACCGGGGCCTTTTTATACCCCTGAAATGGGATTAGGTGTCGGAACCGCTTTAGTGGGCTTGTATCGTCTCGACAAACAAGACACTAAAACTCAGCCCTCTTCGATTGGGTTAAGTGGTTTTGCATCATCCACAGGGGCTTTTGGACTCAACTTCACTAACTACAACTTTGTAGATAGTGACCAATGGCGACTGTTTGTCTCCGGCACCATTAATAATGTTCCGACGTATTATTGGGGCAAAGGATACGCAGCAGGTAAAAAAGAGAGTAATAAAGAAAAATATCATTCTCAAGAGTTCAAAATCACCCCAAGGGCTTTATACAAGCTAACCGATGCCACCTATGTGGGACTGGGATGGAATTTTTCGTCGATCAATGCCAGCGACCCCGATGAAGGCGCAAAAGCTTACTTCTCGCAGTCAGTTGGTGGTCGTTCGGTTATTAGCTCAGGCGTCAGCGCCTATTATAGCTATGACACCCGAGACTTTTTACCCAACGCACACCATGGGCAAACACTCGAAGTCATCTACACCTATTTTTCACCTAACCTTGGTAGTGATACCCGTTTTCAAGCGACCCAGTTGCAGTATGCTTATTACCATGAGCTCACAGAGAAAACTGTCGTAGCTATTGATAACTATGCCCGTTTTACTACGGGAGATGTGCCATGGAACCAGCTTTCTTTATTAGGTAACAGTAACCGCATGAGGGGTTACTATGAAGGGCGCTATCGGGATAACAATATTTTTACTAGCCAAATTGAGTTACGCCATAAATTAGACTGGCGGCACGGGGTTGTTGGTTGGCTAGGTACAGGAACCATGAGCGACTCTCCCTCAGAGTTAGGTGCTGGACACTGGCTACCAAGTGCCGGAGTGGGTTATCGTTTTGAATTTAAGCCTCGGATGAATGTGAGACTGGATTTTGGTGTTGGTCGCAACAGTACGGGGGTCTATTTCCAAGTTGGTGAGTCTTTCTAATGTTTAAGCTGCTAATAACTTCATGTTTTTTATTTATGCTCGTCGCCTGCCAAACTCGCGAAGAACTGAACCTACCTGCAGCGAATCTTAATCTAGATACGACGTCTAACGAGGAAGCATCCCAAGCGTGGCCTATTCTACAAGATCTCAAAGCCCCTCAAGGGCTCCGAGCCTGCTGCGCTTTTGGCTATGATCTGCAAGCCGAAGTGGCAGGCATTCCCGTTCCTTTCTATACCATCGATAACATTGTTGAAGCCAATAATCTCGGTGAGCACCATTATAATGATAGCTACTTGGCTGCCACCGAAGGTCTAATGGGGATCAGTGACGAAAAAGTGGGAATTATCTACACCACAGATGGCGGGTTTATTGATATTGCCCATGTTCGAGATACCGCCGACTATACGTTATATCTCTTTAGCCAGATTTACCCAAAGCTTGGTGAAGAGTGGACATTAACTCTCAGCGATGAACTCGCGAGCAGACAAATCCATTTTTCCGCCTTTACACCACCAGTCTCCCCCGCAGAGCGCTACACGTTAAGTACCTATCTAGCGGCCAAACTCGCGTTTCAGTTAGCCGCTTGGCATGAAATTGCACAATGGTATGGTTATCAATCGGTTCCCGGTTTTTCTGAGGGGATATCCGCCTTCTCTCCCGAAGACTTATATTCCAACTTAGTGGGTGCAAGGCTGGCGAGTTCGCTGATTTTACAAGGTCGTGCTGAGTCACTTGCGATATTCTCGCAATCGCTCGAAGCACTGCTTCCTATTGCATTACATCAACTTGGGGCTCAAGAAAAACCCTTAACTCGCCATGCATTTAACAAAATTGATGGGCTTTGGTGGAATAGTTCGAAGCGTGTTCCAGATAAATTTTTAGTGCTCACGCGCGATTATGATACCACCGATAACCGCTATCCATTTTTACCTACTCAGGCTGTAGCAACTTTGGGGCTAAAACTCAGTTTGCCGTCGGAATATGCAGGATTTACGTTATCCTCTCTCGCACAGTTTCGCTTAGTCCCCACCGATCATATGGCACAACTTCCTATTCCAGAAACATATTGGACAGTTGATGATTTCAAACGGCTCGCTGAGAATGCAAAAATTGAAGATCAGAAACAGCAAACTGTGCCATTCAACGACTAAAAAGGTCGTCGATCAATAGTAATATTTAGCTGAAACAAAAGGTCAAAAAACGGTCTTTTTTTTGACCTTTTCACGCATTGAAAGTCGATTTAGATTCTGTATTTTTAACAACCAATACCACTCATAAAATGCGAAACACCCCATTTTGTTTAAAATTTAGACTGCTGATTGATTATTTTTTAAACATAATACCCCTACAATACACCTGTCAATTGTTTGAAAACCAATCAAATTTAGCTTAAATCAGATGATTACAAAATGAAATCAAAAACAAAAATTGATAAATACAGCATTGAAAATATAAATAATGCAATTATATATAATCTAAAATCATTAAGTTAAAATAAATCAACACTTAATGACATACTAATACAGAAATTTAGTTAATGTGAGTCGGATAAAGGTAGCTCGTGAAAAATTATTCTGCTACCATTCGCTCGATTTTTGTTCAGAGAAACATAGGAGAAGCAAATGCCCTCTCGAACGATGAGGACAAACGCCGTCTTCGCTTTCTTATTTTTACTTTTGTTTTCGGGCCTCAGTTTTGGCTCCACCAGTACCAGTACGATGCTTAAAAAAGACTTCACACTGAAGTCGGCACAAAACTCAAATCAAGCAGAAACACCACTGCCTGATATGCGTAAATATCCGTCTGGTACTCCACGTAAGAAAGCGTTTTTGAAAACGATTGTCCCGGTGATTGAAAAAGTCAATCAACAGATTATGGAAGAGCGTAACTGGCTGCTTTCCGTGCGCACAAACACCAAATGGAGCGCCCAAGAGCTACGTCGCCTAACTCAGATCTGCGATAGTTATGGCATCAGTTGCAGCAACCCAAAACGTATTAATTGGGATAAGCTGTTAAGTCGTGTAGACATCATGCCAACACATTTAGTTGCGACACAAGCGGCTACAGAGTCTGGTTGGGGTACTTCTCAGCTTGCTCTACAAAACGGAAATTTATTTGGTATGCGCTGTGGTAGCGGTTGCCAAGTTAGCAAAGGAAAGATCAAAGGCTACTCAGCTTACGCTTCTGTTGAAGCAACAGTGACTGCCTATATGAAGAACATGAATACCCATAACGCGTATGAGTCTTTACGTCACTCGCGTGCTAAACAGCGTCAATCACAAGATGAGTTAGACTCCGTCAAGCTGATTAACGATATGAAAGGGTACTCAGAGTTAGGTTCATCATATAACCGCTATTTGAAAGAGATGTACGCGAGCAACGAAGAATTGATTACACAAGCTCAAAAAAGAGCAGCGACTCGCAGCTAATTTTAGTATCTACACACCAGGTACACAGTATAAAAATCCACTTTTTCGAAAGTGGATTTTTTTTTGCATTTTTTCCCATCCACTCGAAATATGACAACCCACCCCGCCCCAGCTATACTTCTTAAACTTTGAGTCTTGAGTCTTGTATAACTTATTTTCCCTATCCCCGATTTACTCTAAATAATTCGGGTTTTAGGTAGGCGGCAAGAGAAGATATCCCTAGGAGCATACATAAGTATGTGACTAGGGGAGCTGAGCGCAGCCAACACCCCTAAAATTCGAAGTATGACGAGTAAACATAAGTATGTGACTAGGGTGGCAATACGATGAAAACACCGCGACGGCGCGAAATATGACGAAATTCCGATTGCATCGGAAAATAGAATAAATATTATAACGCTCCATAACAAATAACACCTGAGTCTAATATGAATTTCTTCTCATTTGAGTTTCTTGGCTCTTTTTTAGTTTTTTTTCTTATTTATTGGGGCTGCCAACCCAGCTCTAAATTGCAGAATGGGTTGCTCATCACAGCAAGTTATTTCTTTGTCTACTCATTTAGCCCTGACTTTGCCTATATTCTGTTTGGCTACACGTTATTTATCTATTTGCTCACCAACTGGGCAACGGTTTGGTTATCTAACCGATGGGTATATTCGTTATTAGCTGTCGGGATCATTGGCTGCTTTACCGCATTTAAATATTATTCTTTCTTCCAAGAAACTATTCAGCAAACCCTCGATAAGTTTGGATTTAGCGTTGGACTGCCTGTGCTGGAACTGCTGGCACCATTGGGGCTCTCTTTCTACGCCTTCCATTCCGTTAGTTATACCGTTTCGGTGTGCCGCAAAGAAATTGAAAAAGCCGACTTTTTTGACGTTGTATTATATTTGGCTTTTTTCCCAAGTATCGTGGCGGGTCCAATTAACCGTGCGAAAAACTTTTTACCGCAAATCCAAGCTGAAAGCCGCGTTATTCTCGACTCTCGCCGCACCATTTTGTTAATTAGCTTAGCACTGGTAAAACTGTTTCTATTCAGCTCTTACCTTGCTGAAAACTACGTTAATCCGGTATTTGATGCTCCCGCAGGCTTTAGTGCAGGGGAAATATTAATTGCCACCTACGCTTACGCGTGGAATATCTATTTTAACTTCTCCGGTTATACCAACTTAGTCACGGGGATTGCATTGCTATTAGGTTTTAGAGTGCCACTTAACTTTAATGCCCCATATTTAGCCACCAACTTGCAAGATTTCTGGAAACGTTGGCATATCAGTTTATCGACCTTCATCATGGACTATATCTATATTCCATTGGGCGGTAGCCGCAAAGGATTTGTGCGCAAAAATATCAACGTATTAACCGCAATGTTAATTTCAGGTCTGTGGCATGGCGCAGCAATGACGTTTGTTATTTGGGGCGCGATCCATGGCTTAGGAACGGTAATTTTTAATATTAAAACTGAGCTAATGAAAAAACTGGGGAGAACCCACTTAATTCCCAATGCCCACGTTTCAAAATTACTTGCACGAATTCTGACTTTCCATTTTGTCTGCTTTGCATGGATTTTCTTCCGTAGCCCATCGTTTGATGATGCGCTGGTAATGCTCAATCAATTTGTTGAACCTGGATTTATCGCCTCAATTAGCGCGAACCTCGGATTACTGATTGCATTCTGGTTACTGTTCCTCGCCTACCCTTATTTTGTTCAAGGCTATCAGTATGTAGCCAAGAAATATCAAGATATCGCTTGGTACTATTACCCAATCCCACTAGCCATCGTGTTGACGATTATGTTTATGCTTTCACCTTCGGGAATGCCAGGATTTATCTATGCTAACTTCTGAGTTTAAAAATAACCTGAAAAAAACCGGACAAGTGGTGCTGATTGTCATCATCACGGGCTTGCTACTGATTTGGTTAAACCAAAGCTCCTTAGAGCGATTCTGGCAGCAAAAGTATCACCAAGATACCCCATGGGCGAAAATCAGCGGAAACCCTGTCTGGGATTACGGGAGCGCGTTACATGATGGTGTCCAAGAAGCGGGGGCAACTTTTGCCTATCACGCGTCTGGGCAAAAGGCTGCCGAAGATAAACTTGCCGCCCAAATGGCCGCTAACCACAAAACGTTAGTTTTCCCGCAAGATTTCCGTGTCGGGCTACACTTTGTTAATGGTTATATTCATCCCGCAGAGAGCTTATCGGTCACGTTCCCTGAGTTATTAAAACGCCCTCAAGCTCGCGCTAAAATTTCGGGACGAACTTTTGCTGGCGTGACTATTGCGCAACCTGAAGGGCCTGTCGTTCAAAAACAGATAGCCAATATTGCTGCGGGGGATCAGGTATTGTTTGCTGGGGACTCCATGATGCAGGGTGTCGCTCCCCATGTTAAAAACATGCTGTTGAAAAAGTATAACATTGAGAGTATTAACTTAAGTAAGCAGAGTACGGGTCTTGCGTACCCTAAATTCTTTAACTGGCCAGATACCATTGCCAAAGCATTAAACGATAACCCGAACATTAAAGTCTTAGTGGTATTTTTAGGGCCTAATGACCCGTGGGATATGCCACCACAATCGGGCTATAAGTATGTGAAATTCAAGAGTGAAGAGTGGGAACAAACCTATCGCTCGCGTATCAGTGAAATTCTCTCCACCGCACGCCAACATCATGTCGATGTGATTTGGGTGGGTCCACCGAATATGCGTAAAAACACCCTTTCCGATGGAATGAAGTTCCTACGCGGTCTCTACCAAACCGAAGTTGCGAAATATGGCGAAATGTACATTTCTGCCAATGACGTCTTTAAATATAAAAATGACGACTATTCCGACTATATTGGGGATGGTAGCAATGCTATAAAATTGCGCAGTGGTGATGGGATCCATTTCAGTGGTAAAGGGCAGCAAATGATTGCCGAAAGCGTATTTTCACTGATCCATTTCGAAGAGGAAAACAAGGAACCTCATGAAACTGAACAACCAGAATCAGGTCAAGAGCAAGCTACTCACAGCTAGTGTTATTACCCTGCTGTCATTAGGCTTAGTCTCTTGTCAAACCCCTGATACTAAACGCGGCAAAACGTCGCAAACTCAGTGGCAAGCGCCTACAGAGCAAGGGCAGTTAGTCAACAACAGCGAACCAAACTTAAGCCAATTGGCGTCAAAACTGCGCCAAGGTGGTCAACAAGTCCATATCGTCCAGATAGGGGATTCACACACGGCTGCCGATTTTTTCACGGGTGAATTAAGAGCATTGTTCCAACAACGCTATGGAGATGCAGGCCCTGGTTTTGTACCGCCAATTTCGGTACCGGGTCAACGCACCGCCACCATTAATCGCGTCAGTGATAAGTCGGATTGGTCACTTTCCAGTAGCCGTAAAGACGAGCGTTTTGACTACCCGTTAGGTGGATTGATAGCTGAGCCACAAGGTAGCAAGAGCAATGTTTTATTAAAGCCATTGCAGCCTGTTCAAAATAGTTATCGCTTACAAGCACTGTACCAAAGCTCAAATGGTGCCCAGATGCAGGTTTCGCCATCCTCGTCTTCGACGGTTGCCTTACCTGCCACAGGAAATAGCTGGCAATTTTCTGCACCAGTGAGTACTCAATTGCCATCAACCGTGTCAGTTGGTGCGGCAAGTAACCTCAAAGTGGGTGGATGGTTAGTCCGTTCGAATAAACCCGGCGTGATGTTATCCGCCATCGGTTTGAACGGCGCGACCATCAACATGCTGGATAAGTGGCAACCGCAGTGGAGCGCCACGCTGGCACAAATGTCGCCAGATATGGTGATTTTAGCCTTCGGTACCAACGAAGCGTTTAATGACACCCTGAATTTGGCGGCTTACGAGCAAAACCTACGGGATAAAATTCGCCAGATCCGCCAGCAGTCGCCTAATGCGGTGATTATGTTAGTGGGCCCGAGCGACTCAATTAAATTCAGTAATGCTGCGGGTTGTAGCGCACAGATGCCGGTGAATTTGATGGATGTGATCCGCATTCAGAAAAACATTGCAGCTCAGGAACATACGCTGTTTTGGGATTGGCAAGCTAACATGGGCGGGCCTTGTTCTATCCGCGCATGGGCATCACAAGGTTTAGCCCGTCCTGATAATGTGCATTTCTCTGCGGATGGTTATAAGAAAAGTGCACAGGCTCTATATAGCCAGTTTAATCAGATGTTGAAATAAACCTATTTCGTTATCTTCACATACAAAAAAGTCAGCTTACCGAAGTAAGCTGACTTTTGTTTTTACAGAAGAGATAGAGAGAAATCAGTTTTACAGGAAGGTAAAGAAAATCATCCCAACAATCGCACCCGTCGTGCCTAAAATCGTTTCCATGATAGTCCACGTTTTTAAGGTTTGAGCTTCAGTTGCGCCAGTAAATTTACCGAATAACCAGAAACCAGAGTCATTCACATGGCTCAAAATTAATGAACCACCAGAGATACAAATCGCTAATGCCGCCAGTTGAGCACCAGAGTAACCTAGCTCACCGATAACAGGCAGGACTAAACCAACAGTCGTTAAACAAGCAACAGTTGCAGAGCCTTGGATAACACGTACCGCACCCGCTAAAACGAAACACGCGACAGCAATCGGTAAACCTGCACCAATCAGTGAGTCACCTAATGCAGGACCCACACCAGAATCCACCAGCACTTGTTTGAACACGCCACCCGCACCGGTCACTAATAGGATGATACCCGCAGGTTGAATTGCTGCAGAACAGACCGCCATCACGCGCTCTTTGTCCATACCGTAACGGAAGCCTAAGCCGTAGATTGCCAGCAAACATGCCAGTAATAATGCAGTAAATGGATGGCCAATAAATTCTAACCAATTTTCTAAATTTGAGCCTTTTTCCACAAAGTGAGTTCCGATGGTTTTTAAACCGACCAGTAATAGTGGGAACAACACAAGGCTTAAACTGAAACCAAAGCTTGGCATTTTGCCATTTGATGTTTGTGGTGCTTGGTAGTCGGCAGGAATTTCAATGCTAACAAACTTGCTGATAAAGCTACCAAACAGTGGGCCCGCTAAAATCATGCTAGGGATAGCCGCACACAGACCAATTAAGATCATCCAGCCATAATCTGCACCCATTTGTGACGCCACCAGCATGGGTGTTGGCCCCGGTAACAGGAAGGCTGCCGCTGCTGCCACACCCGCAAACAGAGGGATAGCTAAGCGAACCACGTTGTGGCCTGTGCGGTTAGCGACGGCAAATACCACGCCGATTAATAGCACGATAGCCACGTCAAAGAACAATGGCAGTGCGCAGATTAAACCGGCGATCCCCACCGCATAGTGCGCGCGTTTTTCACCAAAAAGGTCTAATAACTTATGAGCGACCTGATCCAATGCACCTGTTTCATGCAGGATTTTACCGAACATCGCACCTAAGGCGACGACGATAGCAAGGAATCCAAGGGTTCCCGCCATCCCTTTTTGCATGGTTGCAGTGATATCTTGGATTGGCATACCGGAAAATAGACCCGCACCAATCGATACAATCATTAACGCCACAAAAGCGTGTAAACGCGCGTACATCACTAAAAATAGCAATAACACCACCGAGCCAACGGCGGTCAGTACCAATGTTAAGGTACTTAATGTTTCTACTGGTGCGTTCATGCTTTATCTCCCGTCATGATTTGACGAATGGTTGCACAGGTATTGTCGATAACCTCATTGAGCGCAGGACGGATATCAACCGCATAAGCGTCAGCTTCTTGGGTATCTGGTTCTTGCAGTGTATCGAACTGTGATTTCAACATTTCTGGTTTAAAGAAATGACCACGACGCGCTCTTAAGCGCTCTTCAATGACTGCTGCATCGCCTTTCAGATAGATAAAATAGAGATTTTTATTATCTTCACGAAGAATATCGCGATAACTCTTTTTCAATGCAGAGCACACAACCAGAGAAACTTGATTGGTTCTTTGCATTGCAAAAATGGCACCATTCAGCGCTTCTAACCACGGACGACGATCGTCATCATTCAGTGCATGTCCGGATGCCATTTTCATAATATTGGATTTCGGGTGCAAAAAGTCCCCGTCTAAAAAGGCAGCTTGTAACTGCTGAGCAACGCCACTCGCCACTGCGGATTTGCCGCTACCCGATACCCCCATTAAGACAAATGTGTAGTTTTGATTTTGGGTATCACTCATAGGAAACTCCTCGGGTGTTGAAAAGAGGTTATTTAATTCTAGATTTGAAATTTAATTTAGGTTGTTATTCCGGTGCCCTAGCGGGATGTTACCGGTAACAGGTTACGGGTAACATTATTGCTAGTGGATATTTATTTAGCAATTAGATAGGTGAAGAAAACAGCGGAATTGTGATGGTAATCGCAATAATCTTTTGCTGACTCGATGCAACCTTACTAGATACTTTCACCAGTTAGTAACTTAAAACCAACATCGAATTTTTTCTGCGATAATTTCTCCCCGCGCATCCTTGCCAGCAGCACTTCTGCCGCCTTGCGCCCCATAAGGTCACGGGGGGTTAAGATACTGGCGAGTTTTGGCGTCATCACCTGCCCCACATCATGGCCGTGGAAGCCCGAAATAGCCAAATCGTTGGGGACATTAATCCCTAAACGCTGGCATTCAAAAATAGCGCCGATGGCTAAGTCATCGTTGGTACAAAATAGCCCGTCGGTATCGGGGTATTTTACGCGACATTCTTGAAGTAATTGTGCACCAAGAGAATAAGAGGAGCTCTCTTGAGTCATTAAATTACGTGGAGTCAGTTTGGCATCGAGCATGGCTTTTTCATAACCTTCCAAGCGGATGATTGTCCGCTCATCCTGCCTCGCCCCTAAATAGACGACTTTCTGGCAGCCACGGTCGATCATCGCCTGCGTCATTTGGCGAGATGCTTCAAAGTTATCAATGCCGACTGCGGCATCAAAACAAGGCGAAATACTGTCCATAATTTCGACGACAGGGATCCCCGCCGTTTTTAACATGCGTAGGGTGCGCTCGGTATGGGTACGTTCCGCTAAAATCACGCCGTCGATATTGTAAGAAAGCAGCGAAGTTAGGCGCTCTTCTTCCTTTTCTGCACGATAACCATAGTGCGCCAACATGGTTTGATAACCATGTTTGTCGGTCACGGCTTCAATACCGCGGATCACTTCCGCAAAAACTTGGTTGGTTAATGATGGCAATAGAACGCCGATGGCGTGGCTAGTGGCATTCGACAAAATATCAGGTGCTTTATTTGGGATATAGCCTAATTCCTCCACTGCACTGGCAATCTTCCCGCGCAAGGATTCTGAAACTTGCTCAGGATTACGCAGAAAACGGCTCACCGTCATTTTTGTGATACCGACTCGGTCGGCTACATCTTGCAAAGAAGGTCTTTTATTCTTCATATATCCCAGATTATCTATAATACGCCGTTATATTTCGCTATGTTCTGCGATCTGCCAGTGGATATCAATCCTTGATATTGCTTTAAATCACAGAAACATCGACTTTTCAGTGCTATCTCGTTTTTACTGTTGACTCTATTGCCTGACTTCGCTAATTTTCGCGCTATATAAATATAAGTATAACGATATTAATTATGGCAATGAACAGAAGACATTTTATCCAATCCTGCGCTGTCCTTGCGGCATTCTACAGTTTACCTGCATTTAGTCGCAGCCCTGTCGCAGAGGCATTATTCGGTACTTTACCTGCAAACGGTAACATTCAAAAAGTGATCACGGCGGGCCCGCCCGCAGACTTGCTGATGCTTGCTCTCGCCCCAGAAAAAATGGTGGGTTTTGCCTCGATTAACTTGAAAAAAGGAAATAGTGAACTGTTTGCGCCACAATGGATGAATTTGCCTGTTTATGGTCGTCTTGCGGGACGAGGTAGCACGTTATCCCTTGAACAATTATTGGCTTACCATCCTGATTTGATCCTCGATACTGGCAATATCGATGAAACCTACCGTTCCCAAGCGGAAAAAGTTGCTAAACAAACCGGTATCCCGTATTTGCTGATGGACGGCAAGCTAATTGATGCTCCGCAACAGCTGCGTCAACTAGGTCGTCTATTGAATGTTAATCAGCAAGCTGAAAAACTGAGTATGATCGCAGAACGCTATCTTAGCAATGCTCAACAATTTGCACTGACTCAACAACAAAACCCCCTCAGTTTTTACCTCGCCAGAGGTGCAAAAGGACTACAAACCGGTACAAAAGGCTCTATTCATACTGAAGCTATCGAAATGCTCGGTTTTCGCAATGTGGTGGACATCGATGGCTTCCACGGTTTGACCGATGTTTCTATGGAGCAGCTGTACCAGTGGGAACCCGACATTATCATCACCCAATATGATGAATCAGTTGAATTAATCACTCGCTCGCCATTATGGGCAGGACTCAAAGCTGTCTCATCGAATAATCTTTTCATCTTCAGTGGTATGCCATTTGGTTGGTTAGATGGCCCACCGGGGATCAACCGTTTATTGGGCATGCGCCGCCTACAAAGCCACTTTGATAAAGCGGTTGAAGAGACTATCACGCACGATCTCAGACAATTTTTTGAGCTATTCTATCACTCGTCGCTCACTCAAGAGCAGGTCGACTTGCTAATGGAAAGGTCATGACGGCGAGCTGGCTCAACACCAAAACTAAGCCATTATTATTGATGGCTATTTTGCTACTCTGTTTTCTGATGGCATTAATCAGTGGTAAATACTCACTAACCTTGGAAGAGCTCTATCGCTTGTTTATCCAAGCGCCTGTGGACGACCCTCGCAGCAACACGGTATTTTGGCAAATTCGCTTTCCGCGCGTCTTAGCCGCCATTTTAATCGGTGGCGGGCTGGCGATTGCCGGCGCGGCTTACCAAGGCATGTTCCGTAATCCGCTAGTATCCCCCGATATTTTAGGGGTTTCCGCAGGGGCGGGCGTCGGGGCTGTTTTAGGGATATTTCTCGGGCAATCTCTGGTTTCCATCCAACTGTTTGCTTTTGTGGGTGGGTTAATCACCGTTGCCGTAGTCTATTTTATCGCCCGTTTGGCACGCCAGCACGACCCGATTCTGTCCCTTGTGCTGGTTGGGGTTGCCGTCAGTGCGATTTGCGGCTCTGCCATCTCATTAATGAAAATATTAGCCGACCCCTACACGCAGCTTCCCTCTATCACGTTCTGGCTACTCGGTGGTCTGTCTTCCATTACTCAGCAAGATTTATGGTCAGTCCTGCCCATCATGATAGTGGGTTTTATCCCCTTATTAATGCTGCGTTGGCGCATGAATTTGCTAAGTTTATCCGATGAAGAAGCCAAAAGCTTAGGGGTGAATGTGACGCTCAATCGCACCATTTTGATTGTTAGCGCAACACTGATTACCGCCAGCACCGTATCGATTGCCGGCATTATTGGCTGGGTGGGGCTGATTGTTCCCCATATTACGCGAATGATAGTGGGTGCTAACTTCCGCTATCAGCTCCCTGCGGCAGTGGCCATCGGCGCTATTTTACTGCTGATCACCGATACGCTAGCTCGCACCATTGCTGCCATTGAATTACCGCTCGGGATCTTAACCTCCGCTGTAGGCGCGCCCTTTTTCTTAGCCATTTTGCTACAAACAAGGCGGGTTAAATGAGTATTTTAACCCTAGAAAATGTGGCGATCGGCTACCACCGCCAAGCCATTATTGAAGGCATTAACCTGCATTTACCTGAAGGTGAGATGACCTGCTTGCTGGGTGCGAATGGGTGCGGAAAAACCACCTTAATGAAAACCTTATTAGGGTTACTTCCCGCCATTGATGGGGATATATGCTTACAAGGGCAACCCATCAATCAGCTGAAACAGCGAGATATCGCGAAAGTGATTGCTTACGTACCTCAAGCTCACGATACGCCCTTTACGTTTTCGGTGGTCGATATGGTGATGATGGGACTGACCCCTTATCTCTCTGCGTTCAGCGTACCGGGGGAAAAAGAAAAAGCCAGTGCCATGGAGCAATTGGCCCAGTTTGGCATTGAACATCTTGCAGAGCGCTTGTATAGCACCCTCAGTGGGGGAGAAAAGCAGCAGGTTTTAATTGCCAGAGCCTTAGTACAAAAGCCCAAATTATTGATTATGGATGAACCGGCGGCAAGCCTCGATTTTGGTAACCAAATTCGGCTGTTACAGCATATCGAAACGCTGAAGCAGCATGGGATCACGGTGTTGATGTCCACCCATCATCCCCAACATGCCGCCGCCATTGCCGACCATGTAATTTTACTCAACAAACAACAGCAGGCACGGCAAGGCTCGACTCAAAGTATGTTAACGCTCACTAACTTGGCAGAACTCTATAATATCGATGCACCGAGTATTACGGCGCATTTTCAGCTTCCACTCAATTTTACTTGTTAAGGTCAGGGATCATGCTTATTCACCAACTCGATTTTGCCGCAATGTATCAGCAGCATATGCAACAAGCCCAACGCACACGCAAAGAGCCAGAGCATTGGGATAAAAAAGCCCACCAAATGGCGCAAAACTGTGCTAATCCGAACGATCCATACTTAATTCGCTTTCGCCAATTAATGGATTTTACGGGTGCAAAAACTTTGCTGGATGTGGGATGTGGGCCCGGCTCTATTAGCCTTTATCTCGCTAACCAATTTCAATCTGTCACCGGCATTGACTACAGCGCAGGTATGCTCGAAATGGCCAATATTCGTGCCAAAGAAATGAATGTCACCAATGCGCAATTTAAAACCCTTGCGTGGGAAGATAGCTGGGATGATTTACCAAAAGCCGATATTTCGGTGGCTTCTCGCTCTACTCTCGTGGATGACTTAAAAGCCGCAATGTTAAAGCTCAACCGCCAAACTAACCTGCGCGTATATACCACTCACACCGTTAACCCGACATTTATTGATGAAAGAATTATCCGCGAAATTGGGCGTGAAGTGGTTAGCTTGCCAACCTATATCTATGCCGTGAATGTCCTGCATCAAATGGGGATCCACGCCCGTGTCGACTTTATTAAAAGTCCAAACCGAGGTGGATTCGATAACGTGGATGCGTTTATCGATAGCGTAAATTGGTCTCTCAAAGATCTCACCGAAGAAGAAATTGAAAAACTGCGTGCTTACTACCAAAAACAAACCGCAGATGGCAAAACCCTACCGTTCCCATCCCGCGATTGGGCGATGGTCTCATGGGATGTGGTGGATGAAGCGGAACTGACATTATGATCTACGTGCCTGACGCCTTGATTGACCAGTTGCTGCTCGACGATATCCAGTATGGGGATCTCACCAGCCGCGCTCTTGGCTTGCATACCCAGCAAGGCACTATGACCTTTACCTCTAAGCTTGGCGGCTGTGTCAGCGGGTTGGATATCGCCCAACGTATGCTCACAAAGCTGGGCATACGCAGCGAATGCCTATTTCGTGACGGAGATATTGTGGAGCCACAAAGCCGCTTGATTAGCGCGTTTGGCTCGGTTGAAGCACTGCATCAAGGATGGAAGGCAGTCCAGAATGTCTTGGAATGGTGCGGTGGCGTCAGTCACTACACCCATCAAATGGTCATGATATTAAAAAAATATCACCCTAATGGGCAGCTCGCTTGCACGCGAAAAACCATTCCCGCAACCAAGCCTCTTGCGTTAACCGCGATCCTCGCCGGTGGTGGCATTATCCATCGCACGGGTAGCGCAGAAACTATCTTACTATTCACTAACCATCGCAACTGCCTCGCCAACCCCGATGATTGGCAGCTACATGTCGATACGTTACGAGTGGCCGCCCCAGAGAAGCAGACCATTGTTGAAGCCGATGACTATCAGCAAGCCCTGCTTGCCATTGCTGCTAACGCCGATATTGTGCAGCTGGATAAACTTCCCGTAGAGCAGATTCAGCAATTACAACGCTTGGTGAATGATAAAAAATCTCGCTGCCGATTATCCATTGCCGGTGGCGTTAACCTGCAAACCATCGAAAGCTTTGCGCAAACAGGGATTCCTCTGTTGGTGACTTCAGCGCCCTATTACGCAAACCCGAGAGACATCAAAGTACAGATATTTAAATCTTAACGACCCAAATACATAGATTTAAAACCTTATCCTGCGGCTAACCGCGGGATGGTGTTTTATGGCAAAAGCGACGCCCATCGTTATATAAAAATAAATATATCGATATAAATCGCAGGAAAAACTAACTGGAAATTATTAATAATGAAAATAAAACAAATTACCTATTTGATAGGAATGGCGTTATTCGCAGCACAGGGGCAAGCAGCAACTACCTCTCCAGAGAATAATCAGACACAAGCTGATGCTAGCCGCGATGTGATGTCCGTCTGGAGCACCCCACTCGCCGCTGATGCTAACGTGATCACTGAGTCGCAAATGAAGCAACTCAATAAAACCAACGTGGCTCAAGCCCTAAGCACCCTACCCGGCGTGGCGATTCAAAAATCCGGTAACCGTAACGAAACTCAAGTGAACGTGCGTGGCTTTGACAGCCGCCAAGTCCCCGTTTTCTTCGACGGTATCCCGACTTATGTTCCTTATGACGGTACCCTTGATCTTGGGCGCTTTATGACCAGCGAACTGGCGAGTGTCGAGCTTTCGACTGGGTATACTTCCCTGTTACAAGGCCCAAACTTAATGGGCGGTGCCATCAACTTAACCACCGCCACCCCGAAAAAACCATTTGAAGCGAATATCAGCCTGAACCAAGGCTTTGCGCGTGGTGCAGATAATGCCCATAACGTTAGCGCCCGCCTTGGTGGTCGCAATGATTTAGGTTTTATTCAAGTCAGTGGTAGCCAATATAAACAGCGCTTTATGGGCCTACCTAGCTCTGACGATAATAACCCTTATGCAGGGACTCACGGGCGCCGTACTAACTCCGCCACCGATGATAAGCGTTTGATGTTGAAAATGGGCTGGACGCCACGAGAAGCCGATGAGTATGTGGTGACTTATATTAAGCAAGATGGTTCTAAAGATAGTGCCACAAAGATTGATCCAGATTTAAAAAAGGGTCTACAACGTTGGCAATGGCCTGCCTATGATAAAGAAAGTATCTACTTTAATGGTACAACACAAATCACTGAAGATATCGCCGTACAGAGCCGCCTATACCACGACAGTTTTAAAAATACGCTTCATCAGTACACCGATAACGATAAGAAGAAAAAGAAAAAAAGCACAAGCTACGATGAATATAAAAGCTGGAATATGAATTACAGCCGCTATGACGACTACAGCAACGGTGCAGACTTACGTGCAGACTTTACGGTACGCGAACTAGATATGCTCTCTTTTGCTGCCCACTGGAAAGAAGATGTTCATCGCTCTCGTAGTAGCAAGCTGGTTCCATTTGACCGTTATAAAGATCAAACCTGGTCTGTTTCCACCGAATATCAATGGGTGGCAACTGACAAGCTCGATATCATCGGCGGTATTGGCTATGACTGGCGCGATGGCAATGAAGGTAAACGCTATAAGTATAATAAAGATACCTATGCCATCACGGGTGTAGAGCATTATGATACTAACAGCCAGCATGCCTTTAACTGGGAGATGATGGCGCGTTACCATTTAGAAAATGAAGATACCGTTCAATTTTCTGTATCGGATAGAACACGTTTCCCAACACAGAAAGAGCGCTACACCGAGAACAAAATGAAGAATGATGATTCATTCCTCATTAACCCGCATTTAGATGCTGAGCGCGCACTGACCTTTGATTTAACTTACAAAGGGCATTTCACTCCTGTGTGGAGCTACACAGCAAGCACTTACTATAACCACGTTTCTGATGCCATCATGGCGCACCATGTAGGCGAAAATAAAAAAGGTGGCGCATTACTGCAAAACCGTAATAGCGGCAAAGTGGATTATATCGGCGCGGATCTAGGCACCACAGGGCAGATCACCGATTGGATGGAAGCGGGTGTGAACTACAGCTATATTCACGCTGATCCGAAACATTATAGCGTACGCCATGTTTCAGAGCTGCCAACCCACAAAGCGTTTGCTTGGGTGAAATTCACGCCATATGAGCCAATGAGCATTACGATTACAGAAGAAGCCAGAAGCTGGGCATTTAACTATGTGGACAGTGAAGATAAGGTACGCGGCTTCGCCAAAACCGATCTCCGCGTGGATTATGACTTAGGGCATGGGCTATCCGTGAACAGCTCAGTCAACAACTTGTTCGACAAATCCTATGAATATACCGATGGCTATATAGAAGAAGGTCGCAACTATTGGCTAGGAATTGAATATAAATACTAATACGTAATTATATAAGGCAAGATATTACTTTCTTGCCTTATAAATTGAGAAATAAATTGTCTTATCAGTTAATTTGACCTATAAATAGAATTAAGCGAAACCCCTTAGGATAATTCTTATAAATAACTCTGCTTAGCGTCCTCAAAATTTAGTTTTATCTACCGATATAACAACGAAAACGAATATATTTATAATAATAAACTAGCAATAATATTTTATTTAGTTTATTGCTCCGATATGATATTCAAATCAATATTTTTGCTAATTTATAGCAAAAAAGCTCATCCCCGAATACTTGAAGTTATTCCAATCCCTATTTAGACTATACTCATAATTAAATTAATAAAAATATATAAATCCCCAGAATAAATTTAACTTAAATTACATTAAGCCACTAATTAATGGTGGCTTAGCTATTGAATTATTTGAATTTCAGAGAGCAGACGATAACTATGATTGAAAAACATGATTATACAATCGATAACAAGTTTATTTTTGAGCACAGGACAAGTCGTATTTTTCTAAAAGATGATCCAGATCAACATATTGAATTATCTAAACCTGCGGCTAGATTATTTGGTGAAATCCTTTTATTGAATTTAAAGAAAGGCATTGCTACCCGAGATGAACTTCTTACAAATGTTTGGGAAGAATATGGTCTGGTTGGCTCAAATAATAATTTAAACACCTATATCAGCGAAATAAGGAAAAAACTTGAGCTGGTTGGTATTGATCCAAAAACAATTGTTACGGTTCCTAAAAAAGGATTTAGAATTGATAGTCATCTATCCAGTATTGCAATGGATAATGACAACAAAAAAACTGTATCTAGTGAAATTATCACCTCAGATAATTATGGGATAACAGAAACACTTGTCACCCCATCTAAGAGTTTGCTAATACCCCAAAATACTGAACTTACAAAAGCCTCTATTTCAGGGGGTGAAAATGAAATTGTAGAATTTAATGCTTCAATAAGTAATAGTACCGATGATTCAACAAAAAAAACCATTTCAACTTCAGAAATTATTGCCACTAAAAATAGTAATCTAAAAGGTAGAATGCTTTTATTTGCTATCATTTCATTCATCTTGATAGGCTCATTTTACTTATTTATCAATACATTAAAACAAAATAATAATGAACAGAATAGCTATACAACGTTTGGAAACCGAGATAATTGCGTATTTCAATCACCCATCAAAATGAATGAACAGGCAAAAAAAACCAATCTCGATTTTATTAATAAAAAGTTAAATAAATATAATATTTCCTGCGAAGAGCCAAAACGAATTATTGTTCTTTCTGATGTCAATGCCTCTTACTCATTTGATAAAAATGCTGCAATTAGCGTTTGTAAAGAAAAAAATAATAAGTTTGACTGTGTTTCTATTAACGATCAGAGAATTTAAATGAAAAAGTATCTTATTACTGCAACTCTAGCTGCGGTTATTATCCCCATTACTTATGTTACCTTTGCAAAAGGTAAAGATGATATAAAGCTTTGTCATTCTGAAATTGTTTGGATAAAAGAAAATGGCACACCGGATGGTATTATTCTTAAATCTAAGATGTCATTACAGGTTTCAGACAATCATAATGGAAGAATGAATTTTTATGGTTATATAAAAAACCAAGAAACCATTTATCGATTAGATCGCGCTATTTATTTTTCCTATATACCTGTAGATAAAAAGGGTAATTATTCAATCGTGATGAATTCTTCATCAGTGACAAACTCTGATAGCACCCCTAATGAAGTATTTTCCAATTTCATTCAATTGGAGAAAGACAAAATAAAGTATTATGTGAATGTCACTAGAATGGAAGATAATGTTTATATTTTGAAGGATGAGGCCTATTCTGCCTTCACTTGCTATGTTGAATAAGCATAAAGCTTAATAATTTCTATATTAAAAATTTGTACTTTAGAATAAATAAAAAAGATTAAAAAAAAGCCTACCAACATTTACGTTTAAGTAGGCAAAACCGTCAACATGGGAAAATGACGAATACAAAATTCTTAACGCTTTACATCATGGAATGGTCATTACCAGTGTAATCACACCACTAAAGTTACCCGGCGCAACCGTACCATTCGTTTTCAATACAGATTCTACTGCTACAATCTCATTCGTATTTGCTCTTGCATTAATAATCGTACCATACCAAGCAGGTTGGCCGTTCAATGTCACTCGTGACATCAATTCACCATTCGGACGTAAATTCACATACTCTTGCACCATGTTTGAAGAGACTTTTACTCGCATGTTTTGGTTACAAACAATAGAGAAAAATCCATGCTGCGTATTTCCATTTAGATCCCCAGTATTCAATGTACCGTGATCTAATTCCATTCGGTTATTTGCAACATAACTAAAATAACACTTACCGGCAGGTGGTGGCGCAATACCACAAATCCCACCGGGTAGCATTTTCGCAGAACTACTAGTACGGTTTGTGTCTAAAAAGAAACCAACACACTCATCTGCTTTAATAGACCCCGAGTGACGAGTTTCCCCTCGTTTAGGAAAACTCAAACCACATTGGCTTTGTGCTGCATCGATAATTGATTGCATCGTTGGGTAAGTCGCAAAATTTATAGAACACTCCCAGTCTTTACGGGACCCAGCCCCCCCAATATTTGGCGCTGTATGTAAATGGTTAATCGTAAAATAACAGTTCTTAGCACCTCCAGAGCCTAAAACAGAAACACATGGGTTTGGTTCCGTAGGAGAGTTCGCTTTCCAATAATCAAATTGGTAATAATAGGTATGGCTACTACCTGAAGTGACAATATCTTCAACATACGAGAAATATGTCGACCCATAACCAAGAGAGCTTATAAAAAGCAACGGTATTAAAAATAACCTTTGAATTCGTTTTCCCATTTCAGTTCTCTTTATTTACTTAATAAAGCTTAGTTAAATCAAAGCAATACACTTTGATAATAAAATTACTCGTACTCAAATATAAATGTTGCAGTGGCTGATATTCTACCGACTTTCACTTGTTTATTATTCACAACATCCGATGTCGCTTTGATAAATGAATTAAACTGTAATTCATTCTTACCCGCTTTACTGATAGGCATTAGCGATGAAAATTGGTTAATTTTCATCGGGGTTCCATCGGTTAACTCAATAAAAATACCTAATCCAGGGTTTAAATCACTGCCCGTCAACGCAAGGGAACCTGGCAGCAGTAAGTTTTCAGTTCCTGAGAATTTTACTTTCAACTTTTGTGCAATAGTCAAATCGCAATCTGATAACACTAACGTGAAGGGTTCATTAGGGAATTGAAATCCCGGTTCATAGATATCCAACAATCGAATATCACCAAAATCAACTTCAACCTTTGAGTTTTCTGGTAACACCACACAAGGTGCGTTCACCAACGTCCCTTTGATTTTCATATTATTCTGCGCGGCTTGCGCAGGCATCGTTGCTACCGCAGCGAGGTTTCCCAGTAATGCAAATAAAATTCCAAAACGTATTTTCTTATTCATTATTGGTACTCCACTAGCATGGTTCCGTTCGCAAGAAAGTCACCCGTTTTTAGCTCTTTATTACCATCACGAACCAATACAGCCCAAAGTACCCCAGGGTTACTTGGGTTAATTAAATATTTTTTGCCTAAATCTAAAGTTTGATCACCCAGTTGAAATTTAACCGCAAGATTGGTAATTCCTGTATTCAACCCATTAGTATCAAATGCACTTTTTGCGCCATTTAATGTTAAATACATGGCCCAGTTGTTCTTGTTTTCTTCACACTGGATTTGGTAATTCACTTGTCTCTTTTGAGCATTACCTTGAATGGATTTAATGGGAACGTTACCAAACTCCACTTCAATATCTTTACCATTATCAATATGGCACGGCGGCGGTGTGATTAAATTACCTTTAATCAGAATGTCTGTTTCGTTATCTCTCGCCGTTGCAGAGAAAGGGAATAAGATAAACAGTAAAAACACCCCAATAAGCTTATAAATGTTCCGCATGTTTATCACCTTTATTGATACTCGACTTTGAGTGTCGCATTAGCCGTAAAGGCTTTCGCTGGTAAATCAGCACCACTTTTCTTCACCAACACCGCAAATAATTTAGTCGGTGATGCAAAGTTAAAGGCACGTCTACTTTTTAATGGAAAATCATTGGTATCCGCCTTAAAAAGGACACCGAGATTATCGACACTCGTTTTAAGCACCCGCTGGTCAAACACAGCGGGTGTGCCGTCAATATACATATTCAATTTTGGTTGAACACCGTCTTTACAGGTAATGGTGTAGTCCATTGGCTGTTTATACACTTCACCTTCAATACGCGTGGTCATGACATTGCCAAAATCAACTTCTATGGCTTGTCCATTATTAATCTGGCAGGGCTTGGATAAGACGACACCTTTAATTTCTACATACAGGTAGCCTGAAAATCCAAAGGCACCTGACGTAAAAAGAGTCGATGATATCAATAATACCTTGGCTAAATTTTTAATAGACATCATAGCGGTAGACCTTATTTTCTAGGTACGACAGAACACTCAACCGCGCTGCAGTTAAATTTCAAGTCAATCGTACCGCCAAAATCGTTGAGATATACTAAGGTTGGTGATGTCCCGATATCCCCTGTATTTTTTCCTAAGCTAGTTTCACCACGTGGTGGAACCATAATAGGTTCAAAATCGGCAACTTCTGTCTTACCTTTGCTGAATTTAGTAACTGATAGGAAGTAAGGGGTTGGGTTTTTAACGACATATCCACCACCCTGTTTCACCAGTTTGATATCGTTTTCTTGAGGAATAGTTTCCATTCTATCTTTCGTTGCAATCGCAGCGGGACGATAGAACAGTTTAATTTTTGTTTGTAACGCAATTTGTAATACGTTGGCTTTCTCACTACGCGGTGGTATTTCTCGCACGTTTAGGTAATAAACGCTTTCCTGATCTTTCGGTAATTTAGCGATAGCAGGTACAGACTGAATTTTAATTTGGCTTTTTGAATCCGCCTCAAGTCGATGTACCGGAGGCGTCACAATAAAAGGTGAATTTACTTTTTCATCTTTATCGTTTTCTATCCATGCTTGCGCCAAATAAGGGCTGGTTTTGTGTTCATTACTTAAACCTACGCTCACTGATTTATCGCCCTCGTTGTAAATTACACGAGTTCTATCAATAGCAATGGCTGCATAAGCTGATTGAGCCAATAATGAGGCACTTAAAATTGCGACCGCATTACGTTTAGTTAATAAATTCATATTTTCACCGTTGACGTTAAAAAATTTTTTTTAATTATTTACATGGCAGTAAAACATCATGTTCCATGTTGCTATCTAATTTTTCAGGCAGTTGAATATGGCATGACGTATCATCACCCCATGTCACATCAAGCGACTCTGATGGGTTAACACCCGCTAAGTAAACAAAACCTTTATCTGAAATAATTCCGACTTCTATTTTTTTCACATTTTTCACTGAAGCCCCAAATGGTGGGTAGCTTCCATCAGCTAAGCTGATAATTCCCATTAATTTTTCACCCGTGATGACATTGAATTTACGGTAACCAATGGCACCTTCTGTCAGGGTTGCATACTGTGTGGATTGCAGCGCTTCTGCATTATCCGGCACATTTTTCAGATCAATATTTAAGTTGTTACGGTTGTAGTCCATCACACTGGTGACCACCGCTTTACCATAACGGTTAGTTTTTATTGGTGTGACTCCATTTAAGATGGGTACATCTGCGACACCATTAGTATCGACTAATATTCTGGATCCGCCACGAACTGAGTTATTACGGTGTATCGCGCCACCTTCAGGTGTCATCGTCATACCGCCTTTTAACTGCATAGAAACGGCGGTTTGGTTATCCTGAATATAGGTACCACTCAAATTCAGCTGGCTTCTATCACCATCGTAACTATATGTACCCGCGGTCGTGACTTTATCTTTATCCCAGTTACCTGCAGACACAGAGTAAGAAGAGCGATTATCAATTCGGCTATAATAGTTAACGTTATTGGAGTTATTCCCCCCAGAAAAGGAACTGGAATAACTTATGCTCGACTCATTTTTATTTAATGGGATCATGAGGTTTAAATAAACGCCATCATCATCACGGTCACGTGATTTCGTTTTATACGCCGTTAAACTCAGGCTGATATTTTTTACTTTGCCAATATCAAAATAGTTTGAAAGCGTAAAGTTATACTGGTTGGTTGATGCTCTATTCCAATAGGTTTGGTGCGAATAGTTCAAATACATATTGGCGTTATAATCCGGGAACGCCGTACCAAAGATAATGGTATAAAGTTCTTTACCACTATCGACCTTATCGCCTTTATAGCGACGGTCAATAAACTGGCTCATTGACATATAATTTCGTTCGGAGAATCGATAACCCGCAAACGTAATCTGACTGTTAATTTCATCAAACTGCTTAGAATACGTTAGGTTATAAGAGTTACCGGTTAACGTTTCATTGTCATCCAGTCGCCCCATTTGCGCGCGAGAAATGTTGATGTTTCCTGATAACACACCAAATGGTGCAAAGTCACGACCTAAACCAAATGCAACGTTTTGATATTCAGAGGATGCCTGTAAACCACCATAAACCGTGATATTGTTTGTTGCCCCCCAAGAGAGCGATCCCATGCTAAATGCAGGGCCTTGAGTATCATGGTCATCTTTAGTCGGTTTACCCATCACAAATTGATAAATCAGCTGACCAGGGCGTGTCAACGTACCCAATCGAGAGGTTTCCACTCGATAGCTACTTGTTGTGCCATCCTGTTCCTGGATCACCACATCCAGCGTACCACCACCGAATGAGTTCACATCCTGAATACGGAATGGACCAGGGCTAACTTCTGTTTGATAAATAATACGGCCATCTTGTTTTACCATGACTGTCGCATTCGTTTTTGCAACACCCGCAATTTCAGGCGCATAGCCTTGTAAGCGAGGTGGCAACATGGATTCGTTAGTTTCTAAACTCGCACCAAGATAACGAATACTGTCAAACAGGTTTGACGCTAAATATTGCTCCCCGATCGTCAAACGCGCACTCAGTGAACGAATGGCTCTATAGGCGTATAATTGGTTCCAAGACCATGATTTACTGCCTTTATTCAGCTCACCGTTTTGAGTTTGCCAATCGGCACGCAAACGCCATGCACCGAAGTTTGCCCCCATTGTCCCTGTGGCCGTCAGACCTGATTTCGTTCCTTTATCGCCGGTTTGTTTATTAACAACGCGTCCTGTCGCGTTATAGTCAATAAATGCACCCATGATCCCGTCATCCCAACGAGATGGTGGGTCCCAATCAGGGTCTGAGTACTCCATGTAGGCCTGAGGAATATTGAACTGTACAACGTTCTTTGCCAAATCTCCTTGAATGGTCATATCCGGAACTGAGCGAATATCCAAACATTTTCCATCATCTAGCCATTTGACTTGGCTATTCCACTCCTTTTTTAATCCCAATAATGCATAAATTTCAGGCGTGATACATGCCAACGAAACTTTGTCGTCGTAATTAGGATTAAAAAAAGTGATAGGTTGTTCCATAGAAACTTTAGCGCGGTTAACTTCAATCGCTAAAGAGTAATCCCCAGGAGGGACATAGTTGGCGTGAGAGAACTTACTGAAGTCGACGTTTTCTTTACCTTCAGAATCAATGAAGTCGGTGTTAAAATCAACGGCCTCTTCAGAGAATGCAACCATTGGCGTTAACATTAAAAGCATTAATTTTGTAATTAGATTTAGCTTCATGCTTTTCATTAACTATGCGCCTATACAAACAAATACAGTGAAGACGATATAAGAAATATGGCGTATGACTACGCCATATTATTCTCTATAGAAACTGACTATTATTGGTAAACAATTTTGAAGTTAGCTACAGTGTCAAAACGACCTGTAGTAGCTTTTTGAGTTGGGTCTTCGTTACCTTTAACGTACGCTGCGAAGTGCAGAGTAGTTTGTGAACCGTCACCATTATTTAACGCGTAGCCGTCACCAGTACCTGGGAATGCTTTACCAAATTCAACGATTTTGTCAGCGCCGTTAGTGATTACGATACCAGCGTTTTTAACTTTACCGCCTAAGCCCAGTAAGTCACCAGTGAAACCTTGGAAACCGTTTACTGTAGAACCAGTAAATGTGATTTTTGCGTTTTTGTAAGTTTCAGTAGAGCAGTTTTTCAGAACGATATCGAACGCTTTGCTGTCTGAACGGAATTGGTTAGAAGTCAGTTCGTGTAATGCGATTTCACCGAATTCAACTAATTGCTTCAGGTTGTCAGCATCGATTGAGCATGGAACGTCGTTAATGAAACCAGTAAAACGGATTTCACCTTGTGAGCTTTCTACCGGATCAGCAGCTAAAGCAGCGCCAGAAACGCCAACACCTAAACCTAAAGCTAGAGTTAATGCTAATTTATTCAGTTTCATAAAAGTTTTCCTTTAAATGAGTAGGAACTGCTATTTCTCTTTTTCTCTTTCCTGTTTTCACTGATGCAAAATCAAGTCTATTTACTTAAGCAGTGCATCCTTGAAAATTCCTCTAGCTTTCCTACTTGATGAATTTCATTCAGGTTAGAGATTTTTTTATATAAACGAGATCCATCTCATTTATGTGATTTAAAAAACAGAACTCATTAAGCCAACATTCTCACTTCTAAATTAATTATTGAGTCATTCATTAATTAATTAAAATTGATATAGAACACTAAATGAATCCTGATAACTACCTTGTGATATTTTCTGATGTCAATTCTACATACGTGACATATGTTGTCAAAAACCACCCAAATAAAGCGTTGACTTGGTTTTTTATATCGACAAAATGCAGATAAACAAGTTTCATTCACTGAATGAGTACTTAAACCTGAAGAAATGATGAATTACTTAGAAAGATTTATATGAAGGCTTCATTTTGCATTTATAAAAATGTCTAAATATTGCAAAAAATCTATAAATATAAAAACCTGTATTTATATTTATATACAACTTAATAAACCGTAAAGATGCAAATTTATTAGATTTAAAATCTATTGATTGTCTTTTTTTCACCGGTAATCGCTACATAAAAAACAAGGGGTAAGATAAGTCTTAATTAAAATCAACGTCAAATAGTAACAATGAATTTCAATAATTGTTTTTATTTGGTTAAAATTAACACTCAATGATTAACTAAAATGCAGCAATTAATGATTTATTTAAAATCAAAAAAGCCACATTTTAAATAAGATATTCATTCTTTATTAACGTTGACTTTATTAAAGTTAAAATTGCGTATTCAATTTAGTAAAAAACTGTTTATTTCATCACCATCATTTCAAACACAACAGAAATGGAAGTTATGGTAAACTAAACAGTAATAAAAACTTGAAGCTATCCAGGTGGGGCCAAACAAGATGAAAACAATCAGTGAAGACATGCTGCTTACGACGGCCGAACGTATTTGTCAGTCTCGAGGCGTGCGTTTGACCCCACAAAGAGAGACTGTTCTGCGGTTAATTGCGCAACAACACGGTGCGATCAGTGCTTATGATTTGCTAGATTTACTGCGTGAAATAGAGCCTCAGGCTAAACCTCCTACCGTTTACCGTGGTTTAGAGTTCCTCATGGAACAAGGGTTTATTCATAAAATTGAATCCACAAACAGCTATGTGGTTTGTCACCATGTCGATAATCCAAGTCATATTTCAGTGATGTTAATTTGTGATAATTGTGGCAATGTGACTGAAAGTGACTGCACAACCATCGAAAAAGCGATTAGTACTCTAGCCGAAGAAAATCATTTTCATCTCAGGCATACAGTGGTAGAAAACCATGGTTTATGCCAAAAATGTTTTGAGGTTTCCAATTGCCAAGATCATGAACACTGTGAACATGACCATCACAATACAGTCAGTTCAAAAAAGAAGTGATATAGAAGAAGAGATATACAGGAAGTAAAAGAAAGGGATCTATATAGCAACATGAAAATGGCTATATAAAGAAGGTCTATATAAAGAAGTAAAAAGTGAAAATAACTATATAAAGAAAGACTATTCGGAAAAGAGATATTGAGTCTGCTGCCAGACTCAATCACTCATCATCAATGCCAATCACTGTTACGGATAACCCCAACAGCCAGACCTTCGATAGTAAAATTCTGTTCGCGTAAATCAACCACGATTGGTGCAAAATCAGCGTTTTCAGCAATAAGTTCAACGCGATTACCTTGTTGCTTAAAGCGTTTAACCGTGACTTCATCTTCGATACGCGCCACAACAATTTGCCCATTATGGACATTCTGCGTTTTATGTACCGCAAGTAGATCACCATCCATAATACCGATATCTTTCATCGACATACCATTTACACGTAATAAAAAGTCCGCGTGTGGTTTAAATAACTCTGGGTCGACTTGATAATGGCTTTCAATATGCTCTTGTGCAAGCAATGGTTCGCCGGCAGCAACACGTCCAATCAGAGGAAGCCCTAAATCTTCGGATTCTTCTTCTAACAACAGACGAATGCCTCTGGAAGCTCCAGAAACAATTTCAATTACCCCTTTACGAGCTAAGGCTTTTAAATGTTCTTCTGCCGCATTAGGCGAACGAAAACCCAAACTTGCTGCTATCTCAGCGCGTGTTGGTGGCATGCCCGTTTGCGAAATGTGGTCACGCACCAGATCGTAAACTTGCTGTTGTCGAGCTGTCAGTGCTTTCATCCCGTTCCCCTGTTTGTTTATACAGTCAGACTGTGAGTATATACAGGTAAATGGGTATTGGGAACTGTTAAATTAGCCAAAATCTGCATTTGTTGATGAATTTCTGGCTTTTTATCGCTTTTACTGTTTTTAGCCAACTAAACCGCAAAATAACGCGCCCATAAAACGGTTCCCCAGATAAACAGAGCCAATCCTATCGTGACGAACACGGCTGCGGAGCCGATATCTTTCGCTCGTCCAGATAATTCATGGTATTCACTGCCAATACGGTCAACAACCGCCTCAATCGCACTGTTAATTAACTCAACAATAGCGACTAAAACCACTGATCCAATCAACAAAATTCTGTCAATTTGGCTAATATCCAAGTAAAAAGCTATAATTATCGCAATGATAGCAGCAACCGCTTCTTGACGAAATGCAGCTTCATTTACCCATGCTGCTTTTAAACCTTTAAGGGAGTATCCAGCCGCTTTGATGACCCGAGTGAGTCCCTTAGTTTGACTTGCCATATTTTTTCCTTAATTTCTAAACAATAATCAACTTTTGCAGTCAAAGTGAATTATCGATAACAGATCTAAACATTGCTTTCTGATATGATTGCGCAGCATTACTAACAAGAGGCTATAATCATTTATGTCACTATGGCGTAAAATATATTACAACACGTTGAATTTACCACTGAAATTATTGGTAAAAAGTAAACTAATCCCAACGGACCCGATAACAGAGTTGCAGCTTGACCCAAACAAGCCAACGCTGTATGTCTTGCCATATCACTCAAAGTCCGACCTGCTCACGCTTCGCCAACAATGCTTAGCGATTGGTTTACCTGATCCACTCGTGGATAACGACATCAATGGCACCAAGCTCCCAGCCTATGTGTTTATTGATGATGGCCCGCGCGTGTTCCGTTACTACTCCCCAGATCCACGTAAAGAGTCAGTAAAAATATTCCATGCGTATCTGGATTTGCATAAAAACAACCCAAATCTTGATATTCAAATGCTACCTGCATCCGTCATGTTTGGACGTGCGCCGGGTCGCGAAGGGCATAAGCCTGCCCCGCTGAAACTCTTAAACGGTGTGCAAAAATTCTTTGCAGTCCTGTGGTTAGGGCGCGATAGCTTTGTGCGTTTTTCTCCAAGCATTTCTCTTGGCCAGATGGCACAAGAGCATGGCACTGATACCATCATTGCCAATAAACTCGCTCGCGTAGCACGTATTCATTACTCTCGTCAGCGTTTGGCGGCTGTAGGGCCTAGATTACCAGCACGCTATGAGCTGTTTAATAAGCTGCTATCCTCTAAAGCCATTGAAAAAGCCGTTGAAGACGAAGCTCGCAGTAAAAAAATCCCATTACAAAAAGCCCAACAAAATGCCGTGGCGATGATGGAAGAGATTGCCGCCAACTTCTCTTATGAAGCAGTGCGACTGACTGACCGCGTACTAGGCTGGACATGGAACCGCTTATACCAAGGGATCAACGTTCAACATGCTGAGCGCGTTCGCCAGCTGGCGCAAGATGGCCACGAAATTGTGTATGTGCCCTCTCACCGTAGCCATATGGACTACCTGCTGCTTTCTTATGTGCTTTATCACCAAGGTCTGGTGCCACCACACATTGCGGCGGGTATTAACCTGAACTTTTGGCCAGCCGGTCCGATTTTCCGTCGTTTAGGCGCATTCTTTATTCGCCGTACGTTCAAAGGTAATAAGCTCTATTCCACTGTATTCCGCGAATACCTCAGTGAGCTATTTGCTCGCGGCTATTCCATTGAATACTTTGTGGAAGGCGGTCGTTCGCGTACAGGTCGCTTACTGGAACCGAAAACCGGTACCTTGTCGATGACCTTACAAGCGATGCTACGCGGAGACTCCCGCCCTATCACCATCGTCCCTATCTATATTGGTTACGAGCATGTGATGGAAGTGGGAACTTACGCAAAAGAGCTGCGTGGTGCTGAGAAAGAGAAAGAAGGCTTCTTCTCCATGGTGCGTGGTCTGCGCAAACTGCGTAATTTAGGCCAAGGCTATGTGAACTTTGGGCAACCAATTTCACTGACCCAATACTTAAATAACCGCGTACCAAATTGGCGTGAATCTATCGACCCGATTGAGCCACAACGACCAAGCTGGTTGAACCCAACCGTCAGCAGCTTAGCCGATAACATTATGGTGAATATCAATAATGCGGCAGCCGCCAACGCGATTAACTTATGTTCAACGGCACTGTTGGCTTCACGTCAGCGCTCACTCACCCGTGAACAGCTGCTTGAACAAATCGAGTGCTATCTGCAGCTATTGCGCAATGTGCCTTACACTGCCGATGCAACCACGCCGAACAAAACGGCTGAAGAGCTGCTTGAACACGCTTTGCAGATGAATAAGTTTGAAGTCGAAAAAGACAGCATGGGGGATATTATTATTCTGCCACGCGAAAATGCCGTCTTAATGACCTATTACCGTAACAATATTCATCACTTACTGGTTCTGCCTTCGCTTATCGCCAGCATTGTGCTGCACCATGAGCGAATTAGCCGTGACGCAATCCACCAGCAAGTTGCGCTGATTTATCCATTCCTGAAAGCTGAGCTGTTTATGCGCTATGACGCAAACGCGCTCACGGAAACGGTGGATACATTGATTAATGAGCTGAACAGCCAACAACTGATCTGTGTGAAAGATGAGAATATGGTGGTGTTAAATCCTCGCCGTATCCGTCCTTTGCAGCTACTGGCCGCAGGTGTTCGTGAGACACTGCAACGCTACGCCATCACGCTGTCATTGCTCAATGCAAGCCCAGAAGTCAGCCGCAATACGTTGGAAAAAGAGAGTCGTATGCTCGCACAGCGTCTGTCCGTTCTTCACGGTATTAACGCCCCTGAATTCTTTGATAAAGCCGTGTTCTCAACACTGGTCGACACACTCAAAGAAGAAGGCTACATCGATAATAACGAGAACGATATTTTCTCGACGAATGCGAAGAACTTGTACGCTGTGCTTGCACGCTTGATGTCACCGGAAATCCGTCTAACCATTGAGAGCGTTAGCCAAACTGAAGAACTTTCTGCACCAAAACCGGCACCGAAAAATACGCCGGAAAGTGCTGATGCAGACTCAGAAGCTCCGCAAGAGTAATCTCGCAAGTCAATGATATGCACCAACAAAAAAGGGTAATGCAGATGCATTACCCTTTTTCTTATCCCGTTTTAATGGTTAAAAATAGCTAATCACCATACCGATAAACAGAATAAAACCGACATAGTTATTATTCATAAACGCTTTGAAACATGGCGCACGTTCTCGGTTCACCATCAATTGCTGTTGATAAACAAACAGCGCAGCGGCTAGCACTAATGAACCATAATAAACCATGCCTAAGTTAGCTAATGAGCCAATCACCACCAGCAAGCCAACCATGACAATTTGTAGCAAACCAATAATCAGCTTGTCATATTGACCGAACAAAATCGCCGTCGATTTCACGCCAATTTTTAAATCATCGTTGCGGTCAACCATCGCATACTGAGTGTCATAAATCACTGACCAGATGATATTCACTAAAAACAGTAACCAACAAACTAATGGTAAGGACTCACTAACGGCTGAGAATCCCATCGGGATTGACCAGCCAAATGCAGCCCCCAATACGACTTGAGGTAAATGGCTCACGCGTTTTACAAACGGGTAGATCCACGCTAGCGCTAAGCCTGCGACCGATAACCAAATAGTCATGGTATTCAAACTCAATACCAATAAGAAAGAGAGCCCCACCAGCGCAGCAAATAGGATTTTTGCTTCTTTTTCCGTGACATCACCGCTAGGCAGTGGTCGATGTTTGGTTCTTTCTACGTGCCCATCGAAATTACGATCAGCAAAATCATTGATAACACAGCCTGCGGCACGCATTAAAAATACACCTGCCGTAAAGACAATCAGAATATGCAAACTTGGCGTGCCTTGGGCGGCAATCCACAGCGCCCAATAGGTTGGCCACAGTAATAACAGTGAGCCAATAGGTCTATCAATACGCATTAAACGGCTGTATGCATGCCATTTACTTAGCGCCATACTTCCCTCCACGTTGTCGTGCTCCTTTATGCTTCTATTTTACCCATAAACGTTATTTGAATTATGTTAGATAGTTATCTATATGCAGGTGATTCAGGTAAAAATATTTCGGTTAATAATAATGGTTTTTCGGACAATCTTAGTAAGGAGCGGCGTACCCAGCGGTCAGCGCTGGATCCCATTTCAATATAATCTCGGGTTAGGTTTTCATGACTAAAGAGGTAGCGCCCTAATGGGACTCGCCCAATATCCACTAATTGTTTGTCATTATCGGTGAGCGTCTCTTCTGGGATCAGCGTTCTGCCAATCAACCAAGGGATATTATCCCCATACATAATCACTTCCCGTAGCCAATAACGCTCACTAATTGGTAAGCATTTTTGTTCGTCGGCGGTGAGCATATCCAGTGAGATATAGCGTTCTAAATAAGGTATTACTGTCACTTTCTGACTATGCTGCTCAAACCGCTTGGTCATCGACCCCTGCTCTTGCAACCAATCCAATACACTTTCAGGAACACTCTCGTCGCCCTCTTCTAACCAGTTTATCGGGTGAGAGGTAAAAATCGTTTCAGGCATTCAATCAAATTCCACCATAGTAATTATGGTTATCCCCTGATTGCTACTCCAGCGTGTTAACGTCTAGCGCGTTAAAGCCACAACCAGCATCGTTCATCTAAATTATTGGGCGATAGAATAGCACGTTGTTATTGTGCAAGGTTAAAGATAGATAACAATTTATATAAAAAGTCGCTAATTCAACACAAATTGTAAAAATTTTGTGAAAAATATTTGATTTATAATGAGTTAGCTTAAAAATCGTATTTTATTAGGATACTAATAGCCTGCCAATCACAGGCTATTAGTCGCTTAAAAAAACGCCATTAACGCCAGTTTTTATAGCAATTAATCAGCCCGTTGGTGGAACTATCATGGCTCGCCACCGCTTGGCTATTTTCCAATTCAGGCAGAATACGGCTCGCTAGTTGCTTACCTAACTCTACACCCCATTGGTCAAAGGTGAAAATATTCAAAATTGCACCTTGGGTGAAGATTTTATGCTCATACATAGCGATCAGCGCCCCTAATGAATACGGCGTGATCTCTTTAAGCAGAATAGAGTTAGTTGGGCGGTTACCTTCAAACACTTTGTAAGGTGCTACATATTCCATCTCTTCAACGGTTTTACCTTGCGCGGCAAATTCTGCATCCACCACTTCGCGGGTTTTACCGAAGGCTAGCGCTTCAGTCTGTGCGAAGAAGTTAGACAGCAATTTAGCGTGGTGATCCCCCAGCGGGTTGTGTGTCACTGCCGGCGCAATAAAGTCACATGGGATCATTTTTGTCCCTTGGTGAATCAACTGGTAAAACGCATGTTGCCCGTTAGTTCCCGGTTCACCCCAAATAATTGGACCTGTTTGGTAAGTGACTGCATTGCCATTACGGTCAATATATTTTCCGTTTGATTCCATATTGCCTTGTTGGAAATAGGCAGCAAAGCGATGCATGTATTGGTCGTATGGAAGAATCGCTTCAGTTTCTGAACCAAAAAAGTTGTTGTACCAGATGCCGATCAGCGCTAATAAAACGGGGATATTGCTTTCTAGAGGCGTTTGCGTGAAGTGCTTATCCATTGCATGAGCACCGCACAGTAATTGAACGAAATTCTCATAACCGATGGATAAAATAATAGACAAACCAATCGCTGACCACAGAGAGTAACGACCGCCAACCCAATCCCAGAATTCGAACATGTTATTGGTATCAATACCAAATTTTGCGACTTGCTCGCTGTTCGTTGAGAGCGCTACAAAATGTTTCGCGATATGTTTTTCATCTTTGGCAAACGTCAATAACCACTCACGCGCTGAATGCGCATTAGTCATGGTTTCTTGCGTTGTGAAGGTTTTCGAAGCTATCAGGAATAACGTAGTTTCAGGATTGAGATCCTTCAATGTTTCTGCAATTTGAGTGCCATCAACGTTGGAAACAAAGTGCATATTTAAATGGTTTTTATAAGGACGTAGCGCCTCAGTTACCATAAATGGTCCCAGATCTGAGCCACCAATCCCAATGTTCACCACATCAGTAATGGCTTTACCTGTGTACCCTTTCCACTCGCCACTAATAATACGCGCGCTGAACTGCTGCATTTTTTCCAGCACTGCGTTCACTTCTGGCATCACATCTTTGCCATCCACCAGCACTGGGGTATTGTCGCGGTTACGTAATGCGGTATGCAGCACAGCACGGTCTTCAGTGCGGTTGATTTTCTCACCACTGAACAGACTTTTGATTGCATCTTCCAGTTGCGTTTCTTTGGCTAATGCCAAAAGTTTGTCCAATGTCTCTTGTGTAATACGGTTTTTGGAGAAATCCACTAAGATTTGGTCATCAAAAGTGGCTGAAAACTTCGTAAAGCGCTGTTCATCTTGTGCAAATAAGTCACGCATATGCACATTTTTCATGTCTGCAAAATGCTGCTCTAGCGCTCGCCATGCCGCCGTCTGGCTTGGATTGATACTTTTCATGGATAACACCTCCAAAACAATTTCAAATAATAATAGATTGTAACTCGCCGAGGGCACGAAGCTTATCGGTTTTCTGCGTTCTCATAATCTGCTGTTGTTAGGTCTATTCTCCCAAACCTAACGCCAACTGTCATCTCATCCCCAAAAGGATTAAAAAAGAAAAGGTATTGGGAAAACCGATAATCATTTGCCCATCATTAGAATTACTGATTTACCTCGATTCATTATTGACGATACGTGCCAAAGTCGATAAATCTATTACTCCAACGTATTTCAAGCTGTTGATGTAGTGCCTCATTCGGCCAGCGCCGCAGGAATTATTTTGGGTTAATGCATTATTTAAAGATAGGCGGTTTAATTAAAGGGATTGGAAAATGAATACAGTAGCTGGCAGTAATCAGTTTGTTATCGCAAAATTCGGTGGCACAAGCGTCGCTAACTTCGACGCCATGAATAAAAGTGCAGACATCGTACTGGCAAATGATCAAGTTCGTGTGGTTGTGCTTTCCGCAAGTGCGGGGATCACCAACTTACTCATTGAACTCGCTGAAGGCTGTGACACTGATAAACGCAACGAGCTACTGCAAAGAGTCAAACAAACTCAATATGACATTATCGAACACCTGCAAACTGCGAACGTGATCCGCGAAGAAATCGACCGTCTACTTGAGAATATTGCCCATTTAGCCGATTCAGCCTCTCTGGCCACTTCCGATGCCTTAACGGACGAAATGGTCAGTCACGGCGAGATTATGTCCACATTACTGTTTGTGGAAGTGTTGCGTCAACGTGGAGCATCCTCACAGTGGTTTGATGTCCGTAAAGTGATGAGAACCAATGAAAGCTTTGGGCGCGCTGAGCCGGATCTTGAACAGCTACAAGTGCTCGCACAGCAGCAGTTACTTCCACGCTTAGCCGAGTCAATTGTTATCACTCAAGGGTTTATTGGTCGTGATGCCAAAGGTCGCACCACCACACTAGGACGCGGAGGAAGTGACTATACCGCGGCCTTACTGGCTGAAGTATTGAACCTATCCCGCGTGGATATTTGGACGGATGTACCTGGTATTTACACTACCGACCCTCGCGTGGTGCCGAATGCCCAAAAAATCGATGAAATCGCCTTTGATGAAGCGGCTGAAATGGCGACGTTCGGCGCCAAAATTCTGCATCCAGCCACGTTATTACCCGCAGTACGTGCGGGGATCCCAGTATTCGTCGGTTCTAGTAAAGCGCCAGAAGCAGGCGGAACAATTGTCAGTGACCAAACGGAAAACCCACCGCAATTTAGAGCGCTCGCACTACGCCGCAAACAAACGTTACTGACGCTGCACAGTTTGAAAATGCTGCATGCGCGTGGTTTCCTAGCAGAGATTTTTACTATCTTGCTGCGCCATAATATTTCCGTGGATTTGATCACCACATCGGAAGTGAGTGTCGCACTGACATTAGATACAACGGGCTCAACAGGCACTAATGGTAGCTTACTAACTAATGCCTTAATGACCGAATTATCCGCGCTGTGCCGCGTAGAAGTGGAAGAAAACCTTGCTCTAGTGGCGATTATTGGCAACCAACTATCACAAGTGAACGGGCTCGGAAAACAGATTTTCGGCGCACTGGAATCCTTTAATATTCGCATGATCAGTTACGGTGCTAGCAGCCATAATATTTGTCTGCTTGTGCCGGGTAACGACGCGGAAGAGATTGTTCGCACGCTGCACAATAATCTTTTTGAGTGATAGCGAGCCAGAAACGATAACGGGCAATCTTTTGATTGCCCGTTTGACTTGCTAATAAATATAAATTTAACGACTTAGGAAAGAAGTAATCAGCCCACTAAACGTCGACTCACCCGCAAAAGCATAGGTGCTTTTTAGCTCTTCTCCGCGAATATCCGCAAAGCGCGCTAACGCTAATTCTTTGCTATTCGCCTCTATCTCTTCAAACTGCTTCTGATAACCCGCACTCAGCAACTCTGACGCTTTTTGGGTTTCCTTCATCTCTAACGCAACAACTTCGTCGGATTTAATAAAAAAACAATAAGTGCTCATTTGACACCTCATTTTTTCATACTCAAAAAACAACTAAACTCGTTCTAATCTAATGGAGAGATTTACAACAAAGACTCAACAAAGAACCAGTTAATAGAACTATACTTCATTATTTAGCTAAATAAAAATAGCTTCCTAATTCACAAAGATTGATAAATTTTATGGTGTAGATATACGTAGTTTCTATTCAAAAGTAGATAAGAAAAAGTGCAATTAAAGTAATTCCTAAGAATATCAAAATGATATTTGTAAATATGATAAAAATCGAAATAGACATTGATGATTAAAAGCCAATAATATTAATAAGGTTATTGGCTTTGAAATAAAATGGAATGGATCTTTTTATTAACTCATTTTCTAGAAGGTAATGAATCTTTTACACTTTCTGTATATTGCAGCATATTCGCTTTTGCATTATGGTCTTTTTGCAATAATGCTAAGTTATTTTTTGCGGTCACATTACCCAATTTATCTGCACGCTCAAACCACATAATAGCGCGAAAAATATTTTTACTACCGCCTTCTCCTCGAGCATACATCACGCCGAGGTTATTTTGCGCATCACTGTTTTCTTTGAATGCCGCAGACTCCAAAAGCTCTCGTGCTTTTTGGCTATCTTGTTGAACTCCAGTTCCAGTCAGGTAGAAAATGGCTAACTGGTTTTTTGCGTCCATATTGTCTTCTTTCGTGACTTCCAGCCACTTCACAATCTGCTGGATCTCAACATCCTTCAACTGACCCGCCAGGTATAAATTCGCTAACTTTAATTGTGCATCGACAATATCTGAATCGGCTAATTCGATATACCACTGGGTCGCTTTGGCCATATCAGGCTTAACACCGCCAAGACCTTTTTCATAATACTCAGCCACTTTCATGGCGGCTTCAGCAGATTCATTATCCGCAGCCATTTGGTACCACTTGAAGGCTTCGCTCAGGTCTTGCCCAACGCCATCGCCTGTCTCATACGCTTGCGCTAATGCATATTGAGCTGAAAATTCACCTTGGTTTGCCGCGCGTTTATACCAGTAAACGGCTTGGTAGTTATTTTGCTCAACGAGCGGATGACCTTTACTGTAAAAGTCCCCCATGTTTTTTTGTGCAACTGGGGAGCCCATATTCGCAGCTTGGCGATACAGGTAAATCGCCGTGTCCTCATCTTTTTCCATGCCTTCGCCATTTTCATACATCACGGCTAAGTTGTTCACGGCAGAGGCTACGCCATTACGTGCACTGCGCTCATACCATGTAAAAGCTTTATTGTAGTCAATATCACCACCAAGCCCATCATGGTAAAACAGCCCAATGGCAAACTGTGCATATTCCTGCTCTTGCTCTGCAGCCTCATAATACCAAGCACGTGCTTGTTTATAGTCTTTTTCGACGCCTAAACCACGCTCAAATAAATAGCCCATCGCATATTGGCAATATGCATCGCCTTTTTCGGCGCATTTACGGTACCAGTTACCCGCTTGCTCATAATCTTTTTTGCGCTGCGCCAGCATACCGATGTAGTAATCACCATCATTACTATTTAAATCGGAAGCTTTCTTAAACCAGTAATAGGCTTTATTTTCATCAGCATCGAGAAAATCTGTGCCATCCAAATACGCGACACCCACATCAATCATGGCATCAACTTTGCCCGCATTAGCCTCTTTAATGCTACTTTGGAAATCGGTTGGAAGGTTGCTTGGCTCAGTCACTTCAAGGGCTTTAGGTAAAGGTTCAACTAAAGCAGAATCCGCCTGAGGCGTTAAAACTACAGGGGTGATATTTGGGGTAGAAGATTGATTAGCAGCCGCTTTGGTTGGCTGGTTATGAAACGAACCCGACTCTATTGGCTCTGCTTGCACATAAGGGGCACAGATAATGCAGAAACTAAATAAGAGAGAGGGTAATTTCATGACATTTACTCACAGCTTGGCATTGACCACTGCTATATAAGATATCATTCCCATACAAAAATCATAAGGACTATAAGCAGAAAATAACCAAATGAAGTGAATTTTTAAGAAAATAATTTGGGTGATTATCGTAATTGGTTACAAAACGAGCTAATCACCCTCTGCTTAATAATTAAATTGTCTTAATGCGGAAAATTAATTAACGCGATATCCACCATGCTTACTGGCAAATAAATTAAACTTACCCCACTCAATTAAAATCAATTCCAATTTTTGATGACTAATTTTGCATAGCGTCGATATTTGGGAAACCACAAAATGGTTTTCACCCACTAATTCTTCTGAAAATACCTCGGCAATTAATTCACTCTCTTTCGCTGTAATTAACCAGCCATCATTGGTCGCAAATTTATGAACCGGAACCATACCTTCTTTGGTACTTTCTTTAGAGAGTAACTTATCTTCCGCTTGTTGGGCTTGATAAAACGCGTCGATTTCTTCTTGTGAAGGGATCGGCTCAACCCGCTCTTGGTTTTCCAAGAACAGATAAATTTCTTCTGCTCTTGCTGGCGTTAACTCGCTTCTTAACCAAATTTGGTTAAAGCAATGTTCCGTCAATGAATCTTCAGTATCCAATTTGTCCATGATTTGCAAAATACTCATCATGGCACTCACCGCATCTTCGCTCATCATAAACGTGTCTGGTGCGGCGCTATTTTGGATCTGATAAGGATAAACTACCGAGGACGGCAGTTTTCCTTCAATTATAAATTCATAGCTCATCATTTGCTCCCAATAGATTTCCTGCCTATAAGATGGAGGCGAATAACTGAAAAATCAATCTTCTGGATCAAATCAATCTTCTGGATCAAATCAATCTTCTGGATCATAGCCGAGGTTCGGTGCTAACCAGCGTTCTAATTCTGCGACAGTCATTCCTTTGCGTTTAGCATAATCTTCAATTTGATCTTTTTGCACCTGCGCCACCGCAAAATATTTACTATCGGGGTGACTAAAGTACCAACCCGACACCGAGGCTCCCGGCCACATAGCGTAAGAGCTGGTCAGTTTCATACCAATTTTGTCTTCCACATTCAGGAGTTGCCAGATTTTTTCCTTTTCTGTGTGTTCAGGACAAGCGGCATAACCCGGCGCAGGGCGAATGCCTTGATAATTTTCACGGATCAACTCTTCGTTGCTCAGCGCTTCATCCTGTGCGTAGCCCCAATACTGGGTTCTGACTTGTTGATGCAAATATTCTGCAAAGGCTTCTGCTAAGCGATCAGCCAAGGCTTTCACCATGATTTTATTATAATCATCGTGGGCATTTTCATACTGCTCAGCCAACTCATCCTCTTCTAACCCGCCAGTAACCGCAAATGCACCGATATAGTCCGCTTTACCACTCTCTTTCGGCGCCACAAAATCGGATAAACAGTAGTTAGGAAAATCGGTTTTCAACGTTTGCTGGCGTAAATTCAGTGAAATCGCTTGGACTTCATCCCGAGCAGAGGAGCGATAGATTTCCACATCATCCACCACACGGTTTGCAGGGAAAATCCCAAAAATTCCTTTTGGCGTCAGTAATTTTTGGCTATCCAGCGTGTCAAGCATCGCATTGGCATCAGCCAACAATTTGCGCGCCTCTTCCCCGACCACTTCATCTTCCAGAATTCGCGGATATTTACCTGCTAATGACCATGTCATAAAGAATGGTGTCCAATCGATATACTCACGCAATGTTTTAATGGAAGCCGCCACCTCTTGAACGCCTAAGAATTTAGGGACTGGCGGCTGGTACTGTTGCCAATCAATATTCACCCCATTAGCGCGAGCAGCTTCTAATGTGACGGGTGGGGTTCTTGGCTTTTTGCGCCCATGTTGCAAGCGAACCGTGTCATATTCACGACGCGTTCGGGCTACAAACTCGGCTTTTTGGGTTGCTGAAAGTAATGCGGCGACGACACCCACCGTACGGGATGCGTTCTGCACATAGACCGTAGGTCCTGAATAGTTTTGCTCGATTTTCACAGCGGTGTGAGCTTTCGAAGTGGTTGCGCCACCGATCAATAACGGTAAGGTAAACCCTTGTCGCTCCATCTCTTTTGCCACATGCACCATCTCATCCAATGACGGCGTAATCAGACCCGATAAACCGATAATATCGACGTTTTGTTCACGAGCGGTTTTCAGGATCGTTTCACATGGCACCATGACGCCTAAATCAATGATTTCATAGTTATTACACTGCAAAACGACGCCCACGATATTTTTGCCAATGTCGTGCACATCCCCTTTCACCGTCGCTAATAATACTTTACCTGCGCTGCTTCCTGATTGTTTGAGTTCTTGAATGTACGGCTCCAAGTACGCCACAGCTTGCTTCATCACGCGAGCGGATTTCACCACTTGGGGCAGGAACATTTTTCCTTCACCAAATAGGTCGCCCACCACATTCATGCCGTTCATTAACGGGCCTTCGATCACTTCGATAGGGCTTGATGCGCGTTGGCGGGTCTCTTCCGTATCTTGGATAATAAATTCCGTGATCCCTTTCACTAGCGAGTATTCCAGCCGTTTTTCCACTTCCCAACTGCGCCATTCCGCTTGTTGAACTTGCTGCTCTTGTCCCCCTGTTCCACGGTATTTTTCAGCCAGTTCCAGTAGCTTTTCAGTACCGTCTTCTCGGCGATTGAGGATCACATCTTCTACCGCGTTTTTGAGTTCAGCAGGAAGATCGTCATAAATGGCCAATTGTCCCGCATTGACGATCCCCATATCCATGCCATTGCGGATCGCGTGGTACAGGAAAACCGCGTGAATGGCTTCACGTACCGGATCATTGCCTCGGAATGAGAAAGAGACGTTTGATACCCCGCCGGAGATCAATGCATGGGGCAGTTGATCTTTAATATCCTTACAGACTTCAATAAAATCAATGGCATAGTTATTGTGTTCTTCAATCCCCGTAGCAACCGCAAAAATGTTCGGGTCAAAAATAATATCTTCAGGCGGGAAACCGACCGTTTCCGTCAATATTTGGTATGCACGGCGGCAAATTTCGATTTTACGCTCGCGGGTATCTGCTTGCCCCACTTCATCGAACGCCATTACCACCATTGCCGCGCCATATTTACGGACTAATTTGGCGTGTTCAATAAAGGCATCAACTCCCTCTTTCATTGAGATGGAGTTGACGATCCCTTTGCCTTGGATGCATTTCAGGCCTTTTTCAATCACATCCCATTTCGAGGAATCGATCATAATAGGTACCCGTGCAATATCCGGCTCCCCCGCGATCAAATTCAGAAAACGCACCATCGCCGCGTGAGAATCTAGCATTCCCTCATCCATATTGATGTCGATGATCTGCGCGCCGTTTTCCACTTGTTGGCGAGCGATATCAAGGGCTTCTTGGTAATTTTCTTCTTTAATTAAACGCTTGAATTTTGCTGAGCCTGTGACGTTAGTACGCTCTCCCACGTTCACAAACAGAGACTGCGCACTAATATTCAGCGGCTCTAAACCGGATAAACGACATTCCACTGGCAATTTTGGCAACTGGCGAGGTTTAAGCCCCTCAACGGCTTGCGCCATTTTTTGGATATGAAGTGGCGTGGTACCACAGCATCCACCGACGATATTTAAAAAGCCAGCTTCCGCCCATTCGCGGATCTGCTGCGCCATATTTTGGGCATCAAGATCGTATTCACCGAATGCATTCGGTAATCCTGCATTGGGGTGGGCGCTAACATAGCACTCTGAAATACGAGATAATTCAGCGATATATTGACGAAGTTCGTCAGGCCCCAGTGCGCAGTTAAGCCCGAATGATAGCGGCTGAGAGTGACGCAATGAGTTATAAAATGCTTCCGTGGTTTGTCCCGATAAGGTGCGTCCCGAGGCATCAGTGATAGTCCCTGAGATCATCACTGGTAAATGGATCCCAAGGGCTTCAAATTCAGTTTCTACAGCAAAAATTGCCGCTTTTGCATTTAATGTGTCAAAGATAGTTTCGATCATGATCAGATCGACACCACCTTTAATCAGCGATCGTGTGGATTCGCGATACGCGTCCACCAGCAGATCAAACGTGACGTTGCGATAAGCCGGATCATTCACATCAGGGGAGATCGATGCCGTACGGTTTGTTGGTCCCAAGACCCCAGCCACATAACGCGGTTTTTCTGGGGTTTTACGTGTCCACTCATCGGCACATTCACGAGCAAGGCGAGCTGCGGTTTCATTGATTTGTGCAGAAAGGGCTTCCATTTTATAATCCGCCATCGCAATGGTGGTGGAGTTAAATGTATTGGTTTCAACAATATCCGCCCCTGCTGCAAAATATTGGCTATGGATATCGCGAATAATCTCGGGCTGGGTGAGCACAAGTAAGTCATTATTGCCTTTCAAATCACTTGGCCAATCTGCAAAACGCGCGCCGCGAAACTGCTCTTCAGAGAGTTTATGGCGTTGGATCATCGTTCCCATCGCACCATCTAGGACGAGAATTCTATTTTTTAATTGTTGTTCTAATTGGTTTTTCTTGCTGGACACTGCACTGTCCTCCTGAAAATGATAATCCCTCGGCTTAATCGGCCCCATGCTGTGACTTCACACAGCTAAAACGTCAATGAATTGAAACTAAACTAAATTTGTATGAATCACATCCTACCATAACTTCAGAAGAGAAAATTCGTCGTTATGATGAGAGTTTTTCAGGTTGCCAAAGATCGACTTTTTGCTGATCCGATGAGTATTTTTGAATGAAATCATTCATAATAGAAACGAATATTCATTCCTGTCAGGAGACACTTGATGGCGGCTACACCCATTACTAAAAAAATAAAGAAGGCAAAAGGACCTGCGAGTGGCGCTACGGCTGCCGGACAAGTTCAATCCTTAAGCCGTGGACTGACGCTTTTGGAATACATTTCTGAATCGACCGGAGGGATCGCCCTCACCGATTTAGCCCTTCAAGCTGGTTTACCTAATTCCACAACTCACCGCTTATTAATGACCCTAGAGCAGCACGGTTTTGTGCGCCAGACAGGGGATCTCGGGCTGTGGGTCATCGCTTCTCATGCCTTTATCATCGGCAGTAGCTTCCTTGAAAGTCGTAATTTATTAGCCCTTGTCCATCCGATATTACGCCGTTTGATGGAAGAATCTGGCGAAACCGTTAATTTAGCGATTTTAGATCACACGGAATATGACGCTGTGATTGTTGACCAAGTACAATGTAATGCACTAATGCGCATGTCTGCTCCGATTGGCGGGAAACTGCCATTACATGCATCGGGTGCAGGAAAGGCGTTTATTGCCAATTTGCCTGAAGAACAGCTAATTCCATTACTTGGCAAAAAAGGCTTACATGCCTATACACCGCATACATTAACTAACCCATCCGCATTGAAAGAAAATCTGCAACAAGCTAAAAAACAAGGGTTTTCTTATGATGATGAAGAACATGCTCTGGGGTTAAGATGTATTGGCGCCTGTATTTATGATGAGCATAAAGAGGCATTTGCTGCGATCTCAATTTCTGGGCCACTTTCACGGATCACCGATGATCGGGTAACTGAGTTGGGAGCGATGGTGATCAAAGCCGCTAAAGAAATCAGCCATGAATATGGCGCTAATCGCTAGCAAGTAAAAGTGCGGGATCTCCCCGCACTTCTTCAATTAATCATGTTACTGACGGGTTAATCACCCTGTTGACCGGATACGCTTTCCGATTTATTCGATTTCAAAGATTGTTTGAATTTCGGCATATTGCGATATTTTTCAATCAAAGCTAAAGCGATAGCTTCCGTTTCCGCATCTGCCCTCCCATCAATATCCCGTGGACGATAATGCATTTGGAATGCACGCAACGTCTGCTTCGTTTCTTTATCTAATTTTCCTGTCAGTGGGATCCCCGCATAGCCATAAAACTTCAATGCTTTTTGTAGGTTTAATACACTGACAGGTGCATTAATTTGTCGCCCAGCTAAATACTTATTGACGGTTTGTGGGTCAGGCCAAGCACCAATCCCGTGCAGCGCTAATGATTGCCACGGAAATGCACGTCCCGGATCTTGCTTACGCAGTGGTGCGATATCACTATGACCAATAACATTTTCAGGCGGAATGTCATAACGTTGCATGATGTCTTTCAATAGCGGGATCAACGCATCTATCTGTGAGTCATTAAAAGGCGGCCAGATATCTTGACCATTTTTTCTCACCAAACCTTCATTAACGATTTCAATACCAATCGAGCTATCATTAAGTCCATGATGATATTGCCAGCGGCTATCCCCTGCGTGCCACGCTTTCAAACGCTCAGGAACGAGTTGTAAAATAACAGGCTGACCATTTTTTTGTGCAGGTTGACTAGGAATGAGGTAGTGGGAACTCACCTTTCCTTTCGTTAATATTTTAATTGAGTGGGCATCATCAGAAACAGTGTAATGCAGAACAATAAATTGAATACGCTCACTGGTATTCTGTGACGGGTAACTCTGATCGAGATAGTAGCCCGTTTTTGAAGGTGTCGTTGAACAACCGACAAGTAGGAATATGACAAATATCCATATTGCCCTAGCCATTTAAAACTGCCCTTTTTCCATGTTGAATTGTCGCACATTTAAGCACACCGCCCTCGATAAAACCATGAGAACTTTTCGTAAAGAATCGTCTTAAATATGAGCAAATATAAAAAAAGAGTAAATTAAATGAATCAAAAAAAGCAGAATATGAATAATTTTATAAAGAAAACTAATCGAATTTAATCGTTATCTGCTTTTATCATTTAAAAGCAGAATCATCAGATTCATGACATTTAATTATTACATTGAAGATAGCATTAATAATTAAAATCATTTAATCATTATAATTTTTTTAATCTATAAAACTTTAAGGGAAGTGAAAATAAATTAAAAACTCGCTAGTGCCACCTCACTAGAATTAACTCTCTCTTTCTCAAATTGACGCGCAATCATAGTGGTAATTTCATGAATATCAATTTCAAGTAAAATAGCAATCTCGATTAATTTATCTAAACTCAGCTTATTCACACCCAGTTCATATCGAGATACCTGCTGCTGACTAAGTTGAATAATAGCCGCTAACTCCTGACCTGATAACCCTTTACGTACTCTAGCTTTACGAAGATGATTGCCAAGCAAAGCATAAATATTTTGTTTTTCTGACATGTACATACTCACCTCAATATAAAGAACTCAATCAAACATTAACGGGCATTATAAAAACAATCTGTTTTTTTTAAAATAGATAAAAACAATCGAATTAACTATTATTGATAGGAATTTAAGGTGCCATTATGATTTTAATTTTTAACCTTTACTATTCTTAGTTGTAATCCATTGCTTTATAAAAATATTTTTTAATGTCACTCGTTGTTTTAACCTTGTGAAACTATTATTAAAACATCTCTAATTTAATAATGTTTTACAATTTAAATAGTTATGGAAATAATTGGTAACTAAAAATCACTTGTACTTACGTTTTAATTTTATTTTAAAAATTGAAATTTATTTAAAATAATGTCATACGTAATCAGCATTAAAAAATAAGTAATTAGCGGGCTTAACTTTCAAGCCAGCTTTATCTAAATACCATAATTCCACTTTTTCCTTGAAGATAAGAAAATAGTTCGACATCCATTACCCGTAAATTTTTTCGTTGCGAAGAAGCATGGCGAAATATCACTTTTTCGCCATCTCTAATAACAATACCCACATGGGTGACATCCAATCCTGATGCAGGGGAATAAATACCAATGTAATCCCCTGTTTTTAACTGCTTCAGTAATTTTCTATCAATAAATCGAGTTGGGATATAACCAATCACTCTTGGTGTTATTTTAATCGTAGCAATAATAGGATCACCGTTACTTTTTTTATTCAGTTGTTTATTAACAAAAATAGTGTGGGGGCTCAATTGAGCTGTTATATCAGAGACCACTTTATGATCCCCTTCTGCCCAATCCGAAAAGAAATGACGACGTTGATTAAATGCGACTTTTGCATCGACATAGCGTACTTTCTCTAAATATGAGGTAAATTGTTCAGCATCATCCGCATATTTAAAGGCTTCGCTATACTCAATGAATGTCATGCAATCAACGGCTTTTAAGTCAATGATTAACCGTTCCGTTGAGAATGCATCCATATTTAAAGTGCGATTATTGTAGGGAGTACCCAACAAAGTGGCGGTTGCATTCGCCATTTTTTGCTCAGCATAACTACCTTGACTAGCTGAAATCGCCTTCTCTAATACGCTGTAAGATCCTGTGGTTAAAACCACTTCAGGCACTTCTGTCGCTTGAACGCTGCTTGAGCACAACCAAAAAACACCTAACAGCCACCCAAGCGAATTCCGTTTTTTCAACCCAGCCATATTTCCCTACTTGATTTTTATCTCAATGCCATTGACCAACTCATTATAGTTATTATTTATCATTCTGTTAGGCTGAAATGGTCACGATTACTCCCCGATCCTCTTCTTGATTCAGATCACAGATATGTCGAAATCTTCATTTTGATCATTGCAACAATTGTTTTTTCATTGAACAATGTTACCGGTAACATAAAGAGTACTGTTTGTATAATGGAGCCATTATCATGAGCAAAAATATTTCTGACGTCACACCTTCAACGAAGGCCAATGACCATATTTTACAGATCACCCAACGTATCATCGCGCGCTCGAAAGAGAGTCGAAAAGCGTATCTCGAAAAAATTGAACAGGCTCGTAGCAGTACTGTACATCGCGCTGAATTAGCGTGTGGGAATCTGGCTCATGGTTTTGCTGCCTGCCAAAGCGAAGAAAAAAGTATTCTCAAAAGCATGACTCGTTCCGATATCGCTATCATTAACTCCTATAACGACATGCTTTCCGCTCATCGCCCCTATGACCGCTACCCTGACCAATTGAAACAAGCGCTACTGGAAAATGGTGCGATTGGGCAAGTAGCTGCGGGTGTTCCTGCCATGTGCGATGGTGTTACCCAAGGGCAAGATGGTATGGAACTCTCATTACTGAGCCGCGATGTTATCGCGATGTCCACTGCCATCGGACTTTCCCACAATATGTTCGATGGCGCGCTCTATTTAGGGATCTGCGATAAAATTGTTCCGGGGCTGATGATGGGCGCGCTCTCTTTTGGGCACCTACCCGCAGTTTTTGTCCCTGCAGGCCCCATGAGCACTGGCTTACCCAACAAAGAAAAAGTGAGAATTCGTCAGCTATACGTTGAAGGGAAAGTTGACCGCAATGCATTACTTGATGCTGAAGCCGCGTCCTATCACAGCATTGGTACCTGCACATTTTACGGTACCGCAAACTCTAACCAAATGGTGATGGAAGTGATGGGGTTACACTTACCTGGCTCTTCCTTTGTTCCACCAGATTCCCCATTACGTGATGAACTCACTCGTGCTGCGGCTCGCCAAATTACACGCCTTACTGAGCAATCAGGAAATTATTTACCGATTGGTAAACTGGTTGATGAAAAAGTGATTGTAAATGGTATTGTGGCGCTTCTGGCAACAGGGGGATCCACCAATCTCACCATGCATCTGGTGGCGATTGCACGCGCCGCCGGCATTATTATCAATTGGGATGATTTCTCTGATCTTTCTGCTGTCGTTCCTCTGATTTGCCGAATTTATCCAAATGGCCAAGCTGATATTAACCAATTCCAAGCGGCCGGTGGCGTTCAGTTGTTGATCCGCCAGCTCCTTGCTAAAGGTTTACTCCATGATGACGTTCACACCGTCGCCGGGTTTGGGTTATCACGTTATACCCTCGAACCTTGGTTGGACAACGGTCAGTTATCTTGGCGCGAAGGGGCAAAAAATTCTTATGATCTTGAAGTAATTGCTGATATTGATCATCCTTTCTCCCATCACGGTGGGACTAAACTACTGTCTGGGAACCTTGGTCGCGCTGTGATGAAAACGTCAGCCGTTCCCGTTGAAAACCAAGTGATTGAAGCCCCAGCCATCGTGTTCAATAATCAAAATGATATTGCACCGCGTTTTGAAGCAGGCGAATTAGACAGAGACTGCGTCATTGTGGTTCGTTTCCAAGGACCATCTGCGAATGGCATGCCTGAATTACATAAATTAATGCCGCCACTCGGGGTATTATTGGACAAAGGCTATAAAGTGGCATTAGTCACTGACGGGCGATTGTCGGGAGCATCGGGCAAAGTACCTTCTGCTATTCATGTCACCCCAGAAGCTTACAATGGCGGCTTACTCGCCAAAGTCCAAGACGGTGATTTAATTCGCGTTAATGCATTAACGGGAGAAATTGAGCTTCTCGTCGACGAACAAATTTTATCCGCTCGTCAACCTTATCAAGCCGACCTGAGTGCAGAACGAGTGGGTTGTGGTCGAGAGCTGTTTGGTGCATTAAGACAACATTTATCCGGCGCCGAAGAAGGTGCTTGTAGTATTAATGACTGACTGTATTAATTTTTAGTTTATGCCGCTTAATAGGATTTATTATGAATAATTGGAAAATGACTGCTGAAGATGTTCTAAAACAAGGTCCTGTTGTTCCTGTCATTGTGATCAAAAAACTCGAGCAAGCCGTTCCTTTAGCAAAAGCCTTACTCAAAGGCGGTATCAAAGTATTGGAAGTCACGTTAAGAACGGAATGCGCCATCGAAGCCATCCGACTTATTGCTGAAGAAGTCCCTGAAGCGATTGTAGGTGCCGGTACCGTTATCAATGCAAAACAGCTGGCTGAAGTGACCCAAGCGGGTGCGCAATTTGCTATCAGCCCAGGTTTAACGGACGAATTATTAGCGGCGGCAAATCAAGGCAGCATTCCATTAATTCCCGGAATTTCCACCGTATCTGAATTAATGGCGGGCATGAACTACGGACTTAAAGAATTCAAATTCTTCCCAGCCGAAGCCAATGGTGGCGTGAAAGCGCTCAAAGCGATTGCAGGGCCTTTCTCCCAAGTTCGCTTCTGCCCAACAGGCGGGATCTCCCTCGCAAATTACCGTGATTATCTCGCTCTAGACAGCGTGCTGTGTATTGGTGGCTCATGGTTAGTACCAGAAGATGCTCTGGAAAATGGCAACTACGATAAAATCACCGAATTAGCACAGCAAGCGGTGCAAAGCGCGCTGTAATTGCTAAGTTATGATGTGAGTGGTTGAGTTATAAAGTGGGTCATTGACCCACTTTCAATCAACTAAGCCGCAGAGATAGCGTGAATAAATCGACGGCAAAAGCGCTGATCTTCCGAGTAAGCAAACACATCTTCTACATACCCATCCAAAATACGTTTTTGCAGTTTTTGCCAATAATCTGCGTTAAATAAATCTTGATGGTGCAGCTGTAAATAATCTCTAACTTTCGGATCTTGGCATAAGAATTGCGAAAATTCTTCGGGGAAAACATCTTGCTCCCGTACGCTGTACCAAGGTTCACCAGAGAGCTCTTGCTCAGGGTAAAGTGGCTCAGGAATATGACGGAAATTCACCTCGGTCATATAGCAAATTTCATCATAATCATAAAATACCACCCGACCATGGCGTGTTACCCCAAAGTTTTTAAATAGCATATCCCCTGGGAAAATATTGGCGGCAGCCAGCTGTTTGATGGCGCAGCCATATTCTTCTATTGCGTGATAAAGCTGCTCATCCGACGCTTCATCCATAAAAATATTCAGCGGGATCATCTTTCGTTCCATATAGAGATGACGAATTAATATTTTATCCCCCAAATCTTCAACCTGAGACGGCGCCTCCGTCAGTAACTCGCTCATTAGCTCATCACTGACAAAACGCTTTTCAATAATAAAGTTTTCAAACTCTTGAGTATCCGCCATGCGACCGACTCGGTCGTGCTCTTTGACCATTTGATAACACTCAAGCACTCGAGCTTTAGTCACTTCTTTTTGTGGCGCAAATTTATCTTTAATAATCTTAAATACCCGATCAAATGATGGCGCCGTAAACACCAACATCACCATACCTTTCACACCAGGCGCGAGGGTAAATTGTTCTCGAGAAAAGTTTAAATACGCCAAGTACTCTCGGTAATATTCTGTTTTACCGTGCTTTTGGCAACCAATCGCCATATACAACTCAGCGATTGATTTGCTGGGTAAAATTTCGCGGAGCCAGAAAACTAACCCTGCCGGAAATGGCGCATACACCATAAAATAGGAACGAGCGAAGCCAAACACGATGCTCGCGTCATCAAACCCAGTTAAACACGCGTCTACATACATTTTACCGTCTTCATCATGGTGAATAGGCAATAGGAATGGGTAAACTTGGTGATTGATATATAGCTTCCCAACTAACCATGCGGCTTTATTCCGATAAAACAGCTCATTCGCCACATGCAATTGAGCACCCTGTTCAACAATCTCAGGGAAGCGCTGCCTTAGCGTTTCTACAATGCAATCAATATCAAAGGCTAAATTTCGCCACGTTAAGCGAATGGGCAACCCGCTTAAAATCCCATTAAATACCGTTTCCATGTTCCCATTGAGCTTATATTCGCGAGCTAATGGTCTTGGTAAGGTGCAAAAGCGCCGTGCAGGTTGTGAAGTAAAGATAAACAGATTTTCTTGGGTCAGCTCTCGATGTTGAAACAGCCGGCAATATACTGAATTAAAAAAACTTTCAGCAATTTCAAAACGCGGGTAATCCGATAGCAATGTCGCATAGACCTGTTTGATCCTTGCCAAATTATAAGGACTGAGCGATTGCACTAGCCCCATACACTGCAGCTGAGCAACGACAAGCCCCACGTGGTGATCATACAGTTTGATCCTTTGTTTCATCGCGTGTTGAACCGCATGCCAATCCCCGCGTTCAAAGCGTTCTTGAGCGCCCGAGGTGATTTCAAGAAATCGCCCATATTGCGCATCAAAGCCCTGCAAAATGGTTTGAGCGATGATCTGTTCAGTTTCGAGGGTCATCTTCACTCTCCCAATAAAAAAACAGGCACTTACGTGCCTGAAAAGTCAAAAGATACACTTATGTCAACACACATACACCGAGCAATAGGAACCGTAAATTTCTCCCCGATTAGAATTGCTCTTCTTCGGTCGAACCCGTTAATGCCGTAACTGAAGAACTCCCCCCTTGAATCACCGTCGTCACCTTATCAAAATAGCCAGTTCCCACTTCTTGCTGATGAGAAGAGAAGGTATAGCCTTTATTGATAGCGGCAAATTCACATTCCTGAACTTTATCAACATAGTGTTTCATTCCTTCGCCTTGTGCGTAAGCGTGAGCAAGGTCGAACATGTTGAACCACATGCTGTGAATTCCTGCCAAGGTAATAAACTGGAAGCGATAGCCCATGTCTGACAACTCTTGTTGGAAACGAGCAATGGTGCTGTCGTCCAAATTTTTCTTCCAGTTAAATGAAGGTGAACAGTTATAAGCTAATAATTTACCTGGGAATTTAGCGTGAATTGCCTCAGAAAATTGACGCGCAGCTTCCAGATCTGGCTTGGAGGTTTCACACCAGACTAAATCAGCATAAGGGGCATAGGCTAAGCCTCGGCTAATCGCTTGCTCTATCCCTGCCGTGGTACGGAAGAAACCCTCGGCCGTACGCTCACCCGTGATAAATGGCTCATCATAAGGGTCACAATCTGATGTTAATAAATCAGCAGCGTCCGCATCCGTTCTAGCAATTAAGATAGTAGGAACACCTGAAACATCCGCCGCTAAGCGTGCTGCAACTAATTTTTGGACTGCTTCTTGGGTTGGAACTAAAACTTTTCCACCCATATGGCCACATTTTTTCACCGCCGCCAATTGATCCTCAAAGTGTACCGCCGCTGCACCCGCTTCAATCATGTGCTTCATCAGCTCAAACGCATTCAGTACCCCACCAAAGCCAGCTTCCGCATCCGCAACGATAGGTAAAAAGAAATCGATGTATTCTTTATTATCGGGGCCAATGCCATTCGCCCACTGAATTTGATCCGCGCGACGGAATGTATTGTTGATCCGCTGAACCACGTTCGGCACTGAGTCCACAGGGTAGAGTGATTGATCTGGATACATGCTGGATGCTGAGTTCGCATCTGCCGCAACCTGCCAGCCAGAGAGATAAACAGCTTCAATTCCCGCTTTTGCTTGTTGCAATGCTTGCCCGCCCGTTAATGCACCTAATGCATTTACATAGCCTTTCTTCGCGCCGCCATTCAGCTGTGCCCAAAAGCGTTCAGCTCCTTTACGAGCTAATGTATGCTCAGGATTGACCGAGCCGCGTAATTTGATCACTTCTTCAGCTGCATAAGGGCGAGTAATGCCTTTCCAGCGTGGTTTTTTCCACTCATTTTCCAATTGAGCAATCTGTTCTAAGCGCGATGTTGTCATGATTTACATCCTTTCTTGTTATCTGTCTTTGTAGGGTAATTGAGTGATATCTGTATTCTTCAAGTTCGCTAATCTAGTAATTGATAGCCCGGTATCGTTAAGAACTCGATCAATTCATCTTGGGTTGTGATTCGACGCATTAGCTCACTCGCTTCTTTGAATCGCCCACTTTGAAAACGATGATCACCAAGCTCTTTTTGGATGACTTGCAACTCTTCATCCAGCATCTCTTCAAATAACGCTTTCGTGACTTTCATACCGTTCGATAATGATTTTCCATGACGGATCCACTGCCAAATTGATGTCCGCGAAATTTCAGCGGTCGCCGCATCCTCCATCAAACCGTAGATAGGCACGCAGCCATTTCCTGAAATCCATGCTTCAATGTATTGCACCGCCACGCGAATATTGGCGCGCATACCCGCTTCGGTTCTTTCGCCCTCACAAGGTTTTAGTAACTGTTGCGCGGTGATTTCAGCATCATTTTCACGTCGGATATTCAGCTGGTTTTTTCGCTCGCCTAATGCTTCGTTGAAAACCGCCATGACGGTGTCAGCCAAACCTGGGTGTGCAATCCATGAACCATCATGACCATTACGCGCTTCCAGCTCTTTGTCCGCTTTCACTTTGGCGAGAATCGCTTGATTTTCCTGTTCATCTTTACTTGGAATAAAGGCAGACATTCCCCCCATTGCAAACGCACCACGGCGATGACAAGTTTTGATCAGCAAACGTGAATAGGCGCTTAAAAACTCCTGCGTCATTGTCACCGACTGTCTATCCGGTAAAACGCGGTCAGCGTGCTCTTTCAATGTTTTGATGTAGCTGAAAATGTAGTCCCAACGCCCACAGTTAAGCCCAACAATGTGGTGGCGCATGTGGTACAAAATTTCATCCATCTGGAAAACCGCAGGGAGTGTTTCAATTAACACTGTGGCTTTGATAGTCCCGCGTGGTAAGCCTACATAATCTTCTGCGGCGCTAAACACATCACTCCACCATTGAGCCTCCTGCCAAGATTCCAGCTTCGGAATATAGAAATAAGGGCCACTTCCCTTCGCCAGTAATGCCTGATAGTTATTGAAAAAGTAGAGTGCGAAATCAAACAGCCCACCGGGTATCGGTTGGTTATCAACAAGCACATGTTTTTCATCTAAATGCAGTCCACGCACTCGGGCGATCAACACAGCGGGATTAGATTTCAGCTGATAAACTTTTCCATTTTCATTGGTGTAAGATATTTCGCCGGTGATCGCATCGCGTAAGTTGATTTGCCCATCAATCAACCTTTCCCATGATGGCGATAAAGAGTCCTCAAAATCAGCCATAAATACTTTTACATTAGCATTCAATGCGTTGATCACCATTTTCCGATCAACTGGCCCAGTAATTTCTATACGACGATCTTGTAAATCGTCAGGAATATTTTGAATCTTCCAATCTGCATTTTTAATGGAATTAGATTCCATAATAAAATCAGGTAAACTTCCTGCATCAATCCCTTTTTGGCGATGCACTCTATCTTTGAGTAACTGCTCTCTTCTTGGCAAGAAACCTTCAACGAGATAAGAAAGAAATCCAATAAAATCAGCATGTAATATCTGTTTTGCTTGCTGAGAAAATGCTTTCTTGAAGGTTAAATCTGAAATAGATAACTGCTGATCCATTGTTTTTTCCTCACTCATGGCTGGCTATGAATTAAGAGTAAACTCAAAAAATAAATAAATCAAAAACGGTTTCCATTTTAATTTAAATTAATTTTATCTATTTGATCTAAAAGGAGATATTTACTATTTTTATTTTGCCTTTAATTTCTATTACAAAAAAACAAAGTGTTAAATATTAGTTAAATCATAGGGTTGTGTATTGGTGGGATTTTTTTGTTAAAAATAAAAAATGAACAAATAGGCAAAAAATGGTTATTTATTCATCTGAATAAAGAAGGAAAACTTGATTTAAAGGCCAAATAATTTTGATTATTCAGCCTTATATTCTGAGATATGACCAGTTAACTGGCATTAAGTGAGTTTTTTAATCTAAAGTCGGTTCCATGTGAGTAAGATCAAATGGTGTGATCTGATACACATAATAATTGAGCCAATTGGAGAATAACAAGTGGCCATGACTACGCCAACGAACTTCCGGTGAATTATTCGGATCATCATTTTTGAAATAATTACACGGCAGTTCAGGTGTGATCCCCGCATCCACATCACGCCAATATTCTTGGGATAATGTCTCTGCATCGTACTCAGGATGTCCCGTGACAAATGCCAAACGCTTATCTTTTGATGCAAATAAGTACGCTCCTGCTTCCGGTGAACTGGCTAAAATATCAAGGTCTGTGTTCTGACGAATATAGTCTTCAGGGAAATCGGCATAACGGGAGTGCGGCGCATAAAAAGAAGCATCAAATCCTCGAGTTAATAACGCGTAAGGCTCTAATGTTTCGTGTGAATATACCCCAGAAAGTTTCTCTTTACGGGTTAATTTAGGTAAATCATACAATACGTTAAGCGCAGCTTGAACAGCCCAGCAAACAAACAATGTTGAAGTTACATGCTCTTTTGCCCATGCAATCACGCGCTCTATTTGTTCCCAATAACACACGTCAGCAAATTCAACTAAGCCGAGCGGAGCACCTGTGACAATTAATCCATCAAAATTTTGGTGTTTAATATCTTCAAAGTCACAGTAAAAATTGTTCAAATGTTCCGTTGGTGTATTCTTAGATTCTCGCTGATCAATGCGTAGAAGCTGGATGTCGACTTGCAATGGCGTGTTTGATAGCAACCGTAAAAATTGGTTTTCAGTCTCAATTTTTTTAGGCATTAAGTTCAGTATCAGTACTTTCAAGGGACGGATCTCCTGAAGGCTTGCTCTCGTCGTGGTCATGACAAAAACATTTTCTTCACGCAAGAAATTAACTGCTGGTAGCTCATCAGGCAGGCGAATTGGCATGGTTCATCCCCTTAAATATACTTTATACGTTTAGACTTCTAGAATGCTAAACAATCTAACCAATGTAACTCTACTTGTCGAGCGTTTCAAAGCAAGTTGAAATAATTTCAAGCGATGGTCAGTGTTATAGGAATATTGAGAGTCTAGCAAACTGATAACTCGATGATATCCAGACTTTTTATTACAGCTTAATAGCTAAAATGGCTTAGACTTTTTTGATCTGAAATAGAGAGGATTTTAAGACTTATTGTTTCTTGAATAATGATTTTCGGGTGGTAGGTTTTGCATAGTCGCCTTTAAATGCAGGTAGTCAGAGAGTAAGAATAACGGAATTTGTAAGATCTGAAGGTGTCTGTTTCGATAATAGCACCTCAGAGGGTGACAATCTGACCTTTTATCACCTATTTTTCATGCCCCAAACGCAAAAAAGCCACCCAATGGGTGGCTTCTCGGCTAATTTAATGTCTGGCAGTTCCCTACTCTCACATGGGGAGACCCCACACTACCATCGGCGCTACGGCGTTTCACTTCTGAGTTCGGCATGGGGTCAGGTGGGACCACCGCGCTATTGCCGCCAGACAAATTCTGTTTATTCCCGTTTAGTCTCTAATCCACTAAACCAGAATATCAATCCTGAACAAGCTGTCGTGTCCACCTCTCGGCGTCCCACTTCATTGAATCAACTTTAATCTCTCATCTCGAAAACACCTTCGGTGTTGTCAGGTTAAGCCTCACGGTTCATTAGTATTGGTTAGCTCAACGTATCGCTACGCTTACACACCCAACCTATCAACGTCTTAGTCTTAAACGTTCCTTTAGGACCCTTAAAGAGTCAGGGAAGACTCATCTCAAGGCAAGTTTCCCGCTTAGATGCTTTCAGCGGTTATCTCTTCCGCACTTAGCTACCGGGCAATGCCATTGGCATGACAACCCGAACACCAGTGGTGCGTCCACTCCGGTCCTCTCGTACTAGGAGCAGCCCCTTTCAATCTTCCAACGCCCACGGCAGATAGGGACCGAACTGTCTCACGACGTTCTAAACCCAGCTCGCGTACCACTTTAAACGGCGAACAGCCGTACCCTTGGGACCTACTTCAGCCCCAGGATGTGATGAGCCGACATCGAGGTGCCAAACACCGCCGTCGATATGAACTCTTGGGCGGTATCAGCCTGTTATCCCCGGAGTACCTTTTATCCGTTGAGCGATGGCCCTTCCATACAGAACCACCGGATCACTAAGACCTACTTTCGTACCTGCTCGAGCCGTCACTCTCGCAGTCAAGCTGGCTTATGCCTTTGCACTAACCGCATGATGTCCGACCATGCTTAGCCAACCTTCGTGCTCCTCCGTTACTCTTTGGGAGGAGACCGCCCCAGTCAAACTACCCACCAGACACTGTCCGCACCCCAGATAATGGGGCTACGTTAGAACATCAAACATTAAAGGGTGGTATTTCAAGGTTGGCTCCACGCAGACTGGCGTCCACGCTTCAAAGCCTCCCACCTATCCTACACATCAAGGCTCAATGTTCAGTGTCAAGCTATAGTAAAGGTTCACGGGGTCTTTCCGTCTTGCCGCGGGTACACTGCATCTTCACAGCGAGTTCAATTTCACTGAGTCTCGGGTGGAGACAGCCTGGCCATCATTACGCCATTCGTGCAGGTCGGAACTTACCCGACAAGGAATTTCGCTACCTTAGGACCGTTATAGTTACGGCCGCCGTTTACTGGGGCTTCGATCAAGAGCTTCTCCTTACGGATAACCCCATCAATTAACCTTCCAGCACCGGGCAGGCGTCACACCGTATACGTCCACTTTCGTGTTTGCACAGTGCTGTGTTTTTAATAAACAGTTGCAGCCAGCTGGTATCTGCGACTGGCTTCAGCTCCATGAGTAAATCACTTCACCTAATGCCAGCGTGCCTTCTCCCGAAGTTACGGCACCATTTTGCCTAGTTCCTTCACCCGAGTTCTCTCAAGCGCCTGAGTATTCTCTACCTGACCACCTGTGTCGGTTTGGGGTACGATTAATGATAATCTAGAGCTTAGAGGCTTTTCCTGGAAGCGGGGTATGAGCTACTTCGCCACCGTAGTGACTCGTCATCAGACCTCAGCATATAGTGAACCGGATTTGCCTAATTCACCTGCCTACATCCTTAAACCGGGACAACCGTCGCCCGGCCAGCCTAACCTTCTCCGTCCCCCCATCGCAATTATCACCAGTACGGGAATATTAACCCGTTTCCCATCGACTACGCATTTCTGCCTCGCCTTAGGGGTCGACTCACCCTGCCCCGATTAACGTTGGACAGGAACCCTTGGTCTTCCGGCGTGCGGGTTTTTCACCCGCATTATCGTTACTTATGTCAGCATTCGCACTTCTGATACCTCCAGCATGCCTCACAGCACACCTTCACAGGCTTACAGAACGCTCCCCTACCCAACAATATTTACATATCGCTGCCGCAGCTTCGGTGCATAGTTTAGCCCCGTTACATCTTCCGCGCAGGCCGACTCGACCAGTGAGCTATTACGCTTTCTTTAAATGATGGCTGCTTCTAAGCCAACATCCTGGCTGTCTGAGCCTTCCCACTTCGTTTCCCACTTAACTATGACTTTGGGACCTTAGCTGGCGGTCTGGGTTGTTTCCCTCTTCACGACGAACGTTAGCACCCGCCGTGTGTCTCCCGTGATAACATTCTTCGGTATTCGTAGTTTGCATCGAGTTGGTAAGTCGGGATGACCCCCTAGTCGAAACAGTGCTCTACCCCCGAAGATGAGTTCACGAGGCGCTACCTAAATAGCTTTCGGGGAGAACCAGCTATCTCCCGGTTTGATTGGCCTTTCACCCCCAGCCACAAGTCATCCGCTAATTTTTCAACATTAGTCGGTTCGGTCCTCCAGTTAGTGTTACCCAACCTTCAACCTGCCCATGGCTAGATCACCGGGTTTCGGGTCTATACCCTGCAACTCATTCGCCCAGTTAAGACTCGGTTTCCCTACGGCTCCCCTATACGGTTAACCTTGCTACAGAATATAAGTCGCTGACCCATTATACAAAAGGTACGCAGTCACACCACAAGGGTGCTCCCACTGCTTGTACGTACACGGTTTCAGGTTCTATTTCACTCCCCTCGCCGGGGTTCTTTTCGCCTTTCCCTCACGGTACTGGTTCACTATCGGTCAATCAGGAGTATTTAGCCTTGGAGGATGGTCCCCCCATATTCAGACAGGATAACACGTGTCCCGCCCTACTCGTCGAGTTCACAACACTAACACCTTCGGATACGGGGCTATCACCCTTTACTGCCGGCCTTTCCAGACCGTTCTCCTGATGCTAATGCTGATTAAGACTCTGGGCTGCTCCCCGTTCGCTCGCCGCTACTAGGGGAATCTCGGTTGATTTCTTTTCCTCGAGGTACTGAGATGTTTCAGTTCCCTCGGTTCGCCTCGTTTGACTATGTATTCATCAAACGATAGTGCAACGAATTGCACTGGGTTTCCCCATTCGGAAATCGTCGGTTATAACGGTTCATATCACCTTACCGACGCTTATCGCAGATTAGCACGTCCTTCATCGCCTCTGATTGCCTAGGCATCCACCGTGTACGCTTAGTCGCTTAACCTCACAACCCGAAGGTGTCTTTTATCAACTGACCCGACGGCCAATTGAACACATTCAAGTTGAGATTTTTGAGAGACTCTCACATTGTTTAAGCGATAAACAATGTGCGTTGTTTTCAATTTTCAGCTTGTTCCAGATTGTTAAAGAGCATAATTGTTAAACCAACTACAACGTAATTGGCTTAATCATTATTTGTGGGGAACGTCTTTCACTCATTCTCCGCGCAATTGGCGTCCCCTAGGGGATTCGAACCCCTGTTACCGCCGTGAAAGGGCGGTGTCCTAGGCCTCTAGACGAAGGGGACACTACAGTCAGCTTCGCAGACGCGCTTTTTGCTCTACTTTCTATCAGACAATCTGTGTGAGCACTTCACAAGTACACTTCAATGGTAAGGAGGTGATCCAACCGCAGGTTCCCCTACGGTTACCTTGTTACGACTTCACCCCAGTCATGAATCACAAAGTGGTAAGCGCCCTCCCGAAGGTTAAGCTACCTACTTCTTTTGCAACCCACTCCCATGGTGTGACGGGCGGTGTGTACAAGGCCCGGGAACGTATTCACCGTAGCATTCTGATCTACGATTACTAGCGATTCCGACTTCATGGAGTCGAGTTGCAGACTCCAATCCGGACTACGACGTACTTTATGAGTTCCGCTTGCTCTCGCGAGGTCGCTTCTCTTTGTATACGCCATTGTAGCACGTGTGTAGCCCTACTCGTAAGGGCCATGATGACTTGACGTCATCCCCACCTTCCTCCGGTTTATCACCGGCAGTCTCCTTTGAGTTCCCACCATCACGTGCTGGCAACAAAGGATAAGGGTTGCGCTCGTTGCGGGACTTAACCCAACATTTCACAACACGAGCTGACGACAGCCATGCAGCACCTGTCTCAGAGTTCCCGAAGGCACTAAAGCATCTCTGCTAAATTCTCTGGATGTCAAGAGTAGGTAAGGTTCTTCGCGTTGCATCGAATTAAACCACATGCTCCACCGCTTGTGCGGGCCCCCGTCAATTCATTTGAGTTTTAACCTTGCGGCCGTACTCCCCAGGCGGTCGATTTAACGCGTTAGCTCCGGAAGCCACTCCTCAAGGGAACAACCTCCAAATCGACATCGTTTACAGCGTGGACTACCAGGGTATCTAATCCTGTTTGCTCCCCACGCTTTCGCACCTGAGCGTCAGTCTTTGTCCAGGGGGCCGCCTTCGCCACCGGTATTCCTCCACATCTCTACGCATTTCACCGCTACACATGGAATTCTACCCCCCTCTACAAGACTCTAGCTGACCAGTCTTAGATGCCATTCCCAGGTTAAGCCCGGGGATTTCACATCTAACTTAATCAACCGCCTGCGTGCGCTTTACGCCCAGTAATTCCGATTAACGCTTGCACCCTCCGTATTACCGCGGCTGCTGGCACGGAGTTAGCCGGTGCTTCTTCTGTTGGTAACGTCAATCGTTGATGATATTAGCATCAACGCCTTCCTCCCAACTGAAAGTACTTTACAACCCTAAGGCCTTCTTCATACACGCGGCATGGCTGCATCAGGCTTGCGCCCATTGTGCAATATTCCCCACTGCTGCCTCCCGTAGGAGTCTGGGCCGTGTCTCAGTCCCAGTGTGGCTGATCATCCTCTCAGACCAGCTAGGGATCGTCGCCTTGGTGAGCCATTACCTCACCAACTAGCTAATCCCATATGGGTTCATCCGATAGCGCAAGGACCGAAGTTCCCCTGCTTTGCTCCTAAGAGATTATGCGGTATTAGCTACCGTTTCCAGTAGTTATCCCCCTCTATCGGGCAGATCCCCATACATTACTCACCCGTCCGCCGCTCGTCAGCGAGAAGCAAGCTTCCCCTGTTACCGCTCGACTTGCATGTGTTAGGCCTGCCGCCAGCGTTCAATCTGAGCCATGATCAAACTCTTCAATTAAAAAGCTTGATGCTCAAAGAATGTTACTGTCGTTTGATTTCCGAAGAAACCAAATTACCTATTAGTTCATATATATGAATTAACGTGTTAGTCACTCTTCAAGACTTAAAATCAAATATTTTTTTGATAGTGTCCTGTGAGTGCCCACACAGATTGTCTGATAAATTGTTAAAGAGCGGTGCGACATTTCTTAAGAAATTCGACTCAGTTTTTATCAACTTAGGTCGTTGTCGCGAGGTGGCGTATATTACGCTTTCCTCAGTGAGAGTCAAGCATTTTTTGCTTAATCTTTTCAGATTCTCTCGCTGCCGGTTCAGTGTCCATCGCGCTTTGCGTTGGCTTGTTCCCGGTCAGTGGATGCGCATTATAGGGAGTCGCAGAAATCCTGCAACCCTTTTTTTAAGATTTTTTACGGTTTTTAGTTCAACTGCTGCATTCCACAGCAAAACCCCTATTTATACCCACTTACACACAGATTTATCCACAGACTGAAAAAATAGTGAAAATAGTTCGCGCATTACGCAAACGTTTGCGCTACAATTAGCGCGAAAATTCGGCATTGATTTTATTTTGATGCTCTGAAATTGTTAGTGACTTATATATAGATATTGCTTTTTTATCCAAATCCAAGGGATCTCTCTCATGCAACAGCTTCGTCCTATTCGCCGTGCCCTGCTTAGTGTGTCTGATAAAACAGGGGTTGTTGAATTCGCTAAGGTGCTTTCTCACCGTGGTGTTGAACTGCTTTCTACCGGTGGAACCGCTAAATTATTAGCAGAGCAAGGCCTTAAGGTCACTGAAGTTTCAGATTACACCGGTTTTCCTGAAATGATGGATGGTCGCGTTAAGACTCTGCACCCGAAAGTTCACGGTGGGATCTTAGGTCGTCGCGGTAAAGATGATGCCATCATGCAGCAGCATAACATCGCACCTATTGATATGGTGGTTGTGAACCTTTATCCATTTGCTCAAACCGTCGCAAAACCAAACTGCACATTAGAAGATGCCGTTGAGAATATCGATATTGGTGGCCCAACTATGGTTCGCTCCGCAGCGAAGAACCATAAAGACGTGGCTATCGTGGTTAACAGTAATGACTATGACAAAATCATCGAAGAGATGGATAACCACGAAAATTCCCTGAACTGGTCAACACGCTTTGACTTAGCTATTAAAGCATTCGAGCACACTGCCGCTTATGACAGCATGATTGCTAACTACTTTGGTGAGCTGGTCGCGCCATATCACGGTGATACTACTCAGCCATCAGGTCGTTTCCCTCGTACCCTGAATTTAAACTTCATTAAGAAGCAAGATATGCGCTATGGCGAAAACAGCCATCAAGACGCGGCTTTCTATATAGAAGAAAATCCAAAAGAAGCGTCAATTGCCACTGCGAACCAAATTCAAGGTAAAGCGCTTTCTTATAATAATATCGCAGACACCGATGCCGCTCTTGAGTGTGTTAAATCTTTCGATGAGCCTGCCTGCGTTATTGTTAAGCATGCTAACCCTTGTGGGGTCGCCATTGGTGACAATATCCATGCCGCTTATGATAAAGCATTCAAGACTGACCCAACCTCAGCATTCGGTGGCATCATTGCGTTTAACCGTCAATTAGATAAAGCCACCGCAGAAGCCATCATTGAACGCCAATTTGTTGAAGTGATCATTGCCCCTTCAATTGCTGAAGATGCATTGCCTTCTTTATCTACCAAGCAAAACGTGCGCGTTCTGGTGTGTGGTGAGTGGAGCAAGCCAGTTGCAGGTTTAGATTTCAAACGCGTGAATGGCGGTTTACTGATTCAAGATCGTGACTTAGGTATGGTCGAAGCGGAAGATTTACGCGTCGTGACCACACGCCAGCCAACTGAGCGTGAATTAAAAGATGCCCTGTTCTGCTGGAAAGTGGCGAAGTTCGTAAAATCAAATGCAATTGTTTATTCTAAGAACAACATGACCATCGGTATTGGTGCAGGTCAAATGAGCCGCGTGTACTCTGCTAAGATTGCAGGGATCAAAGCTGCCGATGAAGGTTTAGAAGTTGCTGGTTGTGCAATGGCATCCGATGCATTCTTCCCATTCCGTGATGGCATCGATGCAGCTGCCTCTGTAGGCGTGACTTGCGTTATCCAACCAGGTGGCTCTATTCGTGATGATGAAGTAATTGCCGCTGCGAATGAACATGGCATCGCAATGATCTTCACTAACATGCGTCATTTCCGTCACTAATTGCTAGGGGTTTCTATGAATATACTGATTATTGGTGGTGGCGGCCGCGAGCACGCTTTAGCATGGAAAGCCGCACAATCTCCATTAGCAGATAAAGTGTATGTTGCACCGGGTAACGCGGGTACAGCACTGGAACCTGCACTGGAAAATGTCGATATCTCAGCAACTGACATTGATGGTTTACTGCAATTTGCCAAAGACAAGCAAATCGGTTTAACCATCGTAGGCCCTGAAGCACCATTGGTTATCGGTGTGGTTGATGCATTCAAGCAAGCTGGCTTAACCATTTTTGGGCCAACTCAAGGTGCTGCGCAGTTAGAAGGTTCTAAAGCGTTCACCAAAGATTTCTTAGCGCGTCACAGCATTCCGACCGCAGCTTATGAAAACTTTACGGAAATTGAGCCTGCTTTGGCTTATTTAGATAAAGTTGGCGCACCTATCGTTATCAAGGCTGATGGTTTGGCTGCTGGTAAAGGCGTGATTGTGGCAATGACGCTGCAAGAAGCCAAAGATGCTGTCCATGATATGCTGGCTGGCAATGCATTCGGTGATGCGGGTCATCGTATCGTTATCGAAGAGTTCCTTGATGGCGAAGAAGCAAGTTTCATCGTCATGGTAGATGGTGAAAATGTCATCCCAATGGCAACCAGCCAAGACCATAAACGTGTTGGCGATGGCGATACTGGCTTAAACACTGGCGGTATGGGTGCATATTCCCCAGCGCCAGTGGTGACAGATACGGTTCATCAACGTGTTATGGAGCAAGTTATTTATCCAACCGTTAAAGGAATGGATCAGGAAGGGAACCGTTATCAAGGTTTCTTATATGCAGGTTTGATGATTGATAAAGCGGGCAATCCGAAAGTTATCGAGTTTAACTGCCGTTTTGGCGACCCAGAAACTCAGCCAATTATGATGCGCTTACAATCTGATTTAGTTGCTCTGTGTTTAGCGGGAGCTAAAGGCGAACTCGCAGGTAAAGATTCCCTGTGGGATGAACGTCCAGCGCTAGGTATCGTGATTGCGGCAGGTGGATATCCAGGTGATTATCGCAATGGTGATGTGATTTCGGGTCTCCCAACATCAGAAGCAGCTGATAGCAAAGTATTCCACGCAGGTACCAAGCTAAACCAAGCAGGCGAAGTCGTCACTGCCGGCGGACGTGTTCTGTGTGTCACTGCACTAGGCAATGACATCGCAAAAGCTCAAGCTAAAGCGTACGAAGTTGCCAAGACTATCAATTGGTCTGGCAGCTTCTATCGCAACGATATCGGCTACCGTGCCATCGCCCGCATCAAGTAATAGAACAAATAATAGAAGCAAATAACCCACAAGCTGATAAGAGGAAACTTTTATCAGCTTTTTGCTTTTCTGTTTCTTGTTTTTGCCTTTGACCTTCACCCAGCCAATGGCTCTAAGTATTTCGAAGCATAGCTAGGCGGCGAGGTTACTTATGCCCAGGAGCATAGATAACTATGTGACTGGGTTAAGTCACCGAAGCCAACAACGCTAGGATTTGAAAGACGACGAGCGGTGAGATTAGAGCGAATCTTTAGAAGGTTGCCAACTGCAGAAGTTGGTATCCGCCACCATCAAAAGCTGACTTCCCTCTGGTGACTCCAGCCACGCCAAATTCAGCTCTTTCGTCCAGACTTTGGCTCTATCATCTAGCCATTTCTGTGCATACGGTTCGAAAGTAACATCGCGCTTTTCACCATCACAAGTGGTGATTTTACCTTGCTTCCAATACCCTTGATGTAGCTCTACGCCACCCACAATCAGTGCGGTATTAATATTCAAGATACGGTCAGCTTCAAAGCGCCAACGATTAATTTCATCAGAGGAAAGCGGGGTTTTGATATTATTTTGCGCGCGCTGCATAAACACAATTTCATTATCTTTACTAAAGCGCAGTTGTTCCGTGATGTTGTTATCCCCTTGATTGAGGACTTGGCTGCGGATCTGCCACAATTTGCCATCACGATATTCAAAGAAATTGACGGAGGTGTCGGTTCGTTTATAGGGGCTATACACCACCATTAAGACCAACGGCTGACTCTTCGCATCATTCAGTCTCCACATTCGAATTACGCCTTCATCGGCAATAAATCCGCTGGCACTAAACTCAGGGAGTCGAGGCGAATTAGAAGAACAGGCGCTTAGTATTGAGACTGCTCCCAACACCAGCAACCTTTGGCGAATAAACAAAAGGGGTAACTTCATACCCCCTCTGATAATTCTCGTAGACAATGTACTTATTTTACAGCGTCTTTTAGTGCTTTACCGGCAGAGAATGCTGGTACAGTTGTTGCAGGAATTTGGATTTCTGCTTTAGTTTGTGGGTTACGACCGGTACGAGCTGCACGGTGGCTAACTTTAAAAGTACCGAAACCGACCAGTTGTACTGCTTCGCCGCTTTTCAGAGAATCTGAAATTGCGCTCAGAGTTGCTTCTAAAGCTGCTTTAGCTTGAGTTTTAGTCAGATCTGCTGATTCTGCGATAGCATCAACTAATTCAGTCTTGTTCATAAATTATCCTTACACAGTGTGTTTATCGTTTGCAAAGCATCGAGTGCGTCGGATATGCCAGATAGACAGCCCCTGATACACGCCCCCGATAGCCACTTCTTCTCGCCCCTAAATGTAGAACAGAGTAGGGGTAAATGTGAAGTCTTAGTACACAGCATTACTGCTTTAAGTCACGTTTTCGCACTTAAAAGTGCAAAATTTACGCGACAGTAATGCCGATATTGCTGACACCCGCTTCGCGGAGGTCAGATTTTAATCCTTTAATTAACTCTAAGTCTCGTTCTTCGCAAGCGGCTAATAAGCGGAAAATGTCCCATTGAATGTCCCACTCTTCTTCCACAGCAGGCACCACTTTTAGCTCTTCATCGGTCATTTCACGCCCTGCTTGAGTCATTTCAAGCATAGCAACAGTACGAATCGATGCTTCACTGACTAAGATTGCGTGCTCAAGGGTTTCACCACTCAGTTTTGCATGAATGAGTTCACCTAAAGCAATACAAGCGTCGATAGCGGGATAAACACCGTACATATCGAAGTCATCGGCGACTGGAATAATTTCTTCTAACTTCTCTAACTGATTGTCGAAATTGACTTTGCTATCTTTGATAACCAAGGTTTCCCAAACTAAATCAAGGATGGCACGATAAACCTTCGCATCAGCAAATTCAGTTTGCTGGCAAAACATTTGATAATTAGGATACATTCTCTCGCACAGGGATGCCATGAAGGTCATATGCTGCCAGCTTTCTAGTTTCTCTAACCTCAAATGAATAGGATTTCTTAACATAATTTCTGACTCATCAATCTCAATACTTCGCAGTTTACCTGAAAATCTGCCAATGCCACATATTTTGCTGATAATTAGCCAATTTTCTCATTCATTCGCTTAAAAAATGTGCGATTCGAAGCGATTCCATCAGCAAAACGGGTCGGTTCTGGCAATCTATACCCCTGAATACACCGTTTTACCCACTCTAGCGAGGAAATAAAACTGACTTTGTGACCCGGAGAAAGATATAAAGGATTACAGCGTTTCTTACTGCGATAAACCCACCCTAATTGCTCTTGAGCCACTTTCAACATTTCGACACTTTCAGGTTCAGCATTGAGTTCGACAACATCACCACATAAACGGCTTTTTGCTACCCCTATCGTCGCTACATCAGCCAATAATCCAAAATGACAAGCCACCCCAAAACGCCGCGGATGAGCAATACCTTGACCATCCACCAGCACTAAGTCGGGCTTGTGTTGGATTTTTTCCCACGCAGCCATTAATCCTGGGACTTCACGAAACGAGAGCAACCCGGGTATATAGGGTAATTGAGTTGGGATCCGTGCTATTTGATACTCCACCAATTGCAGCTCAGGCCATGAAAGCACCACAATCACCGCGCGAGTCACAGTACCGTCTTGCTCAAAACCGACATCCGCACCACCAATAAAACGCGGCGGGACAAACTCGTCGTGCAAAATGACTTGTTGAGCTAGCTCTACCTGCTGTTGTCGCAACTGCTGAGTATCAATTGCCATCATGGAACCATTATTAATAAGGATTAATCATAGATGATAATGATGCACTTACAAGATCCTGTAAATACATCGCTTAAATTAGAGGCATAAATAGCGGCAAATCACTGCAAAGTGACGCCGCTATTGGGAATGAAAGGCTATTGGTGATATTGACGAGAGAAACGGTGAACCGCGTCCACAAACGCACCCGCATGTTCAGGTGCTACATCTTGATGAATACCATGGCCTAAATTGAAGACATGCCCTTCACCTTGACCAAAGCCCTCTAGAATGTGCTGCACTTCTTGCTCAATACGCGCAGGTGGCGCATATAACATTGAAGGATCCATATTGCCTTGCAGCGCCACTTTGTCACCAACACGACGACGAGCATCCGCAATTTCGGTCGTCCAATCCAAACCTAGCGCATCACAGCCTGTTGCCGCCATCTCTTCTAACCACTGACCGCCACCTTTGGTAAACAGGGTCACAGGCACACGACGACCGTCATTTTCACGAATTAAGCCATCAACAATTTTGTGCATGTAGCGCAAGGAGAATTCCAGATAATCACGCTTAGTCAACACGCCGCCCCACGTATCGAAAATCATCAGGGATTGAGCACCCGCACGCACTTGAGCATTCAGATACAAAATCACGCTATCTGCCAGCTTATCCAGCAGTAAATGCAGCGTTTTTGGATCTTCATACATCATTTTTTTGATTTTAGTGAACGCTTTGCTACTGCCACCTTCAACCATATAGGTCGCTAATGTCCACGGGCTACCCGAGAAACCAATCAGTGGCACATCACCATTTAAGGCTCTGCGAATGGCACGAACTGCGTCCATCACATAACCCAGTTCCTGTTCAGGATCAGGGATTGGAATATTATTAACATCGGCAGCACTGGCTACTGGTCTTTCAAAACGAGGGCCTTCACCAGCTTCGAAATAGAGCCCCAGCCCCATCGCATCAGGAATGGTTAGAATATCAGAGAATAAAATTGCGGCGTCTAATGGAAAACGACGAAGTGGCTGTAATGTGACTTCACACGCTAACTCCGTATTTTTACACAAAGCAATAAAATCACCAGCTTCTGCACGAGTTGCTTTATATTCTGGTAGGTAACGCCCTGCTTGACGCATCATCCATACTGGGGTCACATCTACAGGCTGGCGTAGCAACGCACGTAGATAGCGGTCATTTTTCAACTCAGTCATTATTTACTCCATTATTATTGTGGCCGCCGCAAATGGCTAAGGCGCCATATTATACCAGCAAAGGGAAACAATATCAGCGCCAGCGCAATTAGTGGTTATCTTCATCAAATTGACGACATAGCACCACACTATCTTCAATTAATCGCCGAGCTATTGTATCTCCTGGCGGGATCAGCGGCAGATCATTATAGTGATACCAGTTAGCGCTCACTAACTCTTTAGGATCCACTTGAATGTCCCCACTATCATAATCCGCTAAAAAGCCCATCATCAGCGAGTGTGGGAATGGCCAAGGCTGGGAAGAGACATAACGAATATTGCGTACTTTTATATGGCTCTCTTCCATCACTTCGCGAGCCACCGCCTCTTCTAAGGTTTCCCCCACTTCCACAAACCCTGCCAGCACCGTGAACAGCGGATTTTGTGAATGGCGACGGTGTTGTGCCAGCAAAATATGATCATCGCGGCGTATACCAACGATAATACATGGAGCAATTTGTGGATAATAACGTTCATGGCAGTGGTCGCACAGGCACGCCCATTCCGTTGAACTATGGCGCATCGCCGTTCCGCAATATCCACAGTAACGATGAGAGCGATAAAATTCCGCGAGCTGTACACCACGCCCTGCGAGGCGAAATAGCCCTTCATCTTGGGAAGCGACCACGCGAGGCGAAGCCATATCCGATGACATTTTTTCAGCAATCAGCCAGACAATTTCCCCTTGCCACTCACCGATCGGAGTCGCGAGTTTTCCCGTTAATCCAAACTGCTGTGCAGCACCTCTAGGTACATCACCTTGGGGCAACCACAACCGACCCGCAAAGCAGACAAACCACCAGCCGCTTTCGGTTCCTGCTAATGTGTGTTTATTCATTCTGTTTCTCTATTTCAGCACGCTGAGTTGCGGTTAAAGATACGCTTGTTTTATAGATTGTCATACAACCGTTTGATTCGTCACTACCCTTTCACGATTTTGACACTTTTTAGACATTTAAAAGTCACAGCATCTAAAAAGTGTCACACAACTGTCAATTCATTGTCATCTCGAATAATTAGCATGCCAACTAACCAATACGGCGACTCTTACAGAGAGAAACAAGATGAAAGCTATCGTACCTGCAATTTTACTGTCACTCAGCGCTTCTCAAATGGCATTTGCGGCTGACAGCGATTTAACCCAACTTATCGAAGCTGCAAAGAAAGAAGGCCAAGTTTATAGCGTCGGGATGCCTGATACATGGGCGAACTGGAAAGGCACATGGCAGGATTTATCGACAGAATACGGTTTAAAGCATCAAGATACAGACATGAGCTCTGCGCAGGAAATTGCAAAGTTTGCCGCTGAAAAAAATAACGCCACCGCAGATATCGGTGATGTCGGCGCATCTTTCGGCCCTGTTGCTGTGCAAAAAGGCGTGACTCAGCCGTACAAACCGACCACTTGGTCACAAGTGCCGGATTGGGCAAAAGATAAAGACGGTCATTGGGCGCTGGCTTATACCGGCACTATCGCGTTTATGATCAATAAAGACTTAGTCAAAGACGCACCAAAAAGCTGGGATGATTTACTTAAAGGAAAATACAAAGTCACCGTTGGGGATGTAGGCATTGCTGCACAAGCCAACAACGCCGTATTGGCTGCCGCTTTTGCACGTGGTGGTGATGAAAATAACCTGAAGCCTGCCATTGAATTCTTTGGCGAATTAGCAAAACAGAAGCGTTTATCCGTCAATGACCCAACGGTTGCCAACATCGAAAAAGGCGAAGTGGAAGTGGGCATTTTATGGGACTTCAACGCACTGAACTACCGTGACCAAATCAACCGCGACCGCTTTATTGTGGTGATCCCATCCGATGGCAGCGTTATCTCCGGCTACACCACCATCATCAATAAATTTGCTAAAAACCCAAATGCCGCGAAATTAGCCCGCGAGTTTATTTTCAGTGATAAAGGACAAATCAATCTTGCAGAAGGTTATGCGCGCCCAATTCGTGCTCAATACCTGACACTGCCTGCGGATATCCAAGCCAAATTACTGCCAGATGAGCAATACAAAAATGTTCACCCGATTAAAGATGCTGAAGGCTGGGAAAAGTCATCACGCAACTTACCGAAAATGTGGCAGCAGCAAGTATTAATTCACCAGCAATAATCGCAATTAGGAATCAACAGTCTGATGTCTGAAAAAGTCATACTTGTTGTTCTCGACGGTTTAAGTTATTCAGTAGCCCATCAATGTATGGGCTATCTCAATGGTCTTATCAAAGCCGATAGAGCAACACTTTATAAAATGGAGTGTGAGCTCCCATCCATGTCTCGCCCGCTGTACGAATGCATTTTGACGGGTATTCCTCCGGTTCAAAGTGGCATCGTCAACAACGATGTGGTGCGACTTTCTCACTTCGAGAACATCTTTTCATTGGCTCACCAAGCCGGAAAAACCACCGCAGCGGCAGCGTACTATTGGGTCAGTGAGCTGTATAACCACGCGCCATTTGAGGCGAACCGCGACCGATTTACCCATGATAAGCAGCTGCCGATTCAGCATGGTTGCTTCTACCAAGCAGACCACTACCCTGATGATCACCTGTTTATGGATGCAGAATATCTACGCACCCAGCACGACCCCGATTTTTTGCTGATCCACCCCATGAATATCGATGATGCAGGGCATAAGTTTGGATTTGACTCGTCCCAGTATCGCAATGCGGCTCGCAAAGCAGACATTTATTTATCCCATTACTTACCGATGTGGATAGAGCAGGGCTACCAAATCATCATCACCAGCGACCACGGGATGAATAACGACCGTAGCCACGGTGGTATTTTGCCGGAAGAGTGTACAGTTCCGCTGTTGACTATTGGTAGCGCATTCTCTCATCGCCCCGACGTTCCGATGGAACAAACGGCGATTTGTGGCACCGTTTGCCAGCTACTGGGTGCGCCATTCACAGACAAAACTGTATGCCATGATTTATTAGCAGGAGGTCGCTAATGGCGGATATCCCAGCCAACGACCAGCCCCGCCAGCAAGAGAGAGGCTTAACGATGTTTAACAAGCCCAATGTACATTTTCACTGGCGTGCCGCACTGTTAATCGTGCCGTTTATTGTGCTGTTTTGCCTGTTTCAAATCGCCCCGATGATTTGGGTACTCTTCAACAGTTTTGTCTACGAAGAAGCGTGGTCTTTTGAAAATTACGTTGAAATTTTCTCCAATGATTTCTACCTACAAGCGTTTCAAAACACCCTATGGCTATCGCTAATTTGTAGCGTTGTTGGTTTGCTGATCGCCTGCGTAACGGCATTTTCTATCTACAAAATGCAAGGCAAAGTGCGCAATTTCATGATTTCGTTTACCACCATGGCAAGCAACTTCAGCGGCGTCCCATTAGCTTTCGCATTTATTATTATCTTAGGTTTTAACGGGGCGATTACCCTGCAACTTAAAGCCTGGGGATGGATTGATGATTTTAATATTTACAGCGCCAGTGGCTTGATGCTGCTGTATATCTATTTCCAAATCCCGCTTGGTATTTTATTGCTTTATCCTGCATTCGATGCACTCAAGCCTGAATGGGAAGATGCAGCAAAAACCATGGGTGCCAGCAAGTTAACCTACTGGCTGAAAGTGGGTATTCCGGTCATTTCACCTGCACTGTTAGGCACATTTATTATCTTAGTTGCCAATGCTGTTGGCGCTTACGCCAGTACTTACGCACTCACCAGTGGAAACTACAATTTAGTCACTATCCGCATCGCTAGCCTTGTCTCTGGCGACCTGTTTTTAGAGCCAAATATGGCAGCCGCGCTGTCCGTTGTGCTGATTGCGATCCTCGGGTTTATCACAGCCATCCACCACTGGCTATTAAAGCGGAGCTACCATGCTAAATCCTAATATTCGTAGCCCAAAAGCACCGAGCTTACTGTTTCATAAAATGGTTCTCGGCACCGTTGCCGCCATTCTTGCGCTGCCAATTATCGCCACTTTTATTTACTCCATTTCGAGCTCATGGGGTGCGACGATTATGCCTGATGCCCTATCCATCAAGTGGTATCTACAACTGTGGCAAGATCCGCGCTTTTTAATGGCATTTGGGCGATCGCTACTGATCTGTTTTGGCACATTGCTGATCAGCGTACTGGTCATTTTGCCAATGACTTTTGCCGTTTTTTATCACTTTCCAAAACTCAAAGGGTTGATGGATTTACTGATTATTCTCCCTTTTGCGATCCCACCCGTGGTCTCTTCAGTCGGTTTACTGCAAATCTTTGCGGATGAGCCATTTATGTTGGTCGGTACCCCATGGATCTTAATTGGCACCTACTTCACTATCACGTTGCCGTTTATGTACCGCGCGCTGGCGAATAGCTTTCAAGGGATCAATCTGCATGACTTAATGGATGCCGCACACCTACTCGGCGCCAGCACCTTTAAAGCCTTTTTAATGATAGTGCTGCCAAATATCCGTAAAGGGTTATTGGTTTCTTTACTGATTTCCTTCTCATTCTTAATGGGAGAATTCGTATTCGCCAATATCTTAGTGGGAACCCGCTTCGAAACCTTGCAGATCTATCTGTTTAATATGCGCCAAACTAGTGGACACTTTACCTCTGCGCTAGTGATGTCTTACTTCCTATTTACGTTGCTGCTGACTTGGCTAGCAACGCGCTTGAATCGTGCGGGAGATGAACGATGAGCTACGTCATTGCTGAAAACCTAACAAAATCCTTTGGTCAGAACCAAGTATTCTCCGATATCCAGTTTACGATTGAGCAAGGGGAATTTATTACGCTATTGGGGCCAAGTGGCTGCGGAAAATCCACGTTACTGCGTTGTATCGCCGGGCTTGAACAACCCGACAGCGGGGAGCTGTATATCAACCGCCAGAATATCACCCAGCAGCCAGCTCAACAGCGCGGCGTGGGCATGGTATTCCAAAGCTACGCCCTCTTCCCAAACATGACGGTGGCTGAAAACATCGCGTTTGGATTGAAAATGCGTAAGATGCCCGCCACTGAGCGAGATAAAGCCGTGGCGGAAGTCATCGATATGGTGGAATTACAAGGCAAAGAAAACCAATATCCTCACCAACTTTCGGGTGGTCAACGCCAGCGTGTTGCTCTTGCTCGCGCATTGGTGATGAAGCCGCAAATTTTACTCCTTGATGAGCCGTTATCCGCCCTTGATGCCCGTATTCGTAAACATTTACGCCAGCAAATTCGTGAAATTCAGCGAGAGCTGAAGCTCACCACCATTTTCGTCACCCACGACCAAGACGAAGCGATGATTATGTCTGACCGCATCTTCTTAATGAACAAAGGCTCGATTATCCAAAGCGATACTGCGGAAAATATCTATACTCAGCCGGCTACTGAATTTGTGGCTCGATTTATGGGGCACTACAATCTGGTGGACGCTGAAAAAGCCAATGGGATGCTGGGCGTGAATTTACAAGGCACCCTAGCCATTCGCCCTGAATCCATTTATGTTCGCGAAGTGGGACGTCAATATGGCAACCATATTTCGGCGCCTGTGGATGCCGTGATCCTTGACCACCAGCTTTTAGGGAATATCATTCGCTATAGCGTGAACACGCCTGCGGGGGATATGACCGTGGACTTGCTCAACCGCTCATCTGAGCGTTTATTTGAACCAGGCACACGCCTTGAGTTAATGTTTAATAAAAATGAAATTCGAGCTCTAAGCTAGTCAACGATAAGCTAGTCAGTGAAAGGAACCCCATGCAAAACCCATCTACACAAACCAAATTAGCGATTTTTGATCTCGATGACACCCTGATCCGTGGCGATAGCAGCGTACTTTGGACGCAATATTTATGGGATAAGAAAATCATTACCGACCCGCGTTTTGTCGAAGCCGATAAAGAGATGATGGCACAATACAACGCGGGCAATTTGGATATGGTGACTTACTTAAAGTTTAGTTTGCAGACCCTTGATGGCATCAAGACAGAGCAAGTCGATGAGTGGTTAGATGATTTTGTGGATACCATTATTATTCCGCGCATTTACCCTAACGCATTAAGCACCGTCGCCTCATATCGATCTCAAGGGATCCCGATCATTGTGATCTCCGCAACGGTTACCTTTATCGTGAAGAAGGTAGCGGATCGCCTTGGCGCCGATGTCACGATGGGTATTGATATTAAGCGTTCAAATGGCTGTTACACCACCGAAGTCGATGGCATCCCGACCTTCAAAGAGGGCAAAGTTAAGCGTTTAACTCAGTGGATTTCCCACCAGCCCATCACCGATGCGTATATTTATTTCTACACCGATTCCGCCAATGACCTACCAATGTGTCATTTCGCCGATGAGACGTTTATCGTCAACGGTGACCCGCGCCTGCTCCAAGCCGCCAACGAAAATCACTGGCCGCAATATTCGTGGAGTTTGTAAAACCCATATTTAGCCAACCTAGTTTTAACTTTTAATTTCTAGGTTTTGGATTTTTAGGTTTTTAACTAACTGCCTTTCAAAGGTTCCTCTAAATTATTCGTGCTAGAGGAAGGCGGCAAACTAATCCCCAACCTAGTTTTAACTTTTAATTTCTAGGTTTTGGATTTTTACCCAATACACTGATTTCCCCTAAATTATTCGAGTGAGAAGAAGGTGGCAAGCGAGGATATCCCTAGGAGCATACACAAGTATGTAACTAGGGTAGCCGAGAGAAGCCAACGCACTTATCGCTTGAAGAATGACGGGGAAACTTTATACTGAAGAATCTTGTCGGAGTGCCTAGCATGTGCAAACATCAGGCTGAGACCGTTAATTCGGGATCCGCGGAACCTGATCGGGTTAATACCCGCGAAGGGAACAAGAGTAATCATTCAGCGCAATTTTCGCTCATTTATTTGGCGAAAAACTAGCCGCAACGCCTTACCATTACTCCTCCGAACTCCAGACAAGCAACTTTCTTTCGATAAACCCGCTATTGGCGTTTTACGCCGTATAGCCTGTGACGATGTCAGGAAATTGCTATGTCCAATAATGCTAATAATTCAGTTATACCGAGTACCGATATTTCCCCTAAAGCTGCGCCTGCACGCACACGAAAAGAGCAACGTGACGCCGCAGAAGACTTTATCAATACCCTTTCCGGTGTTTCATTCCCTAACTCTGAGCGTATTTACCTGCGAGGCTCACGGAACGATATCCAAGTTCCCATGCGCGAAATTCAGCTCTCCCCGACACTTATCGGCGGTGACAAAGATAATCCCAAGTTTGAAGATAACGAAGCTGTCCCCGTCTATGATACCTCTGGCCCTTATGGCGATCCGGCTTCTGAACTCAATGTTCACAAAGGATTGAAAAAAATCCGTGCGCCGTGGATCAATGAACGCACTGATACGATTGCCGTCGAGAATCTCAGCTCTGACTTTACCCAGCAGCGCTTAGCGGATGCGGGCTTAGATCACTTACGTTTTAATCATCGTCCTGCACCACTAAAAGCGCAAACAGGCAAATGTGTCACTCAGTTGCACTATGCTCGCCAAGGCATTGTGACTCCTGAAATGGAATTTATCGCTATCCGTGAAAATATGGGCCGTGAACGTATTCGCAGCGAAGTGTTAAGACAGCAGCATCCGGGGCAAAGCTTCGGCGCTATTTTGCCAGAAAATATTACCCCTGAATTTGTACGCCAAGAAGTGGCTGCCGGTCGTGCAATTATTCCTGCCAATATTAACCACCCTGAATCTGAACCGATGATTATCGGGCGCAATTTCTTAGTGAAAGTGAATGCCAATATCGGTAACTCCTCGGTGACTTCATCCATCGAGGAAGAGGTGGAAAAACTGATTTGGTCTACTCGCTGGGGCGCAGATACGGTGATGGATTTATCCACCGGTCGCTATATTCACGAAACCCGCGAATGGATTTTACGTAATAGCCCAGTGCCAATTGGTACCGTGCCTATCTACCAAGCGCTCGAAAAAGTGAACGGTGTTGCTGAAAATCTCACTTGGGAAATGTTCCGCGACACCCTGCTGGAACAAGCCGAGCAAGGGGTGGATTACTTCACTATCCATGCCGGCGTTTTACTGCGCTATGTGCCAATGACGGCGAAGCGCCTGACTGGCATTGTCTCTCGCGGTGGCTCTATCATGGCGAAATGGTGTTTATCCCACCATCAAGAAAACTTCCTGTATGAGCATTTCCGTGAAATTTGCGAAATTTGCGCCGCTTATGATGTATCGCTGTCTCTTGGAGATGGGTTACGTCCGGGTTCTGTGCAAGATGCCAACGATGAAGCACAATTCTCAGAGTTACATACATTAGGCGAGCTGACCAAAATTGCGTGGGAATACGATGTGCAGGTGATGATTGAAGGCCCGGGACATGTTCCGATGCAGATGATCCGTCGCAATATGACCGAAGAGCTAGAGCACTGCCACGAAGCCCCATTCTATACCTTAGGCCCCCTAACCACCGATATCGCACCGGGTTATGACCATTTCACTTCCGGCATTGGCGCGGCGATGATTGGCTGGTTTGGCTGTGCAATGCTGTGCTACGTGACGCCAAAAGAGCATCTTGGTTTACCGAACAAAGAAGATGTCAAACAGGGGCTGATTACCTACAAGATCGCTGCCCACGCCGCTGATCTCGCGAAAGGTCATCCAGGGGCGCAGATTCGTGATAATGCTATGTCCAAAGCGCGTTTTGAGTTCCGTTGGGAAGACCAGTTTAACCTCGCCCTAGACCCTGAAACCGCTCGTAAATATCACGATGAAACCTTGCCGCAAGCGTCAGGGAAAATCGCCCACTTCTGCTCTATGTGTGGACCAAAATTCTGCTCCATGAAAATTTCCCAAGAAGTTCGTGACTATGCTGCACAAAAGGAAGCGGGTATGGAGCAGATGTCGGAAGCATTCCGTGCTCACGGTAGCGAACTCTATCATGGGGCTGAGATTACTGAGGTCGTGAGTGATGAACAAAACGCTTAATCTCCCAAAAAGTCCATTTCCACCGACCGAGCATTGCCTCGGTCTGTACCCGGTTGTGGATTCTATTGAATGGATTGAACGCCTGCTAAATGCAGGTGTTTCCACCTTGCAATTGCGCATCAAAGACAAGCAAGACCACCAAGTTCGCGATCAAATTCAGCAAGCAATAGCGCTTGGCAAGCAGCATAACGCCCGATTATTTATTAATGACTATTGGCGTTTAGCCATAGAGCTGGGCGCCTATGGCGTACACTTAGGGCAAGAAGATCTGGAAACCACCGACCTAGTTGCTATTCACCAAGCTGGGCTACGGTTGGGGATCTCCACCCACGATCCTGATGAAGTCGCGATTGCCAAAACCGTGCGCCCATCTTATATCGCCCTTGGGCATATTTTTCCGACCCAGACCAAGCAGATGCCTTCCTCTCCGCAAGGTTTAGACGCGTTAAAGCAGATGGTTATCGATACACCGGACTATCCGACCGTGGCCATCGGAGGGATATCCATTGACCGCGTACCTGCGGTGCTTGCCACTGGCGTTGGCAGTGTAGCGGTTGTCAGTGCCATCACCCAAGCCGATGACTGGCAAAGTGCAACGCGAACATTGCTGGATCTGGTTGAATCGACCGCTCGCTTAAAGGAAAACGACCATGCTCAATGATCTCGAATTTATGCGTTATAGCCGCCAATTGCTGCTTGAGGATGTCAGTCCTGAAGGGCAACAAAAACTCAAACAGAGCAAGGTATTGATTGTCGGTTTAGGTGGACTAGGCTCCCCTGCAAGTTTGTATCTCGCGGGGGCGGGTGTCGGTGAATTATGGATAGCGGATCATGATGACCTGCATGTGTCTAACTTGCAACGCCAAGTGCTGTATGACACACAGGATATTAACCAGTCGAAAGCTCAGCTGGCCGCAGCGCGTTTAAAGCGGCTTAATCCCCATACCAAGACGCGCATTTTCCAACAAAAGCTGGATGCTGAAAGTTTGCTTCCCTTAGTGGAGCAGGTGGATTTGGTGCTGGATTGCTGTGACAACATGGCCACTCGCCATGCGGTCAATGCCGCGTGCGTCATTAGCAATATCCCGCTCGTCAGTGGCAGTGCCGTTGGCTTTGGCGGGCAATTGATGGTGCTTGAGCCGCCTTTTCAATCGGGCTGCTACGCCTGCTTGTATCCCGACCAAGAAGAGCCTCAACGTAACTGCCGCACAGCGGGAGTATTGGGGCCAGTGGTAGGTGTGATTGGCACGTTACAAGCGTTGGAAGCCATCAAATTGCTGGTGGGGTTACCCTCTCCGTTAAGTGGAAAACTGCGCCTGTTTGATGGAAAGCAGCAGCAATGGAATACCTTGCAACTAACTCGATCAAAACAGTGTCCCGTCTGCCGAGAAGCCACATGCATATCATAATCAATGACCAGCCGATGGAGGTTGAATCGCCCATAACCGTCCACCAGCTATTAACACTGCTCGGGCAAAGTACATCCGGCTCAGCACTGGCTATCAACCAAATAATCATTCCCAAAAGCCAGTGGGAGAGCCATTTTTTGAATGAACAAGACAACATTCTGCTGTTTCAAGCTATCGCAGGGGGTTAATGATGTTAAAAATTGCTGATGTCACTTTTCAGTCACGTTTATTTACTGGAACAGGCAAGTTTGCCAATCCAACATTAATGCAGCAAGCCATCCAAGCATCGGGTAGCCAGCTGGTGACCATGGCGATGAAGCGTGTTAATTTACGCGGGCAAGATGACGGTATTTTGCAGCCACTTCAAGAGTTGGGAGTTAAGTTACTTCCCAACACGTCCGGCGCCAAGAATGCCCAAGAAGCTATTTTTGCCGCACGTCTCGCTCGTGAAGCGCTCGGCACTCATTGGGTAAAACTCGAAATCCATCCCGATGTCCGTTACTTATTGCCAGATCCTATTGAAACGTTACTCGCCGCAGAGCAACTGGTTAAAGAAGGGTTTGTCGTGTTGCCTTATTGCAGCGCGGATCCCGTGTTATGTAAGCGACTGGAAGAAGTGGGCTGCGCGGCGGTGATGCCTCTCGGCGCGCCAATTGGTACCAATAAAGGTTTAGTGACCAAGGAGATGCTGCAAATTATCATCGAACAGGCCAATGTACCCGTGGTGGTGGATGCAGGAATTGGTGCCCCTAGCCACGCTGCCGAAGCCATTGAAATGGGGGCTGATGCGGTACTAGTCAATACAGCCATCGCTGTCGCTAAACAGCCCGTATTAATGGCACAAGCCTTTAAAATGGCAGTTGAAGCGGCACAACTCGCTCGTCAAAGTGGGCTTGCGGCCCCCAAACAGCGAGCAGAGGCATCCAGCCCTCTGACTCAATTTTTGGAGGCGCTGCAATGATTGAAAGCTTTCGGGAGCGTTGGGAACAGCTGGATTGGGACGATCTCACATTACAGATCAATAGCAAAACCGCCGCGGATGTAGAGCAAGCATTGCAGAGTGATACATTGACTCTCGATGACTTTATGGCGCTACTTTCCCCTGCGGGGCGGCATTACATCGAACCGATGGCACAAAAGGCGCAGCGCTTAACACGTCAACGTTTTGGTCATACTGTTGGATTTTATGTTCCTCTATACCTTTCCAATTTATGTGCCAATGACTGTACCTATTGCGGGTTTTCGATGAGCAACCGCATTAAGCGCAAAACCCTTGATGACGCCGAAATTGTTCGTGAATGTGAAACCATCCGCCAAATTGGTTTTGACAGTTTGCTCTTGGTAACGGGTGAACATCAAACCAAAGTCGGAATGGACTATTTTCGCCGCCATATCCCAGTGATCCGCTCCTATTTCAGTTCGCTCATGATGGAGGTTCAGCCTTTATCAACCGAAGAATATCGCGAGCTAAAAACCTTGGGATTAGATGGCGTGATGGTATACCAAGAAACCTACCATGAGCCGACTTATCAACTTCATCATTTAAAAGGCAAAAAACAGGATTTTCATTGGCGATTAGCAACGCCAGAGCGCCTTGGCCAAGCGGGTGTTGATAAAATTGGATTGGGAGCATTAATTGGGCTTTCCAGTAGCTGGCGAACGGATTGTTATATGGTGGCAGAACATCTGCTGTATATGCAGCAATACTATTGGCAGAGCCGCTATTCCATTTCATTTCCACGCCTACGCCCTTGTGCAGGGGGAATCGAGCCCGCCTCACTGATGGGGGATGCGGAGCTGGTTCAGTTAATCTGTGCATTTCGCTTGCTTGCCCCGACGGTGGAATTGTCGCTGTCCACCCGAGAATCTCCTTATTTTCGGGATCATGTGGTACCACTGGCGATTAACAGTGTCAGTGCGGGCTCTAAAACTCAACCTGGAGGCTATGCGGATTCGAAAACCGAGTTAGAGCAGTTCTCGCCCCACGATAACCGCAGTGCAGCACAAGTCGCCCATGCTTTAGTACAAGCCGGGTTACAACCTGTTTGGAAAGATTGGGATGGCTACTTAGGACGTTAACGGTTCCATTTTCAATGGGAAATATTGAATAGAATATTTCCCATTAAATGGAACTTGGAGAATATGACGTTTGATTTTTAAATAATAATATTAATCTGATCACAAAAACTAAAAGAATACGTCATTAGTCTGGCTGAATTAAAATATTAATAATATTTAAAAAAATATTTTAATAGTTTTTTAAACTGCGATAACATTATTATAATAGTATAACTGAATTTTAAATTTTTATTATCTTCGTTAAATAACAATTTAAGTTAGGAAAGTTGAATATCTAGCATTAAATATAACCAGCGGTAACCAACCAAAAATACTTTATTTATATCAACTAGATAAATTAACCTTCCATTGAGTACTTTGTGATGCATATTCTAATTTAATAATTAAATATTGCCACTTCTATTCCTCTTTTTTAATCACTCTGTGTCTTTAATCAAAAAAATAACTGGTCAGATATTTATTTTGTCGTTATTCATGATAAAAGAATATTGCAACGAAGTGATGTTTGTCTTCATTGCAATAATGAAAGTATAAAAATAATGCATCACGATGATGCTGGAGAATGAGAATAATGAATATTGTTGACCGTTTTATTTCTTATACAAAAATTAACACCACCACGAATAGGGAAAAAGGCGCCGCAGGCATCATGCCATCCTCTGAAGGCCAGCGCGTTCTTGCCAAACAGTTAGTTCAAGAGTTAGAAGGCTTAGGCTTACAGGATATCAAACTGCGAGATACGGCTATCGTGACCGCTACACTGCCTTCTAATCTCGATTATAAAGTGCCTACAGTGGCATTTTTCGGTCACTTAGATACCAGCGCAGAACAGACTAACGACACCAAAGCACAAATTTTGCCTTACAACGGCGAAGATATTTGCATGAACAAAGAACTCAATATTTACCTGCGTAAAAGTGAGTTCCCAGAATTAGGAAATTACCTTGGTGATGACATCATTGTCACCGACGGTACCAGCCTATTAGGTGCCGATGATAAAGCGGCTATCGCCTCGATTATGGATATGTTGCAGTACTTTAAACAAAACCCAGACATCAAACACGGGGACATCAAAGTGGGCTTCGTTCCTGATGAAGAACAAGGTCTACGCGGTGCGAAAGTGTTTGATGTTAAAGAGTTTGGTGCAGATTTTGCCTATACCCTAGATTGCTGTGGTATTGGCGAACTGGTGTATGAAAACTGGAATGCGGGGGATGTTGAAATCATCTTTACAGGTAAATCAGCTCACCCAATGTCCGCGAAAGGCAAACTGGTGAACTCCCTGCTAATGGCACAGAAATTTATCGCGATGCTACCAGGCGGCGAAGCACCTGAATATACCGAAAACCGTGAAGGTTATTACTGGGTTAAGCAGATGTCCGGTAACAGCGCTCGCACAGTGCTGAAAATGGATGTGCGTGACTTTACCGAAGAGGGCTACCGCGCTCGTATGGCATTCCTGAAAAAATTAGCGGGTCACTGTGAAGACTTATGGGGACCAGAAAGTGTCACTTGCACTTTAGCTGACCGTTACTCAAACGTGTTCAACAGCTTACAAGGTGAAAACCGTTATCCAATCGATATTGCACACGCCGCTTATGAAGCTTGTGGTATTACGCCAAAAGTGATCCCAATGCGTGGAGGCTATGATGGAGCCGCGCTTTCACAAAATGGACTTCCTTGCCCGAATATTTTCACCGGTGCTCATAACTTCCACTCGATTTATGAATATCTGCCAGTGAAATCCCTGTATGCCGCCAGTGATGTTTTAAAACAAGTGGTACAAATTACGGCTGAACGTTTCAAGCCAGGAGCTAAAGCATGATCCCAATTCTAACGGTTCTGATTATCGTTGTTTTGGTTGCTCGCTTTATTTTGAAGGGATACAAAGCTGAACCCGTGTTATTAATTGCGGGTTTGGCATTGATGATTTTCACTCTAGCCTTAGGCTGGGGTCCGATCCTACCGAAAAGCGTCGCAACCACGGGCATTACTTGGCTTGATCCGTTTGAAGTGATGCGCGACCTATTTAGTAGCCGTGCTGCTGATCTTGGTCTGATGATCATGGCATTAATGGGTTTTGCTCACTATATGGATCATATCGGTGCCAACGAAGCTGTGGTACGTGTTGCAACTAAGCCTCTGAAAAATATGCGTTCGCCTTATGTGCTGCTATTTTTCTCATTCTTGTTAGCGAGTATCTTACAGTTAGCTATTCCATCGGCGACAGGCTTAGCCGTGCTGTTAATGGGTACGATGTTCCCAATTATGATTGGTTTGGGACTCTCTCCTGCCTCTGCCGCTGGGGTTATCGCAACATCCCTTGGGGTTGCTTATACACCAACCGCGATTGATGCTATCCGTGGTGCGAAAGCCGTTGATATGTCTGTCGTTGAATATGTCCTTTACTACCAAGGGCCTGCGGCATTAGCCACGGTGCTAGTGGTCGGTATTACCCATATTTTCTGGCAACGTCATTGTGACCGAAAACAGGGTTTCGTCCCTGAAATCGGTAAAGCAGTCCAGTCTCACGACAAAGAAGCAACAACCAAATCGGTACCGGGCTACTATGCCATTTTACCGATGCTGCCAATCATTATGGCGGTCGGCTCTTCCAACCTGTTCTTTGAGGGAATTCATCTAGATGTTGTGACCATCGTACTGATTGCTATGGCGATTTGTATGGTACTGGAAACCATCCGAGTACGTAACTTCAAGCAAGTGTGTAATGGCTTTCAAACCTTTTTGAATGGGATGGGGCATGCGTTCAGTAACGTAGTCGGGCTGTTAGTCGCTGCGGGCGTGTTTGCTCACGGGATCAAAGTCAGTGGTGCCATCGACCAGTTAATCCTTGGCGCTGAATCCGTTGGTTTACCACCGTTTGCAATGGCGATTGTGTTCGCATTAGTCACCTTAGCCGCCGCGATTATTATGGGTTCTGGTAACGCACCATTCTTAGCATTCGTGGAATTGATCCCACAAATTGCACACAGCATGGGGGTTAACCCAATTGCGATGATCCTGCCAATGCAGCAGGCTTCTCATATGGGGCGCGGTATGTCTCCGGTTTCGGGGGTGATAATCGCCGTATCCAGTGGTGCCAAACTTCAGCCATTCGATGTGGTGAAACGAACTGCCATACCGTTGATGGTGGGCTTTGTGGCTCACTGCGCAATTATCGGTATCTTCTACTAAATCGTACTCTGATATATATCCATAGAGTTTAATCTGTACACCACAAATAAGGCCCCAATGGAATTCATTGCGGGCCTTATCCTATTGAAGAACAATAATCTGTTTCCACTCACTTATTATCCTGTCGGAGAGTAGTATTGTGTGATTTCCGTGATTGATGACCAATCCCGCAATAGATAGCCGTAATTGCAATCTATTCGATGCCTGGATAAGCCGAAGAGTATTAATCGGGAGCTGAGCATGCAAAATGATGCTATCTCCGCTGTAATAGCAGTGACAAGATAATTCTTCTTCTGCCTCATCATCTATTTTGAGAAAAGTGTCTGAGTGGACATCACCACAGCCATACTCTGCATCATAATCTAGCCATATAATATCTTCTGAGCTGGAACGACTAGCATGGCTATATATTTCAATTTCATACTTAGGCTTATCTGTTCCGATTCGATAAAACATAATAGATGTTCCATCATTTAGCCGTGAGCTACTGACTAGCAGGGTTTGTCCATCATGTTTTTCTTCGGTGATAGGCGCCAAAATATTATCCTCTGTTACCTATGACTAACGTTATGAGCGGTATATTAGCGAGGTACTTTATTCATTTTTTATCATAGATACCAGTCAGTAATCCCAATTTATAAAATCTTTCTCACAAATATTCATTTGACTCGTCGTAGTATTAGGCCTGCAATTGCAGGCCTTTTGATTATTATTTTTGACACTGGCAAACTGAATGATGATGCGAGTGGTGGCTGTGATGGCTTTCGTTACCACAGCAAGCATCTATCGCCTTATTGATAATTTCAGCTAGCGTATTCACCGTTCCTAAGATAGTCGGCAGTTGGTCACAGACATTTGCACAGTCTGAACGCTCTGGATTTGGGATAGTCGGAGGGATCAAACTGTCACAAAGAATTTCTTGCAAGACTAAAGCGAAGTTGGCTATGCCAGTGGTGTAGATATAAGAACGCCCCCCCGTTTGCTCAGCTAGGCGGGCATATTCTTTTGTGACTCTGTCTCTATCCGCTAGGCTTGGGAAACGGTCAAGATTGGTTGGCGCATCATCCGGTGTCCCTTGATAGGTATACACTTTGACATGAGCATGTTGAGCAACGTCAATCGCTTCATTGTTTTTGGCTATTGCCGCACTGGTAAGTCGGCCACCTCCTCCCTCCATGCCTTCGTCACCTAAGACAAAAATGGCTCGACGAGCGCCATCACGCCAATCAAAGTATTTACTCACATCAATAACGGCACGACAAAGATCTTCTTTATTACCTGCATGGTCAATACCATCAGCCTCTTTAAAAGGTGGGCGCGCTTGTAGGCTGCTTTCGTTAACCCCTTTTAAGATTAAATAATCACTCACTGATTGATCAAACTTAGTACCAGACCAAACACCTTGTATCCCTAAGAATGTGGCGCGTAAATGTGATGGGCAATTTGCTGCCGCTTTTTCAATAGCAGCGTCAATTTGTTGGCTTAAATCCGTAGATTCATCAGACATGGAGCCGCTAGTATCAATCACCACGACCAAATCTAAGGCAATATCCCCCGTCCCTGTAACAAGCTGCGAGGTTTGATTAACCATAATACTTGGCGCTCCAAACGAAGCCATATTTTGCATCATGCTGCTAGACGTCATTTTATTATTATTTTCAATGTCATTACTTTCTGTATTTTTACCCATATTTATATTCCTGTTAAATTCATAGTATTTGACTTATTGGATTTTAATATTTGAATAATATATTTAGATAATATTTTTATGACGTATTTAACTACCCCCTAATTGATTCAATCGAGGGCGGTATTATTAATTTATTCGCATTTGCATTGACATAACAATTAATATCAACGCACTGATAAATATTAATTTATTCAGTTAAAAATCAATTCATTAACAAATAAAATTAGTTAAATATTTTTACTCGACATCGTGTTTTCAGAAAAACAAAGTCTAATTAATTGAATTATAAAGCATATATTCATGAATCAATCACTACCCTTCAATTATTAGTAGTTCCTAATAAATGAGATAATGTTCATCACGTTATTGTTCACCTATATTACTTCAAAATTTTAATTGCCAAATTTATTCACCGTGAAAATAGTCAATTAAAAACACAAGCTTATAGAGAAATAGCTTCAACTATTTCCTAACTGAATTATTAATCCTAACTATAACCCTATATGAAATGAAAATATTAATAATACCAAGCCTTACTATTTTTAATTATCGCTCTCCCCAAGACACACCTTAATTACCATCTAATTCAATACACGACGACCAATCTCGAAAGTCCCAATAGCGGGCTTTCTTCTTATATACATACAATGGAGACCCCATGAGTTTAAAGCAGCGCAGTTTAGTTCTCTTGCACACCACCCGTTTCGTCACTTTTGCGACACTCAATCCTGAAAATGTTCCGTGGGCAACCACTGTCGAGCCCAAAATTTTGTTCAATCCTTTGCGGTTTCTTTGGTATTCCGCACATCAAAGCCAACATTCTCAAAATATTCGTTATCACTCTCAAGTGAGCGGAACACTGTTTAATTATCATTTACCTGAATTTGGTTCGGCTGGTTTTGATGGGGCTCAGTTTACGGGGGTTGCACGTGAATTATCAGTTGATGAGTCTGCGGATGCTTATCGTGAATTTCATCAAAATTCGCTTTTCGATGAGACTCAAAATGCGTTGCCTTCTATTGCCCTTGAGCAACTTCAAGGAAATGGTCATTCACGTTTTTATGAGCTTATTGTTGAACAGTGGTGGTTATTTGATACAGCTCACTGGTTGACGAGTCAAGAAAGTCGTCGCATTCCCGTGCCACTGAGTTACCTTAATAATGAATAGCTGGCAATTGGCAGGCAAAAAAAAACCGGTATCTTTCGATACCGGTTTCTACTAAGCGATTTGCAAATCAGAAATTAGTTCTGATTGTCGCTGGTGAAGCCTGCATTTAACAGTTCAGCTAAGTTCGCTGTTGCTTCATCTGCGCTAACTTGTGGAGCTTCCACAGCTTCGCTCAGATGGCGACGACGGATACGATCTTGGTGGTACGCGAAACCGGTACCAGCTGGGATCAGACGTCCAACAATAACGTTTTCTTTCAGGCCGCGTAATTCATCACGCTTACCTGCTACCGCTGCTTCTGTCAGTACGCGAGTTGTTTCTTGGAACGATGCCGCTGAGATAAAGGATTCTGTTGCCAGAGATGCCTTAGTAATACCCAACAGATCACGCTCAAAGTTAGCTGGAATCTTGCCTTCAGTTTCCAGTTTACGGTTAGAAACTTTAACTCGTGAGTATTCAACTTGCTCACCTTCGAGGAATTCAGAGCTTCCTGCATCCGCGATGGTAACTTTACGCAGCATCTGACGAACGATAACTTCGATGTGTTTATCGTTAATCTTAACGCCTTGTAAGCGGTAAACTTCCTGAACTTCGTTGGTGATGTAACGAGTCACAGCATGAACACCACGCAGACGCAGGATGTCATGTGGAGACTCTGGACCATCAGAAACGACGTCACCGCGTTCAACGATTTCACCTTCGAATACGTTAAGCTGACGCCATTTAGGGATCATCTCTTCGTATGGCTCACTTCCATCTAATGGAGTGATAACCAGACGGCGTTTCCCTTTGGTTTCTTTACCAAACGAGATAATACCGCTGATTTCAGCCAGAATCGCAGGCTCTTTCGGACGACGAGCTTCGAACAGGTCAGCAACGCGTGGCAGACCACCCGTGATATCTTTAGTACCTACGGATTCTTGTGGAATACGCGCTAAAGTATCACCGACGTTGATAGCGATGCCATCATCTAACTGAACAATTGCGTTACCCGGTAAGAAATACTGAGCAGGCATGTCCGTGTTAGGGATCAGAACATCTTTACCATTCGCATCGATTACACGCAGTGCAGGACGTAAGTCTTTACCAGCACTGGTACGCTCAGCGGTATCCATAACAACGATTGAAGATAGACCGGTTAACTCATCAGTTTGACGAGTCATTGACAGACCTTCAAGCATGTCGGAGAAGCTGATGATACCCGATACTTCACTGACAACTGGCATGGTATGTGGATCCCAGTTTGCAACGGTTTCACCGCCGATAACTGCTGCACCATCACCTTTCGTTAAGTGCGCACCGTAAGGAACTTTATAGCTCTCTTTAGTACGACCGAATTCGTCAATCAGACGCAGTTCTGTATTACGAGAAGTAATTACCAGCTTGCCTTCTGAGTTAGTAACATATTTCGCGTTGAACAGTTTCAACGTACCTGTGTTACGAACTTGGATGCTAGATTCTGCTGCCGCACGAGATGCCGCACCACCGATGTGGAACGTACGCATCGTCAGCTGTGTACCCGGCTCACCGATTGATTGTGCCGCGATAACACCGATAGCTTCACCTTTGTTGATGATATGACCACGAGCAAGGTCACGACCATAACAGTGAGCACACACACCGAAGTCAGTTTCACAACTTACTACGGAACGTACTTTCACACTGTCAACAGAGTTAGCTTCTAACAGGTCACACAGTTTTTCGTGTAACAGTGTATTACGTGGAACCAGAATATCTGCAGTACCTGGGATCAGGATATCTTCTGCAGTTACACGTCCAAGTACACGTTCACGCAGTGGTTCTTTAACGTCGCCACCCTCGATAACCGGAGTCATCAGGATACCTTCGTGAGTACCACAGTCATCTTCAGTGACAACCAAGTCCTGAGCAACGTCAACTAAACGACGAGTCAGATAACCGGAGTTCGCAGTTTTCAATGCGGTATCCGCAAGACCTTTACGAGCACCGTGGGTAGAAATAAAGTACTGGAGAACGTTCAGACCTTCACGGAAGTTCGCCGTGATTGGCGTTTCGATGATGGAGCCATCTGGCTTAGCCATCAGACCACGCATACCGGCCAGCTGACGAATCTGCGCTGCAGAACCACGAGCACCGGAGTCGGCCATCATAAAGATACTGTTGAAGGAAACTTGTTGTTCTTCTTGGCCGTCACGGTTAATGACTGCTTCAGTAGACAAGTTTTCCATCATCGCTTTAGCAACACGTTCGTTTGCTGCTGCCCAGATATCGATAACTTTGTTGTAACGTTCGCCTGCTGTAACCAGACCAGACTGGAACTGTTCCTGAATTTCTGCAACTTCTGCTTCTGCTTCGGCGATAATCCCAGCTTTTTTCTCTGGAATAACCATATCGTCGATACCAACCGATGCACCAGAACGTGCCGCGTAGGCAAAACCGGTATACATGATTTGGTCAGCAAAAATAACAGTTGGTTTCAGACCCAGTACGCGGTAACAGGTGTTCAGCATTTTGGAGATTGCTTTCTTACCTAACGCCTGGTTAACCAGAGAGTAAGGCAGACCTTTCGGTACGATCATCCATAAAATTGCACGGCCAACAGTGGTATCAACTAAACCAGTGTTAATCGTAATGTTACCTTCGCTGTCTTTCACTTCTTCAGTGATACGAACTTTAACGCGGGCATGCAGTGAAGCATGACCTGAACGGTAAACACGCTCAGCTTCTTTAGGACCGGCTAAAACCATGCCCTCGCCTTTCGCGTTTACGCAGTCGCGCGTCATGTAGTAGATACCTAATACAACGTCCTGAGAAGGAACGATGATTGGCTCACCACTTGCCGGAGACAGGATGTTGTTGGTTGACATCATCAACGCACGTGCTTCTAACTGAGCTTCCAGAGTCAGAGGAACGTGTACCGCCATTTGGTCACCATCGAAGTCGGCGTTATATGCCGCACAAACGAGTGGGTGCAATTGGATAGCTTTACCTTCGATCAGAATTGGTTCGAAAGCTTGGATACCCAGACGGTGAAGTGTTGGTGCACGGTTCAGCATAACTGGGTGTTCGCGGATAACTTCATCCAAGATATCCCAAACAACCGCTTCTTCGCGCTCAACCATTTTCTTCGCAGCTTTAATGGTTGTTGCCAGACCACGTAATTCTAATTTGCCGTAGATAAATGGTTTGAATAACTCAAGTGCCATTTTCTTAGGCAGACCGCACTGATGCAGACGCAGGTATGGACCTACGGTGATTACAGAACGACCTGAGTAGTCAACACGCTTACCAAGTAAGTTCTGACGGAAACGACCTTGTTTACCTTTGATCATATCTGCCAAAGATTTCAGAGGACGTTTGTTAGAACCAGTGATTGCGCGACCACGACGACCGTTATCTAACAGTGCGTCAACCGCTTCTTGCAGCATACGTTTTTCGTTACGTACGATGATATCTGGCGCAGCCAGATCCAGAAGACGTTTCAGACGGTTGTTACGGTTGATTACGCGACGATACAGATCGTTCAGATCCGACGTTGCGAAACGACCACCATCCAGTGGTACTAATGGACGCAGATCAGGTGGCAGAACTGGCAGAACGTTCAGGATCATCCACTCTGGTTTGTTACCAGATTGAATAAACGCTTCTAACAGTTTGATACGCTTAGTCAACTTTTTACGCTTGGTTTCTGAGTTAGTTTCGTTTAACTCTTCACGCAGCGTTTCACACTCGTTCTCAAGATCGAGGTTTTTCAGCAGACCTTGGATTGCTTCCGCACCCATTTTCGCGTCGAATTCGTCACCGAACTCTTCTAGCGCATCTAAGTATTGCTCTTCTGTCAGAATCTGTGCGCGCTCAAGACTGGTCATCCCGCCTTCAACAACAACATAAGATTCAAAATACAGAACGCGTTCGATATCGCGCAGTGGCATATCGAGCAGCAAACCGATACGGGATGGCAGTGATTTTAAGAACCAAATATGCGCAGTTGGAGACGCGAGTTCAATATGACCCATACGCTCACGACGCACTTTAGTTTGTGTAACTTCAACGCCACACTTCTCACAAATCACACCGCGATGTTTTAAACGCTTGTACTTACCGCACAGGCATTCGTAGTCTTTTACTGGCCCGAAAATACGCGCACAGAAAAGACCGTCACGCTCAGGTTTGAACGTACGGTAGTTAATGGTTTCTGGCTTTTTAACTTCACCAAATGACCATGAACGGATCATGTCAGGTGATGCCAGAGCAATCTTGATCGCATCAAACTCTTCGGTCTTGGTTTGCGCTTTCAGAAACTTAATTAAGTCTTTCACAAAATGGCTCCTGTCGGAGTTAGACCTGTCAGGTGAGTGCTCGAAGCGACTCTCCCCAAATCCCAGTGCTTACATGGGCCGGAAGGCAAACCTTCCGGCACAGAACGAATTACTCGTCTTCCAGCTCGATGTTGATACCCAGTGAGCGGATTTCTTTCAGCAATACGTTGAAAGATTCCGGCATACCAGGTTCCATCTGATGGCTGCCATCGACGATGTTTTTATACATCTTCGTACGGCCGTTAACGTCATCCGATTTAACTGTAAGCATTTCTTGAAGGGTATAGGCTGCACCGTATGCTTCCAGTGCCCACACTTCCATCTCCCCGAAACGCTGACCACCGAACTGCGCTTTACCACCCAGCGGTTGCTGAGTAACCAAGCTGTAAGAACCAGTTGAACGGGCGTGCATCTTATCGTCAACCAAGTGGTTCAGTTTCAGCATGTACATGTAACCTACGGTGACTTGACGCTCAAATTTCTCGCCAGTACGACCGTCGAACAATGTAATCTGACCTGAAGTTGGCAGACCGCCCAGTTTCAGCAGTTCTTTAATTTCTTTCTCTTTTGCACCATCAAACACTGGTGTTGCAATTGGCATACCTTTTCTCAGGTTCTCTGCCAAACGCATAACTTCTTCATCAGAGAAAGTATTTAAGTCAACTTTCTGACGCGGATCATCACCTAAATCGTAAGCTTTCTGGATGAATTCACGCAGTTTGGCAACTTCTTGCTGCTGTTTAAGCATAGCATTGATTTTTTCACCAATACCTTTAGCAGCCATACCTAAGTGAGTTTCCAGAATCTGACCGATGTTCATACGTGATGGTACGCCCAGTGGGTTCAGAACGATGTCAACTGGGTTACCGTTTTCATCGTAAGGCATGTCTTCAACTGGGTTGATTTTTGAGATAACACCTTTGTTACCATGGCGACCCGCCATTTTATCACCCGGTTGAATCTGACGTTTAACAGCCAGATAAACCTTAACAATTTTCAGTACGCCCGGTGCAAGGTCATCACCTTGAGTGATCTTGCGACGTTTTGCTTCCAGTTTCTTAGCGAACTCAGATTTCAGTTCATCGTACTGTTCAGCTAATTGCTCTAACTGGTTCTGTTTCTCTTCATCAGCTAATGCTAATTCTAACCAACGGTCACGAGGCAATTTGTCCAGTTTATCAGCTTCAATACCACCGCTGATCAGTACAGAACGGATACGAGAGAACAGCGCAGATTCAAAAATACGCAGCTCTTCTGTTAAGTCTTTCTTCGCATCACGTAACTGAGTTTCTTCGATTTCCAGAGCACGTTTGTCTTTCTCTACGCCATCACGGGTAAATACTTGTACGTCGATAACCGTACCAGATACGCCGTTAGGAATACGTAAAGAAGAGTCTTTAACGTCTGAAGCTTTTTCACCGAAGATAGCACGCAGCAGTTTTTCTTCTGGTGTTAATTGGGTTTCACCTTTAGGGGTGACTTTACCAACCAGAATGTCTCCGCCTTTCACTTCTGCACCGATATAAACGATACCGGATTCATCAAGTTTAGACAGTGCTGCTTCACCAACGTTTGGAATATCCGCAGTGATCTCTTCAGGCCCTAATTTGGTGTCACGAGACACACAAGAGAGTTCCTGAATGTGAATAGTTGTGAAACGGTCTTCTTGAACAACACGCTCAGAAACTAAGATGGAGTCTTCGAAGTTATAACCATTCCATGGCATGAATGCCACGCGCATGTTTTGACCCAGTGCTAATTCGCCGAGGTCTGTTGAAGGACCATCCGCTAACACATCACCACGCTCAACTGGTTCACCTAAAGATACGCAAGGCATCTGGTTAATACAGGTGTTCTGGTTAGAACGAGTGTATTTAGTCAGGTTATAGATATCGATTCCAGCTTCGCCCGGATACATCTCATCTTCGTTAACTTTGATAACGATACGAGAAGCATCAACGTATTGAACTGAACCACCACGTCTTGCAACAGCAGTAACACCGGAGTCAACCGCTACTGCACGTTCCATACCTGTACCAACTAATGGTTTGTCAGCACGTAAAGTAGGAACCGCTTGACGTTGCATGTTCGCACCCATCAATGCACGGTTGGCGTCATCGTGTTCAAGGAATGGGATCAGTGACGCACCAACAGAAACAACCTGTTGAGTCGAAACATCCATATATTCAACTTGTTCACGGCTGAATAAGCTTGACTCGCCTTTGTTACGGCAAGTAACTAATTCTTCGATGAAACGGCCATCGTCGCTTAATACGGTGTTTGCCTGAGCAATGATGAAGTTACCTTCTTCGATTGCAGACAGGTAATGGATTTCATCAGTTACGATGCCATCACGGACTAAACGGTATGGAGTTTCTAAGAAACCGTACTCATTGGTCTGTGCATAAACAGATAATGAGTTGATCAGACCGATGTTCGGACCTTCAGGGGTTTCGATTGGACAAACACGACCATAGTGAGTTGGGTGTACGTCACGTACTTCGAAGCCTGCACGTTCACGAGTCAGACCACCTGGGCCTAATGCAGAGATACGACGTTTATGCGTAATTTCAGACAGTGGGTTGTTCTGGTCCATAAATTGAGACAGCTGGCTGGAACCAAAGAACTCTTTAACTGCTGCTGAAATTGGCTTAGCGTTGATCATATCCTGTGGCATTAATGCATCGAGGTCGCCCAGAGAAAGACGCTCTTTCACTGCACGCTCAACACGAACCAGACCTACACGGAATTGGTTCTCAGCCATTTCGCCAACGGAACGAATACGACGGTTACCTAAGTGGTCGATATCATCGACTTCGCCTTTACCGTTACGGATATCGATGAGTTTACGCATAACATCAATGATGTCTTCTTCACTCAGGATACCAGAACCTTCGATTTCATCACGGTTCAGTGAACGGTTGAACTTCATACGACCTACAGCAGACAAGTCGTAACGGTCTTCAGAGAAGAACAGGTTATCGAACAGGTTTTCTGCAGCTTCGCGTGTTGGCGGCTCACCAGGGCGCATCATACGGTAGATTTCTACCAGTGCACTTAAACGATCGTTAGTTGGGTCGACGCGAACGGTTTCAGAGATATAAGCACCGTGGTCTAAGTCGTTGGTGAACAATGTTTCGATTGTTTTGTGACCAGACTGGCTCAGACGTGCCAACATATCTAATGACAGTTCCATATTCGCTGCACAAATCAGCTCACCGGTGCTCTCATCGATGTAATCTCTTGCAACAACTTTACCTGCGATGTATTCAACAGGAACTTCGATATTGCTAACTTCTTCTTTTTCTAACTGACGAATATGACGAGCAGTGATACGACGGCCTTTTTCAACATAAACTTTGCCGTTTGCTTCGATATCGAAAGAAGCAGTTTCACCACGCAGACGCTCAGGAACCAGCGTCATCATCAGTTTGTTATCGCGGATTTGGAATACAGTTTTGTCGAAGAACAGATTTAAGATTTCTTCGGTGTTGTAATCCATTGCACGCAGAATAATGGTCGCAGGTAATTTACGGCGACGGTCAATACGTACAAATAGGTTATCTTTCGGATCGAATTCGAAATCAAGCCATGAACCACGGTAAGGGATAATACGTGCGTTATACAGCACTTTACCTGAAGAGTGAGTTTTACCTTTATCGCTATCGAAGAATACACCAGGACTACGGTGTAACTGGGAAACGATAACACGCTCAGTACCGTTGATAACAAAAGTTCCGTTTTCAGTCATGAGTGGAATTTCACCCATGTAAACTTCTTGTTCTTTGATGTCTTTAACGGTGCCTTCTGGAGCTTCTCGCTCATACACGATCAGGCGAAGTTTTACACGCAGTGGTGCAGAATAGGTCACGCCGCGAATTTGACATTCTTTAACGTCAAAAACAGGCTCGCCTAAACGATAGCTGACATATTGCAGTTCAGCATTACCACTGTAACTCTGAATTGGGAATACGGAACGGAAAGCAGCTTCCAGACCATTCTGGCCATCAGGATCTTGCTCGATAAACTTCTGGAACGAGTCAAGTTGGATGGAAAGGAGATAAGGTATATCCAAAACTTGTGGACGTTTACCAAAATCCTTACGAATACGTTTTTTCTCGGTATAGGAGTAAACCATAGGTTTCCTCAGCTCGTTGATCAGTGACCCAAATCGTTCGCCTTTAGATTAAGGGCAGAACAGGAACGCGTTTTTTGAAGAAATGGAAAATGAATACTTTCCTGAATACCCATTTCTATTACTCTTAAATCATTTCATTGCGTTGCAGTTGCTACCGAGCTACCCGAGCGGGTCGTAGCGCAGAACACAGTATATTAAGTCGTCAAATAGAAAGAAGTATTGGAGGGTTGTTTGTTAACATTAAAACTGCGTGAAAAGCTGTTAACACCCATCACGCTTTACAGCGCAAAAAGGCTGGTGATTAAAAAATCACCAGCCATCAGCCTAATTACTTAAGCTGCGTTCTTGAAATTGAACTTATTTAAGTTCAACAGAAGCGCCTGCTTCTTCAAGAGATTTTTTCAGAGTTTCAGCTTCGTCTTTGCTTGCAGCTTCTTTGATAACTGCTGGAGCTGATTCTACCATGTCTTTAGCTTCTTTCAGGCCAAGACCGGTTGCACCACGAACTGCTTTGATAACTGCAACTTTGTTCGCACCAACAGATGCCAGAACAACGTCGAATTCAGTTTTTTCTTCAGCAGCTTCAGCTGGGCCCGCAGCAACAGCAACAGCTGCAGCAGCAGAAACGCCGAATTTTTCTTCCATCATAGTAATCAGTTCAACAACGTCCATTACAGACATTTCTGCAACTGCATCAAGGATTTGGTCTTTAGTGATAGACATAACAAGTGTTCCTAAAATTCAGAAATAGTTTATACGTTAAAAAGCAACGAAGGAAAGGGCTTATGCAGCTTCTTTCTGATCGCGCAGAGCAGCCAGAGTACGAACCAATTTGCCGGCAGCGGCTTCTTTCATGGTTGCCATCAGGCGTGCGATTGCTTCATCGTAAGTTGGGAGAGTTGCCAGACGATCGATATCTTTCGCTTGGATTAACTCACCTTCAAAGGCCGCAGCTTTAATCTCAAATGCTGGATTCGCTTTCGCGAACTCTTTGAACAGACGAGCGCCAGCGCCCGGATGTTCGTTAGAGAAAGCAATTAAGGTTGGACCAACAAACGCGTCTTTCAGTACATCATAAGCAGTACCTTCAACAGCACGGCGAATCAGCGTGTTACGAACAACACGGATATAAACGCCAGCTTCGCGACCTGCTTTACGCAGTTCAGTCATTTTTGCTACAGTTACGCCGCGTGAATCAGCAACAACTGCAGAAAGCGCGCCTTTGGCTACTTCGCTGACTTCAGCAACAATCGCTTGTTTGTCTTGAAGATTTAGTGCCATTAGCTTCTTGCTCCTGGATTAACCGGGAAAACCCGGGACTCACATCACTCAAACACAACATTATGTAAGAGCGCTAAAACACGGTGAGCAGAATAGAAATCCAGAATTAAATTCTAGGTATCTCTGTCACCGTCTACGCAGGTAAATTAAGTAGCTACTAGTAACTAATAAACTACACCTGCGGTCTTGGACGGGGTCTGGAAAGGCCAGACTCCATACCGAAATTTGTGGTTTGTTGGGCACATTTCTATACCCAACAAACTCGAAGCGTCAAATTTTATACAAATTTGCCGCAAAGGTAAAGCCTAATTGCCAATTAGCAGATGCTAACGGAATTAAACTGCTGCTGACAGACCAGATTGGTCGATAGCAACACCTGCGCCCATGGTAGTGGACAGGCTGATTTTCTTGATGAAAACGCCTTTAGCAGAAGCTGGTTTTGCTTTTTTCAGCGCGATCAGCAGTGCTTCTAAGTTTTCTTTCAGTTTGTCAGCGTCGAAATCAGCTTTACCGATAGTGGTGTGGATGATTCCGTTTTTGTCGTTACGGTAACGAACCTGACCAGCTTTAGCGTTATTAACCGCTTCAGCAACGTTAGGAGTTACAGTACCAACTTTCGGGTTTGGCATCAGACCACGTGGGCCCAGAACTTGACCCAATTGGCCAACAACGCGCATTGCATCTGGAGAAGCAATAACAACGTCAAAGTTCATTTCACCAGCTTTGATTTTATCAGCCAGATCTTCCATACCAACCAGTTCAGCGCCAGCAGCTTTAGCAGCTTCAGCGTTTGCGCCTTGTGCGAACACAGCAACGCGAACTGAACGGCCAGTACCGTTTGGCAGTACAGTTGCACCGCGAACGTTCTGGTCAGATTTACGAGCATCGATACCAAGATTGATAGCTACGTCAACGCTTTCCACGAATTTAGCAGTCGCTAATTCTTTCAGCAGAGCAACGGCTTCATTGATGTCATACTGTTTAGTTACATCAACTTTCTCACGGATATTGCGCATGCGCTTAGTCAGTTTAGCCATTCTATTAGTCCTCCACTACCAGGCCCATGGAACGAGCAGTACCAGCGATTGAACGCATCATCGCGTCAACGTCAGCACCAGTCATATCCGCAGCTTTAGTTTCTGCGATTTCGCGAACCTGTGCAGAAGTCACTTTACCAACTTTGTCTTTGTTCGGCTTACCAGAACCAGACTTAACGCCAGCCGCTTTTTTCAGCAGAACTGCTGCCGGTGGAGTTTTAGTTACAAAAGTGAATGAACGGTCTGCATAAACAGTAATAACAACAGGAATTGGTAAACCTTTTTCCAGGCTGTCTGTTTTTGCGTTGAACGCTTTACAGAATTCCATGATGTTCACACCTTGCTGACCCAGTGCTGGACCAACCGGTGGACTTGGGTTTGCCATACCAGCTGCTACTTGCAGCTTAACGTAGGCTTGTACTTTCTTAGCCATGAATATTTCCTCAAATTGGGTAATAACGCCTTAATGGATTAAGGCTCCCCGTTACATTAACGCCCCGCAACACACCGTTTGCGCAGTATGATGCCAAGCATAAAAAACAAAAGGCGCGAAATTGTATGAAAATTTCGCGCCTTTTGCAAGTCTGCTATTCGGATTAGTTAGGCTTTTTCTACCTGTCCGAAGTCTAACTCAACTGGAGTTGCACGACCAAAAATAGAAACAGAGACTTTTAAGCGGCTCTTTTCATAGTCGATTTCTTCAACAACACCGTTGAAGTCAGCGAATGGACCTTCGCTAACACGAACCATTTCACCTGGTTCAAATAGCGTTTTAGGACGTGGCTTATCACCAACTTGTTGTAAGCGATTCATGATCGCATCAACTTCTTTATCACTAATTGGTGCTGGACGATCTGAAGTCCCACCGATAAAGCCCATTACACGCGGAACACTGCGTACTAAGTGCCAAGAGTCATCATTCATGACCATTTGAACTAATACGTAACCAGGGAAGAATTTACGCTCGCTCTTACGGCGCTGGCCGCTACGGATCTCAACAACTTCTTCAGTTGGAACCATAACATCGCCAAATAACTCTTCCATATTATGTAATTTGATATGTTCACGCAGAGACTGTGCTACGCGACCTTCAAAACCAGAGAATGCCTGAATGACATACCAGCGTTTTTTAGGTAAATCTGACATTTAGAATAACCTCAGGCTTGTAATAAATGAAACTAAACGCACTAGGATACCATCTAATCCCCACAGGATCAGTGACATTACAGCCGTTACAGCAGCAACAATCAAAGTCGTTTGTAATGCTTCCTGGCGAGTAGGCCAAATGACTTTCTTCACCTCGATGCGAGCTTCGCGCGCAAACGCCAGAGTTGCTTTACCTTTTGTGGTCCACAAAGCAACAGCACCAGCAATAGCTACTACAGCCACAACTGCAAAAGCACGCAGTGCGAGATTATATTGACGGAAGTAATAGTTGCCCACGATAGCAACAATTAATAAGGCACAGACAACTACCCATTTGAAGATGTCTACACTGCGTCCACTTCCTTGAGCTTCGCTATTCGCACTCATAATTCAACCTGTTACCATGAAGTATGTATAAAGCTCGCTTGCCTTACCTATGCAGTATGGCAATCAGAGCACACCAATAGAATATGCCAGCATACCCAGTAAATTTAATGACCACCCTATTTCGAAAATAAATTTCTTTTCGTGGCAGCGGTAAAATATACCATAACTTCTGAGCAAAACCTTAATAAATCTCATATAACTGCATCAGGCTCTCAATACAGTCAGTAAATCGTTGTTTCAGAGCCTATCTCACCAATAATTATGAAAACGATTGATGAGATAGGTTCTTAGGTTTAAACGCTAACATTTTAAAAACTTGAGTATAAAAAGGGCATCAGTCGATGCCCTTTTTACTAAAGTGGTTCTTTCTTATTCAGAAAGAGCGGTATTATGCAATGATTCTTGCAACAACACCCGCACCTACAGTACGACCACCTTCACGGATTGCGAAACGTAAACCATCATCCATCGCGATTGGGTGAATCAGAGTCACGATCATGTTGATGTTGTCGCCTGGCATTACCATCTCTACGCCTTCTGGCAGTTCGATAGTACCGGTTACGTCAGTTGTACGGAAGTAGAACTGTGGACGGTAGCCTTTGAAGAATGGAGTATGACGACCACCTTCATCTTTGCTCAGAATATAAACTTCTGATTCAAATTGAGTGTGTGGCTTGATTGAACCTGGTTTAGCCAGTACTTGACCACGTTGAATTTCTTCACGCTTAGTACCACGCAGCAGAACACCAACGTTCTCACCCGCACGACCTTCGTCCAGCAGTTTACGGAACATTTCAACGCCAGTACAAGTTGTTTTAGCCGTTGCTTGGATACCAACGATTTCAACTTCTTCACCAACTTTGATGATACCACGCTCAACACGGCCTGTTACTACTGTACCACGACCAGAGATTGAGAATACGTCTTCGATTGGCAGCAGGAATGGCTTGTCAATTGCACGCTCTGGTTCTGGGATGTAAGAATCCAGGTAGCCTGCTAATTCAACAATTTTCGCTTCCCACTCTGGGTTGCCTTCCAGCGCTTTCAGTGCTGAACCGCGAACAACTGGAGTGTCGTCGCCTGGGAAATCGTATTGAGACAGAAGTTCACGAACTTCCATTTCAACTAATTCTAACAGTTCTTCGTCGTCTACCATGTCACATTTGTTCAGGAAAACGATGATGTAAGGAACACCTACTTGGCGACCTAACAGGATGTGCTCACGAGTTTGTGGCATTGGGCCATCAGTCGCAGCAACAACCAGAATTGCACCGTCCATCTGCGCAGCACCAGTGATCATGTTTTTAACATAGTCGGCGTGACCTGGGCAGTCTACGTGTGCGTAGTGGCGAGTTGGAGTGTCATATTCTACGTGAGAAGTAGAAATGGTGATACCACGCGCTTTTTCTTCTGGTGCGTTATCGATTTGGTCGAATGCACGAGCGTTACCGCCGTAAGTTTTAGCCAGAACAGTAGTGATTGCTGCTGTCAGGGTAGTTTTACCATGGTCAACGTGGCCGATTGTACCAACGTTAACGTGCGGTTTTGAACGTTCAAATTTTTCTTTAGACACGACTCTATTCCTTATGGAGTTCCCTCTTCACGATAAAGAAGGAACTTAAATTAAAGTAGTTAAATCGATAAAAATCGATTATCTAGCGTTACGAGCTTCGATTACAGCTTGTGCAACGTTGTTTGGCGCTTCATTGTACTTCAGGAACTCCATAGAGTATGAAGCACGACCTTGTGTCTGAGAACGCAGGTCAGTAGCATAACCGAACATTTCGGACAATGGTACTTGTGCACGAACAACTTTACCAGTAGGTAAGTCATCCATACCTTCAATCATACCACGACGACGGTTCAGGTCACCAATTACATCGCCCATGTAGTCTTCTGGAGTTTCCACTTCAACTTTCATGATTGGCTCAAGCAGAACTGGTTTCGCTTTTTTGAAGCCGTCTTTAAATGCCAGCGATGCTGCCAATTTAAACGCCAATTCAGATGAGTCAACATCATGGTAAGAACCGAAATGCAGACGAACACCCATGTTAACTACTGGATAACCAGCTAATGGACCAGACTTAAGCTGCTCTTGCAGACCTTTGTCAACCGCAGGAATGTATTCCGTAGGGATTACACCACCTTTGATTTCGTTGACAAATTCGTAGTCCATTGGCAGACCATCTTTGTCTTTCTTGTCCAGTGGGTACATATCGATAACGACATGACCGTACTGACCACGACCACCAGACTGTTTCGCGTGTTTACCTTCGATATCAGTCACTTTAGCAGTGATTGCTTCGCGGTAAGCTACTTGTGGTTTACCAACGTTCGCTTCAACTTTAAATTCACGACGCATACGGTCAACCAGAACGTCCAAGTGCAATTCACCCATACCAGCGATGATAGTCTGATTAGTCTCTTCATCACTTGATACGCGGAATGATGGGTCTTCTTGAGCCAGACGGCCTAATGCGATACCCATTTTTTCTTGGTCAGCTTTAGTTTTTGGTTCGATTGCAACAGAGATTACTGGCTCTGGGAATTCCATACGCTCCAGGATGATTGGTGCATCAACTGCACATAAAGTATCACCTGTAGTTACGTCTTTCAGACCGATAGCAGCCGCGATGTCACCAGCGCGAACTTCTTTAATCTCTTCACGCTTGTTAGCGTGCATCTGAACGATACGACCAAAACGCTCTTTCTTCGCTTTAACAGCGTTCAGAACGGTATCACCTGAGTTAACAACACCGGAGTAAACACGGAAGAATGTCAGGTTACCAACGAATGGGTCAGTTGCAATTTTAAATGCTAAAGATGAGAACGGCTCTTCGTCACTTGCATGACGTTCAGCTGGAGTATCTTTACCATCGTCCAGAATACCGTTAATTGCCGGTACATCTGTAGGAGCTGGTAAGTAATCCACGACCGCATCCAGCATCGCCTGAACACCTTTGTTCTTAAATGCAGAACCACAGGTAACCAGGATAATTTCGCTAGCAAGAACACGTTGACGTAAAGCACCTTTGATTTCGGCTTCAGTCAGTTCTTCACCGCCCAGATATTTTTCCATCAGTTCTTCTGATGCTTCTGCAGCGGATTCGATCAGGTTGTTGTGCCACTCTTCAGCCAGCTCTTGCATGTCCGCAGGGATATCTTCGTATTCGAAGGTAACGCCTTGGTCTTCATCGTTCCATTTGATTGCTTTCATTTTCAGCAAGTCAACAACACCAGTGAACGACTCTTCTGCGCCAACTGGTAATTGCAGTGGAACTGCAGTAGCTGCTAAACGAGTTTTTAACTGCTCAACAACGCGTAAGAAGTTCGCACCCATACGGTCCATTTTGTTAACGAACGCGATACGTGGAACTTTATATTTGTTAGCCTGACGCCATACAGTTTCAGACTGTGGCTGAACACCACCAACCGCACAGTAAACCATTACCGCGCCATCAAGAACACGCATAGAACGTTCTACTTCGATTGTGAAGTCAACGTGTCCCGGGGTGTCGATGATGTTGATACGGTGTGGTTCATACTGCTTAGCCATACCAGACCAGAATGCAGTAGTCGCAGCTGAAGTGATAGTAATACCACGCTCTTGCTCCTGCTCCATCCAGTCCATTGTTGCAGAACCTTCGTGGGTTTCACCGATCTTATGGTTTACACCAGTATAGAACAGAATACGTTCAGAAGTTGTGGTTTTACCGGCGTCGATGTGTGCACTGATACCGATGTTACGATAGCGTGCTATGGGCGTTTGACGAGCCATTTTTTCCTCTCTCGTGGGCGTTCAATTCTTCATATAAAGGGCAGCTGAAAGCTACCCTGAGATACATCACTAAGATTGGTAAGAGATTACCAACGGTAGTGTGCGAACGCCTTGTTAGCTTCTGCCATACGGTGAACGTCTTCACGTTTCTTAACAGATGAACCTTTGTTCTCAGCAGCGTCTGATAATTCGTTTGCCAGGCGAAGCGCCATAGATTTATCACCGCGTTTACGAGCAGCATCAACGATCCAACGCATTGCCAGGGCATTACGACGAACCGGGCGAACTTCAACTGGAACTTGGTAAGTTGAACCACCAACACGGCGGGATTTAACTTCCACAGTCGGACGCACGTTATCAAGTGCTAATTCGAATGCGTCAAGTTCAGTTTTACCAGAACGCTGAGCAAGGAGCTCAAGTGCGTTATATACGATTGCTTCAGCAGTAGATTTTTTCCCGTCTACCATCAGGATATTTACAAATTTGGCCAGTAATTCTGATCCGAACTTAGGATCTGGAAGAATTTTACGTTGACCAATTACGCGACGACGTGGCATGGATATGACTCCGTTGTTAATTCAGGTTTGTCCAAAACTCTACGAGAGTATTTTGACATTAAGATTAAAAATGTTTGGCCTTACTTAACGGAAATCCATTAAGCCTTAGGTTTCTTCGCGCCGTATTTAGAACGAGCTTGCTTACGGTCTTTAACACCAGAACAGTCCAGTGCGCCGCGAACGGTGTGATAACGCACACCTGGCAAGTCTTTAACACGACCGCCACGGATCAGGATTACGGAGTGTTCCTGCAAGTTGTGGCCTTCACCACCGATGTAGGAAGATACTTCGAAACCGTTAGTTAAACGAACACGGCATACTTTACGTAATGCTGAGTTTGGTTTTTTAGGAGTGGTAGTATATACACGAGTACATACGCCACGTTTTTGCGGGCAAGCTTCCAGTGCTGGAACGTTGCTTTTCACAACTTTCGAGCTACGAGATTTGCGTACCAGCTGATTAATAGTTGCCATTATTAAAAAAGCTCCTGGTTTTTTTGCTTCGTAAACACGGATTTTGACCTCGTTCGCCAACATGACGATACACGAGGACGCGAAATTTTATTGCCGACTGGCTCAGGTGTCAAGAAATATACAACTTTTAGTGACTTTATAAGGCAAAATGTTGCTTATGAGCTTCAGTTAGCTTTACAAAACCTTGATATGAGATGATAGAAACGCCATCAGCTACCTGATCTTGTAGCCCTCGGGCGTCAATATCTGCATCCAAGGCATAGATTTGGGCACCGCTATTTTGTAGTTCCGCAAGATATTTGGATTGTGAAACGGCGGCAATCACACCATCTTGGAAAAGCAATATAGCGTCTTCATTGGTGATTAAACGCAATAGCGCGGAAAAATCACATTTAAATGGAGAAGTGGCTAGGGTGTATAGCATAGGCAGGATCCTACTATAGATCAAAATCCGAACACAAGATCAAATTTTGAACACGCGCTCAAAATTTCAGCACAACATCACAGACAGATAACTGCTCTTGGATCTGCTGGGGTGTTAAAAATTCAGGTGTCACAATCCACTCATTTTGCTGGCTAAGACCTCTTTCCTTTAATGACTCTGAACATAGGTAAATGTTTTCAATGTCATAGAGAGGTAAAATCTTGAACGTCGCAATATAGTCCCGAGCTAAAATTTCTTTAGGCTGCTGATGAGCGAGTAATTGGCATACGCCATCAGAAAGAAAGAATACACTGATTTCCTCAGTCAGTGCTGAGGTCGCTAATAACGCATCCAGTCCTTCGCGCCCACTGGCACTACCATGTGGCATAGTCGTAAAAACAAAGGCTATTTTCTTCACAAGAGACCTTATCTTATATCTTATATCTTATATCTTATATCTTATATCTTATAGAGTGACGTGGTTCATGATGTTCAGGTTTAAAACTGGATTGTGCGGTCAGTGGTTAACATGGATTCAGCCAGACTTCCTAAACCGCTCATGGTAAAACTTTCAGATAAATTATAAGCAGATAGCGATAGCGCGTTAGCTTGCTCTTCATCTGTAATACCACGACGTAACCCTGCTGCAACGCAGATATTCATTTCACAGCCCGACTCTTGTGCCAGCTGGCGCCATGCTTTGACCAGATCAAATTCATCATTCGCAGGGGAAGTTAAAGCATTGCCATTCAGAACGCCATCTTGATAGAAAAACACCGTCTTCAATAGATGCCCCTCTTGAAGAAGGGCCTTGGCAAATTGATAGGCATTTGCTGATTGTGAAGTGCCGTATGCGGGGCCTGTCACTAACAAACAATAGGTTAGCGGGGTTGTTTTACTCATTCACCACTCTTAAATTGGCGGATATATAAATAGACAGTGTGCTTGGAAATATTCAGGCGGTCAGCAACTTGGTTGATAGCATCTTTGATATCAAAGATCCCTTTTTCGTACAGGTTCAGAACCACTTGTTTATTTTTCGCGTTGTTAGAAACATTACGGTCATTGCTAACTTCTTCGATGGTGTATTCCAATGTTTGTGCGACTAAGTCATCAACTGAAGACGCAAAGTTCACATCGGAAGTCACTTCTTGCTTTTCTTCCGGCACAAAAGACTTAATGATTTCAGAGAATGGCACATCCAAGTTCATGTTGATACACAGTAAGCCAATAACTCGTTGCTTACGGTTACGAATCGCAATCGTCACAGACTTCATTAAGTCGCCACTTTTCGCTTTCGTAAAATACGCTTTAGAGACATTGGATTCCGCATCCGCCATGTCATGAAGCATTCTTAATGCTAAGTCAGTGATAGGGGAGCCAATTTTACGCCCTGTATGCTGACCATTCGCTATTCTCACTGCTGAACATTTGAGGTCTTCTAAAGAGTGAAGAACAATTTCACAATGCTCACCGATTAGCATAGCGAGCCCGTCAACCGCAGCTTCATATGATTTTAAAATTTCGTGGTCAGTCTCAGTAAACGGCTGGTTATCAAGAATATTAATATCACTGAGGTCTTGGGATTGTAATGCATCAGACATTTCAACGGCATCCTTCTAAAGTGTATAAAATTCATCACGTCAACCAATGAGGCATTCATTATTCGACTCATTTGCCTTCACTTTATCGTACATAGTCAACGGATGTGATGATTAAAAATAAAAACGAATCTACTGAAGTTAAAACTCCAAGGCGTTGCCGTCAAGCGAATGAATGCAAGAGAGTATGTTTTATCACAAGTTTTAAAGAATATAAGATTTTTAAATGTAAATTTTTAATCGAGAATGACACAACTCTGCTTTTTTAGCATTGAATTGCGTAACCCAATGAAAAAAGCCCAGAACGAATCTGAGCCTTTTTGTTTTTAACACTGTGAAATCTTATTTTGCAGCAGGTTTGATGTCTAATAATTCAACATCAAAGATCAGCGTTGAATTTGCTGGGATACCTGGAACGCCGTTTTCACCGTAAGCTAATTCTGGTGGGATAACTAATGTCATCTTGCCACCTTTCTTCAGGTTAGATAAACCTTCAGTCCAGCCTTTGATCACTGAGTTTAATGGGATAGTCAGTGGCTCGTTACGAGAATAAGAACTATCGAATTCAGTGCCATCAACTAAAGAGCCTTTATAGTGAACAACAACGGTTTCGTCTTCTTTAGGTTTGGCACCAGTACCGTCTTTTTCAATTTTGTACAGTAGGCCAGACTTAGTTTTCACTACGCCCTTTTCTTTTGCAAATTTCTCGCGATATTCGTCACCTTTCTTCACGTTAGCTACTGATTCAGCTTTGATTTTATCTTCAGCTGCTTTTTTCACTTGTCCTTCGAATTGACGTAATGTTTCTTCAACTTGTGCATCAGTCATTTTGCTTTTGCCGTTGAATGCATCTTGAACACCAGCCAGTAATTGGGCTTTGTCCAGATTAATACCGATCGATTTTTGTTCTTCTAAAGAATTCTGCATATAGCGACCTAAAGAGGCACCTAATGCGTATGCGTTACGCTCTTCTGCATTTTTGAAAGCGCTCGCTTGTGTTTTTGCTTCTTCCGCCATAACTTGTGGGGCAGTAAAAGCGAATGCTAATGTTGTTGCTAATAGACTTGCCTTAAACAGTGATTTCATCCTAATCTCCGATAGCTATTATTCGAGCCATACGGCTCATTTTTATTGATAGCTGTTCCTTACCTTAAAAAAACAAGCTGTCAGTTAACACAATAAATATAAGAATATCTTAGACCACATTAACAAAAAGAGGTTTCAACGCCTACACCTTTAAATAAAACTTATCTGTTGATTTGTAATGTTCGGTTATTATGATGTTTTTTTCATGATGAGAACCCATAAGGAGAGTCTAAAATGGATTCATCAGACAATTTTGAACAGCGTTTAGAACTTTTAGAAAGCAAAGTTGCTTTCCAAGAATTGACCATTGAACAGCTTAACCAAGTAATTACAGAACAACAAATGCAGCTGTCAAAAATGCAGGAACATTTACGTATTGTGGCGGAGAGATTAAAAGCATCGCAATCATCTCACCTAGCTCGTCCAGAAGAAGAGACTCCACCGCCACATTACTGAAACTATCAACGAAAAAAGGAAAGCATCTGCTTTCCTTTTTTTTACTCATTGGCGCTAGGGATTAGTGGCAACCACAACCGCCATGCTTGTGACCGTGGCCTTGACCTTCGCCACCACCACAGCAACCGCCTTCTGAACCGTGGCTATGACCGCCACCGCCACAGCAACCACCTTCGTGGTCATGGTCGTGGTCGTGACCATCAGCACCATGGACGTGGCCATGAGCGATTTCTTCTTCAGTTGCTTCACGGATAGCCATGACTTCAACATTAAATTTCAGGTTTTGACCTGCTAGCATATGGTTACCGTCAACGATAACTTCATCGCCTTCGATGCCAGTGATTTCAACTGGAACTGGGCCCATGTCAGTGTCCGCTAAGAAACGCATACCCACTTCCAGCTCGTCAACGCCCATGAATACATCTTTCGGTACACGTTGAACTAAGTTGTCATCATATTCACCATATGCATCGTCTGAAGCGACTTCAACATCGAAATGTTCGCCAACTGCACGACCTTCTAATGCTTTTTCCAGACCAGAAATTAAAGAACCACGGCCATGCAGATAGTCCATTGGCGCATTTGCCGGGGACTCATCAACTAAAACACCGTCTTCTGTTCTTACTTGGTAAGCTAGGCTTACAACCAAGTCTTTTGCTACTTTCATGACATCTCCTACGACCCGTAAGGGAAAAATTTTTGCCAATTGTACCGGAAAACAATTGTGCTGTATTGAGAATTGACAAAATTCTCTTATTCTGGGGTAAAAATTCCAATAACTTGTTCTTGCTTTCTCACATGCTCAGTTGCATCGCCTTCAGCTTGACGTTGTTGATCCCCACAATTCACACATTCAACCACATCAATTTTATCTTCTCGCCACATCATTAAGGTGTCTTGAGACTTACATTTAGGACAGGTTGCCCCAGCAATAAAACGCTTACGTGTTGCTGCCATTTTTCTACCTTACTGTTCGTTATTCCAGCTGTGCGGTTGGCGATTTTCTCTTTGCATCTCTTTTTCGAAAAGTTCGTTGAGTTCACGCCGTGCCTCTTTAATACGTGAAATTTGCCCGCTGTCGCTGTTCTCGTTTTCAGGAATAATATCCCGTAGCATACGCATATCAAGCCGACGGAAATGCTGTTTCGCTCGATAAGCTTTGTGTGGATGCATTCCGGTGCTAATCAATGCTTTGCTTCCCATTTCTAACGCGCTTGAGAAGGTTTCACGGCTAAAATCCGTCACGCCGCTGTGTAGTAATTCGTGAGCTTCTAAGCGCCCTTTTGCACGCGCAATAATATGCAAATTCGGGAAGTTTTCTTGGCAAATACGCACAATTTCCATCACTTCTTCAGGAACGTTGCTGGTGATCACAATCGCTTTGGCTTTATCCGCTCCCGCTGAGCGTAGAAGTTGTAGCTCTCGCGCATCCCCATAATAGACGGTGTAACCGTAGCGGCGCATGGTACTAATCGCGGTAACATCTTGTTCAAGCACCGTAATATTCACTTTGTTCGCCATCAATAGACGACCAACCACCTGCCCCATTCGCCCAAATCCCACTAAAATCACATGAGGATTGGTATCTTCCACAAACGGTTTTTCGGTAGAGGTTGCTTGCTGATTATAACGGCGGTTGAGATACGCATCTATCAACTGCATCACAAGTGGCGTTGTCATCATCGATAGCGTCACCACTACCAACAATAAATCCATTTGTCGCTCATCAATCACGCTAGCACCGAATGCCGTGGCATAAATTACAAAGGCGAACTCACCACCTTGGCTAAGCACCCCAGAGAATTGCGCTCGAGCACCGGTGCGTAAACGCGCCACAAATCCCAATACATATAAGACAAGCGCTTTCACGGCGACCAGCACCAAAACTGCCAGTAAAACTTGAGGGAGATAAGCCCACAATACTTGTAAATTTAATGACATACCGACGGAGATGAAAAACAGCCCTAGCAGCAAGCCTTTAAACGGTTCAATATTAATCTCAAGTTCATGACGAAATTCCGTCTCAGCGAGCATCACCCCCGCCATAAACGTACCCAACGCCATTGAGAAGCCAAGGCTTTCCATAATCAACGCAGAACCCAGTACGACTAACAACGCCGCTGCGGTAAAAATTTCATGAACGCCCGATTTCGCTGCGAGCCTAAAGAGTGGACGTAATAAATAACGCCCGACAATCCATAATCCCGCAAACGCCACCACTTTCAATCCAATTTTGTACCAATCGCTGCTTCCCGTATCCCCTGCCAACAGCGGAATCAGCGCCATAATCGGGATTACCGCCATATCTTGGAACAGTAAAACAGAAAAACCGAGCTGCCCACTTTCTTGGTTGGACATCCCTTTTTCATTCATTAATTGCAGCGCCATAGCCGTTGAGGACATCGCCATTCCCAGCCCGCCAACCACAGCTGCCTGCCAAGAAAACTGAGCTAGAATCAAGATCCCAGCCATCAAAGCCGCGGTTACAACCACTTGAATGGTACCGACACCAAAAATCGATCGGCGCAGCTCCCACAATTTCGAGGGTTTCAGTTCCAACCCAATCAAAAACATTAAGAAGACAACACCCAGCTCCGAGAAATGCAGAATGTCATCCACATTGCGAATAAAGCCCAATACAAATGGACCAATCACAATCCCCGCCAATAAATAGCCTAATACCGCACCCAGTCGGATTTTTTGGGCAATCGGCACCATCACCACACCGGCGCATAAAAATATGATCACCGACTCAAATAGATTTAACTCATCCATTTGAAATATCTCTCGTATTGAGGGGTTGTCTCATCCATTGCTTATACTCTTCAACCATTTGCTGTAACTGTTGTGGGCTCTGCCGACGGGCAGAATAGATAATGTTCGGCTCCATCCAGTGCATATCACACATCAATGAGGTCAACTCAAATGGACGAAGGATTTCAGATAATGGATAACGATTATAGCCGCCATACTGGTAAGTTTCTTCTGGCTCCCCCGTGGTGATAATCGAGCGCCAATATTTGCCTTTCAGTTTTTGGTATCCTTGGTCTGTGGCAAATCGGCGAGTCAGAACTTGGTCAAACCACTCTTTTAATAGCGCGGGGCAACTATAAGTATACAGCGGGTGCTGAAATACAATGACATCATGCTGGCAAAGCAGCTTTTGTTCTGCGGTGACATCAATAAAATAATCGGGATATGTTGCGTATAAATCGTGGATAGTGACATTGTCAAAATCGCGCACTGCATTTAACAACAGACGATTAGCAACAGATTCATGGGGGTCTGGGTGAGCGTAGACCACGAGCACTTTTGGCGTATTTGACATCTTTCCCTCCTCAAAGGCGTGTCAGGCGGATAATTTTCCGTTACCATGCAGCCTGCTAAATGTACTTTAAGCTTAATATATTTCAGTAATAACTTTATTATTCGAATATATCTAACTCAATAATTTAACATATTTTCAATAGACGGTTTCTATGATTGTTTTCTCTTCATTACAAATTCGCCGAGGTGTACGTGTTCTGCTGGACAATGCAACTGCGACTATCAATCCGGGGCAAAAAGTCGGATTAGTGGGTAAAAACGGCTGCGGAAAATCCACATTGCTGGCACTGTTAAAGGGTGAATTGCAAGCGGAAGCAGGATCAGCAACCTTTCCAAGCAATTGGTCTATGGCGTGGGTGAACCAAGAAACTCCAGCCCTTGATGTACCTTGTATTGAGTATGTGATTGATGGCGATCGTGAGTTTCGCGCCTTAGAACATAAACTCCAACAGGCGAACGAAAAAAATGACGGTCACGCTATTGCCGTCATTCATGGGCAGTTAGATGCCATTGATGCGTGGACAATTCAGTCTCGTGCAGCGAGTTTGCTACATGGTCTTGGTTTTAGCCAAGCACAGCTACAGTCTCCGGTAAAATCATTCTCCGGAGGATGGCGTATGCGTCTAAACCTTGCGCAAGCCCTTCTGTGTCGTTCTGATTTACTACTTCTCGATGAACCGACGAACCATTTAGATTTAGATGCAGTGATTTGGTTGGAAAAATGGCTTAAAAGCTATTCTGGCACCCTAATTTTGATTTCCCATGATAGGGATTTCCTCGATCCAATCATCGACAAAGTGCTGCATATCGAACAAGAAACCATGTTCGAATACACGGGCAACTACTCTTCATTCGAACGCCAACGTGCTACTAAACTCGCTCAGCAACAAGCCTTGTATGAGAGCCAACAAGCTAAAGCCGCTCACTTACAAAGCTATATTGACCGCTTTAGAGTACAAGCCACCAAGGCAAAACAGGCACAAAGCCGAATTAAAATGCTCGAACGCATGGAGATGGTCGCCCCTGCCCATGTGGATAACCCATTCCATTTCTCATTCCGTCAACCTGAAAGCCTGCCGAATCCATTATTAAAAATGGAAAAAGTCAGTGCAGGTTACGGTGAAAAAGTGGTGCTGGAATCCATCAAATTGAATTTAGTTCCGGGTTCTCGCATTGGGTTACTGGGACGAAATGGTGCCGGTAAATCCACACTAATCAAAATGCTAGCAGGTGACTTACCTCCATTACACGGTGAAATCTCACTCGCCAAAGGGATCAAACTGGGGTATTTCGCCCAGCATCAATTAGAATATTTGCATGCGGATGAATCCCCGCTACAGCATCTTGCTCGCCTTGCACCTGAACAAACTGAACAGCAATTACGTGATTACCTTGGCGGCTTTGGTTTTAAAGGCGACCAAGTGACGGATCCTAGTGGACGTTTCTCTGGTGGGGAAAAAGCCCGCTTAGTATTAGCTCTGATTGTCTGGCAGCGCCCTAACTTACTGTTACTCGATGAGCCAACCAACCACTTAGATTTGGATATGCGCCAAGCACTAACCGAAGCGTTAATGGCTTTCGAAGGCGCATTGGTTGTGGTTTCCCATGATAGACACTTACTGCGCACCACCACGGATGAGCTGTATCTGGTTCATGGCGGAAAAGTGGAGCAATTTGATGGTGACCTCGAAGATTACCAACAATGGTTAGCTGAGCAGAACAAAATGGAGCTACAGCAAGCCCGCGATCTGCTTGATAAAGAAAAGCCAGCCAGCACGTCAACCGTGACGGCGCAAGATAGAAAAGACCAAAAACGCCGCGAAGCCGAGTTCCGTCAACTAACCCAACCTATCCGTAAAAAAATCACGGAGTTGGAAAAGAAAATGGAAAAACACTCTGCATCCTTAGCCGAGTTAGAGGCGAAATTATCCGATGCCGCTATTTATGAGCAAAATAAAAAAGCGGAGCTGACTGACTGTTTGAAAAAGCAGACTGAGCATAAATCAGCCCTTGAAGACGTTGAAATGGAATGGATGGATCTGCAAGAGCAGTTAGAAACCATGACCAATGAGTTTGAAGCAGGTTAATTCGTAATCGTTCTTCAATAATAACCCTTTATTAAGATCAGACTAATAAAGGGTTATTTCAATAAATGACCAAAAGAGATAATCATAATTAGAGATTTTAAGTTTAAGAATTTAATTACACATAAAAATCTTATTTATGGTTTCTTTAAAACATAATCCGAAGAGTTGACGTGTCATTAATAGAATTAAATATTAACATACCGTTAACCTAAAGCAGTTACAGCCACACAATCAAAGTGTAACACTAGAAATAACACTTATTCTTCAATGAATTAAAATCACAACAAAACGCACGAATTGCCATCTATTTTGTCGCTTAAATATCCCCATTATAATGAAGCCAATCCTACAAATTAATAATAAAAACCTATAAAGATAAGGCATTAGCACTTATCAAGATTCTATGGTTGGTGCAGCATGATTTATATCATTACGATGCTCTATGGCAGAGACACAGCGAAGAAATATTTCTGGTTTATTCTGGCGCTCACACTATTTGGTGTTCTGATTGGTGCCTGCTTTTTTCTATTACCTTTTTTTGCTGATCCCCATGAGTTTATGATTTTCCTCTGTATTCCAATTTTATTGGAAGCCATTCGCTCGTTTGTCTGTGCGATGTATTGCCAAGGTGCCACCCGAGGGCTCCGGATCAGCCGCGGGTTAGTGCTACTTTTTATGGTCTACATTGTCTTATTTTCTAAAATACATGCATGGGAAACGGTTCTCTCTGGGTTTATTACTGGCTTATATCTCATGGTCAGTGCTATCTGGAAAATGTCCAATAGCGTGGTTTTAAAATTTGAACGCTGGAAGTTGATGTTCACTGTCTCCATTATTGAATTTTCATTAGGTTTATGGAATTTCATTCCTTGGTCTTTTGACTATTCCTCTCGCCAAGTTTATTGGGATGTCGGCACGCTGATTATGATCTTCTCCCTCGACTCATTCTTTGTTTACTACTTTGTTGTGAGCAGCCAAATTTCGAATGTTAACCAGATGGTATTTACACGCAATGGTGACGCTTCAAACAGAGAACGCGGCACCTTACACGTATGGACAACGACCGGGCAACTGCCGTTATTTTTTAAAATTATCCAGCGTTATATTGTTTCCCGTAATTCATTGGGCGTGATTAGTACAGGGCATGTTGCTTTCGAACTGGATGAAATTTATATCAGCCACTACCCAGAGAAAGATATCGATCGCGATACAGCGCAATTTTTGCAGATATTAAAATCCACCGAGGAAAACAATGACACGGGCGTTTTTCAAATCAGCTATCTTGATGAAATGAAAATTGCGCCGCCATCAAACTTCAAATTAACCATTGAAGGGATCAGTAAAGAAAAGTTAGACGCATTCTGGCAAGAATACAGTAAAGACACGACCTACAATTTAACGAATCGCAATTGTTCAACCGTCGTTTCTTTGGCGCTAATAAAAAGTACCGAGGGATATTTTACTGAGAAAAAAGGCGGCTTCATGCTGCTGCTTAAATTGCTCTTTAGCCCTGAGCTTTGGGTCATGTCCCAACTCAGAAAACATGCAAGTATAATGACGTGGACACCGGGCATTGTTTTAGATTATTCCCGCGCCATGTCTGTTTTATTAAAAATGTAGCGTGCAGATGAGCAATCTATTGCCTCAAAATGAGTGGAGAACCGAGTATCGCTATAAATCCCATATGGATTTTAATCACGAAACTTCGGACGTCGCCATACATAATTTTCGCTCTTTTCAGTTTGCCGATAAGAATGAATACACTTGGGATACAAAGCATTACAACCTGTCTAACTTGCAAAGCGTAGACTTAGTTCAATCCCACTGGTCTGGTAAAATGATCGCCCATGTCTTTCTGAGCTTCGGTTTTACCAATGGGGACTATGTCTCTTTCTCTATCGAGACAAGGCGAAAAACACATCAACAATTTTCGGTTTGGAAGGGTTTTTTCTATAACTACGATATTATCTATGTAGTCGCTGATGAGCAGGATTTAATTGGTACTCGCGTTAATTTACGCAATGAGCAGGTCTATATTTATCCCTTAAATTTAGATAAGCCACTTATTACCGAACTGTTTCTCAATTATATGAGTAAACTTAATCAGCTCAAAGAGACCAATGAAAAATATCATTCTATGTGGAATAACTGCACAACCAGTATTTATAAAATTGCCAAGAAAACCTATCCTGATTTTAAATTTAACTGGAAACTGTTAGTCAGTGGCTACGCTTCTCAATATTGTCATCAATTAGGCTTTATTGAAGATAAGGATTATTTTAACAAGCAACAAATCCCATTGATCCAATTGATCAATAACCAGTTTTCTCAAGAAATACGTCGTTAATAATGAAAAAAGCTGCCAAACACTATAAAAAATAGCGCAGGCAGCTTTTAAATGTATGGAAAAAAAAGACTAATTAAACTTGACTAGACAGTACAAGAATAAAAAATATTAGGCTCATTTTATATACTTGTTATAGGGTACCGCTTCATACTTTCACACACATCACATGGTATTCGCCATCAATTTTTTCCGTACCTTCTGTTTCATGTTCAAAACCCGGAAACTCGCTATCCCACGCTTGTAAACTGCGTAAATAACCAATATGCGGGCTGTTGGTTTCACCAAAGCTTTCGCCGGATAACAACATTGGGATCCCCGGTGGATAAGGAATAATCGAGTTCGCTGCAATACGCCCAGCCAGCTTATCTAACGGCACAGCTTCAACGCGGTTCGCAACAATCTGTTGATAGGCATCACGTGGGCTCATCATGACATTGGGTAACTCTGAATAGGCTTGATTCAGCTGACTACCCGGATTATTGCGCTGCAAGTAAGCAAACATCTTATCTCCCAAGTCTCTCAGCCCCATCTCACCATAAATATCAGGCGCTACTTCCACCACTTCAGGTAACACTTTTTTCAGTTGCGTGTTGGCATCGTAGTGGCGTTTAAAGGAGAGCAATGCATTGACTAATGTGCCCCATTTCCCTTTGGTGATCCCCATAGAAAACAGGAACATAATTTGGAAATCGGTAGTACGGGTCGGCACAATACCATAGTGATTTAGCCATGCGGTCACGAGCGCCGCAGGAACACCGGAATCGAGCAGCTTGCCATCGTCCCCCATTCCCGGCGCCAAAATACTCACTTTGATAGGATCTAACATCGCCCAATCTGCGGGAATATTTTTGAAACCATGCCACGTATCTTCAGGGTTCATTACCCAACAGCTTTGCTCTTTCATCAGCAATTCAACAGGGGCAAACTCAAAATCGTAGCGCTCACTGGTTGCAGGATCCTTCACCGTTTCCTGATTCCACGGTTTGAAAAACCATTCGCCATCATTTTGGAACTCTTTGTACAGATAACCGAGTGATTGACGAAAGTCGATGGCTTCGCGGATCACTTCATCCGTTAATGAGCGCCCACTATTTCCATCCATCATATCTGCCGCAATATCGTTCGAAGCGCAAATGGCATACAACGGCGAGGTGGTTGCATGCATATGATAGGCTTGATTAAAGCGATTAAAATCAATGGCATTCCGGCCATTTCGAACATGAATGAACGAGGCTTGAGACAGCGCATTCAATAATTTATGGGTTGAGTGAGTAGCAAAAATGGTAGGGTCATCCTCTTTGCGCTCTTCATCACGCATCGCAAAATGGTCACGATAAATCGGGTTAAATCGCGCGTAACCGTACCATGCCTCATCAAAATGAATTCTATCGAGGGATTTATCCAATAGGTTTTGCACTTTACGCGCATTGTAGCAAACACCATCATAAGTGCAGTTTGTGACCACGCTATAGGCCGGCTTTTTACCGATTTTATCGGCAGTAAATGGATTGTCGGCGATCTTTTTCTGAATGGCTTCAGGGGACATTTCTGTGGGATAAATCGGTCCAATAATCCCATAACGGTTACGACTTGGGACCATATAAACAGGTTTTGCTCCCGTTAAAATCAAACCTTGTTCGATGGATTTATGGCAATTTCGGTCAATAACCACCACGTCGTCATCCGTCATGCAAGCTTGCATAATGGTACGGTTCGAACCCGAAGTCCCGACCACAACGGAATAGGATTGGTCAGCACCAAAAATCCGTGCAGCATTTTTCTCACACTCCCCAAATGCCCCAGTGTGGTCGAGCAACGAACCTACGGCAACTCGCTCAATGCCGATATCGGTACGGAATAAATTTTCACCAAAAAAGTCGTGATAAATACGCCCAGCTGGCGTTTTGGTAAAGCCGACACCCCCTTGATGCCCTGGGGCTGCCCATGAATGTTCGTGTACATCACTGTATTTAATCAAACTTTTCATTAATGGCGGGAGTAACTGCGCACGGTAACGGATGATAGCAGCGAGAACGCGTCCGGCAATAAAGTCCGCGGAGTCCTCTAAAATCCATGCAAATTCATCCACTTGCTCCATCATTTTTCGGTCAAATGCCACTAAGGCTTCTTCACGATCACTCAAGAGAAAAACGGGAACATCTTCTTGACGGCGATGAAGCTGGGTAATTAGCCGATGAGCTTGGGCTTGCTCTTCTTTATCGGACATATCTCGTCCGTAAAGCAAGCAGTCAATGCTGGTGTTTGAGCGAATATAGGCAAGACCGTCTTCAAAATCACGGATAATGACCGTTTCGACGTGTTCGTCATTCAGTTCGCTTGCCAGCCGTGCAACCGCATGGCTAATCACAGAATCTTCATCTGTTAGCTCGGTATAAACGATCAATGCCCTCATGGACTCTCCCTCAATGAATTGTTTTAAGCGAAATAATTCCTCCTTTAGTCTTAACGCAGATAAGATTATTTTGCAAAGTTATCGGGGTATTAACAGTTATTCATCAAGTTTATTAATCATCACTTTGGCATTCATCACCAATGCTTTCGCTTTATCTTCCCGTTTTTGTAACAACGCCATGAACAGTAAATCGGTCAGGGTATTTTGTGCCGTTCTTGAAGAAATTGATGAGCTGCGCCATTCGTTTTCTTCCGCCACACTTTCCATCATATAATCAGACATTTGAGCGAGTGGAGACTCTTTCGAGCGCGTGATAGCGATAACGCAAGCACCATTTTGATGCCCTATATTGGCGGCGGTGAGCATATCTTTACGCTTGCCAGAGAAGGAAATGACGATTTGCACATCTTTCGGCGTCAAGGTTAATGCTGCCGCAATTTGAACGTGATGATCAGGTTCCACGAGCGTAGTAATACCGATTTTCTGAAGCTTATAGCTTAAATCTTTCGCGGTGAGTCCTGAACCGCCAATGCCGACAATTTGCACACGCTGCGCATGGTCTATACGCTCAATAATTTTTTCAAACTGTTTGAAATCAAGACGTTTTGTGGTTTCTGTGATGGAATAATTTTTCTCTAATGCCAGCTTCTGCGCGACCACCATCAAGCTATCCGTTTGCGTAATACGGTTATGCAACGCACGGTGAGGCTCCCCCAACTCTTGCTGTTGGCGACCAATGATTTCACTTAGCGCCAATTTCAGCGCGGGGTACCCCTTTACACCTAGCTTTTGACTAAACTTCACTATAGCGGATTGGCTGATCCCCAACTGCTCCGCTAACTGTGAAGATGATAGTTTCAGCACGTTTTCCGGACTTTCCAAGATAAATTGTGCAATTTTACGTTGATTTTCCGCTAATCTCGGTAATAGGTACGTGATGGTATCGAGTAACGTCATAGTAGCCCTCAAGAAGATAAACCTTCATCGACAGAATAAATTTACAAATAAATTATTCCTTTAATAAAAACTCAATGCTTGGTAATTAATTATTTAAATTCAAATTACTATTAACTTACAGGGCAATAAATAACCAAATTTATTCGCTTATATTGACAAGGGAGAATAGATAGTACCGTGATGATTATCACATCAAAGGAATAAATAATTCCATAGCATACCCCTCATGATACGTTTAAGGAGTTATTACTATGTCGATTGATTTAAGCAAGATGGTCACGGAAAGCCGTAACGAAGCCAGTACCCACATTGACCAATTATCTACCATTGAAATGCTTCAAGTAATCAACAATGAAGATAAAAAAGTCCCTTTGGCTGTCGAAAAAACCTTACCGCAAATTGCAGAATTGGTCGATAAAGTTGCGGCAGCTTTCCAACAAGGTGGACGTCTGATTTATTCCGGTGCGGGTACTTCGGGACGTTTAGGGATCCTCGATGCCAGTGAGTGCCCACCTACCTATGGAACCCCTCATGAACAAGTTATTGGGCTGATTGCTGGTGGTCACCAAGCCATCTTCCGTGCGGTTGAAAATGCGGAAGATAAACCCGAGTTAGGGGAGCAAGACTTAAAGAACATCGATTTTAATCAAAAAGATATTTTAGTTGGGATCGCCGCCAGTGGCCGCACGCCTTATGTTCTGGGTGCCATGAAATATGCACGCTCCTTAGGTGCAACCGTTGCCTCAATTAGCTGTAACCCTGATAGCCCTGTCTCCCAAGCCGCTGACATTGCCATCACTCCGATTGTGGGTGCTGAAGTTGTCACTGGCTCTTCGCGCATGAAAGCGGGAACCGCACAAAAACTGATTTTAAATATGATCACCACAGGGGCGATGATCCGCATCGGTAAAGTCTTTGGCAATTTAATGGTCGATGTGGAAGCGACTAACGCTAAGCTCATTGAGCGCCAGACTAAGATTGTGATGGAAGCAACCGAATGCGACCGCCAAAGTGCAGAATCTGCATTACAACAATGTGATAGACACTGTAAGACCGCGATTTTGATGATTTTATCTGGCTTAAATGCGGATGAAGCTCGTCAATTACTCGCTAAAAATCATGGCTTTATTCGCACTGCCCTCAACATCGCAAAATCCGCCTAATTGGCGGATCTCAATGAGAGAAACAGTATGGCTAAAATAACAAATGAAATGATACAGCAGATCCTGCAACACGTGGGTGGTGGTCGCAATATCAAGCAGTGCGGTAACTGCATGACGCGTTTACGACTCACCTTACATGATGACCAGTTTATCGATAAAACCGAAATCAAAAAAATCCCCGGGGTACTGGGCGTACTAGAAAGTGACGACCAACTGCAAATTGTTTTGGGCCCTGGAAAAGCCCAAGCCGCCGCGGATTTAATGAAGCAAATGCTAGAAAATGGCGAAGTGGATGAAACTCATGACTCTACCGCGACCCAAGATCTGAAAGAGATTGCTTCAGCCAATAAACAGCAGCTGAAGAAAAAACAAACCAGCGCCGTTCATCGCTTTTTATCTAAATTTGCGACTATTTTTACCCCATTAATTCCGGGCTTTATCGGCGCGGGTCTCTTAATGGGCTTGGCGTCATTACTCACATTATTATCAGCGAACCAAAATTTATTCCCTGCGGATTCAACCCAGCTTGCCCACCTCAAAAGCTTAATTGCGTATATGAGTGTATTCGGTAAAGGGTTATTCACCTTTATGGGATTGTTGATTGGTTATAACGCCCAAAAAGCGTTTGGGGGAAGTGGCGTTAACGGTGCCATTATCGCTGCGCTGTTTATTTTAGGTTACGACCCGGCGGCCACTAAAGGCTTCTATTCTGGTATGACAGACTTCTTTGGTTGGTATATCGACCCGAGAGGCAACATTATCGGGATCCTAATTGCCTGTATTTTTGGTGCTTGGGTTGAAAAACAAGTGCGCAAAATCATTCCGGCCAGTTTGGATATTATTTTAACCTCAACGATTACGCTGTTAATCGTCGGCGCTGCGACCTTTGTCTTCATCATGCCTATTGGCGTCTGGTTATTCGAAGGAATGTCTTGGCTATTCATGCACTTAAACGGAAACCCTATCGGCACAGCCGTCTTAGCGGGTCTGTTCCTGATTGCGGTAATGTTCGGTGTCCACCAAGGCTTTATTCCAGTGTATGTCGCGTTAGTTGAAGCGCAAGGGTTTAACTCGTTATTCCCAATCTTAGCGATGGCAGGTGCGGGTCAAGTGGGTGCGGCACTGGCACTGTATGTGAAGGCGAAGAAAGGCTCTGTTACCCGCAGTCAAATTGGCGGTGCACTCTTCCCCGGCTTCTTAGGTATTGGTGAACCATTGATTTACGGGGTGACGTTACCACGAGTGAAGCCGTTTGTAACCGCCTGTTTAGGTGGCGCGGCCGGTGGTTTCTTTATCGGAGCGGTCGCGTGGATGGGTCTACCTGTTGGGTTAAATACCGTATTCGGTCCTTCAGGGTTAATCGCGATTCCGTTGATGACGTCAGACCAAGGCGTGCTTCCTGCAATGGCGGTGTATGCCGGCGGTGTCTTAGTCTCTTATCTGTGCGGGTTTATTTTCACCTATCTGTTCGGTAGTAAAAATGTCGATTTAGACTAGAGAATAACGTGGATTGAAAAGCAAAAAAGGCACCTTAGGTGCCTTTTTTCTGCGTGAAAAACTCACTCCAACCAAATTAGCGGCACACACGCGGCGGTCAGTATCCCCATCACAAGGTTGAAAATAAACCATGCACGACGACTACGTAAGAAAACCCCAATCAAAGAACCAAAACCCATCCAAATCAAGCCCGCGACAAAATTCACAATCACAAAAGCGATGCTCATCACAATGATGGACTGAGTAAATAACTCGCCTGGAAGACTAAAACTCCCTACTGCGCCGAGCCCCATCATCCATGCTTTTGGGTTTAAGAACTGCAATAATCCACCTTGAAACCAAGTGACGCTTTTAGAGGCTTTGCTGTCTGTTTTGAGTGGCTCGTAGCTGGCGGTAGCGGTTTTCCATGCTAGCCATAATAAATAAACGCTACCAATGATTTTCAGCACAATATAAATTGCAGGATATAATAGTAATAGCGCGGCAACACCGAATGCAGACAAATATAAAATTGACTGCATGCCCAGCATTATTCCTAATAATAATCCGATACTGCGACGAAAGCCGTAGTTAGCGGCACAAGAGGTCAACAACATGTTATTAGGGCCGGGCGTGACTGCTGCAATGAATAAAAACGTAAAAAGCGAAAAAATTAGCCCCAGAGTCATTTATACTATGTTCCTCAACCTAAATTTGTTTCTAGATTTGTTTACTTGCATCACAGAAAAATAACAGTATGTTATGTGACTCACAAGCGTCCCACTAAATAAAAAATAAGGCCATGTCAGAAAATTTCCACCCAATGAGTTGGGCAAAGAACCCACACCTCCAAACCTTATTGCCAAGGATCTTTCGTCGTACCCCGAAAATTATCCCAACATGGCAGCGATTAGAATTGCCTGATGGTGATTTTATCGATCTTGCTTGGAGTGAAAACCCAGAACAAGCGAGAAAAAAGCCTCGTTTAGTGATTTTTCATGGGTTGGAAGGAAATTTTAAAAGCCCCTATGCCCACGGGATGTTAGAAAGTGCCCAAAAGCAAGGGTGGCTCGGCGTGATCATGCATTTTAGAGGATGCAGCGGTGAACCTAACCGTCAAAAACGTATTTACCATTCTGGTGAAACCAGCGATGCGCGCTATTTTTTACATTGGCTAAAACAGACATGGGGTGATGCCCCCACCGCCGCGGTAGGCTATTCCCTTGGCGGTAATATGCTCGCCTGTTATTTAGCTGAAAATGGTGAGAATGCTGAATTAGATGCCGGCGTCGTTGTCTCGGCCCCATTAATGCTTGAAGCCTGCTCCATGAAAATGGAGAAAGGAATTTCTCAGCTCTATCAACGTTACCTATTAAATGGATTGAAACGTAACGCTACCCGCAAACTGGTGCGCTATCCCGGTTCACTTCCTCTTAATTTGTTGCAGCTTAAACAGTTAAAACGCATTCGTGAATTTGATGATGTGATCACCGCACGTATTCATGGTTTTGATGATGCTGCGGATTATTATCAAAAATGCAGCGCGCTACCTAAGTTATCTCAGATTACTAAGCCAACCCTGATTATTCACGCAAAAGACGACCCGTTTATGGCGCCCGAAGTCGTGCCTGATTTAAGTCATTTACCCGAAAATATTGAATACCAAATGACGGAACATGGTGGACACGTCGGCTTTGTCGGCGGTAGTTTTAGAAAGCCACAAATGTGGTTAGAAACTCGTATTCCTCTGTGGCTAACAGCGTATTTGAATGAGCAAAAATCATGATTATTCCGTGGAAAGACCTCGCTCCTGAAACGCTCGAAAACCTTATCGAGAGTTATGTTTTACGCGAAGGAACCGATTACGGCGTTCACGAAAAAAGCTTGCAGGACAAAGTGAATGATGTGAAACGGCAGTTAGTTTCTGGCGAAATTGTGCTAGTCTGGTCTGAGTTACATGAATCGGTAAATTTCATGCCTAATAACCAGTTTCGCCCGTAGCGCTGTTTCTCAAAAATAGTGGTCATGGCGTAAAACAGGGAGTCCACTATGTCGAAGAAGCATCCGATTATTGCAGTGACGGGTTCGAGTGGCGCAGGAACAACCTCAACGAGCCAAGCTTTTCGTAAAATTTTCCATCAATTAAATATCCGCCCAGCCACCCTTGAGGGGGATAGTTTTCATCGTTATACCCGCCCTGAAATGGATATGGCTATTCGTAAAGCCCGCGAGCAAGGGCGCCATATCAGCTATTTCGGCCCTGAGGCCAACGATTTTTCTCTACTTGAACAGACGCTAATTGACTATGCTAAAACTGGCAGCGGTCAATCTCGAAAATATTTACATACTTACGATGAAGCGGTGCCCTATGGCCTGCAACCTGGCACGTTTACCCCGTGGGAATCGCTACCAGCCAATACCGATGTGCTGTTTTATGAAGGATTACATGGCGGAGTAGTTACCCCAGAGCACGATGTTGCACAACATGTTGATTTGCTTGTGGGTGTAGTGCCAATTGTTAACCTTGAATGGATCCAAAAACTCATCCGCGATACCACCGAGCGAGGACATTCCCGTGAAGCGGTGATGGATTCCGTTGTACGTTCGATGGGGGATTATATTAACTATATTACGCCGCAGTTTTCTCGTACCCATATTAACTTCCAACGAGTTCCTACCGTTGACACCTCTAACCCTTTCTCTGCCAAAGCAATACCTTCACAGGACGAAAGTTTTATCGTTATTCGCTTTAGAGGATTAGAGCAGATCGATTTCCCTTATTTATTATCCATGTTAAATGGCTCGTTTATTTCAGCGATGAATACCATTGTGGTACCCGGTGGGAAATTAGGACTCGCGATGGAACTTATTATGATGCCATTAGTGGAAAAATTAATGAAACAGCGAAATGGGTAGTTTGAGATTCTCATTAAAGAGATAAATAACAAGATGCTTATCTTAATTATCGATAAGCATCTTAATAGCAAGAAAACAATTACAGCGTTTTAATTTCGAAGCTATGAGTCACGTTAACCGTTTTCTCTAACATGATAGCAACGGAACAATATTTTTCTGCAGAAAGTTGAACCGCACGCTCCACCACTTTGTCCGTTAATTCACGTCCCGTCACAATAAAGTGCAGGTTGATGTCCGTAAAATAGCGCGGAGCTTCTTCACGACGCTGCGAAGTTAATTTTACTTCACAATCAACAATATCCTGACGACCTTTTTGCAGAATAGAAACCACATCAATCGCACTGCATCCGCCTGCTGCCATTAGAACCATTTCCATCGGACTCGGTGCTTTATCTCCAGCATTGCCATCCATCATAACTTGATGACCCGATGCCGACTCACCTAAAAAAGAGAGCCCTTCAACCCACTTTACGCGTGCTTCCATTTTTATTCCTCTCGAAAATAGTGATATTTATCGTCACATTGTTCCATATATCTAGACAATGTTATATCAGCATTATTAGGCTGAAGCGATACAGGGGAGACTTTCTACATTGGATATGATACAAACAATGGTTAGTTGATAGGATTAAGATCAATACTCAACGATTTAATTGATTATATTATACAATTGATATTAATTTGCATTGGCCTAGGGCGATATTAATAATAGGCATCAATGTGACTTAATATGCTAAGCTTGACACTTTAAAGTCAGCCTTTCCCTACTTTTCGAAAGGTTGCAATAACATACAGAGGATAACGCTAATGGTTCTCGGCAAGCCACAAACAGACCCTACTCTTGAATGGTTTTTGTCACACTGCCATATTCATAAGTATCCATCCAAGAGCACTCTGATCCATCAGGGTGAAAAAGCAGAAACCCTTTACTACATTGTTAAAGGCTCAGTGGCTGTTTTAATCAAAGATGAAGAAGGCAAGGAAATGATTCTCTCTTATTTAAATCAGGGAGATTTCATTGGCGAACTTGGGTTATTTGAAGAAGGGCAAGAACGTACTGCGTGGGTTCGCGCGAAAGTTGCTTGCGAAGTCGCGGAAATTTCTTACAAAAAATTCCGTCAGCTGATTCAAGTCAATCCAGATATCCTGATGCGCCTTTCCGCGCAAATGGCAAGTCGTTTGCAAACCACGTCCGAAAAAGTGGGTAACCTTGCATTCTTAGATGTTACTGGTCGTATTGCTCAAACATTATTGAATTTAGCTAAACAACCTGATGCAATGACTCACCCAGACGGTATGCAAATCAAAATTACTCGTCAGGAAATCGGTCAAATCGTAGGTTGTTCTCGCGAAACTGTCGGTCGTATTTTAAAGATGCTGGAAGATCAAAACTTAATCTCCGCACACGGCAAAACGATTGTTGTTTACGGCACTCGCTGATTCACCTTTCAGCCTCACCCTTCTTGGTGAGGCTTCGATATTGAAATAGCTTTATACTTTACGTACAAAGCTATTTTTCTTACTTAGGATCCTTTATTTCCCCCTCTCATCTATATACTCTCATTGATGAGTATCGTTTCTTTATATAATTATAGTTAATTGTCAAACTAATATAGTGGTAACTAAACCATTATTAAGAGTTGACAACACGATGATTAAAAATATCAATCCAAGAAGCGAAAGTATCATTAATATCAATGATAATAAAACCATAACCACTTCATCATTATCTAATCAAATAAAAAAAGCCATTAATATTGGTTCATGCATACCCGATAATAATCACCTATCTAATTTACATTATCAAAAAAAGCATTTCGCCGTATTGACTTGTCATTTTGAGCCAAGTGAACAAAAAGAAATTAATCTAATTAAATACTCGCCTCCAGTAGAGAAAATAACACTTCCCTATAAATACCATGAGGCTATTGAAGCTAATGGCCATTTTTTAATTCTTAAATCCCCACGTATTTTCAACCATTCCGTCTCAATAAAAAATGAGCCAATTATTAATGAAAAACAGGATACTGAACTAATGCTAATTGATAAAACAAGTGCTACAGAAACTAACGTTTTTAAAGAATTTAATTTAAAACGTTCATCAAACCGATTCTCAAATTTGATTTTAGAAATAAAATCGACTCATGAAAAAGGTATTCGTTATTTAAAAAGTATATTTAATAAAAATAAGAATGAAAAATTTTGTGTTACTTTTAAAAAGGGAATTGAGATCCCAATAAAACATGAAAAAACAAGATCAAGTGAAGTAATCACTTATCAGAACACTGCATCGACTCAGAAGATTGAGAACAACCTTAGCACTCTAAAATCATCACAAGCTAAATTAGCTGAACAGCTAAAAAAAATAGAGACAGACAAAGAGAATGAAATAAAAGCAGGTGAAGAGAGAATAAGAAAAGAAGCTGAATCAAGTATGATACAGAAAGCTTCTATTTCGAAAATAAAAGATGAGAATAAAGCAAAGAGCAGTGATACCGAATTTGAGTTCAATGAGGAATTAGAGTGGAATGATGATACCAATCATATTCAAGATAGTTTACAAAAAAGAATCACCGACCGTCTTGTTAGCTTAGCAATTCCATCAACTCGTCAGCTCGATAAATTACTTGTCGATGAGACTGACATGAAGTCAATAAATCGGCACTTAGAAAATATGGATTCACTGAACAAGATAGAAAATCAGCTATATTCTAGCAATGAAAGCTTAAATTCTAACTCATCAAGCCATTATTCAAATAATTCTAGTGACTCTGGATATTTATCAGAAAACACAAAAGCACAGAAAAAAATAGAAACAGGCTCCACTAAACTGAAAGATAATAACTCGAACCATGCCACGCATAATAAAAATGATAAAGTATTACCTAGAAGAAATATAAAAGTAAAACCAACCGTGAGAACATATCAATTTAATGGGGAAATATACCAAACTAAAACATCAATGCTAAGAGCTAAACATAATAGTAAAAAATATCAGTTTCCACTAAATGGAAACTCACCAGAAATAGCATCAAATCAAGGAAAACCCGATACTAGAAAATTAGATGCGCTGTTGAAAAAAACGCAAGAAACCCTTCATAGTCTAAATAGTCTAAATAGTCTAAGCGAGCAAATATCCAAAGAAGAAGTACATTCTGCGCAGATTAAAACAAAATTAGCTAAGCTTAATAACAAGTAACAACTTGAATAATAGTTCAGTGACAGAGGCAAATTTGCCTCTGTCACTATAAAAAGACAATTAAACCAGCAGTTTGCTAATTGCAGTTTCCAATTTCGCCATCCCGCTATTAATTTCATTTTCAGAAATAATCAGCGATGGAGTAAAGCGTAATACATTCGTGCCCGCATTAAGCATCATCAGCCCTTCTGCAGCACAAGCTTGTAGAATATCTTTTGAGCGATTCAGCAATTTGCCATTCAGCTCTGCACCGATTAATAAGCCCATTCCGCGAATTTCAGCGAAAATTCCATATTGGTCATTGAGCTTGTTTAAATGAGCGACAAATAACTCACGACGTTTAGCAACACCATCAAGGACTTCATCGGTATTGATAATATCGAAAGCAGCATTGCCTACCGCACATGCCAATGGATTGCCCCCGTAGGTGGTTCCGTGAGATCCTACCTCCATTGTTTTCGCAATTTCAGCAGTTGTGATCATCGCACTGATAGGGAAACCGCCTCCGAGCGCTTTTGCAGTGGTTAAAATATCGGGAGTGACATCGTAGTGCATATAAGAGAACAATTTCCCCGTACGCCCCATTCCACTTTGCACTTCATCAAAAATAAGTAATGCATTATTTTCATCGCAAAGTTTACGAACTCCTTGCAGAAATTCTGATGTTGCTGGGGTTACCCCGCCTTCCCCTTGAACTGGCTCCAAAACCACTGCACAGGTATTTTCATCGATCACGGCTTTAACGGCATCAAGGTCATTAAAAGGCACATGAATAATATCCGCAGGTTTTGGGCCGAATCCATCGGCATATTTCGCTTGTCCGCCAACTGAGACAGTAAATAATGTTCTGCCGTGGAATGCTTGCTTGAATGCAATGATCTTCGTTTTATACGGGCTATACTTGGTGATGGCATAACGACGCGCTAGCTTGAATGCGGCTTCATTCGCTTCAGACCCTGAGTTCACAAAGAATGCACGATCCGCAAACGTTGCTTTCGTTAATTTTTGGGCCAGTGTTAACGCCTGTTCATTGGTAAAAACATTGCTCACATGCCAAAGTTTTTCGCTTTGTTCACGTACAGCCGCAACGAGGCTTGGATGGCAATGACCTAGCGCTAAAACCGCGATCCCGCCTGCGAAATCAATATATTCTTTACCTTGCTGATCCCAAACGCGGCTGCCTTCGCCTTTAACTGGAATAAATTCAGCTGGCGAAAAAATAGGTAACATGACCTGATCAAAAGTCTGCCGATTGACTGCGTGTTGTTCTGACATACCCCTCACCTGCTCTTTATCGAATGCTTAAGTGAAAATATAAGCATCAAATATGAATAAAAAATCAATAAAGAGCAATAGGGAAGGGTAAAATATGCATAATTAATTTTGCTATTCGCGAAAATCAACCACTAATACTTGAGAAAATTACTCAACAGCTCATGACCTTGTTCGCTGAGAATACTTTCAGGGTGGAATTGGACCCCTTCAATGGGCAGGGTTTTATGGCGGATCCCCATAATTTCATCGATATCCCCATTATTCAGTGACCACGCGGAGACATCAAAAGAGGCGGGTAGCGTTTCTGCTGCAATCACTAAAGAGTGATAGCGAGTCACGGTTAAAGGTCGATTAAGCCCTTTAAATACCCCTTGATGGTTATGATGGATAGATGATGTTTTTCCGTGCATCACTTCACGCGCTTTTACAACAGACGCGCCAAATGCTTGCCCGATAGCTTGATGCCCTAGGCAGATACCCAAAATAGGTAATTTTCCGGCGAAATATTTTATCGCTTCCAACGAAATTCCCGCCTCATCAGGCGTGCAAGGACCCGGTGAAATGACCAAATGGGTTGGAGCCAGTTGTTCAATTTCTTCAATGGTAATTTCGTCATTACGTTTCACCAGCACTTCCGCCCCTAGTTCGCAGAAATATTGGTATAAGTTGTATGTAAATGAATCGTAATTATCAATAAGTAAAAGCATAGTAGCCTATCCGACTGATTTTTATCATTATAAGTTTTTTTGTTTATGCATAATTCGTGGTGGTTAGCAATTAGAACGCGTCCCAAAAACCATAAATTATCACAAAGGGCGGCTATCATAGCACAGCCAAGACAGGAAAATAGCCTATTTACGTCAAGTAACCCACTTTCAGTACAAAATTTCCATATAAAAATCATGGGATTATATTCACAAGAATATAACAACATTCAAAATTTGATAATAAATACTTTAAATACAATGGAGTAAAATAGAAACAATCATACTAATAAAAAAACAATCAAACGCATGAGTGATGATGAAATAGAAGTGAGTTGGGATGACCTATAATGGAAATAATTTAAGAAAAAATGCAAAGAAAGGCTTTATGATAAGAGGATGATTAACAAGAATCACCCTCTCTATTAGACGATATTACAGCAAACAGTATTAAGGCTTTTTAATCACTTCCGCAGAAATAATCGTAATAGGTTCAACAGGAACATTTTGATATGGACCGACGTTCTCTGTTTTCACTTTAGAAATTTTGTCTGCAACATCCATTCCTTTAACGACTTTACCAAATACGGCATAGCCGAAATCACGTTGGCCGTGATCTAAAAACGCATTATCAGCAACATTAATAAAGAATTGGCTGGTTGCACTGTCTTTATTTGCGCTACGAGCCATTGAAATAGTGCCACGTAAATTACGTAAACCATTATCAGCTTCGTTAGCGATTGGTGCACGAGTTTGTTTTTGCTGCAATTCTTTATTAAAGCCGCCGCCTTGGATCATGAATCCAGGAATAACACGATGGAAGGTTGTTCCGTTGTAATAGCCTTCATTAACATATTGCAGGAAGTTTTCAGTACTAACAGGGGCTTTTTTACTATTGAGTTCTAATTCAATATTACCTGCAGAGGTGACTAATTTGACGTAAGTTTCACCCGCGGCTAATGCAAGAGAAGTTGTGCTCATTGCACAGATTGCCAATAATGGCACAAAAATTCGTTTCAACATTCAAGATCCCTTTTGTTAATACCCAAAAACATATTAATGCCCAATTCTAGAGCGAAGCGGGGGTAATTGCTAAAGATTTACCTATATTTACGCCAAATAGTTAAATTTCGCTGAATTAAATTAATTGTAGAGCAACTTAATGAAAAAGCCTTCGCATAATGTCATTCTCAAATAGATATCACACCAAATATCCCCCTTTTGTTGTTTGTATGCTATTCAGTCGCTATAATCCCCCAGCCTTTTGAGGCTACTCAGGGAGAACCACCAATGGCAATTAAAAACCACAACTACCACATGACAAAATTTGTCATCAGTGCCCCCGATATCCGTCATCTACCAAAAGATACGGGCATTGAGGTGGCGTTTGCTGGCCGATCTAACGCGGGCAAATCCAGTGCATTAAATGCATTAACACAGCAAAAAAGCTTAGCGCGAACCAGTAAAACACCGGGAAGAACTCAGCTTATCAACCTATTTGAAGTTGAAGAGGGCATTCGCCTAGTTGACCTTCCGGGCTACGGTTATGCCGAAGTACCTGAAGAGATGAAGCGCAAATGGCAGCAAGCTCTCGGTGAATATTTACAGAAAAGAGAATGTATCAAAGGGTTAGTGATTTTGATGGATATCCGTCATCCATTAAAAGACCTCGATATGCAGATGATCGAATGGTCAGTCGCCATGAGCATTCCTGTTCTTGTTCTACTGACCAAAGCGGATAAGCTCGCTTCAGGCGCAAGAAAGAAACAGTTAATGGAAGTTCGCCAAGCATTAGCGCCGTTATCAGCGGAAGGCGATATTGAAGTGGAATATTTCTCTGCACTGAAAAAAATGGGTATCGATAAATTACGTATCAAACTCGACAGTTGGTACAGTAACGCCGCAGAATAATCTTTTCATTCCTTGTACGCCAATCGCGGCGTACAACGGTCTATGCCGTTAGCGCATCAGAATTTATGCAAAAAAAATGCTCCAGTCAAAAACTTGACTGGAGCAGCTAATATTCAGCTAAATCCGATTACGTGAAGTAAAAGGTCTGAAAGATAGAACATCTTACCTCTGTACCCTACGTCTGATAATGTACTTTATTTTCCGCTCGAAAAAAAGGCTTTTTGTAGTTTTTTTTCAAAGCTTACTACGATTCAGCCCTTTAAATTGCCTAATAATTCGCTAAAAACGTATTTTTACTACATATTTATGAGATCTAAGTCGCATAATAACAACCTTATCCAGCCCAACGATATATTTAAAATTCAGTGTTTTACCCATGAATTATGTGCAATTTAAAGGGAATAAAACGCCTCCAATTTACTGCGTAAATACCACTATAAAAAATATTCTAAACATAAAAAAACACCCCAAACATTGTCGCCAATCTCTGGGGTGCCTTACATTATCTTTTACTTAGCTTTTGCTCTTATCTTTTTCTTTTAGGTTTTACTAAGAGTTTTTTCTCTTTTATCTCTTACCCAACCAATACTCTAAATAGTTCGCGGCTGTAGGTAGGCGGCAAATGAGGATATCCCTAGGAGCATACACAAGTATGTGACTAGGGTAGCTGAGAGCAGCCAACACCCCTACAGCCCGAAATATGACGAGTAGACGAGTATTAATGGGCTTCGTCCCAGTTAATGCCGACACCCACCTCCACCTTCAGAGGAACATCTAGCGTCATACTCTGCTCCATCAGCGCCTGAACCTTCGCTTTCACCTTCTCTAACTCGGACTCTTTGACTTCAAACACCAGTTCATCGTGCACCTGCATCAGCATATCCGCATCTGGTTTTTCAGTTTCGAGCCAGCTATCTACCGCTATCATCGCTTTTTTGATGATGTCGGCTGCGGTACCTTGCATTGGGGCGTTGATCGCTTCGCGTTCTGCCGCTTTACGGCGCATACCATTGCTAGATTTAATATCCGCAAGATACAATCTGCGGCCTTCTAATGTCTCAACATAACCTTGTTCAGACGCTTGCAGACGAGTATTTTCCATATAACGCAACACACCGGGATAACGCTCAAAGTAGAGATCCATATAACGCTGCGCTTCCCCGCGTGGGATCCCTAACTGGCGAGCCAAACCAAATGCACTCATGCCATAGATCAAACCGAAGTTAATCGCTTTTGCACTACGGCGTTGGTCGCTGGTGACTTCCTCTAATGGAACCCCAAACACTTCGGCTGCGGTGGCTCTATGGATATCTTTTCCTTCCGCAAACGCCGTCAATAAGCCTTTATCTTGGGAAAGATGCGCCATAATACGCAATTCAATTTGCGAATAGTCCGCCGCCATCACTTTGTAGCCATCACGCGCCACAAACGCTTGGCGAATACGGCGACCTTCTTCGGTACGCACCGGAATATTTTGCAAGTTCGGGTCACGGGAAGACAAACGCCCCGTCGCAGTTACTGCTTGGTGATAAGAGGTATGCACACGATGAGTTTTTGGATTAATCATCAGCGGCAGCTTATCCGTATAAGTAGATTTTAGTTTCGCTAAGCTACGATGCTCTAACAGCAACTTTGGTAATGCATGGTTTAATGCCAGCTCTTCAAGCACTTCTTCGTTGGTTGAAGCCGCGCCACTTGGCGTTTTCTTGATAACTGGCAATTGTAGCTTTTCGAATAAAATCGTCTGCAACTGCTTCGGAGATGCTAAGTTAAACTCTTCACCCGCTAACTCGAACGCCTGTTTTTCCAGCTCTGCTAAACGCGCGGTGATCACCTGAGACTGCGCCCCTAATGCCGCTGCGTCAATCAGAACACCTTTACGCTCCATACGCACCAACACTGGCACCAACGGCATTTCGATATTTTGGAAAACGTGAGCTAATTTTGGCTCGGCTTCCAGTTGCGGATACAGCGCTTGATGCAGTAGCAATGTCACATCCGCATCTTCCGCCGCATAATTTGCCGCTTGTTCCAATGGAATTTGGTTAAAGGTTAACTGCTTTTTGCCTTTACCCGCTATCTCTTCAAAACTCACGGTCTTATGGTTGAGATGGCGATCTGCCAGGCTGTCCATATCATGACGCCCCATGCCAGCCACACTGTTCAACACATAAGATTCCAGCATAGTGTCGAACGCGATGCCTTTTAGCGAAATATCGTAATTTAATAACACTTCCGCATCGTATTTTAGGTTCTGACCGATTTTGCCGATTTTCTCATTTTCTAAGATAGGCTTCATGGCTGCCAAAACGTCTTTTAAAGGCAACTGGTCTGGCGCATCAAGATAATCATGTCCAACAGGTAAATACGCAGCATGACCTGCTTCGATGGCAAAAGACATCCCGACTAATCGAGCTTCTTGGGTATCCAGGCTGTCGGTTTCTGTATCAAAGGCAAACAGCGTCGCTTCGCTGAGTTTTTTCACCCAGCTGTCTAACTGTTCTTTATCGAGAATTGTTTGGTAATTTTCAGCACACAGCGTTGGAACTGCTGGCTTAGATTTTGCCGCTGGCTGACTTACTGGTGTACGATAACTTTCTGCGGCTTTGGCAGGTTTTGCCCCTTTGCCGTCCATCCAGCTACCATTTTCAACATCGGCCAACCAGCGTTTAAATTCATAACGGCTAAACAGCGAATGAAGTTTATCCGCATCCAGTTCCGTCACTTTGAGTTCTTCACACGGTTTTTCTAGCTCAACATCCGTTTTAATCGTCGCTAATTGGTAAGATAACAGTGCGAGTTCGCGGTTCTCTTCCATTTTTGGTGCGAGGGTCTTAGAGCCACGGAAACCGAGTGGAGCAATCGCATCTAAATTGTTATAGATGTCGTCTAAGCTACCAATACCTTGCAATAACGCTAATGCGGTTTTTTCACCGACACCCGGCACACCCGGAATGTTATCGGATGAGTCACCCATTAAGGCTAAAAAGTCGATAATTAAGCTTGGTGGAACCCCGTACTTAGCTTCCACTTCTTCAGGACCTAAGATGGTGTTGGTCATCGTGTTGATCAGGGTGATATTCGGCTCCACCAACTGCGCCATATCTTTATCGCCCGTACTGATCAGCACCGGCATCCCTTTACTGCTGGCTTCACGCGCCAACGTACCGATGACGTCATCTGCCTCCACACCTGGTACCACTAGCAACGGCAGCCCCATGGCTTCCACCATTTCATGCAACGGTGCGATTTGAGCGCGCAGATCGTCCGGCATTGGCGGGCGATGGGATTTGTAGCTTTCAAACAGTTCATCACGGAACGTTTTTCCCTTAGCATCAAAGACAACCGCCACATGACTCGGTGTATATTGCATGATTAGGCTACGCAGCATATTCAACACGCCATACATCGCTCCGGTCGGTTCACCAGCGCTGTTGGTCAATGGAGGGAATGCATGATAAGCACGGTACAGGTAGGAAGAGCCATCTACCAAAATAAGGGGATTTTCAGCAATCTGAGCCATAATCTGTCATCATCTTTTTTATCGGGAATGAATGGGGGATAGGATGCCACATTGTGGCTTCAGATACACCTTGAGATTCAATTTCCCGCCGAGTTATCCCATTTTTCACACGATAACTTCCTGTGGATAACTTTGTGAGTAAAATTTAGTTATCTAAAGGATTCAATGAGTAAGAGAATTGCAAGAAGAAAACAATAAAATAAAATCAATAAGTTAGCTAATGAGGCTTTGATTTATCACAAATCAGGGGGGATGGTCGAATTGTGGATATTGATAACGGACAATCAGCAAATAAAAAGATAGCGACAAATTGCCGCTATCTTCACTGATTATTTTTTACTGACTAAGAAGTTCACAACTTTTGAGTATTCTTTAGCATAATCCTCTGCGTTATCGACAGAAATTCCGTTATTACGGATTTGATATTTACCATCGACGAATAACGCTGGCACGCCACGCAGTTTTAAATCTTGTGCAGCATTTTGTTGCTTAGCAACTAACGATTTCACGACAAAGCTATTCAGCGCTGCATCGTATTCTTCACCTGTTACGCCCGCTTTAATAAACGCATTACGGATATCCGCAGGGGTATTGATAGTTTGGGTTTTCTGAATTCCTTCAAACAGAATTGGCGTCACTTTATCTTCAACTTTCAGCACCATCGCCACAGCCCACGCTTGAGTCATTTGAGCGCCTAGAGGGCCTAAGAAATCAACGTGATAACGCGCTTTAGTGACACCTTCTGGCAGGTTTTTCTCTACCGTTTGTGGCACTTTGTAGATGCTTTCAAACTGATAACAGTGTGGGCAGTAGAATGAGAAAAACTCCAAAACTTGCGGTAAGTCTTGCACCGGAGGCTTAACATCCGTGTACTCTTTACCTTCTGAATAATTTGCTGCAGCAGCACCAAAAGACATGGCAATACCAATCAAAGCCAACATGATTTTTTTCATAGAAAACTTTCTCCAAAAACACAGTCTTAAATATTAAAATTGCGGGTTCAATTGCAAAGGAGCATCTAACAACCGCTCAGTTTGCTGTGCAAACTCGATAGATTGCTTTTGCCAAAAATCAGCAGATTGGATCCAAGAAAATGCTTTCGGGAAAGCGGGATCTTGCCAGCGACGAAGGATCCATCCTAAATAATGCACCATTCGCATCGCACGTAGCGGTTCAATCAGCTTTAACTCACGTACATCAAAATCACAAAATTCGTTATACGCTTCTAATAACGTATCCAGTTGGATAATTTGCTCTTGGCGCGAACCATTAAGCAACATCCATAAATCTTGCACCGCAGGGCCATTGCGTGCATCGTCAAAATCCACCAGCCACGCTTCATCACGCCACAGAATATTGCCGGGATGGCAATCCCCTTGTAGGCGAATAAAAGATTGCTGAGCAGGCCACAGAGCCTTAACTTGGGCAATCAACTTATCCAGTGAATCTATCAATGGTGCTTTATCACGCTCAGTAATTAATGAACTGGCGGCGATAATATTTCGCGGTTGGTCGAGATACTCTTCCACACCAAGAGTCGGACGAAATGCAAAGTTTCGCTGTTTACCGATTTGATGCACTCGCCCTAATAAATGGCCGACACCCTCAAGCTGGAATAAATTGTCCGTTTCATATTGGCGCCCTCCGATACTCGGAAAGAGTGCAAACATAAACCCGCCAAATTCTAATACCGTTTGCCCAGCAAATTCTAACGGCGCAGCCACCGATAAGCCTTCATCTTGTAGCTCAAGGGTAAAATCATGCTCTTCTTGAATTTGAGAACGGTTCCAGCGTTCAGGACGATAAAATTTCACCACATAGCGCTGGCGATTTTCATCCTGAAATTGGAAAACGCGATTTTCGTAGCTGTTAAGCTCTGTCAGCCCTGATTCTGGGTAAATCCCCGCTTCCATCAGAGCATCAAGGATCAAATCAGGGGAGATCCCACTAAAGTGGAAGCTCGATTGTTCTGTTAAATCCATGTTCATTTAATCTTTTATGATGCCACGAGCACGTAGAATGGCCGTTTTAAAATCATCTTCGTAATCTTTTTGAATACCGGGGATCACCGCATTGCTGTCAGTGCCACGCATTTTTAGATGATAAATTAATACGTCGTCTGTCAGTTCAGATAAACTGCCTTTAAAACCTGCTTCATCTGCCAGTTTTTGCAGTAATTGCACTAAATTTAAATCTGAATTGTCCTTCCATACTGGATGCAGAAGTTCGATGACTTCATTTAAACGATGGCATTTCATGTTTATTCCTTATCACGAATATTCGATACAAGTTACCAATAATCCTACAAGAGAAAAAGGGAACAGTTGTCAATCTAAGTAAAGTTTAACCGTTTCTTGTATTAATATTCATTGATTTTATAGGAAAATAGAATAGATTTTAGCTGTTACTATACTCAAAAAACTACTTAAGTTCGTTAAAACATTTTCGCTAAGATTTTCAGAGATATTGAACATGTCATTTCGTCAGTCGATTACAGGCGTGATCCTTGCAGGGGGCAAAGGCACCCGCATGGGTGGCCAAGATAAGGGGTTAATTCCTTTATTGGGTAAGCCGTTATACCGCTATATTATTGAGCGTTTGCAGCCGCAAGTCGGTCAATTGATGATCAATGCTAATCGCCACCATGCAGAATATGCACAAAGCCAGCTGCCCGTTTTCACGGATTTAACCGCAGATTTTTCGGGCCCCTTAGCAGGGATGCAAGCTGCACTTCATCAAGTCACCACTGATTGGCTGCTATTTGTCCCTTGTGATGTTCCCGAATTCCCAACTGATTTAGCCGAAAAAATGTTTCGCGAAAAAGGCAAGCACCTTGCCTGCTATGCCTGTGATAACGAACGAGAACACCCGACATTTACCCTACTCCATCGGTCTCTGCAGAAACCGTTGGATGATTACCTCGCAAGAGGAGATCGCAAATTGATGCTATTTATGCGTGAGATCGATGCAAAAGGCGTCATATTTACCTCTGAAACCGGCACATTTGCTAACTTAAATACGCCGGAAGATAGCCGTAACTGGGAGTTACAACAAAAAAAATCATGAACCAGAACACGTTACCTCTACTCGGGATCACCGCCTACAGTGGCACCGGGAAAACAACTTTACTCAAGAAAGTTATCCCTTTACTGAGACAGCGTCATGTTCGTGTGGGCTTAATCAAGCACACGCATCACGATATGGAAATTGATACGCCGGGCAAAGACAGTTATGAATTACGCAAAGCAGGTGCAGACCAAACGTTAGTCGCCAGCAATCAGCGCTGGGCATTAATGACCGAAACCCCTGAATGCAATGAAATGGATCTGGGCTATCTGGCTAGCCGCTTTGATCCTGCTTCGCTAGATCTGATCTTAGTGGAAGGATTCAAGAGTGAGCCTATCGATAAAATCGCGCTATTTCGATCCGATGTAGGTAAACCACTAAACGGCTTAATCGACGAGTATGTCGTGGCGGTTGCCAGCGACGAAATTATCGATACTGACGTCCCGCAATTGGATATCAATAATCCTGAACAGGTGGCGGACTATATTGTTTCCTGGTGGCAAAAAAGCCAGTAACGCCTATAAAAATCATAAATTACCCCTCTATTCAGATTTTCAGTCTAATAGAGGGTGCTAATATCATTACTTCCAATTTTTATCCAAAAATATCTTTTTCTATTTGTTTATAAATATCTGTATCCTCTGTAATTAATGGAACAATAGTATCTCTAATAAAAGCACACTTTGAATTTCCACACTGAGTTAGTGATAATATTTTTTTAATTTTAACAAAAATATCCCCACTCGCTGATTTTATATCATCAGGTGCATTCCCCCTATTTTTGCTAGCTTCCATTGCTTCTTTTTTTGCTTCCAAACATCTGTCAATACAGTCTGGCTTAGATTGAGAAATACATAATTTACGAATTATTTCATCATCAAAAACATAGCATTCAATATGTCTTTTAGATGATGTTTTTATGCCTTTATCAAGAAGTTCTTTAACTTCCTGATTACTTTTGTCATCCCTATCAATAAATTTTATGATATTTGATGATTTTAAAATACTAGAAACAATTTTCATTGGTTCGTTTTCAATATCCACTAATTCAGAGCAAGATCCAATAGAAATAAAAGTTGTTTCGTGATACTTTTGACCTAATATTTTATTATAAATTTGCGCATCAAAATCTTTATACTCTCTACCCTTTGATGTTCCTTCACAAAAAACTATCTGCTTAGGAGAAATTAGCTTAGAAAAATCGGCAAATGCTAAATCAAAAAATTTATCCCAAATAGCTTTACTTATCTTCGTTGGCTCAATTACTTCAGAAAAATCAAAATTTTTATTATGAAAATCAAGAAACACTACTGTTCCAGGATACTCATTTTCAATATCTTCTGCTTCTTTAAGCATTCCTACAGAATGTGTTGATATCCATAATTGAGAGTTAGGTGGAGTAATATTATATATCTCTCGTAGTACTTTAGATTGTAAACGAGTATGCATATGGGCCTCTGGCTCATCGATACAATAAACAGCATCTGAATAAAATTCAGATTTAATTATCATATCTAATATTAAGTCAAATACGGACTTTTCTCCTGCCGATAAATTTTTATAATGAAAATCTTTAGCTATTCCTTTTGTAAAATAAAAACTACCGTTTATTAGAGGGTTACCTATAGAACTTAAGTTTAACTCATCAAATATATTTGATAATGATTTTTTAATTTTACCTATTAATTCACTTCTGAGCTCTTCTACAGTTTTGTTATCGTTAGATTCGTCATATATCCCTGTTAACGTATTTGCCACAAGCCTTTGATAATTTTCAGAAACAACCTGATCATTTTGCATCAATGTTTCGAACTTATAGTTCGTAGTTGGATCAGGCTGCTGATTTAATTGATATACGTTAAAATCAGGTTCATTACGGTATGCGGTCCTAAAGTAAAATTTTGATTTTATTTCTTCAGGCTCATATTTTTTTTCTTCAGAAAAATTAATTCTTACATTATCTTGGTACCAATTTGAGGGATTTATATCTTTTGATTTCATCAAATAATCTTGAGTAGAGTGTTGATAAAATCCATTATACTTATACCAATGATGTATAGCTCTGATGAATCCCCTAATGATTTTGGTAAAAATCATTAAGTTAAGGTGGATACACATCTTGTCATATGATCAAATGGTTTCGCGAAAAATCAATAATCAGACAACAAGATGTGCGAACTCGATATTTTACACGACTCTCTTTACCAATTCTGCCCCGAATTACACTTAAAACGACTCAACAGCTTAACGTTGGCTTGCCACGCATTACTTGACTGTAAAACTCTCACTCTTACCGAACTTGGCCGTAACCTGCCAACCAAAGCGAGAACAAAACATAACATCAAACGAATCGACCGATTGTTAGGTAATCGTCACCTCCACAAAGAGCGACTCGCTGTATACCGTTGGCATGCTAGCTTTATCTGTTCGGGCAATACGATGCCCATTGTACTTGTTGACTGGTCTGATATTCGTGAGCAAAAACGACTTATGGTATTGCGAGCTTCAGTCGCACTACACGGTCGTTCTGTTACTCTTTATGAGAAAGCGTTCCCGCTTTCAGAGCAATGTTCAAAGAAAGCTCATGACCAATTTCTAGCCGACCTTGCGAGCATTCTACCGAGTAACACCACACCGCTCATTGTCAGTGATGCTGGCTTTAAAGTGCCATGGTATAAATCCGTTGAGAAGCTGGGTTGGTACTGGTTAAGTCGAGTAAGAGGAAAAGTACAATATGCAGACCTAGGAGCGGAAAACTGGAAACCTATCAGCAACTTACATGATATGTCATCTAGTCACTCAAAGACTTTAGGCTATAAGAGGCTGACTAAAAGCAATCCAATCTCATGCCAAATTCTATTGTATAAATCTCGCTCTAAAGGCCGAAAAAATCAGCGCTCGACACGGACTCATTGTCACCACCCGTCACCTAAAATCTACTCAGCGTCGGCAAAGGAGCCATGGGTTCTAGCAACTAACTTACCTGTTGAAATTCGAACACCCAAACAACTTGTTAATATCTATTCGAAGCGAATGCAGATTGAAGAAACCTTCCGAGACTTGAAAAGTCCTGCCTACGGACTAGGCCTACGCCATAGCCGAACGAGCAGCTCAGAGCGTTTTGATATCATGCTGCTAATCGCCCTGATGCTTCAACTAACATGTTGGCTTGCGGGCGTTCATGCTCAGAAACAAGGTTGGGACAAGCACTTCCAGGCTAACACAGTCAGAAATCGAAACGTACTCTCAACAGTTCGCTTAGGCATGGAAGTTTTGCGGCATTCTGGCTACACAATAACAAGGGAAGACTTACTCGTGGCTGCAACCCTACTAGCTCAAAATTTATTCACACATGGTTACGCTTTGGGGAAATTATGAGGGGATCTCTCAGTGTATAGCTTCAAACAATGATGTTTTACCACTTCCATTTGGACCAACTAAAACAACTAACTTTGCAGAATTAGGAATATTCTTAACCTTTAAGTCTGTAAATCTTTTAAAATTCTTAAGAAGAATTTCATTTATTTTCATAACAACTCCCTTTTTATTAAAAATGTATCGAATTGATTTAAAAAAATGCGATTTCTTTTGTCAATTTTTTTGTAATTTATAGTTCTACAATTAATTGAAAATTATAATCCAACTGAAAGTTTTATTCATCAATAGTAACTATTTCATTAATTATAGTGCAGTAACCTAAATACCTATCAGTAATTTTTATTACTCCAAGGATAAGCACTAACCATCTTTTTTCTCTTGTTATACAAATTTTTGTCGAATGATAACCTGTAAAAATACTCAACTTACTATGGTCTACTATAATTAAAAAATTATGAGCAAATGAATATCCAATAAAAATCTTTAGAGTATAAATAAGAGGATTGGCATTAAAATGCAGGTTTCTTTAGTATGGTGAGCTATTCACTGCATAACGTCCTAACTGAGAATTCCATGACCCGTTCCCAGCGTTTATTGACACTATTACAAATCTTAAAAGAAAAACGCTATCCGGTGACAGCGGATTCTCTCGCCACCCAATTAAGTGTTAGCGTTCGCTCTATTTATCGCGATATTGAATCACTGCGAGCTCAGGGGGCTGAAATTACCGGGGAAGCGGGCATTGGTTATCAGTTAAAAAGCGGATTATTACTGCCGCCATTGATGTTCGATAAGAATGAACTGGAAGCGCTGATATTGGGTTTACGCTGGGTACAAAGTAATACCGATGAAGAACTCAAAAATTCAGCGTTACGCACGCTCAATAAAATCAATGCCGTGGTGGGTAAAGAGGCGCAGATCATCCTAAACAGTAATACGCTATTTGCCCCGACGACCCAACTTAATGAAGTTGACGAGCATGTGGCTAAAAATTTACGCCTGAGTTTACGGGAAGAGCGCAAAGCCAAAATAGGGTATGTGGATATTAAAGGGCAATCCAGTGAACGGATTAGGTACCCATTTTAAGCTACCCTAATTTTGTAGAAGCACAGCAAGAAATAACACGATATATCATCGGGTATTATAGTCAGCTTAGACCCCATCAATATAACGGTGGCTTAACGCCCAATGAATCAGAACGATTATATTGGGAAAACTCTAAAACTGTGATCAATTTTTGTTGACCACTTCAATTACTACAAAGAGTTTAAGCTTAAAGCACAATCGGAAGCTGCAAAGATTAAAGCTTCATCATCCATTACACCAATCGAATCCGATCTTGAAAAATTAAGATTCAAACGCAACGAAGAAAAGCGGATTAAAATTCAGTACCGTGAGCAGGTTGATGAACTTAAAGTAATGGTCGCGAAAATGGCTGCTGAGCACCATCAGCTATCTCATGCCTTGCGAAAAGCTCACCTCAAAATTACCCAACTTGTGAATGAGCTAATTGAACAGCAGAGAAAACAAATTGTTAGAATAAAATAACACGATATTAATCATCTAAGGCTTGTTCCCCCTCCACAGAATAAAGTTACTTTGAGATAAGCTAGTTTAAACTGTTGGATTCTCAAGAGCTGTAGTCGTTTTATAAAGAGGGGCTGAATAACTTAGAAATATATTATTGTAGTGCTCGCGGCTATCTAACAGAAAAGTCACTCTGACGTGATCCACGCAAAAAGTAGTGAGTAGAGAACGGAGCCAACCAGCTCGCAAAGTGTCCAAAAGAGCCTCGCAATTTATAAACCAGATCCACGTCGGCTGTGCCTGGTTACAGATGATCTTAGTTAGCTGCAACTCGTTTTTTCATTTTCACTTAATGCAAGAAGATCGATATAAACGGTTTGAACAGCTATTTTCATGATTATTGAGGTTGTACCTATCCCTAATAGCATCTCCGCATTCATCGATGAACGTATGGAATCTCATCATTCTCAATTGCCAACTCCAGTGTATAAAGCGCTCCGGCGAGCCCCTTGGGAAACTATCAAAATTTGGGGAAAACCGATTTATAGCTACCGCCCTAGAACATGGTCAGAGCATAGCCCAAAAGCATATCACTTATTCTTCTAATCAAACATTAGTGAGATGTGTGAAAGAGTAAGCTGTCAGGTTTAATTGCATCAACTGTTAGCTATAAACTGTGGTCGAACATTAAAGTTTGGTACCTCGACAATAAAGCTCGAAACTTTTCGATGCTTTTTGTCGTCGTTTGTCTTTCGCTCTGAGAAGGTTTTTCCCCATTCCGTGCTAGCGATGTTCAGCCTCGCAAGCCACAGTGATTCGGTTTTCCACTCCTTTTCTCGTACCTCAATTGCCATGAAACCATTGCTGTCTGTGTCTAGTCAGCAAAGTACTGACGCTATATACAGCTTATTGTACCGAGGGCGCTGAAAAGCTATAAAGCAGAGCAAAACAGACGTATTCAAGCTGGCTAGTTTTTTCGGTTTTTGTATAATAGCGGGTGGATTTCAACCGTTTTTCTGCGATTATTTAGTAAGTTAAATTGATTTTGGTCGATTGGGCACCTCCAGAAAAACGAGCCAGCCAACTAATAAAATGTTAGGAGTTTCATGATATTTTATCATTTTACACGAAAAGATGCGGTAGATAGCATTCTCAAGCAAGGTATTTTGGCAGGGATTGCCCCGTTTGGGTTAAAGGATATTTTTGTTTCATTAACTTCATTGTTAGATCCAAACGGTAACGGACTAATAACCGGGCAAAAGCTTGTTGAAAATGTCTCACCTCAGTTTAATTTTATGGCAGGCCATTATCCAAATTTAATTTCAGGATTAGCCCCTAATAGAGAGTTGCAGCTATTCGATCAAACTGAAGTAGTTTTGGAGATAGAGATCGATGAGCATGACCCTAATTTGATAGACTACGATTCTTTTATCGATTTTGTTCTGATAAAATTTCAGCGGGATCAAACACAAAAAGTACTACACAAAGCAGCTGGCTTAGCTAGCGCAAGATTTCCAATTGGGGGATCAAATGATGCTCAAGACGCAGAAACATCCAGGATAATGGAAAGTAACCAGCCAATTGCCCCTCACTGGTACTTTTACCGAGGCACTATTCCACCTTCAATGATTACTGTAAAATATAGAAATGGGTCAGGCTTATACTCCTAACAAGTCAATCAACTACGTGCCTTTCTGACATCGGCGTAGCAAAGCTGCGTCAGTTGATGAGGCATTACGTTTCCATACCTAAGTTAATCCTCAGTTTTCTAAATGAGCAAAGTCACTGACTCGTTTTGCCCTAGGAAAACTACTCCCTGCCTCGTCAACTTCCTTTTTTTGAAATTTCACGCCCGATATTTTTTCTAGGAGAGAAGTGAAGGTTCTAATGGAAGTTTCAATACTAATGAAAGCAATTGAGCCAGACACCCAAGTTTCTTCCATAATAGTTCTCTGATTTGTGAGGCTAACATTTTATTAGTTCACATACGCGTTGATTTCGTTAGCACAGAGAAAAAATACACATTTAACCATTTGTATTAAAAAGAATTTACTAGGTTTTTATTAAATTCACCACTAGGAAAAACACATATGCACATTTTTCAAACCTACCAACTAAGGTAGAACCAAATAATTATTCTTAAAAAATTTCACTTATTACCCGTTAAGTTAATATACGCTGAAATTATCCCTAGTTATCTAAATTTAAATATGACTGTATAACCATACATGTTAGTTGTTTTGCGGTAAAATCAAACATTAAGTAAATAGATGAGAGAATAAAAAGGCCAGATATTTGAAGTATTCCCTATTATCTGACCTTTCTTATTATTTATGACTGACTGCACGCAAATGCTTAACGCATTGTCACAAACTCTTCTGCTGCAGTCGGGTGGATTGCAACAGTGTTGTCGAAATCTTTCTTGGTTGCACCCATTTTGAGAGCGACCGCAAAGCCTTGCAACATTTCATCCATACCAAAACCGATACCATGGATGCCGACAATTTTCTCTTCTTTACCCACACACACCAGCTTCATACGGCATGGTTGGCGATGAGAAGTCACCGCGGTATACATCGCAGTAAATGAAGATTTGTAGCATTTCACTGCATCAGCACCATATTTTTCAATGGCTTCTGGCTCGGTTAAACCTACTGTGCCAATTGGTGGATGGCTGAATACCACCGTTGGTACGTTGGTGTAATCTAAATGCTCGTCAGGCTTGTTATTAAATAAACGCTCAGACAGACGGCGACCCGCAGCAACCGCTACTGGCGTTAACTCTACCGCACCGGTGTTATCGCCTACCGCGTACACGCCAGCAACATTAGTATTCTGATATTTATCGACTTTAATATAGCCTTTCGCGTTTAGCTCAACGCCTGCCGCTTCAATATTCAGGTTATCCGTCATTGGCTCACGACCGATTGCCCAAATCAGCGCATCGACAGTTTGCTCGTGACCATTTTCTAATTTCAGTGTCAGTGAACCGTCTGCATTTTTAACCACTTCTTTCGGAATAGATTCTGTGTGCAGCGTTGGGCCTTCTGCGTTCATCACTTCCACTAAGGTTTCAACGATAAGCGGATCAAACGCACGCAGTGGAGCATGTTTACGCACAAACAGGTGCGCTTCGCTACCTAAACCATTTAAAACACCCGCCAGTTCAACAGCTATATAGCCTGCACCGACGACAGCAACACGTTTAGGCAGAGCTTCCAGCTCAAAGAAACCGTCAGAGGTCATGCCATATTCTGCGCCAGGGATCGCAGGGATCACCGGACGACCACCCGTTGCGATCAGAATATGATCCGCGGTGTAAATCTCGCCATTCACTTCAACAGTATGTGCATCAACAAAACGAGCAAAACCTTTGATCACATCGACTTTATTATTGCCAAGTACGCGATCGTAAGATTGGTGGATTCGGTCGATATAAGCAGTACGGCTCTCAATTAATTTCTTCCAGTTGAAATCATTGATAGTGGTATCGAAACCATAGTCTGGGCCATAAGCGCGAATTGCTTCAGAAATTTGCGCCGCATGCCACATCACTTTTTTCGGTACACAACCGACGTTAACACAAGTGCCGCCTAACTCTTTAGCTTCAATCAGGGCACACTTTTGTCCGTACATTGCCGCACGGTTCATTGACGCAATACCGCCGCTACCGCCGCCAATTGCAATATAGTCGTAATGTTTGCTCATAACTTGGTTGTTCCCATTTGTTGAATTACGAATACGTTAATATTCTCTTATTATGCTATGTAAACATAAACATTTAAGATAGCTATTGCCTGTTACTGCAATAGCCAGAGTCTATTGTTACTCAGGTACAATTTACTCAGGTACAATCCACTCAACTAATGTATGCCCAGTGCCTTCTGGCACCAGTGTTTTATGTAACCATGGCAGGACATTTTTCATCTGCTGCTCAAGTTTCCAAGGCGGGTTAATGACAATCATACCGGATGCAGTCATGCCGCGTTGGTCGCTATCAGGGCGCACCGCTAATTCAATTTGCAGAATTTTACGGATACCCGTTGCTTCGAGCTGGTTCACCATGCGTTTGATTTGCTGGCGCAGAACTACCGGATACCAAATCGCATAAGTGCCTGTTGCGAAACGCTTATAGCCTTCGACAACGCCTTTTACGACCGCTTCGTAGTCTGATTTCATCTCATAAGGTGGATCCATCAGCATAAAACCACGGCGGCTTTGCGGAGGTAATTTCGATTTTAACTGCTGATAACCATCTTCGCGGGCAACTGTTGCACGCTCATCGCGAGAAAATTCAGTACGCAATAATGGATAATCACTTGGGTGTAACTCGGTTAAAATCAGTTTATCGTGCTCACGCAGTAAATGTTTCGCTAATAGTGGCGAGCCAGGGTAATAACGTAAGCGACCGTTTTCATTTAAACGGCGTACAACTTGCATATAGGGCAGTAGTTCCTCAGGTAAGTCCGGTTGCTCCCAAACTCGTGCAATCCCTTCGAGATACTCCCCTGTTTTTTCTGAATGTTCGCTGGTTAATTGATAACGACCCGCGCCGGAATGGGTATCCAGATACAGAAATGGTTTCTCTTTTTCTTTAAGAGATTCAATGATCAGACTTTGCACCGTATGTTTGAGAACATCCGCATGGTTGCCTGCGTGAAAGCTATGACGATAACTTAACATGTCGCGTTTATTTCCTGAGGAATTCAGCAGTCACTTTTGTGAATGCTGTTAATAGAATCTGTACAGAAGGTCTGTTGAATGAAAAATAGACCGAATAATTTCTTTCGCGCCATTATAGCTAAAATTTGATGGGATTGTCATAGTGACAAAACATGACAAAATTGCACATGACCTTTCCTTACCAAAAAGTTATCCTAAGCAAAATTAAAAACCATAATAGGGAAAACCAATGAAACGAGTATTTATAATATCTTCCATATTGGCTGTATTTTTAGTGAATAATCCTGCAATAGCAGGTAATTCATCCCAAGGGTGTGAAATCAAAAAGCAGAAAATTGAAACTCAGCTCAAATATGCCAAAGCACACGGTAATACCTACCGCGTAAATGGCTTAGAGCGCGCACTCGAGAACGTTAACCGCTACTGTACCTCTGATTCGCTGTATCGCGATAGTCAGGAGAAAATTGCCGAAAAGCAGAAAAAAGTTGCTGAGCGCGAAGCTGAATTGCAGGAATCTATTCAAAAAGGTGACCCTGAAAAAATCGCTAAACATAAGCGTAAAGTTGCCGAAGCAAAGGCAGAGCTTCAAGAAGCCCAAGACCTTTCAGACATCTACAAAGACACCCTTTAATAAAAATTCAAGTTTAATCAAATAGTTAATTTTTATTCTTTATCTCACCCTATGCCTAATTTTGGATAAATAAAGGCATAGGGTGAAATTATCAACAAACTTAGGCTATAGTATAAAAGAATATAGAATGGTGAATTATAAGCATATTTTGATTAAGCAGTGAAAAGGGGAACGCATGTCAAACATGCAAGATGAGCAACAAAAAGAGACCAACAAATTAAAATCCACTCTAAACAAAAGCCTAGATGGCAGTAAAAAAGCCCTAACGTTCTCAATGAGGGTGGTTGATTTTGTTTGTGCAATTCCATTTATTGCGCATTTAATCCGCACGGCTCAACGTTTTACCGATAGAATGGGTAACCAGTTTGGTGCCGCAATTACCTATTTCTCGTTTTTATCTCTAATCCCCGTACTGATGTTTAGCTTCGCTGCGGCAGGTTTCGTGTTAGCCAGCAATCCTGAATTACTTGAAAAGCTCATTCGTGGCATTTCTGCCAACATTACTGATCCCACACTTGCCAATACCCTTGAACAGACCATTGATACCGCCATCCGCCAACGTACTACTGTGGGGTTAACGGGTTTAGCGTTAGCGGTCTATTCTGGCGTTAACTGGGTGAATAACTTGCGCTTAGCGATTTTGGCGCAATCTCGCACCATTTGGGAACGGAATGAATCAGAGCAAGAAAATATCATTTTCCGCTATATTCGGGACTTTTTCGCACTAATTGGCTTACTAATTGCGTTGATTGTCACCATTACACTGACCTCCGTAGCAGGCTCTGCGCAAGCGACCATTGTCAGTACACTTGGCTTAGACAGCATCGAGTGGCTAAGACCAGTTTGGACATTGATTGGTTTAGCAATTTCCATTACCGCTAACTTCTTATTATTTTTGTGGATTTTCTGGATTTTACCACGTATGCAGCACCGTCGCCGCTCACTACTGAAAGGCACCTTACTCGCTGCTATTGGGTTTGAAATCATCAAATCTGTCATGACATGGATTTTACCAACCTTAGCCTCTTCACCATCGGGTGCAGCTTTCGGTTCAGTATTGGGGTTAATGGCATTTTTCTATTTCTTTGCCCGACTCACACTCTTTTGCGCCGCGTGGATTGCCACGGATGAGCCGAAAGGTGGCGCACAAGACGTTCTCACTTCTTAATCTCAATCATAGGGGAATGACGGATTTATCATTCCCCTCTCTCATTTATTCCATTTATTTGCTTATTCCATCTCTTTCACTAACGTCGCCATCAAATCTTTTGCACTCATTTCACGGACTTTTGCCACATTTTGTCCCGCCCAATGAGCTGCAAATTCATCACTGCCTGAGTGAGTAGCCGCGGCATTCAGCTGCTTACCCACATCGTAAGCAATCGGGTAATCTGGCAATTTATTCACATCATATTCCTGCCCTGCCTGCATAAATTGATTGAAAATACCTCGAGCAGGCCGCCCTGAGATAGCGGCAGTTAAATAAGTATTGTCCATCGTTTGGCTTTTCAGCTTACGACGATATCCTTCATTTGCCGCAGATTCTGGGCATAACAGAAAGGCGGTTCCTAATTGTGCGGCAGAGGCACCATGAGCAAGGGCTTGCTTGATATCCGCACCGTCCATGATCCCCCCTGTCGCAATAATCGGTAATTGGGTGTGTTTAGCAAGTAGCGCAACCAGCTGATTTGTCGTCAGTTCTTCATCTTTTAATTGCACATCAAACATGCCACGGTGACCACCCGCTTCTATTCCTTGCGCCACAATTGCATCAATACCCGCTTGTTCAATTAATTGGACTTCATGTAAGTTTGTCGCCGTCGCCATCGTAAAAATACCTTTTTCTTTCAAGGCATTGACAACTTCACGAGACGGCACATTGAAGTGGAAACTCACGACTGCGGGTTTCATTTCTAAAAAAAGCTCCAACATGGCTGGGTTATCTAAAAATGAGAGATAAATTTCATCCAATTGCTCTGGGACTTGACGGTTAAATTGCTGAAATTTAGGCTGTAAATGTGCCAACCAAGCCTGTTCATTCTGGTTATTGCGTTGTGGTGTCGTATGGCAAAACACATTCACATTAAACGGTTTGTCCGTCAGTGCTTGAGTGGCGGCAATCATTGACCTTGCTTGATCTACCGAGCTCGCACCCAGTGCTAAGGAGCCCAATCCGCCCGCTTCACAAACGGCGGCTACCAACGCAGGTGTTGAAACCACCGCCATAGGTGCTTGAATAATAGGATAACGTAGGTTGAGGCGGTGCAGTAATACATTGGAGTGGCTCATACTTTCCTTACCTTTTTATGCTTACGCGATAGATGAATAGCATGTTAATAAATTGCATATAATATGTATCTTTAACATTCTATCCCAATATTAATCCAATGAACCTAACTGTTTTTCGGAATGTGATAACAGCCGCATTTCTCATTACTATCATAAAATTAGTAAACTAAACGCATTTTAAGCGTGTATGTTATAGCGACAAACAGCCGAAGATACAGTAAGCCTGCACCTAAGGAAGCCGACAATGCTAATCTCTCAATTGGAAAATCTATCTTGTGGTGTCGTCGTTTATTACCATAATCAGCCACAAAACTGCATTGGAACATTCTGCGCGCGAGGTAGCGATCTTGCGGGGAAACCATTAACTGTCGATACGCCTTTGCGCATTGCGAGTAACACCAAACCCTTTACCGCCGCAGCGATTTTACGCTTGGCTGAAATGGGAAAGCTGTTTGTGGATGACAGCATTTCTCATTATATTTCACACAAATACAATCAATTACTCTCACCAAAATATGACACCGAGGCGATTACGATCCGCCACCTACTCAACCACAGTAGCGGGCTATTGGATCATGCCAACGAGGAATACCTCAAAGACGTCTTAAAACGTCCTGATTATCAATGGACACGTTCAGAGCAAATTGAACTATATGTTCAGCAAGATCACCCCTTTTTCCGTCCTTCTGAAGCTTTTATCTATTCTGATACGGGCTATATTCTGCTTGGGAATATTATTGAGCGAATGACGGGGCAAGCATTGGGAGAAGCTGTCCGAGAACTTTTGAAATTTAATGAAATTGGCTTGCAGAGCGCTTACTGGGAAACGTTTGAATTCCCTGCCACAACGGAACCTCGTGCAAAACAGTACCTCGGAAAACTCGATTGCTCCGACATGGATCCTTCAATGGATGTGTATGGCGGTGGTGGCTTAGTGATGTCCTCGAAACAAATGGCACAGTTCTTTGAAGCGCTATTTAGCGGTAAGATTTTTACCAAATCAGAAACCTTAGACACCATGTTAAGTGCAGGTTCCCATGAAGGGGCGCAAGGCTATCGGCAAGGGATCATGGTCAGCGAGGTCAACGGCATGACACTCTATTCCCATTTAGGCTTTTGGGGTTCCGTTGCGTACTACTCACCGGCAACTCAAACCAGTGCTGCGGGTTTTGTGGATAATCGAGATTCACGGAACGTACTGATTAACGCGATTGAAGCATTGTTGACGTCTAAATAAAGCGCCATCAACACAAAAAAATAGCCCTCATTATTGAGGGCTATTTTTATTCAGTTAACCACTAACGAGTCAATGGTGCTGGAATCGGTAACGCTGGTGCAGGCTCGCCCTCTTGAGGCTCTGCGACTGCTGGAGATTCAGGTGCCGGCTCCACAACCACAGGTAATTTAGGCCATAACACTTGCGTGAATTTCTGACGAATTTGCTCCGCATCCATGGTCTGTTTTTCTTTCGGTTGCGCTAAGACAATCGCTGCTTCTTGAGACAGTAAACGACGCGCTTCCATATTCACTTGTTCAAGATTTTGAGTCCCTAAGAACGCTTGTCTGAGTAATTGATACTGCTCAGGAGCGATATCCACAACGCCATTTTGTTGTGAAATCAAACGCTGGCTAATTAACACATCGGTACTGGTACGTGCATATGCCGCAAACAGTTGTGATAATTGAACTTGCTTCTCTTTCATCATGTCGTTGAACAGCTCTGGGTCAATACCATTTTGTTTGATTGTCGCCAGTTCGTTCAGCGCCACATCTGCTACTGCGGCCATTTTTTCTGGTGGTGCAGAAATGGCTAACGTGCAACTCGCTTTTTGATACTGAACACGACAATCTAAGCCTGGGGTCACACCATCTTCAGCAAACTTTTGTTTAAAGGTTTTCTGCAATGAGCGGTAAATGGCTTCACGAGCGAGGTCGCTTCCCCAATAACGCAGCAATACGTTGGAATCCTTAATGGGTAACCAATCGATATCCCAAATTAGAGAAAGCGTATCTTGCGTTGATTTATCTTGAAGAATATCAATTGCCTGAGGCTTAACTGACGATAAAACGGCAACCGAAACAGGCTCAGAGCGCTTGCCTTCTAATGATGAAAACGCTTGAGTGATACTGTCAGATAGCATGCGAGAATCCACATGTCCCGCGACGTATAACGTCATAACATCGGGTGTGTACCATTTTTGATAGAACGAATTCACACTGGCTAAATCGACTTTACCGTTTGGCTTCTGTCCTGGATCATAACCTAGCATCGCCGACCCATTGAGACGGGCACGCCAAACAGGGTCATTGGCATTTACAGGCAAGGTAGCCACTGGAATATTAGGAACTGTTAAGCCACTCTGCAATGAATTCTCAGTATACTGCGCCCCAGCGACAGACGTTGCCAACCAACTTAATGCTTGTTTCACCAAATCAGGGCGGTTGTTAGGCAGGCTTAAACTATAAATTGTGTAGTCGTAAGAAACCACGGCTGGAGGTAGCGGCATATCAGGGTCGGTTGCCTGACGCCAAAAATTTTGTAATGTAGCTGCAGGGAAAGCTTCAGATTGATGGAATAGCGCCATTCTAGGGATCAGATAACTGTACCCTTTTTCACTGGCTTTTTCAGATAACGAACCTGTTTTAATGGCTAACCGAAGTTGGATTCGATCATTTGGACGCTGTGGTGTTTGTAATAACTGCCAATTAAAGCCATTCTCGAGCTTTCCTTGCTGCCATGCTGGATCGGGTTGTAAAGGTTCAGCACTAGCAAAACCAGTGACTGATAAAAGTACCACGCCGATGATATATCGCACTTTCAAACCCTGCATGTAGACCCCTATGTTCTTTATATCCTTGTATTTAACCGTAAACAGCAACAGAAAAATTAACGAAAAACGCTAATTGACTCGGTTAAGCGATATAGTTTGGCTTCATCAAAAATTTGATTATCACTATACCCGAAAAAAACATCGTTGCATGTTATTGAGATAATTGGGCGGCGCTCAATACGCTAAGTCGCTAAGTTGATCACTAAAATGCATGTCAAACATCACCATTTATCTGCTGATATTTCGCATTTTGGATACGACAGATAGTGAGTAAGTCGCCCGAATCTTGCTGCTAACAATATGATAGGTATGTGTAATGATATTAGACCACAAACCTTATAACATGTTCATGGCTTAATCTGAATTTTGTTGTTTTATTTGACGATTATAACCTTTCGCCAATAACCCTATCTCATCATCTTGATGATATTGAGAAACTTCCAAATGGTCGATGTGTTGATTTGCTTGCAACTCCCCCGCCATTTTACGCAGTGGGCGTACAATCATGCGGCTCACACACCACGTCATTGCAATAGAGATAATCAGCGCTAGCAGCAAATACGTTGTCGTTAACAACGCAAATGTGTTGAGTGCAAAACGATAAACCCGGTTAGAATCCACTTGTAACGTCAAATAACCTTGAGGTTTCGCTTGTGGCGCCATCGTGCCATAGGCATACAATGGGACAGTCATCTCCACCGGAATACCAATCAGCGGTAAAGACCATTCAGGGATCGGTTTCGGCGTGGCAAAGCTTAAATTCATTACCGTCGCATTATCCACCGTCACAATGGCTTTTCCCATAATCCCCGAGGTTTTCAGGCTTACAAGTAGCCTTTTGGCTTCGTTTAAATCGGAGCTAAGTAGCGAATCCGTCAATGGTTTTTGGACTTGAACTACGGCATTGCTCAGTTGATTTAAATAATCTTGTTTGCGCTGTTCTAAGAGGTAAGTAAATTGAATGGACAAAAAAAGTGCAAGAAAAAGCAACGTAATCACAAAGAATACGACCATGCTCTTAAACGTGAGTGAACGTTGGACACGAGTGTTCATTTCCCACAACCTTCCTAATCAAGCTGCTTTTTAAAGAAAAAATCGGACAAACAGTATACTTGATTTTCCGTATAAAGGTGCAGCTTTAAAAAAGAAAGATCACTTATTTAGGATAAGCTCCAAATTAACCGCTAAAGTGAGTAAATACAGCATGAAGAAACGGCAGAAAGTCTGCTTTTCTGCCGTCTAACGTGATTAATTTGCGACTATTGCCTGCTTTTCGTCTTCATCAACGGCAAAACAAGCGACTAACTGCTCACGGTAGTTTTTCAATGCAGGCTGAGATTGCGTACATGGACCAAAAGCGCGTCGACAACGTGCTGCAAACGCACACCCTGGAGGTGGATTCATTGGGCTCGGTAATTCTCCCGTTAATTTAATGCGTTCACGGCGTTGGTCAGGGTTCAAGCGTGGCGTCGCAGAAAGTAGCGCTTGAGTGTATGGGTGCTGAGGATTGTTAAAAATCTGCTCTTTAGTCCCCTTTTCCACACAACGCCCCAAATACATCACCATCACTTCATCCGCGATATGCTCTACTACCGATAAATCGTGGGAAATGAACACATAGGAAAGCCCCAACTCTTGCTGTAAATCCATCATCAGGTTCAATACTTGAGCACGCACGGACACATCCAACGCCGATACTGGCTCATCCGCCACCACCACATCAGGGTCTAACATCAACCCACGAGCGATAGCGATACGTTGCCGTTGCCCACCGGAAAACATGTGTGGATAACGACTATAGTGCTCGGTTTTCAAACCCACTTTTGCCATCATTGATAACACTTTTTCTTTGCGCTGCTCTTTCGACAGCGAGGTGTTAATCAATAAAGGCTCTTCCAAAATTTGCCCGACTTTTTTACGTGGGTTCAACGAACCATACGGATTTTGAAAGACAATTTGGATTTTTTGACGACGAAGTTTCTCTGCTGCTTTATCAGCAATTAGCAAGTTTTGGTCACGATAATACAGCTCACCGGCAGATGGTTGCTCAATCATCGTTAACAGGCGCCCAAGCGTGGATTTCCCACAACCTGACTCCCCAACTACTGCCAGTGTTTTCCCTTTTTCTAATTCAAAAGAGACACCATCAAGCGCTTTGAGTGTTTTCTCCTTCGAGAAAACGCCGCCTTTCACAGAATAATATTTTTTTAAATCCACCGCTTTTAAGAGCGGCATTCCTTTGGCTTGTTGCTCACTCATAGCGTTGGTCTCCCCATATCATCCAGTGGCATGTGACATTTCACCTGACGGTCACCAATGGTTTGTAACGCAGGCTCCTCTTGGCGACAACGATCCGTTGCATACGGGCAACGCGGGTTGAGCAAGCACCCTTCAGGGCGGTCATACTTACCGGGTACAACACCCGGCAAAGAAGCTAAACGCGATTTGTTGCTAGCAAACTCAGGCAGTGCGCGCAGCAATGCTTGGGTATATGGGTGTCTTGGATGTTTAAAAATATCCTTCGCTTTCGCAGACTCAACCACTTGCCCTGCGTACATCACGATAATATGGTGCGCGGCTTCCGACACTAACGCTAAGTCATGGGTAATCAGTACTAGCGCCATATTTTCTTGTTGTTGTAACTCAAGCAATAATTCGATGATTTGCGCCTGAATAGTCACATCGAGCGCGGTTGTTGGCTCATCGGCAATCAACAGTTTTGGACGACACGCAATCGCCATCGCAATCATAATTCGCTGACTCATCCCGCCAGATAACTGGTGTGGATAGACGTCAAGGCGCGACTGCGGATCAGGAATTCCCACCATATTTAGCAGATCAATTGCCCGCTGTTTACGGGTGCTTCTATTGCCCCCTTGGTGTACTTTTAGCGCTTCCATAATCTGATAACCGACGGTAAAGCACGGGTTCAAACTGGTCATCGGGTCTTGGAAAATCATGGCAACATCTGCGCCGACAATTTGACGACGCTCTTTTTCAGGGATGGACAATAAATCACGTCCATCAAATTGCAACGATTTCGCCATCACTTTGCCGGGGTAATCAATTAACCCCATGATCGCCAGTGAGCTAACTGATTTACCTGAACCTGATTCGCCGACGATCCCCACCACTTGCCCTTTCTCAACTTGGTAGCTGATGCGGTCAACGGCGCGAAACGGGGTTCCTTCGTCACCAAAGTGAACGGAAAGTTCTTCTACATTTAACAATGCCATTAGATTACCTCATCACTGCTTGAGTTTTGGATCAAAGGCGTCACGTAAACCATCACCCATAAGGTTAAACGCTAATACCGTTAATAAAATTGCTAATCCAGGGAACGTGACAACCCACCATGCGCTTTGTGCGAACTGCAACACATCAGACAACATAGTTCCCCATTCTGGAGTTGGTGGCTGCGCCCCCATTCCCAGAAAACCCAGTGCAGCCATATCTAAGATGGCATTCGAGAAGCCTAAAGATGCCTGAACAATCAGCGGAGCCAGACAGTTAGGTAAAATATTAACGAACATTTGACGCAATGCCCCTGCACCTGCCACTCTCGAGGCAGTCACATAGTCACGATTCACTTCCACCAGCACCGCGGCTCGCGTCAAACGAATATAGTGCGGTAATGCCACAAAGGTTAACGCTATCGAGGCATTGACAATCGAGGGACCGAAAATGGCCACCAAGACCAATGCGAGTAACAAGCTTGGCAGAGCCAACATAATGTCGACGACACGCATAATCAGTGCATCCACTACGCCGCCAAAATAGCCCGCAATCACCCCAATAGTCACCCCCATAATTAGGGATAACACCACCACGAGACAGCCCACTAATAACGAAAGCCTTGCTCCGTACATTAGGCGAGATAATAAATCGCGACCGACATCATCCGTGCCAAGAATAAACTCCCATGACCCCCCCTCTTCCCAAACTGGAGGAGTCAACAATGCCTGACGGAATTGCTCATCAGGCGCATGAGGCGCTAATACCCCCGCAAGGATCGCAATTAACACCATCAAAATGATGTAGAACATCCCCACGACCGCGCCTTTGTTGCGCTTAAAATAATGCCAAAATTCTTGTAATGGTGTCATCGGCTTCGGGGCGCTGACAGCTTTCGACTCAGTTGTTTGAGACATGTTTGCGCTCCTTATTTTTTATGACGAATACGTGGGTTAACAATGCCATACAGCACATCAACCACTAAGTTAACGAAGATAATCAACGTTGCGACAAGTAAAACGCCACCTTGAACCACTGGATAATCTCGACGTTGTAATCCTTCAATTAACCAACGACCTAACCCCGGCCATGAGAAAATGGTTTCCGTCAAAATGGCACCGGCGAGCATCACACCGACCTGCAGACCAATTACCGTGACAACCGGCAGTAATGCGTTACGCAGGGCGTGAATTAAAATCACGCGAGCACGGCTAACACCTTTAGCTCTCGCCGTACGAATATAGTCTTCCCCTAATACTTCCAGCATCGCCGAGCGGGTCATACGCACAATCACTGCCAGTGGAATGGTTCCGAGCACAATGGATGGCAAAATTAAATGCTCCACTGCATCTTTGAAGTCTCCCGCTTCCCCCCAAATTAGGGTATCAATCAGCATAAAGCCCGTGAGCGGATTCGAGTCATCAAGGAAAACGGTGTCGCTTACCCTTCCCGCAACAGGAGTGAGATCCCACTGAACAGAGACCAGCATGATCAACATGATCCCCCACCAGAAGATCGGCATAGAGTAGCCCGTTAATGAAACACCGATCGCCGTGTGATCGAAAATTGAACCACGTTTAACTGCCGCTAAAACCCCCACAGGGATACCAACAGAAACCGCAAAAATCATGGCGCAAGTGGCTAGTTCTACGGTGGCTAAAAAGCGAGGTAAAAATTCTTCCCAAACGCCGATTCGGCTTTTTAAGGAGATCCCTAAGTCTCCATGCATTATGCCGTTCAGATAATGGAGGTATTGTTTCCAAAGTGGCTGGTCGAGTCCTAATTCAGCCATTAAATAAGCGTGTCTTTCTGGGGATAATCCGCGTTCACCCGCCATAATCATGACAGGGTCGCCTGGGATCATGTGAACGAAAGCAAAAGTAAGTAGCGTGATACCGATAAAGGTGGGGATCACGAGCCCGAATCGTCGGAGGATAAATTGCAGCATATCCTGAGTCTCTTTAATAATGCCGTCGACGGCTCTTAGTCCGCTTGGCTGGTCAGAAAAACAACGTTTTCATCTGCTCACAAATAACTAAATTTATCTGCATCTTCTGAACGTCAGAGGAGAAAACGCCCTCCGCTGCAAAGAGGCAACGAAGGGCATTTACAGATTAAAAACAATTACTTATCAATGTCTACGTTTTCGAAGTGGTGTTTACCTAACGGATCAACCACGTAGCCTTTTACTTCTTTACGCACTGGCTCAAACACGGTGGAGTGAGCGACGATCAGCGCAGGCGCTTGTTCGTTCATTATCACTTGAGCTTGTTTGTACAGTTCGACACGTTTGTTGTGATCCGCAGTCATACGCGCAGGCTGGATCACATCTTCAAAGCTTTGATTACACCATTTAGAGTAGTTAGAACCCTGTTTTTTCGCAGCACAGCTGAATAAGGTCGCGAAGAAGTTATCAGGGTCACCATTGTCCCCAGTCCAACCCATCATCACAGTTTGAGGTTCGCCGCTCTTAGCTCGTTTCAGGTATTCACCCCATTCGTAGCTAACCACTTTCGATTTAACGCCGATTTTCGCCCAGTCAGCTTGGATCATTTCTGCCATTCGACGAGCATTCGGGTTATATGGACGTTGAACTGGCATTGCCCACAGGTCAATTTCAAAACCTTCTGGGAAGCCCGCTTCCGCCAGCAATTTCTTGGCTTTTTCTGGGTTATATTCGGTATCTTTAATCGCGTCGTTGTAACCCCACATAGTTGGTGGAATTAAGTTTTTCGCTTTTTGACCCGCACCTTGATAAACCGCTTGGATAATGGCGTCTTTGTTCACTGCCATCGACAGCGCTTGACGAACTTTTTGGTTATCCAATGGTTTCTTCTCAACGTTGTAAGACAGGTAGCCTACGTTCAGACCAGGCTGCTCCAACAAGGTAATGTCTTTATCTGCTTTCATGCGCTCTAAGTCTGCCGGGTTAGGATACGGCATCACTTGGCACTCATTTTTTTGCAGTTTTGCATAACGTACTGACGCGTCAGGGGTGATAGAGAAGACTAAACGGTCAATCTTCGGTACTGTGCCCCAGTAATCTTTGTTCGCTTTGTACAGAATACGAGAATCTTTCTGATACTGTTGCAGTTCAAAAGGCCCTGTTCCGATTGGGTTCAGGTCAACTTTCTCTGGGGTTTTTGCCTTCATCATTTGATCAGCATATTCCGCTGATAAGATTGATGCGAAGTCCATTGCCATATCCGCTAAGAATGGCGCTTCTGGGCGTGTTAATGTGATACGAACGGTGTTGTCATCGACTTTTTCAACTTTGTCGATGATTTTATCCATGTCCATTCCCATAAAGTATTCATAGCTGCCGCCAGAAACTTTGTGGTATGGGTGGTTTGGATCTTTTTGGCGCATGAACGTATAGATCACGTCATCCGCATTTAAATCGCGGCTTGGTTTGAAATCTTTATTGGAGTGCCACTTCACGCCTTTACGCAGGTGGAATGTGTACACTTTACCATCGTCACTGACTTCCCAGCTTTCTGCTAAGCCCGGCTCAATTTCAGTTGTACCCAGCTTAAATTCAACCAAACGGTTATACAGAGGAATTGAACTTGCATCATAAGTTGTTCCAGAGGTGAATAACTGTGGGTTAAACCCTTCAGGTGAACCTTCAGAACAATAGACCAGTGTTTTAGCCTGTACTGAGGCAGATACCGCTAAAGCAGCTAATGTTAAGCCTACCGCCAATAAACCTGTCTTTTTCATCGAGAGCGTCATTGGTAATGCTCCTGTGGTGTATGTTGTTTTATCGAATACTGAAATCCATCTTGGATAAGACAGATGCCGTATCTGTATTTTTTGTTATTCACTGTGCAATTAATCAACTGGAATACATTTCGTCAATAGCATTATTCACTGTAACAATTTCGCTTAAATAACATTTTTCGAATAATTTCGGTGTAAATATAGCCTTATATGTTACGAAAATGTTTATTTTCTAGCGATTATAACCACAGAAACATTACTGGATAGATTTTTATAAGGACGTTAATTATTTGTATATTTGTGATTAAGTGCTGAATTACTGAGCGGAAATAGTGGGCAATACAAAAAATTGCAACATAAAACGCTAAATAGAATTCACATGAAACTATTTGTTAGCTGATTGTTTTGCATGTTTTTTATACTAAAAAGAATTATTGGCGGATTTATATATCCTCTTACCATTTTCAGGGAATCACGGGGGAAAATACCAATCAGATTATGAAGGTTAGTTTTGATTAGCGGACTTGTTTCGATAGGTAGGCTGGTTTTAATAGGTAGACTGGTTTTGTTCTGAGCAACTTAGCTTAGAAGCAATGGAAAGCTTATTAATACGTAATATGTATTAAATGAGCATAATCGTCGTCACGAAAAGGAGTTGGGAAAATGAGGGAGATAGAAACGAAAAAACCCACCTCAATGAGGTGGGTTTTAGAATTTGGTCGGCGAGAGAGGATTCGAACCTCCGACCCACTGGTCCCAAACCAGTTGCGCTACCAAGCTGCGCTACTCGCCGAAAACGGTGTGAATAATACTGCCAAGAATGGGGATCGTCAACCCTATTTTTCGCTAAAACTGTTCGTATGCTGATAAAACCATCAAAATGGTATGGTTTCTTATTTTTACGTCTATTTTTGGATAAAAAATAAGCGCTAAAAATATTTTAGCGCTTATTTATCCCAATCATTGGGAAGGTCATATTTATACAATTATTTTCTAAATCAAAAATAACTGACTAAAAATCAACCTATTGAAGCAGTGAAATATCTGCTACTTTTAAGAATAGCTCGCGAAGCTGGCTTAACAGTGTTAAACGGTTATTCCGCACAGCAGGATCTTCATCCATCACCATGACGTTCGCAAAGAACTCATCAACCACCTCACGTAAAGAGGCTAACTCAACGAGTGCTTCTTGATAGTTACGCTCAGCAAACATTGGCTCAAGCTTGTCTTGCAGTACCACGACGTGAGTCGCTAACTTCACTTCTTCTGGCGTTTTCAGTACAGACGCTAACACGCTATCAGCGAGTTTCTCTTCTGACTTACTCAGAATGTTAGAAACACGTTTATTAGCAGCTGCCAGCGCTTGTGCTTCTTCTAAAGAACGGAAGTGAGTCACTGCTTTAACACGCGCATCGAAGTCAGCTGGCTGAGTTGGGCGACGTGCTAATACGGCTTGGATAGTGTCAATGCTGTAGCCTAGCTCTTGGTACCAAGAACGGAAGCGACCCAGCATGAACTCAACCACATCTTCCACGACATTTTTGTTAGTTAGTTTATCGCCATACAGACGCACAGCCTCTTGGGTCATTTCCACAAGGTCAAGCTGATAGCCTTTTTCAACGATAATACGTAGCACACCTAATGCCGCACGGCGCAGAGCGAATGGGTCTTTATCCCCTTTCGGATGCTGACCGATACCAAAAATACCTGCGAGAGTATCCATTTTCTCTGCTAATGCTAATGCCGCAGAAACATCGGTAGATGGCAGTTCATCCCCCGCAAAACGCGGTTGGTATTGTTCTTTCAGTGCAAGAGCAACATCTTCTGACTCACCGTCATGGCGAGCATAGTGCATACCCATGACACCTTGAGTGTCTGTGAATTCAAAGACCATGTTGGTCATTAAGTCACATTTAGCCAGTAAGCCTGCACGGGTTGCATGATTCACATCCGCACCAATCTTGCTTGCAATCCAACCCGCTAATGCTTCTAAACGATCAGTTTTATCACGCAGAGTACCTAACTGTTGCTGGAACAGAACAGTTTCTAAACGTGGTAAGTTGTCTTCTAAGCGTTGTTTACGGTCAGTTTTGAAGAAGAATTCCGCATCCGCTAAACGCGGGCGAACGACTTTTTCGTTACCGGAGATAATTTGCTGAGGATCTGAAGATTCAATATTCGCCACGAAGATAAAGTTCGGCATTAACTTGCCTGCATTATCATAAACAGGGAAATATTTTTGGTCTCCTTTCATGGTGTATACCAGTGCTTCAGCAGGAACTTCTAAGAATTTCTCTTCGAATTTTGCTGTTAATACTACTGGCCATTCAACCAAAGAAGCCACTTCTTCAACTAAGCTGTCGGTTAGGTCTGCTTTACCGCCCAACGCCTGAGCAGCTTTTTCTGCATCGGCAATAATTGTCGCTTTACGCTCAGCGTAATCTGCGATTACTTTACCGCGAGTGCGTAAAATTTCTGGGTATTGTTCCGCGTTATCGATAGTAAATTCAGCCTCACCCATAAAACGGTGACCGCGAATAATACGATCGCTCTTAATACCAAGAATTTCGCCCTTAACAACATCGCTACCCAGCAGTAATGTCACAGTATGTACAGGACGTACAAACTGAGTTTCTTTATCTGCCCAGCGCATTAATTTAGGAATAGGTAATTTCGCCAGTGAACGGCTAACCATATCAATCAATAATTCACTGACTGGCTGCCCTTTCATTTGTGCGCGATACAGTAACCATTCGCCTTTATCGGTAGTTAAGCGTTCTGCTTGGTCAACGGTGATCCCACAGCCACGCGCCCAACCTTCAGCTGCTTTTGTTGGTTTACCTTCAGCATCAAATGCTTGGGAAATTGCAGGGCCACGTTTTTCAACTTCGCGATCTGGCTGAGCCGCGGATAAGTTTTCCACTTTCAGCGCTAAACGACGAGGTGCAGCAAACCAGTTCACTGCACCATGAGCGATATCTGCACCCTCTAATTCCGCAGTAAAGTTAGCTGCGAATGATTCTGCAAGAGAACGAAGAGCCTTCGGCGGTAACTCTTCTGTACCGATTTCCACTAGGAAAGTCTGTTGAGTCATGACAGCCTCTTAGTTCTTATGACACATAGGGAAACCCAGCGCTTCACGAGAAGCATAATAAGCTTCTGCCACCCCTTTCGTCAGGGTACGGATGCGTAAAATATAGCGCTGGCGTTCTGTGACTGAAATTGCCTTACGGGCATCCAGTAAGTTAAAGGTATGAGCCGCTTTTAAAATACGCTCATAAGCCGGAAGTGGCAGAGGCGTTTCTAAAGCAAGCAGATATTGAGCTTCTTTCTCATACTCTTCGAAGCATTTGAATAAGAACTCAACATTGGCATGTTCAAAGTTATACGTGGATTGCTCAACTTCGTTTTGGTGATAAATATCGCCATACGTGGTTTTACCCAGCGGGCCATCACACCAAACCAGATCGTACACGCTATCAACGCCTTGAATATACATAGCAAGACGCTCAAGACCATAAGTGATTTCACCGGTAACAGGCTTACACTCCAAACCACCCACTTGCTGGAAGTAAGTGAACTGAGTCACTTCCATACCATTTAACCAAACTTCCCAGCCCAGACCCCAAGCACCCAGTGTTGGGTTTTCCCAGTTATCTTCCACGAAGCGGATATCATGGACAGTTGGGTCAATACCGAGTTCTTTTAATGAACCTAAGTACAACTCTTGGATATTGTCAGGCGAAGGCTTAATGATCACCTGAAATTGGTAATAGTGCTGTAGACGGTTCGGGTTTTCACCATAGCGACCATCAGTTGGTCGGCGAGATGGCTGAACATAAGCTGCCGCGATAGGTTCTGGACCTAAAGCGCGCAAACACGTCATTGGGTGTGAAGTACCTGCGCCGACTTCCATGTCCAGTGGTTGAACAATGGTACAGCCTTGGCGCGCCCAGTAATCCTGTAATGTCAGGATAAGACCTTGAAAGGTTTTGGTATCAAACTTTTGCATGTTAGATCCGCACGCGATACGTGAAATTTAAGAAAGTGACCAGTATACCCTTTGACCGCCAGATATACAGCAATGAATACGCCTGTAACCATTCTAAAAAGAAAAAAAATTAATTTCATCTCTTTAAAACTGTGTTTTTATACAGTATAAAGATTCTATTCTTGCCCACAATCTGAACATTATTAGAAAAAGGATGAAAATGGAAACCTCACTCACTCGCTGTCATTGGGTCAACCAAGATCCCGAATATATTGCCTATCACGATAATGAATGGGGAAAACCCACCAAGGATAATCAAGAATTATTCGAAATGATCTGCCTCGAAGGCCAGCAAGCAGGGCTCTCTTGGTACACTATTTTGAAAAAGCGCCAAGGGTACCGAGACCTATTCCATCAATTTGATCCTGAAAAGATTGCCTTGATGGATGAAAAAGATGTAGAGCGCCTTATGCAAGACGCTAGAATTATTCGTAACCGATTAAAAATCAACGCGATTATTGCTAACGCCAAAGCTTATTTAGCGATGAGAAACGAAGGAATAGATTTTTCTACTTTCATTTGGGGCTTTGTAAACCACCAACCCATCGTCAATAAATGGACTGAATCCGCACAACTTCCTGCAGAAACAGAGCTTTCTAAGACGTTGTCTAAAACACTGAAAAAACATGGCTTCAAATTTGTAGGTTCGGTTACCTGCTACGCCTTTATGCAAGCCACTGGCATGGTTAATGACCACCTTGTAAATTGTTGCCAGTATCGATAAATCAAAATTTATCGATGGCAACTGAATATATAACAACATAAATAAACCAAGCTTAGTCAATAAGTTAATCTAAAAAACTAATTTGTTATCTATACTTGATATTTTATATGAAAAAGAACTGCAATTAAGCTATTGAACTCTAGATAGGAGCGCGGTATGTTGGAAATTCCATTAACAACCTAATAAACAAATGTGAATAAATACAATGAATTTCTCTAAATTTGGTAATAAATTTGCTAAGAATTCAGGCATTTCAGAATTAATGAAAGACTTGAATGAAGGCCTCAGAACCCCCGGCGCTATTATGCTCGGTGGTGGGAACCCTGCTCATATTCCTGAGATGGATAAATATTTCCAAGACCTCCTCGCTGAAATGTGTGCCAATGGGCAATTGACCGATACCTTGTGTAACTATGATGGTCCTCAAGGCAAAGATGCCATGTTGAAAGCGCTAGCAGCAACTCTAAAAGCGAAACTAGGCTGGGATATCAGCGCGAAAAATATTGCGCTAACAAACGGCAGCCAAAGTGCGTTTTTCTATCTATTTAACCTACTTGCTGGTCGCTTTGAAGATGGTATCTCTCGTAAAGTGCTTTTCCCAATTGCCCCTGAATATGTGGGTTATGCGGATTCTGGACTTGATGACGACCTTTTTGTGGCAAATAAGCCACAAATTGAATTTTTACCTGAAGGTCAGTTTAAATATCATGTTGATTTCAACACCCTTGAAATCACTGAAGATATTGGTGTGATTTGCGTGTCACGCCCAACCAATCCAACAGGGAACGTGATCACCGATGAGGAAGTTCTGCATCTTGACCAATTAGCTAAGCAACACAATATTCCATTATTGATTGATAATGCCTATGGCGTTCCCTTCCCCGGCATTATCTTTAGCGAAGCCACACCATTTTGGAATGAAAATGTCATTCTCTGCATGAGCTTGTCAAAACTCGGCTTACCGGGAACTCGCTGCGGTATTATTATTGGTAGCGAAGAGTTAATTGATGCCATCAGTAATATGAATGGCATTATTAGTCTTGCTCCGGGTGGTATAGGTCCAAGCATCGCACTTGAAATGCTGCAGCGTGACGATTTATTTGAATTATCTCAAAATGTTATAGGGCCATTCTATAAACAGCGCGTTGAAGAAGTCATTAAGATTATTCGCCGCTATATCCCTGAAGATAAATGCCTTATTCATAAACCTGAGGGCGCCATTTTCTTGTGGTTGTGGTTTAAAGATCTACCAATTAGTTGTTTAGAACTTTATCGCCGCTTAAAAGCACGTGGTGTATTGATGGTCCCTGGACATTACTTTTTCCCAGGACTTGAAGAAGATTGGCAACATGCCCATGAATGTATGCGAATGAACTATGTGCCTGAACCAGAAAAGATTGAGCAAGGGATTCAAATCCTTGCTCAAGAATTAGAAAAAGCCTATCAAGAATCTGAACGCTGAATCTAGAAATTGAGTTAAAAAAAGCCCTTTCCATTGAGGAAAGGGCCAAAATTAGCGAGAACTCCATAATTGAAATCGAATATATTTGTTCACGACAAATCTTATTCGTAGTTATTAAACCACTTTTTTGATATCAGTTATGGCGAGAACAAAGACCAATTACGCCCTTATATAGACGGATACTTTTTCTCCACACCCTATTCCTTCCATGACTCACAATCATAATGCCCAAAATAAGATGGCTAACAACTGCGGCGAAATAATGCGTAAAAACATCGCTAAAGGGTATACCGTGGCATAAGAAAGTGCCGGTGCTCCGCTGGTTGGATGGATATTATTTGCAAAAGCTAATGCTGGCGGATCTGTCATAGACCCAGCCAACACACCGCATAGGCTTAAATAATTCATTTTGCCGAAAATACGAGCGACTAAGCCGGTGATAAACAGAGGAATAAAGGTAATTAATAGCCCATAGCCAATCCATGTAAGCCCATCCCCTTGAATAAGAGTTTCAATAAAACTCCCTCCCGAATTCAGTCCTACAACCGCTAAGAACATCACAATACCAAGCTCTCTCAACGCTAAGTTTGCACTTGGTGGCATAAACCAATACAGCCGGCCAATGGTACCTATTCGTCCAAGGATCAAAGCAACAACTAACGGCCCGCCCGCTAAACCCAACTTCAATGCAGCAGGAAAGCCCGGTACAAATATCGGTAACGAGCCTAAAACAACTCCCAAACCTATCCCAATAAATACCGGCAGCATCTGGACTTGCTGTAATTTCTGTTTCGCGTTTCCAAGTATTGCAGTAACCGCTTCAATTGATTCAGGACGACCAACAATATTGAGAATATCACCAAATTGCAGCATGGAATTGTTGTTTGCCATCAGGTCAATCCCTGTCCGGTTCAAACGCGTTACCACCACATCATATTTCTGCTTGAGATTCAGCTCTTTTAAGCGTTTACTTAATACAGCGTCATTAGTCACGACCACTCGAACAGAATGCAATACAGAACTGGAAGTTGATAATGACGCTTCAACCTCTTCACCAAGAATGAGGCGAACTTTATTTAAATCCTCTTTTTGCCCAACAACATGCAGTAAATCCCCAAGATGTATTTCTGTCGTCGGCTGAGGTACCACCATCATTTCCCCGCGTTTTAGCCGCGAGCAAACAATGTCTTCACTGCCAAGCATGGGTATATCTTGCATCATCAAGCCATCAAGATTGGTATTGCGTACCGCGATGTTCATCGTTTGCAGTGAGTCACGATGCTGAACATTCGCACTATTGAACTCCGCGGCTTCTTTATCTACTGAGATACGGAAGATAATACGAACTAGCCACATCACCAGCAAAATACCGCAGATTCCCATCGGGTAAGCCATCGCATACCCCATTCCCATTTGTCCCACCAAACTCGGGTCTGACCCTAAATCAGATAGAATTTGCTGCCCAGCCCCTAACGATGGCGTATTCGTGACTGCGCCTGAGAAAATGCCCAAAATAATCGGTAGAGGGATATCTGCGATTTTATAGATAATAGCAGTAACGACTGCCCCTAAAATAACCACCATCAAGGCAAAGCCATTAAGTTTTAAACCAGAAACACGTAAAGAAGAGAAAAAACCGGGTCCAACTTGTATCCCGATGGTATAAACGAAGAGGATCAAACCAAATTCTTGAATAAAATGCAGCATGTCATTATTGAGAGACAAGCCATAACTTCGCGCAAAATGCCCAACAATAATTCCACCAAAAAGAACCCCGCCAATCCCTAAGCCCACATTGCGGATTTTCCAATTACCTATCCATAAGCCTAGTGCGGCAGCTAATGCTAATAAACTGACTGTAAGCGCTAATTCACTCATAGACCGCTATCCTTTTGACAACAATGAACCAAAATACGGGACATACGGAGTTATTACATTTGCAACTGAATCGATTGTGCCAAATAAACACAGAGGAAGTTGTGTGATAGAGCACAGTTCACAGCAATTCAATTGAGCAATTTTATACTTTAGTTAAAAACAATTTAATTGCTAATTATTAACATCACCGACATAAAATAATACAAAAAAGAGCTATTATTCCGAGGGTATCTTAAATAATAATAGGGTCGTTCGATTGTGAATTTTTAGTTTTTAGTTATTATGATCTCTGATTAAACAAAATCCATTTCAATGCAGGTCAACATATATATGCCAAGCTTGATTTTTTTTAGGTCGTTCGCATTTTCCACATTATTGACTCTTACATTAAGTGGCTGCTCCAGTATTATGACTCATGCTGGTCCTACTGATAGCTATTATCCTGGAACAAAAAATAGTGTTGATATGCTGCAACATGAAGATACGGGCTGGGTAGTTAAGCCATTACTGGTTATCGATTTACCATTTACTGCACTTATGGATACATTATTAATCCCCATGGATTATATGCATTCAAACGGCTCACAAGAGGCCGACTCACCGAAAAAACGTTTAGAACAACTTGATAAACAGAGACTTGATAAACAGTCACCTGATAAACTGCAATCTGATAAACAACAGCCAAAGAACCCTCAATGATTTCCCTATATTAAAGTAGCTTCTTGATGCTCTAATCAGGAATATAATACTTAAAATACAATTAATATTATTAACTTAATTTAGGTTAATAACACCTTTATCTTACTGACCAAATTTCCATCTTTTTTAATCTATTCTATTAACCCAACACTTATTAATTTCAAGTCAATATACTTTAATTGAATGTTGAGCATTTAATTTAATGATGACCTGAACTCTCTTTTTCTGAAGAATAAAGAGATGAATTTTCATCTTTTTATTCTTCATAGGTGTTATTCCAGATAAAATTTAATTAGATAGTCCTGTTTCGACAATATAAATCTGTCTAAACCCATCAATATCTCGCATAAATGCTACAAATTTATCATTTGGAGAAAAGACAACGGCATCTGCAACAGGGGCTATTTCTGTTCTCCGGGTTAACCGTTCTAAATTTCCGGTCGCTACATGGCAACGCACAACGCTATTGTCATACACAAAGCAGAGATACTCACCGGTCTTATTCCAACTAAATGCAGACTGAATTGAAGACTCGCCAAATGTCACTTGGGTGAGCGTCCCTGTTGCTGTTGCCACCAACCATAATTGCACAATGCCATGATCATCATGCATCAAACAAGCAATTGATTCGCCATTTGGAGAAGAACGCAACCAGTGTCTTGGCTGTTTCGCTAACCCTGGAAATTTCCGATGATGCGTATACGTTAAGCGCCTTTGTTTCACATTCTTAGGCGGCGCTGGCATAGTTTTTTCGGTACCTTGCAGAGGTTTATCGCCTTGAATTTTGAATTCATTGGGATCTTCGGGTAAATCAACTAAATAAACTTCAGGGATCACGTCACCATTTTGATGATGTGTATCTCCGATAAACGCTAATGCGCGTGCTTGCCACTCACCTTGTTGATCCATATAACCATGTTGACCAATCCATCCCTCTTCATAAGCTCGGCTTATCTCGTCACTATTCGGAGTTGGCGCCAAAGTCGTCTTCGTCACAACACTACAGAAAAAATTGCCGCTATATTCTCTTTCATGACCAATAGGTTCAACGGTCACAGCGCCTGCAGGTACGGCAACAGCCACATTGCGTTGGTCTAATTGGATATCGAGTTCATGCAAAACATGGTCATTATAGGTAAAGCTCAGCCACTTCCCGTCAGGGCTGAAAACATGAACATGCGTTCCGCCTCTGAGCGCACCCGCCATATAAGGTGGCGTAATACACATTGCATCAATCGGATGAGCAATACCAAGTTGGTTGTCATCAACGTAAATACCCCGGCGATGATGGAAATCATACTGCCAAGACTCATCGGGATATTCTGGTCCCTGAATAAAAGCATAACGAGGCGGATTTTCAGCGCTTACAGTGACTACGCCAACATGGGCACCATGCAATCCTCGATAGATTTCCACTTTTTGATGGGTTGTAACATGAATTTTTTCTATGGTTTTCCCGGTAAATGAACTGCCACTTGGTCGAACATCATAAGCTAACCACTGACTATCTGGTGTCCAAACATTAATATTTGTAAGCTGATGACTCAGCGAATCCTCAGTAATACATATTTCTTTATAAGGCATTTTATTGTTCAATCTGTTATCCTTTGACATCATTTAACACAGGCTATCGGATTACTTTAACTAATCAATTCTTTAAGAGAATAAAAAATCTCAGTCGAGAAGTTTCACAAGTAATATTACCCTTAGACAATCACTATAGTATTGAATAAAACCATCATGTTATTAAGTGTTCTCTATATTATTGGTATTACTGCCGAAGCAATGACTGGCGCTTTAGCTGCTGGACGCCGTAAAATGGATGTCTTTGGCGTGATCATTATTGCCTCTGCAACAGCCATCGGCGGTGGCTCTGTCCGTGATATTCTACTCGGCCACTATCCACTAGGTTGGGTTGCCCACCCCGAATACATCATGACTGTGGCAGGTGCTGCCATTGTCACCATATGGATAGCCCCGATGATGAAACACCTTCGCCGGCTCTTCTTAATACTTGATGCGATTGGTTTAATCGTCTTCTCTATTCTTGGTGCTCAAATCGCCCTCGATATGAATTATAGCCCTATCATTGCTGCCATCGCTGCTGTGGTTACAGGTGTATTTGGCGGTGTCCTTCGTGACATGTTGTGTAACACCATCCCTCTGGTTTTCCAAAAAGAAGTATACGCTGGCGTCTCTTTTGCTGCCGCATGGTTATATATCGGTTTGCTATATACACCGCTTCCGAAAGATATCGTGGTCATTATCACGTTGGTCGCAGGCTTAAGCGCGAGATTGCTCGCCATCCGCTACCGCTTGGGATTACCTATTTTTAATTACGAAAGCCAAGATTAACCAAACTATCAGCCATTCGTTTAACCGCTAATGGCTGATATCTAGCTCCTGCAACGTGTGTAATTCCTGTAAAGCGTATAATTCCTGCAAAGTATATAGTGCCTTCTGAATTTCAGGCTCTGCCAGCCAGCGATTTAATGCCAGTTTACGTTTTTCAGATAAACCCAGCGCCTCCACACTCTCTCGTTCATTCAATTTTTCTATCGTGGAAATCTTGTTTAGCTGTCCGATTTCTAAAGGAATTCCAAGCCCTTTCAACCAGTTTACTATCGGCTGCATCGATGTTTTTTGTAGCTGGCTAAGCGCATTTATCGTTTTCTTATTCTTAGGTAATGAATCTTGCCAATAAGGAGAAAGCCAGCCAAGTAACGTTGAGAGTCCATATTGTTCCGCCCATGCCTTCCATGTTTTTTCGCCCACCCCGCGAATCTTTAACTGTTTGCCTAGCCAAGCAAGTCGGGCAACAAATTGGGGTGCACAATCCGGTGTATATGATAAACAGCTCAATGAATGAAAGTTTTCGAGAGATGATGTATCTGGATACTGACGCAGCTCTCGCCGCCAAATGACTTGCTCCATAAATGGAGTACCATGCCCAGATAATGTTAGCTGGATTTTATCCCCAACTAGCACATCCTTTTGCTTCCATGAATTGAGTGAGCCAATACGTATTTTGCTTACTTGTTTATCATCAATCGTGATGGGTTCAATGTTAGCAATAACATTTACAGCCCCTGATTTCCCTACCCGAAAAGTGAAATCAACAACTTCTGAAACCACGCTTTTTAATGGGTATTTCCATGCCACGCTCCAACTGTTTTGGTTTGCCTGCCAAGCTGATGCTGGTGGCGATGGAAAGCTTTTCAATACAATACCGTCAGTTGCAAATGGCATCGGTGCTGAATAATAGTAGTCACGCCACTTGGCTGCTGATTGATAGTTTGCGATTGGATGGCTATATCGTTGTGCCAACTCAAATCCTAGCCTATTTAATTCACTCAATTGACGATTCATAGCGACTGAGTTATCAGGCCATGCCCAGATAAAAATGCCGATATCATTCGTGACCTGCTTAGGTTGATCCTTACGCATCAACCAACCCGCAATTTTACTCCGAGCATTTTTTCCACCATCCGCATTTTGTACATGCCCATTGAGTTTCCAAAACAATTCCCCTTGTAAAACAAGAAATTGCTTCGTTGAAATAGTTTTGGGGATAGCTTGAATAAAATCGGCTTTATCTCGCCAATTAAGCCCCTCACTCCCATTCCCCCGACTGATCATTGACACTAAACGTCCATTTTCATAGTGCAGCGTCACCGCAACACCATCGACTTTAGGTTGCAACCAAACTTCATGACGAGGCGCTATCCATGCGGCTATTTCTTCTGATTTCAATTTTTTCAATCCCGTATGGGGTATGGGATGCTTTGTTAATCGTTCAGTTTTAGGCTGTAATGGTTGTGTTAGTGTGTCAGGCAAATTTTGACAACGCTGTCCCTGCTGCCACTTCGCCAAAAGTTGATCATAAACTTCATCACTTACGCCGCTCACGCCGTCGATTTGATATTGCCTATCCCACTCTTGTAGCTGCTCCCCCAGCCGCCGCTGTTCCATTCTTATTAATTCATTGTCTAGTGAGCGGCATGCTTTTTGAGAATCTACCATTTCCGCACCGTAGCCTATTGAAATAACAGATTGAAGTAATAGGCAGAACCAACCAAATTTCCAGAGTTTCCTGACTGAAAAGTAATGCATAATGTCCCTATTATATTGACGTTAATGAATTGAATGATAAAGCGCTGCGTTGCCATTGCATTCTGGGCCAATCAATAAAGAGATACAGTAGGTACTTTTGCCAATTGCATAGCGACTCGTAAAACAAATACTATTTTCATCGCGTTACATTTATTTTCTGGAAGACGTTCGCAATTTTCTAATAACCAAAATTTTTTACTCTTATTTCATGGTTAATTGATATCGCTGCATGTTGCCTTAAGTACGTGTATACTATGTAGGGTTTATCACTATCTTTTATGTCTAACCCACAAATATTCAAGAAATCATCATGATACAAGGCACGTTATATATTCTCTCTGCTCCTAGTGGCGCAGGTAAGTCCAGTCTTATCCAAGCATTATTGAAGACACAACCGTTGTATGACACTCAAGTTTCTGTTTCTCATACAACTCGAGCTGCACGCCCAGGCGAAATTCATGGCGAGCATTACTTCTTTGTTTCTGAAGCTGAATTTCTTCAGATGGTTGAGAACAATGACTTTTTAGAGCATGCCTGTGTTTTCGGTAACTACTATGGCACCTCAAAACCCATTATTGAGGAAGTCTTAAATAGTGGCGTGGATGTGTTTCTTGATATTGACTGGCAAGGTGCTCAGCAAATTCGCGCGAAAATGCCAGAAGCACGTAGTATTTTTATCCTACCACCATCAAAAGATGAGCTATATCGCCGTCTGCGTGGTCGTGGTCAAGATAGTGATGAAGTCATTGAAAAGCGCATGTCACAAGCCGTTGGCGAAATTGAGCATTACAATGAATACGATTACGTCATTGTAAACGACGATTTCAACACCGCACTGAGCGATTTACAATCTATCATGCGTGCTGAGCGCTTGAGATTAGGTCGCCAAGTCCAGCGACATGATGCTTTAATCAGCAAATTACTAGCAGACTGAGAATAGTTTCAGTATCATATCAGGTCATTTTTTTATTTCTTTGGAGTAGCACACTTATGGCACGCGTAACTGTTCAAGACGCAGTAGAAAAAATTGGTAACCGTTTTGACCTCGTACTGGTCGCAGCACGTAGAGCTCGTCAGTTACAAACTGGTGGTAAAGATCCTTTAGTTCCAGAAGAAAACGATAAGCACACTGTTATCGCGCTACGTGAAGTAGAAGAAGGTTTAATTAACGGTCACATTTTGGATGTGCGTGAACGCCAAGAACAGCAAGAGCAAGAAGCCGCTGAAATGCAGGCAGTTTCTGCGATCGCTGAAGGTCGTCGCTAATTACTAAGGTGGGTCTGCCTTGTATCTGTTTGAAAGCCTAAATCTCATAATTCAACAATATCTCCCAAAAGAGCAAGTTGAATTACTGAAAAAAGCCTATGTTGTCGCACGGGATGCTCATGAAGGGCAGACCCGTTCCAGTGGTGAGCCTTATATTACTCACCCTGTTGCTGTTGCTTGTATTCTGGCTGAAATGCGTTTGGATCATGAAACACTGATGGCCGCGCTACTTCATGATGTGATTGAAGATACTCCAGCGACATTTCAAGACATAGAGCAACTGTTTGGAACCACCGTCGCCGGCTTAGTCGAAGGGGTTTCCAAACTGGATAAGCTGAATTTCCGCGACAAGAAAGAAGCTCAAGCAGAAAATTTCCGTAAAATGATCATGGCAATGGTGAAAGATATCCGTGTCATTTTGATCAAACTGGCAGACCGCACTCACAATATGCGCACGCTTGGGTCATTAAGACCCGATAAGCGTCGCCGCATAGCGCGTGAAACACTGGAAATCTACAGCCCCCTCGCGCACCGTTTAGGTATCCACCATATTAAAACCGAACTCGAAGAGTTAGGTTTCGAAGCGCTGTATCCAAACCGTTATCGTGTTATCAAGGAAGTGGTGAAATCCGCTCGTGGTAACCGTAAAGAAATGATCCAAAAAATCCTTTCTGAAATTGACGGTCGATTAACGGAAGCGGGTGTACCTTGTACAGTCAGTGGTCGCGAAAAACATCTGTATTCTATCTATCGAAAAATGCATCAAAAAGAGCAGCGATTCCATTCCATTATGGATATCTATGCTTTTAGGGTCATCGTCGAAGACGTTGATACCTGCTACCGTGTTTTAGGGCAAATGCACAGTCTTTATAAACCTCGTCCGGGGCGAATCAAAGACTATATTGCTATTCCTAAGGCGAACGGCTACCAATCTCTCCACACCTCATTAATTGGGCCTCATGGGGTACCAGTCGAAGTACAAATTCGTACTGAAGATATGGACCAAATGGCTGAAATGGGTGTTGCTGCTCACTGGGCATATAAAGAACAAGGCGAATTGGGAACCACTGCTCAGGTGAAAGCCCAGCGTTGGATGCAAAGCTTGCTCGAACTCCAACAGAGTGCGGGAAGCTCATTTGAATTTATTGAAAGCGTAAAATCAGACCTCTTTCCTGATGAAATTTACGTTTTCACCCCCGAAGGTCGTATTGTCGAATTGCCGACAGGCGCGACCCCAGTGGACTTTGCGTATGCCGTGCATACTGACATCGGTCATGCCTGTGTGGGTGCGCGAGTTGATCGCCAACCTTACCCACTCTCCCAGTCACTTTCTAGCGGTCAAACGGTAGAAATTATTACGGCTCCAGGCGCTCGACCAAATGCAGCATGGTTGAACTTTGTCGTTAGCTCAAAAGCGCGTGCAAAAATCCGCCAGTTACTGAAGAATTTAAAACGCGAAGACTCCGTTAATTTAGGGCGTCGCCTACTCAATCATGCGCTAGGTGCAGGCACCAAAATCACGGATATACCTCGTGAAAGCATCGATGCCGAGTTAGCTCGCATGAAGCTCCACTCGATTGATGATTTACTTGCCGAAATTGGTTTAGGTAATGCTATGAGTGTTGTGGTGGCTCGCAACTTGCAAGGTAACCCTCAAAGTACTCAGCCGAGTGCCGTTGAAGAACCAGTGATTACGGAAAACCGTAATAAACTGTCCATCAAAGGGGCTGATGGTGTCTTAATCACCTTTGCAAAATGCTGCCGACCTATCCCGGGCGACCCAATTATTGCGCATATTAGCCCAGGTAAAGGATTGGTTATTCACCATGAATCTTGCCGCAATATCCGTGGTTATCAGAAAGAACCGGATAAATTTATGGCTGTCGAGTGGGATACCGAAACAGACACGGATTTTATCGCTGAAATTAAAGTCGATATGATAAACCATCAAGGTGCCCTTGCTAACTTGACCGCAGCTATCAATGATGCGAATTCAAGTATTCAAAGCATGAACACTGAAGAGAAAGATGGTCGTGTTTACTGTGCCTTTATTCGCTTGTCGATTAAAAACCGTATTCAGTTGGCTAACGTGATGCGTAAAATTCGTATCATGCCAGACGTTCTACGCGTCAGCCGTAACCGTAATTAGTCGATACCATTAAAAACACGAACTCTCACTATGAATGAACGCCGCTATCGCCGCATTTGCCAAATGATGGCGATGCGGCAGCCCGACCTAACACTCTGTCTTGAAGAAATTCATAAGCCTCATAATGTTTCTGCAATTGTGCGCAGTGCTGATGCTGTCGGGATCCATAAAATTCATGCCATTTGGCCAGACCAACAGGTTAAACTCTCTGTCTCTTCTGCGGCGGGAAGTAATAGTTGGGTAAAAGTCATTTCGCACCAGTCCACAGAAAGTGCCATTACTCAGATAAAATCCCAAGGTATGCAGGTTTTAGTGACGAATCTGTCAGATGCGGCTGTCGATTTTCGAGAAATTGATTATACCCGCCCAACCTGTATTATGGTGGGGCAAGAGAAAACGGGTATATCAGACAAGGCATTAGCCCTTGCAGATCAACATATTATCATCCCAATGGTTGGTATGGTGCAGTCACTCAATGTCTCTGTCGCCTCTGCGCTTATTTTGTATGAAGCCCAGCGTCAGCGCCAACTCGCAGGCATGTATGAGCGAGAAAATAGTCTATTATCTGAGCAAGAACAACAAGAATGGCTATTTGAAGGTGGCTATCCTGTACTGGCTGAAGTGGCTAAACGCAAAGGGCTTCCTCGCCCATTTATCAATCAGCAAGGTCAGATAGAAGCCGATGATGCTTGGTGGGCACAAATGCAGCTTTCTGAAAAAATGAAGAGAAAACAACTCAGTTAAGGAATCGACATGAACCGTGGTCTGCTTAATACCATTTCACTGACTTCACTTCATGGCATTGGTGCCAGCCAGTCAGAAAAAATGAGTAAAATCGGGTTGAACACAGTTCAGGACTTGCTTCTGCATTTTCCACTGCGTTATGAAGATCATACGCGTCTTTATCAGATTAAAGATTTGATGCCCGGCACAACAGCCACTATCACCGGTCACGTTCTACAAACCAAAGTCGTCTTTGGGCGCAAAAGAATGATGACCTGCCTGATCAGTGATGGCACTGGCAACCTCACACTTCGTTTTTTCAATTTCTCTGCCGCGATGAAAAACAGTTTAGCCGAAGGCCGCCAAGTGACTGCCTACGGGGAAGTGCGTCGTGGTAATACCGGGCCTGAAATCATTCACCCTGAATACAAAGTCTCTCAAGAAACAGATAATATCGCCCTTCAAGAGAACCTAACGCCAGTTTATCCGACAACCGAAGGTGTCCGCCAAGCCACATTGCGTAAAGTGATGGAACAAGCGCTAGCCATGCTAGAAAGTGGTAATATTCAAGAATTACTGCCTGAAGAGTTCAGCCGTAGTCTAATTAGCCTCCCTGATGCCATCCGACTGTTACACACTCCGCCACCGGATGTTTCGTTAGATGAGTTGGAAAAGGGGCATCACCCAGCTCAAAAGCGTTTGATCCTTGAAGAGTTATTGGCTCACCATTTAAGTATGCTCGCCATTCGGGCGGGTAATGAGCGGCTCTATGCCGAGCCACTGGTATCTTCAGGGAAATTTAAAGCGCCTTTACTTGCAAATTTACCGTTCTCACCAACTAACGCGCAAAAACGCGTCGTGGCTGAAATCGAAACTGATTTACAAAAAAATGCCCCCATGATGCGTTTGATCCAAGGGGATGTCGGTTCCGGTAAAACTCTTGTGGCTGCATTAGCCGCACTGTGCGCCATTGAAAATGGTAAACAAGTTGCCTTAATGGCACCGACTGAAATTCTTGCAGAACAGCACGCGAACACCTTTAAGCAGTGGTTTGAACCTCTAGGTATCAAAGTAGGCTGGTTAGCGGGTAAGCAAAAAGGTAAAGCGCGCCAGCAACAACAAGATGCCATCGCGAGTGGTGAAGTCTCGATGGTCGTCGGTACCCATGCAATCTTCCAAGAGCAAGTGAGCTTTCACTCTTTAGGGTTAGTCATCATTGATGAACAACACCGCTTTGGTGTTCACCAGCGGCTCGCTCTGCGTGAGAAAGGTGAACAACAAGGATTTCATCCACATCAATTAATCATGACCGCCACGCCAATCCCACGCACGCTGGCGATGACTGCCTATGCCGATCTCGATACTTCCGTGATTGATGAGCTTCCACCAGGAAGAACCCCAGTCACTACAGTAGCGATTCCAGATACCCGACGTAGTGATATTGTCGAGCGCGTTCGACAAGCCTGTTTAGAGGAAGGACGACAAGCTTATTGGGTGTGTACATTGATTGATGACTCAGAGGTGCTCGAAGCTCAAGCAGCCCAAGTTACCAGCGAAGAGCTGGCGCTGGCACTACCTGAACTCAAAGTGGGGTTGATACACGGTCGCATGAAACCCGCCGAAAAACAGAGCATCATGGCAGCATTTAAGAATAACGAGATCCAGTTACTTGTTGCTACCACCGTTATCGAAGTGGGGGTGGATGTTCCGAACGCAAGTCTGATGATAATTGATAACCCCGAGCGGCTTGGACTAGCACAATTACACCAACTACGAGGGCGAGTTGGTCGTGGCTCTGTCGCGTCTCACTGTGTGCTACTTTATAAAACGCCGCTCACTCACACCGCTAAACAGCGCTTACAAGTTTTACGAGATAGCAACGATGGCTTTGTCATTGCTCAAAAAGATTTAGAAATTCGAGGCCCCGGAGAGCTGCTAGGTACAAGGCAGACAGGAAATGCGGATTTTAAAGTGGCGGATTTGCTACGAGATCAATATATGTTGCCAGAAGTGCAACGGTTAGCACGCCATATCCAGCAAAACTACCCTGAACACGCCCAGAAGATTATTGAACGCTGGCTCCCAGAGCGCGAACAATATAGCCACGCTTAAATTTTTTCCTACCTTAAAATGAAAATTGCCGTGAACACATCCATGTCCACGGCAATACCTGCTTTATTTATACATTTAGTTATATATGTTTGTATTTACTTCAATACTTGTTCTGCACTAGCCGCCAATCGTTGGGAAAACCGGCAACCATAAGTAGAACTTAATCACTAACGCATTCACAATATCGATAAAGAATGCCCCTACCATTGGCACGACTAAGAATGCGAGGTGGGATGGACCAAATTTATCAGTTACCGCTTGCATGTTAGCGATAGCGGTTGGTGTTGCCCCTAAACCGAAACCACAGTGACCCGCCGCTAAAATGGCAGCATCATAGTTTTTGCCCATCACACGGAAGGTAACAAAAATCGCATACCCCGCCATAACGCAAGCTTGAACGCCGAGAATCACTAACATTGGGATTGCCAAAGACGCCAATTCCCACAGTTTTAAGCTCATTAATGCCATGGCTAAGAATAAGGATAGGCTGACGTTACCCATGACAGAAACCGCGCGGTCGAATACTCGGTAAAAACCAAGTAAAGATAGGCTGTTACTCAAGATAACACCGACGAACAATACGCAAACAAACTTAGGCAATGCAAATGCGGTGCCTGATAGTAGCCCAGCAATCCAGCTTCCTGCTAGCAAACAGATAGCAATCAACGCAATAGTTTCAATCAACACCATCGAGTTGATCATGCGGTTGGATTGTGGCTTCTCAAATGCGGTTGGAACATCTTTGTCCTCATCCGCGGTGCCAGGTGTTGGGATATTGCGAATTAAGAAACGTGCAACAGGGCCACCAATCAGTCCCCCAAGTACTAAACCAAAGGTTGCACAAGCCATTGCAACTTCAGTTGCACTCTTGAAGCCATAGTCTTCAGTAAAGATTTTACCCCAAGCGGCACCTGTACCATGTCCACCAGATAAAGTGATTGAACCGGCCAATAGCCCCATCAGAGGGTCTAAACCTAATAATTTCGCAAGTGCGATACCGACTGTATTTTGAACCAGCAATAAACCGACAACGACAAAAATGAAGATTAACAATGCTTTACCGCCAGCTTTTAAGCTCGCTAAGTTAGCATTCAAACCAATGGTCGCAAAGAATGCGAGCATCATCGGTTCTTGCAGTGATAAGTCGAAGGAGAGGCTCCAATCAAATACTTGCTTAACCACTAACAGGGTAAAAGCAACTAATAATCCCCCCGCAACGGGTTCGGGGATAGTGTATTTTTCAAGAAATGAAACTGACTTTACCAGTTTACGTCCGAGTAATAGCACGAGCGTGGCTGCCACCAGAGTGCCGTAGACATCGAGATGATACATTTACGTACCTCGTCTGTTGTTAATATTATTTAAAACTAATTAGACGTTATTTTTTTCCTTAAAACGCCAAAAGCAGGTGCAGGGATTAGAAAAAAAAATCGCGATAAATACAAGTTAAAACATATAAAAATGTGACACTCATAATTTTAATTGATACTTTCTTTTATTTTGCGCAAACGATTGCTTTTTGTATAATTCTCTTTAAAATGCGCTTTTTGCTAGTGGAACAGGAATAATGAACGCAACGGCATCTGAAGAACAAAATGTTGAAAAAACAGTACAAAATCAAAGCGAACTGATATATCGCCTTGAAGATAGACCGCCTTTACCTCAGGCGTTGTTTGCTGCTGGACAGCATCTATTGGCAATGTTTGTCGCGGTTATTACACCCGCAATGCTTATTTGCCAAGCACTTGGGCTACCGGCTCACGATACCCAGCGCATTATCAGCATGTCATTGTTTGCTTCGGGAATTGCTTCCTTAATTCAGATCCGTGCATGGGGGCCTGTTGGTTCCGGATTACTTTCCATTCAAGGCACCAGTTTCAACTTTGTTGCACCGCTGATTATGGGGGGCGTTGCACTTAAACAAGGTGGAGCCGATATTCCATCCATGATGGCGGCGCTATTCGGCACATTAATGGTCGCTGCGCTGACCGAAGTTATCCTGTCTCGCTTCTTGCATTTAGCTCGTCGAGTTATCACTCCGCTGGTTTCTGGTGTAGTGGTCATGATCATTGGTTTATCACTGATTCAAGTCGGTTTAACCTCAATCGGTGGGGGTTACAGTGCGCTTGCCGATAACACATTTGGTTCCCCTGATAACCTCATTCTTGCCGGCATTGTGTTAGCCGTCATTATCCTGTTAACGCGCCAGAAAAATCCGTATTTGCGCGTCGCATCATTAGTGATTGCAATGGCGGTAGGCTACCTTGCTGCTTGGTGGATGAATATGCTGCCAACTGCGCAAGCCAGTGATGCCAATCAATCTCTGATTACAGTTCCTGAACCTTTTTATTATGGTCTCTCTTTTGATTGGAATTTACTCATTCCACTGATCCTGATTTTTATGGTGACCTCGCTAGAGACTATTGGTGACATCACTGCAACGTCGGATGTCTCTGAGCAGCCAGTGCGTGGCCCTCTGTATATGAAACGCATCAAAGGTGGCGTATTAGCAAATGGCTTAAACTCTATGGTTTCCGCGGTATTTAATACTTTTCCTAACTCCTGTTTTGGTCAGAACAATGGCGTCATTCAATTAACGGGTGTTGCTAGCCGCTACGTGGGTTACTTAGTGGCGTTGATGTTAGTGCTACTGGGTCTGTTCCCTGCGGTGGCGGGTTTTGTGCAACAAATTCCTGAACCTGTTCTGGGTGGTGCAACCATTGTGATGTTCGGCACAATTGCGGCATCTGGTGTGCGTATCGTTTCTCGTGAGCCACTCAACCGCCGTGCAATTATGATCATTGCATTGTCTCTAGCTGTAGGAATGGGGGTTTCTCAACAACCACTGATCCTGCAATTTGCGCCTGACTGGCTGAAAACACTGTTTTCATCCGGTATTGCGGCAGGTGGTTTAACAGCGATTGTGCTGAACTTGATTTTCCCTCACGAAAAATAGTTCCCTTCACCGCCGCAAGAGTTGAACACGCCGGCGGTTCTTCTGTATGCTATCCTTGAGTTGCCGATATATTAAACATATCGGCAATTTATATTTTTATCTGATTAATAAGGGAGCAGACAAACGTGAAAGGGTTACTGAGGTTTTTCGGCTATATTTTTCTGCTTCTTTTGATTGTATTTCTTGCTTGTTATATTGCCTTACAAACCCGATGGGGAGCAGGTTACGCCAGCCAACTTCTGAGTAAATTTACGCCTTACGATATTAACGTCGGCATTATGGGACATCAGTTCTCAGAGCCGGGTAAATTTATTTTCCAAGACATTAAGATTGAATCAAGCAACAAGCAGCTAGAATTAGACGCTCGGCAAATTGTGGTTGATGTTAATTGGCGGCATATTTTCAGCGGCGAAACCATTCAACGTTTAACCATCACTCAAGGTGACTTATCGGCAAACTTTACCGATAACACATCGCCGCTACCACTTTCTGCGAAAGTCCTGCAATTTGAAAATAGCCAGATTCAATTAACTCAAGGCAAGAATACCGTTCAAGTTGCAGGGTTTACTGGAGGTATAACCCCATGGAAACCGACAACTGAAAATCCATTTGGTTACGGTGATTTTCGCTTTACCACCAGCCAGTTAATCTTGAATTCCCTCCCTTTTAGAAATGTTGCGATCACGGGAAAATTACAAGAAAAAGTGACGGACTTTAGCCAAATCAGCGGCTACCTGAATAATGGTGCGATCACGGGTAAAGGAAAGTGGTTTGCTGACGGCTCTATCACCATTGATAACCTGTCGATGAATAAAGTGGGCTGGCAGAATGACTTAACCTTTGATGGGCTGTTTGATGCGATAAATAGTGACCGAACTTTGCAAATCAACCAATTACAGCTGACCAATATAGATATTCAAGGACGTGATTGGGCGTTGTCAGGTCTGAGTAGCGAAGTCGATCAAATTGCCTTGGTGAGAGGGAGTTGGAGCAGCCCGAAAAGCCATATTAATTTCAATGTCGATCAATTGGTTATCCAAGACCAACAAATTGATACGCTCATCGGCGAGCTGAACATTGACGGTGATAACCTCAATATTGATAAGCTCTCCGGCTACTACAATAAAGGGATTTTTAACCTGAGTGCGATTTGGCAACGTAATGATAAATCACTGACTATCACTGAAGGGACGCTCGCTGGGGTTCTGTATACCTTGCCAGATAATTGGCTGTCGTTCTTTGCTCAACCCGCACCTGCGTGGTTATCCACATTTGCCATTGATAATTTCACCGTCACGCAATCTTTGCTGATGAATATTCAACCTGAGTTTCCCTTCGAATTTACCGCGTTAAGCGGCAACATTCACTATGTTGACCTCATCAAGCAAAAACAATGGGGAATTTGGAAGGGACAAGCTACCTTCAATGCTGATGCAGGTACCATCAATCAAGTGATGATCCGCCGTCCTCTTTTAGAAATAGCAGGAAATAATGGGCGTACCGCAGCCAGCCTCAGCGGCAGCGTTGACCGTGGTATCGCAAAAATCGGTTTACTGGCACAGCAAGAGCCAAATAAAGTACCTTTTGAATTACGCGCATCAGGCACCAACATTGATTTAGGTAATTTAAACCAGTGGGGCTGGTCAGGCTTTTCACCGCAGATGTGGGGGGATTTTGAGGCGTCATTACAAGGGAATTTACTGGCATCGCCTCCGGCATCTAGCCTTAATGGAAAATTAACCGCTAAGCCACTTCAAGGAAGCGATCAACTGCGTACTGTAGTTGATGGTCATGTGACGTCTGGCATTGCTACCGTAGAGCCATCAGCAAAACCTCAAACCGAGCCAGAATCACAAACTGTACCAGCAGAAAATACCTACCCTGTTGATAGGCATGTTCCTGATATGGTTACTCAATAAAGCAGTGAATCAATAAGCAATAAAAAGCAGGCTCATCCCTTCGGATTGCCTGCTTTTTCAGTGAATAACCTAAAAATAGTCAGTCACCTAAAGACATTATTCGCTTTTCACTTTCTTCGTTTCTGGCAGCACCATATATACACCGCTAAATACCGCACCCACTTGGTTTTCTGCATTGCTCACATGCACTTCCAATTTTACCCGCGCTTTACTTCCTCGGGCGAGACGGTCTAAATCCCCACTAAGATGTGAGAGATCGGCCACTGCGGTTGGACGTCCACTAACGGGTTTTGCATAGCGAATATTGGCATCTACCAGAACAATTTCTCCGCCTAATTGATGCTCTTGCAGCAGCAACCAAATCATTCCCCAACCCGTTAACGTGGCGAGAGAAAACTGGCTTCCAGCGAAAATCGTATTATGAGGATTTTGGTTGCCAGCTTCTGGCATTGTCGTCACAAAGCGCTTTCCAGTGTACTGTTCGATACGTACACCCATCTTTTCGCTCAATGGAATATGCTTGTGCCAAGCTTGCTGAAGCTCACCGCACCAATCGGGGCGATGAAGAATTTGGTCAAGGGTTTCAATCGGTTTGATCATCAAATAGTGCCGAACAGGGGTTTTCAGCTCCCCAGTGACTTCACCACGACGTTCAAAGCCCATTTTGGCAAAGAAAGGTACTGCCTCTTCCCGCACACTGGAAACGATGCGTTTAACGCCTTCACGCCTTGCAATGGTTTCAAGCGCCATAATAATCAGTTTGCCTAAGCCCTTGCCTTGCATAACAGGGTTAACGGCGAGAAAGCGAATAGCGCCTTCGTTATCGGCATTAATATATAGGCGCCCAATGGCCAAAATACGATTTTTTTCATCAACCACCATTTGGTGGTGAGCAGTTAAATCATAACCGTCTTTTTCAGAGCCAAGGGGTTGTTTGAACGGTTCTCGCAGCATTGACCAGCGAAATTGGTAGTATGCAGCGAATTCAAGTTCATCTTTTGGTGTCCGTAGATGGTACATCTCTCCCCCCTCCTTTAAACGATTTTCTACACTTGCAGCCAAAAAGTGACGGGTCCATCATTGGTCAGGCTAACTTGCATGTCTGCCGCAAATTCACCCGTTTCTGTCACAATGCCTTGTGCACGGCTTTGCTCAACAAAATATTGATACAGCTGATCCGCTTTCGTCGGTTCCGCGCCACCGGAGAAACTTGGGCGCATCCCTTTCTTGGTATCTGCGGCTAACGTAAACTGCGAAACCACTAACAAGCTTCCGCCAGCTTGTTGTACGTTAAGGTTCATTTTGCCTTGTTCGTCGCTAAAAATACGATAGCCAAGGACTTTCTCACAAAGGCGTTTTGCTTTCTGCTCATCATCGTCTTTTTCAACACCGAGCAGAACTAAAAGGCCAGGGCCAATTTGCCCTACTGTTTTTTCATCAACAACCACACTCGCGTGAGTGACTCTTTGGATTAATGCAATCATGGGTACTCGATAAAAAAAGGAGTAACGTCGCCGTTACTCCTTATTAAGAACTGGATTATTCGACTTCGGCACTAAAGTCGTAAGTGCGAAAATATTCAGGAACGGTGTCTTTATTCAAGACATGAACACCTTTGATACCAAGTGCTTCAGCTGCTTTTACGTTTTCTTCTACATCATCAAAGAACACCGCATCAGCTGCTTCAAATTCTTCAGATTCCAGAACATACTTGAAAATTTCTGGGTCTGGCTTACGCATTCCTAAATCTTGGGATAGATACAGGAAGTCAGAGGACGCTGCAATTTCAGGGTAGTGTTCTGGCCAATAATCAAGATGCAAGCGGTTAGTGTTAGATAACACGACAACGCGATGACCTTGCTCACGCAGACGTTCCATAATATCAATGACTTCTGGTCTTAGTGAGATGAAAATTGAGTGCCAGCCTTCCGCAAAATCTTCAAAGCTTAGGGTAATACCCAATTCTTCACAAAGCAGTTCAGCAAATTCAATATCTGAAATTTTGCCACACTCGTGGAGTTGGAAGATATTGCCAAAAGTGAATCGCTTTTTGATTTCTGAACTTGGGGTACCACTCAGTTCAGACCACTTATCAAACACACGATTGAAGTCGATATCAATAATCACATTACCCATATCGAAGATATACAGCATAAATTGTCCTCTTAGTTATTCATTAAATTTACTTTAATCATTATTGAGGCAACTGAACAGCCCTAATTGAGGATTATTAAGGTTATTTTTTCAATTTATCGATTAAGCAAATTGGCTAGAGGAACTGTGTTTGTGTCTAGATAAACAAATTTTATCTGCTGATATAACTAAATTTGTCTATCGCTCGATTTTTGTGCATAAAAAAAGGTGCCATATTTGGCACCTTCTATTTTAATTCAAAGACTAACGATTAATCTTCTTTAGAACGGCCAGCACGACGGCGATCGTTCTCTGTCAAGTGACGCTTACGCAGACGAATTGACAGCGGAGTTACTTCAACTAATTCATCATCATCGATAAACTCAAGAGCTTGTTCCAGAGTCATTTTGATAGGTGGTGACAGAGTTGTCGCTTCATCAGTACCTGACGCACGCATGTTAGTCAGTTTTTTACCGGTTAAGCAGTTAACAGTCAGGTCGTTAGAACGTGAGTGAATACCGATGATTTGGCCTTCATACACTTCAGCACCGTGACCTAAGAATAACTTACCGCGATCTTGCAGGCTGTACAGTGCGTATGCAACTGCTTTACCTTGACCGTTAGAGATCAGAACACCGTTTTGACGGCCGCCGATTTCGCCTGGGCGAACATCGTCGTAATGGCTGAATGTAGAGTACAGTAAGCCAGTACCTGAAGTCATAGTCATGAACTCAGTACGGAAGCCAATCAGACCACGGCTAGGAATGATGTAGTCTAAACGTACACGACCTTTACCGTCTGGCATCATGTCACGCAGGTCACCTTTACGCTCACCTAACGCTTTCATCACGTCGCCTTGGTTTTGTTCTTCAACATCCAAAGTCACTTGTTCAAATGGCTCTTGTTTACGGCCATCGATTTCACGAACGATAACTTTTGGACGAGAAACAGCTAATTCGAAACCTTCACGACGCATGTTTTCGATCAGAACAGATAAGTGCAGCTCACCACGACCAGAAACGCGGAATGCATCTGGATCTTGAGTTTCTTCAACACGCAGTGCAACGTTGTGAACCAGTTCTTTATTCAGACGGTCAAGGATTTGACGTGAAGTAACGAACTTACCTTCTTTACCACAGAATGGCGAGGTGTTAACACAGTAGAACATGCTAACTGTAGGCTCATCAACCGCCAGTGCAGGCAGTGCTTCAACGTTACCCACTTGGCAAATAGTGTCAGAAATGTTCAGTTCACCTAAACCAGTCAGTGCAACAATGTCGCCCGCTTCAGCTTGTTGTGAATCAATACGCTCTAAACCTAAGTGAGTCAGAACTTTACCGATTTTACCGTTGCGAGTTTTACCTTCGCTATCGATAACAGTCACTTGTTGGTTAGGTTTAACAGTACCACGCTTGATGCGGCCGATACCGATAACACCTAAGTAGCTGTTGTAATCTAACTGAGAAACTTGCATCTGGAATGGACCGTCCAGATCAACTGCTGGTGGCTCAACGTGTTCCACGATAGCTTCGTACAGTGGAGTCATGTCTTCAGCCATATCAGTATGGTCAAGACCAGCGATACCGTTTAATGCAGATGCATAAACGATAGGGAAATCTAATTGCTCATCCGTAGCACCTAAGTTCACGAATAAGTCGAATACTTGGTCAACAACCCAATCAGGACGTGCGCCTGGGCGGTCAACTTTGTTGATAACAACAATTGGACGTAAACCGTGGTCGAACGCTTTTTGCGTTACGAAGCGAGTTTGTGGCATTGGGCCGTCCATCGCATCAACAACCAGCAGAACGCAGTCAACCATGGACATAACACGTTCAACTTCACCACCAAAGTCGGCGTGACCTGGGGTGTCTACGATATTGATGTGATAACCATTCCATTGGATAGCGGTGTTTTTAGCAAGGATTGTAATACCACGCTCTTTCTCCAAGTCATTGGAGTCCATAACACGCTCATCAACAGTTTCACGTTCACCGAATGTGCCGGACTGTTGCAGTAATTTACCAACCAGTGTTGTCTTGCCATGGTCAACGTGAGCGATGATGGCGATGTTTCTTAAGTTTTGAATTGACAAGGATTTTTACCGTTTAATTGACAGGAAAGGAATATGCTTTATGAGTTGTTGTAATGCCCAAAGCATACTTTCTACGTTAATTTGCTGTTATTTTACACGTTTTTCCACACAAGTGGAATAAATGTGAAAGCCATCACTATTAAAAAAGTTTTTAGCTAAAAAACATTCAGTTGCGTCGTCGTGCAAAGATGCTCAAAAAAATAGCAATTATCAGCACTAGGAAATCACAAAGTGGCAGGATAATACGCTAAAAAGGAAATATTAGCAGCCGAAAAAAAGAATAAAAAATAAACTTTCTTCGTCTATCACTCATTTCAATGCATTTTTTATTATTTAGATATATCTAATTTGACAGTTTAGATATATCGGAATAAAGTGAACCTATAACGCAATTTAGATATATCGAAATAATAACAGAGGTTCCTATGAGAATACATCAATGCCGTCATGTTTATGCCTCACATCATGACGAACATCAACGAGGACACGGTGGCTGCTGCCATAATGGCGAGCACCAAGAACATCGCCATGGTCATGACCACGGGGAATGTTGTCACGGCGAGGGTCGTCATGGACACGGAGAAGGCCGTCAGGGTCGTGGACATGGTGAAGGTTGCCACGGCGAAGGCCGTCACGGTCGTGGACGCGGTGAAGGCTGTCACGGCGAAGGCCGTCATGGTCGCGGACACGGTGAAGGCTGTCACGGCGAAGGCCGTCGTGGGCGCGGTAAAGGCTTACGTCGCCTATTTGACCATGGAGATCTGCACATTATGGTGCTCTCTTTAGTGGCAAAAAAACCAAGCTATGGCTATGAAATCATCAAAGACATCCAAGAAGCATCTAATGGCTTATATGTACCAAGCCCAGGGGTCATCTACCCAACCTTAACGCTATTAGAAGAACAAGGCTTTTTGGAATCGAACATTGTCGAGCGTAACCGCAAAAGTTTCTCTATTACTCCTGAAGGAACTGAACACCTCGCGCAGAATAAAGAAACTGAAGCCGTTATCAGCCGTAAATTAGCGAAAGCCCGTGAGCTACAGCAAGGCAGCAACTTATCGGAAGATATCGAGATGGCAGTGAGCCGTTTTAAAGCCTTGCTCCGCCATAAAATGGTGCTCAAGCAATTAAATGAAGAACAAACTCATCAAATTGCGGCGATCATCAATGATGCCGTCAAACAGATTGAAGAGGTGAATGCGTTATTAACTGACAGTAATGACGAATAAACCTTTTTATATCTCTAAAAATACTCACGGTGTGGTGCCAATCAATAGCACTACGCCGTTTTTGTTTCCGCCCTCCATTTGTCGCACCATGTTGGTGCAATAAATCTTTTCCTTGCACCAATACAGCGCAGTGATAGACTATTTTTTAGCCTAATCCTTGCCATCTTCTTGTCATCATCCCCATTTACGATGATTTTAAAAGTTGGCACGCTTTTCGCTTATATAACCCTAGAGAGCTTGCAATAAGATTAATGAAATAATCATTAATCTTGCGAAGCCAGATAAACCAACTTATGCACACCTTAATTGCTGCGTAAGTTGATTAGACCCGACCAGGAGAGCCGAGAATGTCCGCTAAACATGTTTTATCGTTAATCGAAGAGCACAATGTAAGATTTATTGATCTGCGTTTTACTGATACTAAAGGTAAAGAGCAACACATCACTATCCCTGCTCATCAAGTTGACGAAGACTTCTTTGAAGAAGGTCAAATGTTTGATGGCTCATCCATCGGTGGCTGGAAAGGCATCAACGAGTCTGACATGGTATTGATGCCAGATGCATCTACCGCAATGTTAGACCCATTCTACGCCGATAATACCTTAATCATTCGTTGCGACATTTTAGAACCGGGCACTATGCAAGGTTACGATCGCGACCCTCGCTCTATCTCTAAACGCGCTGAAGATTTCCTGCGCTCTAGCGGCATTGCGGATATGGTGTTATTTGGGCCTGAACCAGAATTTTTCGTGTTCGATGACATCCGCTTCGGCAACAGCATGCACAGCAGCTACTATCACATCGATGATATCGAAGCCGCATGGAACACTGGCACTAAATACGAAGGCGGTAACAAAGGTCACCGTCCAGCTGTAAAAGGCGGTTACTTCCCAGTACCACCAGTAGACTCATCACAAGATTTACGTTCAGCTATGTGTACCACAATGGAAGAGATGGGCTTAGTGGTTGAAGCTCACCACCATGAAGTGGCAACTGCAGGCCAAAACGAAATCGCAACTCGCTTTAACACCATGACCAAAAAGGCGGATGAGACACAAATTTACAAATACGTTGTCCATAACGTTGCACACGCATACGGCAAGACCGCAACCTTTATGCCAAAACCATTAGTTGGTGATAACGGTTCCGGTATGCACTGCCACATGTCTTTATCTAAAGGTGGCGTGAACCTGTTTGCAGGCGACAAATACGGCGGGTTATCTGAGATGGCGCTGTACTACATCGGCGGTATCATCAAACACGCTCGCGCACTGAACGCATTCACTAACCCAACGACTAACTCCTACAAGCGTTTAGTCCCAGGTTTTGAAGCACCAGTAATGCTGGCTTACTCTGCACGTAACCGCTCTGCCTCTATCCGTATCCCAGTGGTTGCAAGCACTAAAGCACGTCGTATCGAAGTTCGCTTCCCAGACCCAGCAGCTAACCCATACTTAGCGTTTGCTGCTCAGTTAATGGCGGGTCTTGATGGCATCATCAACAAGATCCACCCAGGCGATGCAATGGACAAAAACCTGTACGACTTACCGCCAGAAGAAGCAAAAGAGATCCCAACTGTTGCGAACTCTTTAGAAGAAGCTCTGGCTGAACTGGATAAAAACCGTGAGTTCTTAACTCGTGGTGGTGTATTTACTGACGACGCTATCGACGCTTACATCGAATTACTGCGTGCCGATATCCAACGCGTTCGTATGGCACCACACCCACTCGAATTTGAAATGTACTACAGTGCGTAACACGCCGTTCCACTGATAGTCTTTGTTGCCGTGAAGCACTTGCCCCATCTTTGGATGGGGCCTTTTCTCTGCACCGAGTGATAAACAGCAAATATTGGCTTCGACGTATCGGTTAATCAGTAAATAACGTATAATGCACCAAAATAGTGCAGGAGCAATATTACATGAAAGCCGAGCATTTACCTGTCCCCGAACATCTCCTCGATTCCTTAATTAACAGCGTATTAGTGCTGAATTACAATTTAATTATCCATTATGCCAACCATGCTGCCTTACAAATTTTGGCACAAAGCCCCCGTAAGCTCTATGGCACCCCGCTCCCGTTACTATTCAACTATTGTTCATTAAATGATGAGCAGATGCTTAATAGCCTCAAAACCGGTCACAGTTTTACCGAAAACGAAGTGACACTGGTGCTTAATAACCACTCTCACATGATGTCTTTGAGTGCTCAGCCCCTATCTGACCAATTTATTCTTGTCGAGCTGTCCCAATTGGATAGCCAGCGACGCCTTAGCCAAGAGTTAGCGCAAAATGCCCAGCAGCTTGCTGCCCGTGAATTGATCCGTGGACTTGCTCATGAAATCAAAAACCCATTAGGGGGATTACGTGGCGCGGCGCAATTATTGTCTAAGGCGCTGCCCGACCCGCAGCTAAATGAATATACCCAAGTGATTATTGAGCAAGCCGACCGCCTACGTGCCTTAGTCGATAGGCTACTAGGCCCTCAATATCCGGGACCAAAAACCGAGCAAAGTATCCATCATAGTGTGGAAAATGTGATGCGCTTAGTCGGGTTAGAAAAACCGGACAATGTCACGCTGGTTCGTGATTACGATCCAAGCCTCCCCGACCTTGAATATTATCCAGACCAAGTGGAGCAAGTGCTGCTCAACATCACGCGTAATGCCTTGCAAGCTCTTGGCGATACGGGTGGCACCATCACTTTACGTACTCGTACTGCATTTCAAGTGATGCTGCAAGGGGAGCGCTATAGGCTGGCTGCACGGATTGATATTGAAGATAACGGCCCCGGTATTCCACTTGCTATCCAAGATACGCTATTTTACCCGATGGTTAGTGGTCGCCCTGATGGCACCGGCTTAGGCTTATCTATTGCACGCAGCTTAGTGGATCAACATGCGGGGAAAATTGAGTTTACCAGTTGGCCGGGTCACACCGAGTTTTCTATTTATCTACCCATCAAAAAATAGGAGATAGCCATGCAGAAGGGAAAAATCTGGGTTGTTGATGACGACAGTTCAATTCGCTGGGTACTGGAGCGCGCACTCAACAGTGCCGAACTTAATTGCACCTGTTTTGACAGCGCCGATGCGGTGCTTACCGCCCTCAACAATGACGTCCCTGACGTACTACTCTCCGATATTCGCATGCCGGGCATGGACGGACTTGCCTTACTCAGCCAGTTAAAACAGTCACATCCATTACTGCCGATTATCATCATGACCGCGCATTCCGATTTAGATGCCGCCGTTAACGCTTATCAATCTGGCGCTTTTGACTATCTCCCTAAGCCCTTTGATATTGATGAAACCGTCGCCTTGGTGGAACGCGCGTTAAACCATAGTCGAGAACAAAACAGCGCAGTAAGCGACAAACCGCAAGCTCCCGTAATTTCATCTACCATGATCGGCGAAGCCCCTGCCATGCAGGAGGTGTATCGGATCATTGGGCGTCTTTCCCGCTCCTCAATTAGTGTACTTATCAACGGGGAATCTGGAACGGGTAAAGAGCTGGTAGCCCACGCTTTGCATCAACACAGCCCACGCGCCAACGAACCTTTTATCGCCTTAAATATGGCGGCTATTCCAAAAGATTTAATTGAATCCGAACTCTTTGGGCATGAAAAAGGGGCTTTTACAGGCGCATCCCAAGTTCGCCAAGGACGTTTTGAACAAGCCAATCGAGGTTCTCTATTCCTCGATGAAATCGGTGATATGCCGCTGGATGTGCAAACGCGCTTATTGCGAGTACTGGCTGAAGGGCAATTTTACCGAATTGGTGGCTATACCCCTGTTAAGGTCGATGTGCGGATTATCGCCGCAACGCACCAAAATTTAGAAAAACGCGTGGAAGAAGGGTTATTCCGCGAAGACTTATTCCATCGACTGAATGTTATCCGCGTGCAACTTCCGCCATTACGTGAGCGCGTTGAAGATATTCCGCGCCTCGCTCATTACTTTTTGCAAAATACTGCCAAAGAGTTAGGGGTAGAGAGCAAGGCTCTGCACCCTGACAGCATTAAAATTCTTCAACGCTATTCTTGGTCGGGGAATGTGCGCCAATTGGAGAACGTCTGCCGTTGGCTAACCGTAATGGCTGCTAGCCAAGAGGTACTTCCGCAAGATTTACCGAGCGATCTGTTTACTAAGCAAGAATCCAACAAGTCAGCGAAAGATCCCGCGTCATCCTCTATCTCCCCTCAAGATCCTAACCTTACTTGGTTTGATCTATTAGAAAAATGGACTGAGTCCGCCTTAAGCGAAGGCAAGCAAGACTTATTTAATGATGCCATGCCGTTATTAGAAAAAACGATGCTCAATTGCGCTCTCAAATACACCCACGGACATAAACAAGAAGCGGCTCGTTTATTAGGCTGGGGACGAAATACCCTAACACGAAAATTAAAAGAACTAGGTATTGAAGAGTAGCCCTTATGGGCTATTCCTACTTTGAATGCTGATATTCCAATAATCAGAATCGAATATTTTTCTACCTATAAATAATAATTCATATTTATTTGATAGTCTAAAAAACCCATTGTTAATTTTAGAAACCACGCTCAATTGTTTATATTTAAAATACGTCAAATCAATTAAAGTAAAATAAAACAAAAATAGCAGTAAATTATTAAAACTCTTCTAAAATTAATACAAGCAGCATTCAATTTAATTACCATATTATTTTTAGAGGATTCAAATATGACAAATAAAATATTCATGGCACTGGTTGCCTGTATATCCTTTCTCCCAATATCTTCATCTTATTCTGCTGATGGAACTATAGAATTTATTGGTGAAATAATTGATCAGGCTTGCGAAGTAAAGACTGAATCAAAAAACATTCAAGTTCAATTGGGAAGAATACCCAAAGCAAACTTACCTAATGTGGGAAGCAAGTCTATTCCTGTAAAATTTACTATTGTATTAGTTAATTGCCCAGTGTCTATTAGTAGTGCAACAGTTTCTTTCGATGCCACACCATTCTCTGGTGATAATACGGTTATTGCATTAAAGACCGCATCTAATGCGGCAACAGGTGTTGGCGTACAATTAACTGATAATAAAAATGCAACAGTAACATTATTATCGCCATCTAATGAATACCCTCTTCTACCGACTGTTGAAAATAACCTAGATTTCACAGCTAATTATGTAGCTAAAGCTATACCCGTGACCGTCGGCCCAGCCAATGCCTCAGCGACATTCTTAATCAGCTATAACTAAGGCTAGACTTACATACATGTAAACATACTGAAGTAATAACGTCAGTGGTGACCCTATGAGAACTTTTTCCGTTTTTTTTATATTGTTTTTTATACTCATCACCAATGCCTATTCTGGTGTAATTGTTGGTGGAACAAGAGTCATCTACAATGAGGGGGGCAAAGACTCGAGCATTGATATTGAAAACCCTGATGAAATTGCCTACTTGATTCAATCTTGGATTGATGATGAAAACGGTGAGCCACAATCCATTTTTTCGGTTACTCCTCCTTTATTTAAATTACCTCGAGAAAGCACTAACACTTTACGCATATTCTTAACAGAAGATGTCCTACCAAATAATCGCGAATCTCTTTTTTGGTTAAATATTAAAAACATTCCCTCCGTTAAATTTCAAGAAAACTCACTTCAGATTGCTTTTAGAACACAAATGAAACTCATTTATAGACCAATCTCTTTAAAGAACGTTGATTTTAATAAAGAGCAGAAAAAAATAATTTGGTCAAAATCGGGAAATAAGATTATAGTAAAAAATCCAACGCCTTATTATATTAACTTCCAGCGAATATCTTTTAATGAAAAAGCATTAAAGAATGTTTCTTATATCGCTCCATTTTCGACTGTTGAATTTAATACAGAAAGCTCATCAAAACATGGCACTATTAAATGGGAACTCATCAATGATTTTGGTGCAACAACCAAGACCTTCGATAAAAAAATATAAATACTACAATGAAGAAATTGCTAATGAAAATACACATATTAATACTGCTATATCTATGCAGTATGTCTTTTTCATATGCTGAAGATAAATTTAATAAAGAGAACATCGAGCCTCATGATGATGATTCATATTTCGAACCTGATTTCCTCGAAGGACCAAATAAGAATAAAATTGATCTCTCTAAATTTGATAATAATCAGCAATTAGAGGGGGACTATTTTGTTTATATTTATCTCAATAATGATTTGGTCACTGCCCAAAAAATCATCTTCAAAAAAGATACTCAAGGTAATCTTACGCCTTGTTTCTCTATTAAAAATTTAAATAGCTTTGGAATTCGCACCAAACTATTTCCTGCATTACAACAGGAGTCGAACACTTGCATTCAAATAACCGCAATCCCTGATGCAAAAAGTGATTTCAACTTCAGAACCCAACGTCTATACCTAAGTATTCCACAAATTGCGATGGAAAAAATACCTCGGGGATCAGTCAATCTCGCCAACATTGATAATGGCATTAATGCGATGTTCCTCAACTATAGCTATAGCGGTTCAAAAAATTACAGCAGAAAGCATCAAGGTAATACAGAGGCAAATTACGCCAATTTACGGCCAGGAATCAATTGGGGAGCTTGGCGACTACGTAATTATTCTACGTGGTCCAATAGTGGTAACAATGCCAATCAATGGGATACCGTCTACACCTACGCATCACGCAATATCAACAGTATCAAAAGCCAACTGATATTGGGGGATGGCGTCTCCCCTGCGATGGTTTTTGATACTGTTCCATTTCGTGGCATTCAGTTAACGACAGATGATGATATGTACCCGGAAAGCTTACGAGGCTACGCACCTACCGTTAGAGGAATTGCTCGTAGTAATGCACAAGTTACCATCCGTCAAAATGGTTATGTTATCTACCAAACCGAGGTCGCTGCTGGTGCTTTTGAAATTAATGACCTTTATCCAACAGGTAGCAGTGGGGATCTCTATATCACCATTAAAGAATCCGATGGTAGAGAACAACATCAGATCGTTCCCTTTGCTGCATTACCTATTTTACAGCGAGAGGGCTATCTATTTTATAGTATCACTGGCGGTCAATATCGTTCTTATGATACCCATATTGAGAATACAGACTTTACACAGCTGTCCCTGATTTATGGCCTTCCTCATGGTGTTACCGCTTATGGTGGCTTCCAATACAGTGACAACTACAATGCCCAATCATTTGGGATAGGTAAAAACTTAGGTGATATTGGCGCTATTTCAGTAGATGTTACCTATGCAAATGCCACTCTGAGTGACAATTCGAGCCATCAAGGCCAGTCATACCGTTTTCGTTATAATAAAAACCTGAATCACATAGGGACAAATATTGCACTGGCGGGCTATCGTTATTCGACAGACGGCTACTATAGCTTATCGGAAACGTTGAATGATTATCGCGATAAAAATACCTATATTCCACAAATTGAGCGACGCCGTCATCGAGCTGAAATAACACTGAGTCAAAACCTAGGCGATCCTTACGGAGCACTTTCGGTGAATTACATTAATGAAGATTACTGGAATAGCCAACGGAAAACCCAGTCATCGAATCTTAGCTACAACAATAGCTGGAATGCCATTAATTACAGTGCAAACTATACTTACGACAAAGATAGCTACTCTTTTTCATCAATAAATACCAATTCAAATGGTAACGCTAACCATCTATTCTCACTATCCATTAGCATCCCTTTCAATTTTTTCGATAGCACTGCCTATATCAACCTCAACACAACCAGCAATAATCAGAGCACTAACTCCAGTAATGTTGGCCTTTCCGCATCACAATTAAATAACCGCTTAAATTGGAGCATACAGCAGAATATCAATGATAACGGCCATCACAATTCTGGAAATGTTAACGCTACGTATAAAGGGCAATTAGGCTCAGTAACAGGAGGAAGTAGCTACAGTAAAGAGGATTACAACCTCTATTACGGCGCAAACGGTAGTATCGTGGCCCACTCACAAGGGCTCATACTAGGTCAACAATTAGGTGAAACCGCTGCAATTATTGATATCCCTAATACCCCTAACATTTCCATTTTAAACAATGCCGGCGTCACAACTAACCCACAAGGCTATGCCATCGTGCCTTATGTGTCTCCATATCGAAAAAACACCCTTAGCATCGATGTCGCAGAGCTACCTGACAACACAGAAATTGACCTTACTAGCCGCACAGTTATCCCAAGCCGAGGCGCTTTAGTTCAAGCCAGTTTCAAAGCCAATCTAGGTTATCGAGCCTTTATAACGCTAACAATGGCGGATGGTCAGCCCGTTCCTTTTGGCGCTCAAGCTGTATTTTCTGGCAATAACCTAGTAGATAGCATCGTCGATGATAAAGGAAAAGTTTATCTCTCTGGACTCAGTGAGCAGGGAGAATTTGATATTCAATTTAATAACCAACCTTTATGCCATGTTAAATACAACTTAGCTGGGAAAAAGAATTATCAAGGGCTTTATAAAACAACGGCGCAGTGCCAGTAAGAGGTGAATATGATAAATAACTACTTATTAAAAATAATATTGGTACTGGGGAGTTTTTTTCTATATTCCACACCGGTTAAAGCTGCCTGTATTCAAAATCCAAACTTTATGAATTTAATGTTTAATATGCCATCTCGTGTTTATAACATTCCTTATGATGATACAACGACGCGGGATTTGGAAACTATCGTCATTCCTTATGGAACGGGAGCTCTGGATACTAACTCACCCAATGGCCGAGATTGTGGTGTCACTGACTTACATGGAAGATTTATTAATGGCTGGGTTCCCGATGCTAATTTTATTGCACCAACAAATATTCCAGGTATCAGTGTTTCCATACGAACTGGATCAACCCTTTGGTTTAACTCTTATGTTCCTGGAAGAAGTATACCTAACTGGAATATCACAGAAACCAACTGGCGTATCATTATCCGCAAAACGGGTCGAGTTACCCAACCAGGGACATTAACGCCAGGGCGAACGGCGCAGTTATTCCAAACCAACACTAAACCAGTGAAATCGACTTGGTATTTAACTACGCTCAATATTCCCAATAATGCCATTACCATCAATACAGTTAGCTGCTCATTAAAAAACCCAACTTATATTATTGATATGGGAAATTGGTATGACTCCCAATTTCAAAACATCGGCGATACGAGTACCTCAGTCAATATCCCTATTACCTTAAGTTGCAAAGCGGGCGCCAATATAAAAGCCACGATCACCAGTAGTGCAGGCTATGAAGACACACAAACAGGAAAACTAAAACTTGCGGGGAGTGACCAAGCGAGTGGTATTGCCATCCAGTTGCTCGATAGAAACAATAATCCCATCAAATTAAATACGAAAAATAACCTACAGGATAATGTTCCTGCGGGAGATTACATTTTTAACTGGAAAGCGCGGTATATAAAAACAGCCACACCTGTCGTTGCAGGTACCGCAAACTCAAATGCAGTTGTTAATATTCGTTATGAATAGGGCTTAAATATGAAATCAAGCATGTTCAATTTACTGTTATTCAGTATGTCATTAGGCTGCTTTCATGCCTATTCTGATGACAATATCAACTTGATTTTTAATGGGAATATTAAAACAGCACCTTGCCAAATTGAGCAAAAAGATTATGTCATTGACCTCAAGACCACCAACATCGCTAATATTCGTAACAATCAACGCGCTCCATGGGTGAATTTCAGTATTAATTTAAAAAATTGCCCTATCAATACACGAGAGTCCATCATTACTCTAGTAGGGACACCTGATTCGACAAATCCAGAGTATTTCCACAATAGCGGCTCAGCCACTAACGTAGCCTTAGACTTAGTCACTGGTGCTCATCAAGGGCGAGTAAAAAATGGCACTCAAATTGTAACACCAATTAATTTACAAACTCACCAAGCTGAAATTCCGTTTTCTGCACGAGTCACAAGCTTGAGTAACACCATGACAGCGGGAACTTTTCGCAGTCATGTCGAATTTGTTATGACTTATAACTAATGACAAACCACAGAGATTTATTTATGCATGAAAATCATACAATATCCGAAATTATTGGACATAAAATAAAACTGATTCGCGAACATCATCATTTATCATTAAAAGAATTAGCTGATGAGATTGGTATTTGCGAATTTCAACAATTGAAATATGAAAAAGGAAAAGATCGCATTCCCGTCGATAAACTAAAACAATACGCCGATTATTTTGAGATTAGTTTGTTAAGCTTTTTTATATTTAGTGAAGCGGAGAAAAAATTTATTTTGCATTACCTTAATAAAAAATAGTCACTATAAGATATACGCAAAGAGACTAATCTTATTTCATGATTGAAATAGGATAATTTAGTTACATAGAAAGCAAACCAATGTATAAATAAGAACATTGTTTTACGTCAAAACCTGCCATCAATATTTTACATTTACGATAAAATTTTACCACTCCAACCCATAACGCGTGTTTTTGCACAATCTCACACTCTAAAATAAATCCTGACATTTAATCTTTATTTTCAATTCACATTAAAATTGAAATTGTTAATATTTCAATTTTTCAAATTAATAAGAATAGAAACCTCACCCCTATAGTGAATTTAAAACAGAAATAAATAATCGTAAACAAAGATGAAATTTAAAATCTAAAAAAACACAAACTTGTTTATTTCTAAAAACAAACACAAAATACTTAAGCTTTAATTCACAAGCGAAAAACATTCACGAAATTATATTTTATATCGAACTCAGTTCGGAGAGTTAAAATGAAAAAACAGATTATTGCATCGTTAATTGCAACAGGAACTTTATTAATTTCTGCTAATGGCTTTGCCAAAGATGGTGATATTAATTTCACAGGCGAAATTACCGATAACGCATGTCAATTAGCATCCGGTTCTGATGCTATTCAAGTAAACTTAGGTAAAGTCTCTAAAGCAACATTGGCAGGTACTGGTAGTACTGCTGCTGCCACTAAGTTTTCCATTCAATTAGAAAATTGCCCTGCAGCAGTGACCACTGCAACGGTAAAATTTGATGGCGTTTCTTATGAAGGTGATAACAGCGTTCTGCAGTTAACCAATGCGGGAACATCTGGAATTGCTAAAGATGTTGGTATTCAGATCCAAGACGTTAAAGGGATCACCGTACCTTTATATACAGCATCCAGTGAATATGCCCTGAAAGAAACGGTTGTAAATAATTTAGATTTTACCGCGCGTTATATTGCGATGTCTGATGCTGTCAGTGCAGGTTTAGCAAACTCAACGGCAACATTCACAATTAATTATAACTAATTTCAATTTAAGGTTTATAGGGATATAAGCCTTAGTGATTTATTTTTTGCTATAACTCAGTGGTGGCTATATGAAATCAATAATTACTATTTTTATCTTTTTTTTCACATTTATTAGTACAGCCAATGCCGGTGTTATTATTGGTGGTACCCGCGTCATTTATCCTGAAGGGAAGAAAGACGTGAGTATTAGTGTAGAAAACCCAGATAAAATACCTTATTTAATTCAATCATGGATTGAAAATGCCAATGAAGGTAAGCAAACGGACTTTACCATTACGCCACCACTTTTTCGTTTAAATCAAGAAAAGACAAATGCTTTACGGATATTTCTAACCCAAGACTCTCTACCAAAAGATAGAGAATCTTTATTCTGGTTAAATGTAAAAACAATTCCTGCAACAGAGAAGAAATCAGAAAACTCACTAAAGATCGCATTCAAAACTCAGATGAAATTAATTTATCGCCCTGACTCATTAACGAATATCGATTTTAATGAAGAGCAAAAGAAACTTAAGTGGTCGAAAAATAGTAAAGTCATTACTGTTAATAACCCAACACCTTATTATATGAACTTCCAGAGTATTAAATTTAATGGGAAGAGCGCAGAAAATATTTCGTATGTCGCTCCGTTTTCAGAAAAAAGCTTCAATATTAACAATCCTGAATTACACGGAACCATTAAATGGGAAGTAATTAATGATTATGGCTCCGCTAATAATCCAGCAGAAATAAAAATATAGTTTTAAGGATAATTAGGTTTATCTATGAAAATAAATAAAATATGCCTTAGCCTATTTTTATCTCTAGGCTATATTGCGACGTCTTCGGCAGAAACGGACACCTATTTTGATCCTGAATTTCTTGAGCTACCGAATAAAGAATCCGTGGACTTAGAGCAGTTTGAGCGTAATGAACAATTACCGGGTCAATATTATGTGGATATTTACATTAATAAGAGCTTGATTGGCTCAAAAAGCGTTAGCTTTTCCACCAATAAAAATAATGAACTGGAGCCTTGCTTAACGCTCTCTGACCTGAAAGATGTTGGCGTTAAAGTCGGGGAATACCCTGAATTGCAAGTCGCGGGTAACCAATGCATTAATTTGTCTGCGATCCCCGATGCCAAAAGTGAGTTTGAATTTGGTTCTCAGCGCCTTTATTTAAGCATTCCGCAGATTGCATTGAACATGAACCCGCGCGGTTATGTGGATCTCGCGGCGATCGACGATGGGATCACCGCCCTGTTACTCAATTACAGCTATAATGGCTCGCGCAATACCGATCGTAAAAACGATAAAAACAGCAGCAATTCTAGCTATGTGAACTTGCGCCCGGGACTGAATATCGGTCCATAGCGTCTGCGCAACTACACCACGTGGCAAAGCAGTGATGGACAACGCAACAAATGGGACACGGTATATACCTATTTAAGCCGTAATATCAATGCGATAAAAAGCCAACTGATCCTTGGAGACAGCTCATCACCATCCGATATTTTTGACAGTGTGCCGTTTCGTGGAGTACAGCTCTCCACTGACGATGATATGAACCCAGAAAGCCTACGTGGGTACGCGCCAGTGGTACGTGGTATTGCGCGCAGTAATGCGCAGATCACCATTCGTCAAAACGGTTACACCATTTACCAAACCGATGTGGCAGCGGGTCCGTTTGAAATTAACGATCTCTACCCTACAGGGGGTAGTGGGGATTTACACGTTACGATTAAAGAAGCCAACGGTAGCGAACAGTACCAAATTATCCCCTTTGCTTCTTTACCTGTTTTGCAGCGTGAAGGCTATCTGTCTTATAGCGTGACAGGCGGGCAATACCGTAGCTATGACAGTAATGTAGATAAAAAAACCTTTGCACAATTGGCACTAACTTACGGGCTTCCTTGGGGAGTTACTCTGTTTGGTGGTAGCCAAGTTAGTGATAAATATCAGGCTTATTCCATCGGCTCAGGGCAAAATTTAGGACGTTTTGGAGCACTATCAATTGATGTGACTCACGCAAGCTCTACGCTAAGCAACGGAGACAAAGAAAGCGGGCAATCCTACCGTTTTCGTTATAACAAAAACCTGAATGATATTGGTACAAACATCGCCCTTGCGGGCTATCGTTACTCCACAAAAGGTTTTTATAGCTTAGCGGAAGTTTTTGATGGTTATAGAAAAGAAACCTTTACAGCACTGTATGAGCGCCGCCGTAACCGCGGGGAAATTACCCTTAGCCAAAGTCTAGGCGAAGGCTGGGGCTCCTTATCCGTTGGCTTTGTAAGCGAAGATTATTGGAATAGTGATCGTAAAACTCAATCCACAACCATTGGCTATAACAATAACTGGAACGATATTAGCTACGGGGTGAACTATAGCTATAACAAGAATACCAACCCAAATAGCTACGATGGTCGTAATAAAGATAATGACCACCAATTTGCCTTTACCGTGAGCGTGCCATTCAGTGCGTTTGACAGCACCTTCTATTACAACCTCAACGGTACAAACAGTAGTAGCAATGGGTCTTCTGGCAGTATGGGAATTTCGGCAACGCAATTGGATAACCGTTTGAATTGGGGGGCCCAGCAGAATTTTTCAACTCGAAACTCAGGGACTTCCGGTAATTTAAATGCCAGCTACCGTGGGCAGTACGGAGAAGTTTCAGGCGGTACGGGTTACAGCACTAATAATTACAATCTTTACTATGGTGCTAGCGGCAGTGTAGTCGCTCATTCAGGTGGCGTAGTACTTGGTCAACAGCTTGGTGAAACTGTTGCCTTGGTGGAAATTCCTGATGCAGCTAACGTGCCGATTTTGAACCAAACAGGTATTAAAACTAACGGGCAAGGCTATGCCTTAGTACCTTATATCACCGCTTATCGCAGTAACGGAATTCAAATTGATACCAGTAAGTTGCCAGATAATACCGAGATGGAGCTCACTACGCAAAATGTAGCACCAAGCCGTGGAGCGATTGCGAAAGCCAGCTTCAATGCCAATGTGGGGTATCGCGCCATTATGGTAATTACCTTTGCTGACGGTAAACCAGTTCCATTTGGTGCACAAGCCATCTTTAAAGATAATGGTCAATTAAATGGTTTAGTCGGTAATGATGGCGAATTATATTTATCCGGCTTAACTGAAAGCGGTCATTTTATTATTCAATATAACGATAAACAACAGTGTCAGGTTGATTATAATCTAACCGGTGTTTCGAATTATATGGGTTTATATAAAATTAAAACAATTTGCAGATAATATGGAACATCATAATGAATAAAACAGTATACAAATTAGCTTTATTATTAGGGTGTCTATTTTTTTATTCTTATACATCCTATGCAGAATGCCTTAAAGGTACTTATACTGCTAATCATGACATAAGTGATAAGACTATTTATGTGCAGTATGACAATACACTTGCTAACAATTATGTTTTAGACAAGCAATATATTGAAGCATTTACCAGTGATTATTATTTCTCAATGGAATATGAAAGTGACTGCGGTGGATATTTAGACCTTTACTATGTCAACAGTTGGACGGCTAACTCAAGTAAAATTGTTGCTACCAATATTCCAGGAGTGGGGGTCAGAATTAAATTTAATAGCCCTAGCGTACCGGATTATATTCCTACAAAATCGATTACAGCCTCAACTTCTTGGCGTTTACCTGGTCCTCTAGGCTGGGAGGTTGAGGTATTAAAAACAGGAGTAATTGCTACCTCCGGTACGATTAGAAGTGGTCAAATTGCAAATTTGACACAATATAATACGAAAACAAATAATCGTTTTTTAGGCGCAACACTGAGTTTTGCCAGTAATTATCGTATTGCCGTAGTGAGTTGCTCGTTGAAGAATAACCAATCAACTTACAATATTAATATGAATGACTGGTATGATACACAGTTTCCTAATATAGGTTCTTTTAGTACATCTGTAAATATTCCGATCGCTTTAACGTGTGCAGCAGGTACAAATATTAAAGTTACCGTCACCTCAGATACCATCGATAATGCTGCAAATGGGCGATTAGGTTTAGTCGGTACAAATAGTGCTAAAGGCATTGCAATCCAATTATTAAATAATGCTGGAACACCTATTGTATTAAATCAGAAATTTACTCAACAAGATGGTATAACCCAAACAGATTATATTTTCGGTTGGAAAGCTCGTTATATTAAAACCGCAAGCACAGTTACGCCGGGTACAGCCAATGCCAATGCGACGGTTAATATTCGTTATGAATAGAGGTTTAAAATGAAAAAAAACACATTGCTTTTTTTATTCCTAAGTGCGGCAGGGATACCTTTATTTGCCTATTCAACAAGTACCGTTAAATTGAATTTTACCGGTAATATTAAAGCAGCAACTTGCAGTTTATCCGCAGGAAATAATCAGAGTGTCGATCTCACTACAATTCCTTTGGATACTTTTTATAGTGGAACTAAAGCATCAAGCTGGAAACCTTTCACTATCGAATTAAAAAACTGCTCTTCATTTATTAATAGCGTGAAGCTAACTTTTTCAGGGAGCGCAGATAGTGCCGATGTCGCGAGCTTATATAAAAATAGCGGCACCGCTACCAATATTGCCATCCAGCTGCAGAATGGAGCTGGAACAACGCCATTGGGCAATAACAAAGTACTAACCGTCCCCACTAATGGGCAAGCACTAGTAAGCATACCTCTACGCACACGGGCATTCTCTTCCCTCGGTAATGGTACCGCTGGCACTTTATCCACCAATATTACCGCCACCATTACCTATTTATAACAGGCTGATTATGAAAAGAATATTATTCAGTTTACTTGGATTGTGCGCCCTGCCGGTGATGGCAGAAAACGTCAATATCTATGTGCATGGTAATGTCGTGGTTATGCCCTGCAAAGTTGAAAATACCAGTTATAACGTGGAGTTAGGTAAGATAAACCGTTGGAATTATCGCAACCCTGCGCAAAGCCCATGGGTCGATTTTTCTATCAAATTGGTTGATTGCCCTGTTTCAACAAAAAATGCCAAATTCAGTGTTAGTGGTACACCTGATAACACTAATAATAACTATTTTGTGAATACAGGCAGTTCTACGGGTAGCCTGCTTCATTTAGCACAGACGAACAATAAAGCCACTCTAAAAAATGGCAGTACTATAGATGTTGTTATCAATAGCGCCACAAAAAGTGCCGAAATTCCGTTATCTGCAAGAATAGTCAGCCTTCAACCCATGTTTACATTAGGAAATTTTAAGAGCCATTTAGAGTTCACATTAATATATCCATAAAGCAAGGCTCGTATTAGGTAATGAAAAAAGGAGTTAATAATGCCTAAATATTATACTGTATCTCGAATTATTGGCAGAAAAATTACCTATTATAGAAAAATGAGTGGCATGTCACTCTATGATATAGCCAGAATAATCAAAGTCAGTGAACAACAACAATCTCGCTATGAGCGCGGAATTAATCGTATTAATTTAGATCGCCTTAATCAGTATGCTGAAATATTTAATGTCAGTTTGATTAGTTTTTTTAATATTAGTGAATTTGAATCTGAAAACATTAGACAACACATTAATAGACTGTCAGATAATGATAATAAATAAAAGAAATATATTTTAGAATTAAGGAATTACTCCTTAAAAATTTTCATCTATTATTATAAAGTTCTAGTTTAACATAAAGATTAGTGCTAATTTGATGACTATATTGAGTTTATTAGATTTTTAAATATATCTAATTAAGATTAATTTATTTTCATTCACCAATTTACTCATCAAAAGGCTCAATATGAATAAAAACTATCCCATATCTACAATGGTAGGTAGTAAAATCATTTATTATCGAAAAATGAATGGAATCACATTAAGGGAACTCGCCAATATTATTGGCATTAGCGAACAACAGCAATCACGCTATGAAAGGGGGATTAATAGAATTAATTTAGATAGATTAGGACAATATGCGAATTATTTTAATATTGATATTCAAGCCTTATTAGACATCAATCATAAATAATTCTTTCGATATATTTTATATATCCAAATATAACCTATAAGTAACTCTCATAATAACTATATCTAGGAGTTAAAGATATGGAGAAGATAATATCAAAATCTGTCGGTCTAAAAATAAGGGCACTAAGAGATATTCATGGAATGAGTGGTAAAAAACTCAGTAAGTTGATGGGAATCAGCCAGCAGCACTTATCACGCTATGAAAATGGTGAAGTCAATATACATGTAGATACACTTTACCAATTTTCATTGGTTTTCTCAGTAGACCCAATTTATTTTTTTACTGAGTTTAATAAGACTAATGATAAACAGGACGGCAAGAAACGTTACTATGCCGCCGAATCCGTAGTTTTCTAATTACCGATTACACACATTTTATCCAACTTCACAATCGGTGCTTTAAAATTTAAGCACCGATTTATCGCTCTATAAGGTGTTCCCATTTTTTGATTCCTCAAGTAACCATTGCTGGAAAATAGTCATAGCTGGCGTCATCGGTTTGGATTTTAATCGACTCAGCCAATAACCCCCGAGGGTCACGGAAATATCAAATGGCTGCACCAAATCCCCAGCCCTGAGTTCCCGCTCAAACATGCAACCTGGGGCTATGGCAATACCGTCCATCAGTAAAGCCGCTTCGACCATTAAACGGGAAGAATCAAAAACAAGCCCTTTCACGCGCCACGGTTCCACATTCGCCGCTAAAAACCATTTTTCCCATTCATCTTTACGATAAGAGCGCATCAATGGAAAATCTTGTAAATCAATAGGATGCTTAAGTTTATGCGCGACCTTTTCAGCACAAAGCACCGTATGCGGTGCAGAAAATAACGACGTATTTTCCACTAACGGCCAAAGCCCTTCCCCAAAACGGATCGCAAAATCAGCCCCTTCTCCAGCTAAATTCACCACGTTATTATGGGTCATAATGCGCAAATCAATATAAGGGTAAAGATCGGAAAAATGCGATAAACGCGGTAATAGCCAGCCCGCCGCAAAGGTACCCACCACAGAAACATTCAGGACTTCATGATAATGACCATCTTCGAATTGCTGCAATAATGATTCGATTTGGTCGAAAGATCGGCTAACCACAGGCAATAATGCCAACCCTTCATCGGTCAGTGCCAGTCCTCTTGGCAAACGAATAAATAGCTCCAAGCCCAACTGTTCTTCTAATGCACGAACTTGCTGGCTTACCGCTGCCTGAGTGACATTCAATTCCATGCCCGCCCGCGTAAAGCTTAGATGGCGCGCAGATGCCTCAAAGGCTCTGAGTGCATTGAGGGGTAAACGGTAGCGAGCATTTTCAGCCATAAGATTTTCTTTTACCTCATCGAATTTTATATCGTTTTAACTCATGCAAAAAAAGCCGCATACTCCGACACCAGAATCACTCTTCCTTTGGTATGTGACCACTTTTTGCTTGTCACTCATCATAACTAAAACTTTTATTTAAATGGATATCTGTATGAAAAATCTTTTTCGTCGCGGACGGCTGCTTGTCGCCCTGAGTTTGGCATTTACCTCACTATCTAGCGCGGCATTAACGCAATCAGATGTGGACAGCATTATTAAACCGTTGATGAAACAACAGCAGATTCCGGGGATGTCCGTTGCCATTTCAGTAGATGGTGAACATTTTATTTATCACTATGGCGTACAGTCTAAACAAACCAAGGTGCCTGTAAGCAACAATACGTTGTACGAAATCGGTTCTTTATCAAAGACGTTTACTGCTACGCTTGCCGCCTATGCTCAAGGGCAAGGTAAGTTAGATTTTGCACAAACTGTCAGCCATTATTTACCCGAATTAAAAAATAGCGCATTTGATAAAGTGACAGTGATGAATCTGGCGACTCATACTTCTGGCTTATCGCTATTTGTGCCAGACGCAGTAACTAACCGCGCAGAACTAATCCATTATTATCAGCAGTGGTCCCCTGTAAAACCTATCGGTGAGTACCGTTCTTACTCCAATCTTGGTGTGGGTTTATTAGGCATGGTTACCGCTAAGCAGCTGAACCAGTCATTCCCAAATGCGATGGAAAAGATGATGTTACCGGCTTTGGGCATGAAGCATACCTATTTACAGGTACCGCAAAATCAGCAAAAAAATTATGCTCAAGGGTATAACAAGCAGCATCAACCGGTGCGTGTGACGCCGCAAATTTTAGATAATGAAGCGTATGGTTTGAAGTCTAATGCGAAGGATTTAATCCACTTTTTAGATATTAATATGCAAGTGGCCGACGTGGCGAAACCGTGGCAAGAAGCGGTGGAAGATACACATGCTGGCGTGTATATGACGGATTCGTTTGTGCAAGATTTGATGTGGGAAAGTTACCCGTGGCCAGTTTCACTCGCCCAGTTACAACAGGGTAACCGTGATGATATGGCACTGAAACCGCAAAAAGTGGACGCCATTCAGCCACCAATGCCACCAGAATCCCGCTCGCTGTATAACAAAACTGGCTCCACCGGCGGATTCGCCACCTACGCGGTATTTATCCCCGAGGAAAAAATCGCCGTGGTGCTGCTCTCCAACCAGTGGTACCCAATCCCTGAGCGCATCAACACCGCCTACCAGCTAATCGAAAAAGTGAAACACTAACCCAGTGAAATATGCAGAATGTGGAATGTTCTAAATAACTATATGGCGAAAAGTTAATACTCAAAATAGTCATATGCCAAGCATCCAATGTTCTAAATAATTCAAGTTGTGGCTAGGCGTCAAACGAGGTTATCTCGGGGAGCATACAAAAGTATGTGACCCGAGTGACCGAGAGCAGACAACAAAGCCACGGCGTGAAGTATGACGAACATTTAGATGACGCGAGAAAATTGGTGTAATCTCATTTGACTTCGTAGGTACACATCAAAACACATACACACATTACGAATCAACAAACGCCCGCGTGGCGTGACTTTTATCCCTTTCTCACTGACTTCCACCAGCCCATCTTCTGCCATTGGTTTGAGCAGTTCTAGGTCTTCTTTGAAATAGGTTTTGAAGTCAATTGGGTAGAGCGCTTCAATTTGCGCAAAGTTCAATTGGAAGTTGCAGATCAATGTTTTGATCACATCGCGGCGCAGGCAGTCGTCGTCGGTTAACACCAAGCCACGCCATAGGGCATGCCCCTTTTCTTCCACTTGTGCGTAGTAAGTTTTTAAATCTTTCTGATTTTGAGCGTAGTTATCGCCGAGCATACTTATTGCCGATACCCCTAACCCTAATAAATCGCAATCCCCTTGGGTGGTATAACCTTGGAAATTACGATGTAAAATCCCTTCTCGCTGTGCCACTGCCAGTTCATCTTCCGGGCGAGCAAAGTGATCCATCCCGATAAATTGATAACCGCCGTATGTCAGCGTTGCGATAGTATCTTGCAAAATATCCAGTTTTTGCTCTGCTGTTGGCAGGTCTTCATCTTTGATTTTACGCTGCGCCGCAAACAGATTCGGTAAGTGGGCATAGTTGAAAACACTTAAACGATCAGGCGCAAGCTCCGCCACTTTTTTCAATGTAAACGCGAAGCTTTCAGGAGTCTGTTTTGGTAAACCGTAAATCAGGTCGATACTGGTTGAAGTGAAGCCAGTCTCTTTGGCGCGTTTAATGAGCGCAAAAATAAACTCTTCATCTTGCTCGCGGTTGACCAGAACTTGCACTTCTTTATTAAAGTCTTGAACGCCCATGCTTAGGCGATTAAAGCCTTCACTGCGCAGATGGTCAATCATGTCGAGCTCGATTTCGCGGGGATCGACTTCAATGGACATCTCCGCATCCGGCGCAAAATGAAAATGTTTTTTCAGCAAGCCAACTAAATGACTCACTTGCGCCTTGTCTAGATACGTTGGTGTACCGCCGCCCCAATGCATTTGGGTGACAGTGCGGTTTTTGAGTAATGCAGCACGCTGGATAATTTCTTTTTCAATGACTTGTAGATACTCATCCGCTTTATGCTTTTGGCGAGTGACAAGTTTATTACAGCCGCAGAAATAGCACAGTTTGTGGCAAAACGGGATATGCACATACAGAGACAAAGGACGGTCAGGATAACGCTGGGTTGCCTCAATAAAAGCCTGTTCGTTGTAGTCTTGATTAAACTCTAAGGCTGTTGGATAAGAGGTATAACGCGGGCCTGAATAGTTATATTTCTGGATGAGAGAGAGATCCCAAACAATATTTTGCTCTGACATTGATATTCCTTAATTGACCACAAGCTCGAAAGCATCACTGTTAATTATATCTCTTTAGATTATTTTTTAGCGATTTATGTAAAGAGTCTATACCGCAAAGATTATAGCGATGTTAGAAAATACAGATCCGATGCAACATCAAAGAAAAGGAAGATAGGCGAGAAATTAAGCAGAATTCCTCCCGCTTAGCACGGGAGGAATGAATAGAGAGGAAATTATTTACTTTTTAAGATGCGCATAATGTCATCAAATTTCTCTTCTTCCTCTTCATCACCGTCTTCGTCTGCATATTCGATACCGAGGAGATTCATCAGTTCATCGATGCGATCTAAGCAGGTATCAACATATTGTTGCTCTTGCGCAGTGATGGTTTCGCCATCTTCCAGACGTGCCAGAATCGCATCTAAGCGATCGTTGCTTTCCAACATTTCCAGCTCTTTTTCTGGGGTCAGTTTTTCTTTAGCAACAGGCTGCTCTTTGACCACAGGGCGTGCAGTCGGTTTGTTATCTTCGACAATCAGCGCAACTGGTTTTTTACTGCCAATGCGTGGGTCAGCCTGAACATTCTGTCCATTTTTTTGACCATTCGAAGAGCCGTCTTGGTTACGACTACCAGACTTATGCCCGCGATGTTTTTTCTCGCGTTTACGCTCACGGCCTTCTGCGTTGAGCTCTTCTTTTGTCTTACGGTATTTTTTCTTCGGTTTCGCGGTCGGTTTTTTCGGTGAATTCATGGTTTGCTACCTTGATAAAATCAGTTTCTGCGGCGGAATCTAGCAGGATCCCTTAAGCAGCGAAAGCACTACTTTGCAATTTAGGTGAATTTTATCTCACTTTGCATTCGCAACAGTACTTTAATGATTATACCTTAAATAATTTGAGTTGCATGCAAGCAACAAAAAGGGAAACTGGTTGAAGGGTCTTGAACTAAAAATAGAGAGTCACCTTGAGAAATATTCTAACTAATTCAAGTTGCTATATTTTCCAATGCTCTAAATAGTTTGTGCTGTAGCAAGGCGGCAAGAGTTGCTAATCCCTAGGAGCATACATAAGTATGTGACTAGGGTTAGCAACCGAAGCCAACACCGCTACAGTGCAAAATATGACGAGCATTCGAGCATATTAGGCGTCGATCCAGATCATCTTTAACAAGAACATCGCTGCGACAAGGATCACACACAGACCCAGATCACGCCAGCGCCCTGTACCAATCTTCATCGCACAGTACGCAATAAACCCTAGCGCAATACCTTCTGTAATCGAGAAGCTAAATGGCATCATGACCGCAGTAATAAACGCGGGAACGGATTCCGTTAAGTCATCCCATTTCACGCGCGTTAAGCTTGAAGTCATCAGAACGCCAACATAAATCAGCGCGCCTGCGGTTGCATAAGCAGGAACCATGCCTGCCAGCGGAGAGATAAACATCGTCAACAGGAATAACACACCGACGACAATCGCGGTTAAACCTGTACGACCGCCCACCGATACCCCTGAAGAACTTTCGATATACGCCGTTACGGACGAAGTCCCCATTGCGGAACCGGCTACCGAGCTTAAGCTATCCACATACAGTGCTTGTTTCATGCGAGGAAAAGTCCCGCGCTCATTGGTAATGCCGGCTTTGTCGGTTACCCCAATCATGGTGCCCGAGGAGTCAAACAAGTTTACCAACATAAAGGCAAAGATAACCCCAGAAAGTGCCAGATCCAGCGAGCCTGCAAAATCCACTTGGCCAACAACACTGGTAATGCTTGGTGGCATTGAGAAAATGCCCGTATATTTCACATCACCCAGCGCTAAGCCAATCAGCGTCGTCACGACGATAGACACCAATACTGCCGCATGAATATTACGCGCCGCTAAAATGGCAATAATGAAAAAGCCTAATGCCCCTAACCACACATTATGGTGAGTTAAGTTACCAATCGAGACTAAGGTATCTGGATTTGCGACGATAATACCGGAGTTTTTCAGTCCCATCATGGCGATAAACAGACCGATACCGCTGGTGATCCCCACACGTAAACTCAGAGGAATATTGGCGATGATCCAGTAACGAATACGGAATAACGTCAGAATAAATAAGCCCACTGCGCCCCAGAATACCGCACCCATAGCGACTTGCCATGAATAACCCATCGCCCCAACGACCACAAAGGCAAAGAAAGCGTTTAGCCCCATCGCAGGTGCAACGGCGATAGGTAAGTTAGCCAGTAAGCCCATTAAAATACTGCCGATGGCTGCGATTAAACAGGTAGTTACGAATACCGCTTTGATATCCATGCCAGCGACGGACAAAATTTGTGGGTTAACGAAAACGATATATACCATCGTCAGGAAGGTGGTGAACCCTGCAACAAGCTCTGTTCTTGCGGTGGTACCGTGTTCTTGTAATTTAAACACACGCTGAAACAGACCCTGCGATTGCGAGGAGCCAGATGATTGATTAGTCATTAAAATGCGCCTTGTCGAAATGTCATGCCCTAGATTGCCAATAGATGCGTGGTGGGCACGAAAAAAAGTTTTTTTCGGCTCATGGTACAACTAAACGATCCAAAAGAAAACGATTGCGTCATTTTAAATAAGTCACATATTCTAACTGACTGATACTGTAAATGAATATCGAGAGAGACATGGCGGTTGTCATACCGCCATTGCGGAATTTCGCCGCCTTTATGCAATTAAGAAAGCGCAATCAGCTTTTGACGGCGCCAAAACAGCCAACCACGTTTTGCTGAACGGCTGCGCACTGCACTTTTATCACTGAGTCTTTTCGCCACTTGATTGGCAATAATTTCTACTGACAGGCACATCACAAAGTAGATAAATGCCACAAACAGGAACACTTCCAGCGGATAAATCATTTCACGGTTATTCACCTGTGTGGCTAAGAATGACAGCTCCGCCACTCCTACAATATACGCCAGAGAGGTATCTTTAATTAACGCAACCCATTGGTTAATAAAGGAAGGCACCATCATGCGTAAGGCTTGAGGTAACACCACATTCCATAACACTTGCCAGCGGTTAAACCCTAAAGATAATCCCGCATTCCATTGCCCTTGACCGATAGCTAAAATTCCCGCTTTCACGCCATGTGCTAAATAGGCTGAAGTGATCAACGCCAGTGCACATACTACCGCCGCAACGCCTGGAATTTCGGTTCCGAAGACAATCGGCAATAAAAAGTAAGTCCAAAAAATCAACATAATGACGGGAATGGCACGGAAAAACCCTAAAACAGCGGCAAAAAGGTTCATCCAGAAACCACGTAGCATCGCCAGCGCAATACCGCCCAATGTGCCGAGGACAATAGATGTGGCGCCAGCCAATATGCTCATAATTAGTGTTAAAGCGGCTCCTTCCAATGGTCCATCAGGGTAAGCCCCAAATAGCAAATATTGCCAGTTATCCGTAATGACTGAAAAATCCATCTTATACCCCCTGAGCCAACTGACGCTGTTGTCGCCACTGACCCCAGCCTTCCATTACGGCGATGATTGCGATGTACAGTACTGTCGCCAAACCAAATGCAGCAAATGTTTGTAATGATTGACTATCCACTTGGCGTGATACATAAGAGAGCTCCGCTACCCCGATCGCCATGGTTAATGATGAGTTTTTGACGACGTTCATGTATTGCCCTAACAGTGGCGGTAACGCGATTTTTACGGCTTGCGGTAAAATCACTAAACGCATGGACTGCCATGAAGTCAGTCCTAAAGCGAGAGCCGCTTGTTTCTGCCCTTGGCGCACTCCTCGGATACCTGAGCGCACTTCTTCCGCAATGAAAGGTACGGTGTATAGCGTCAAACCAACAAATCCCGCCAAAAACTCAAAGGATGGCCAGCTTAATGTTATCCCTAAAAATTCAATTTCATGAGGCGTATTCAGCCATTCCATCGCTGATTCAGGGAGGATCTCTCCCGAGGCGAAGTACCAGAAAAACAGTTGCACCAGTAGTGGCGTATTACGGAAAATCGAAATATAAACGGTCACAAACCAGCGTAGTGGTGCAATTTGACTGTCTCTTGCTGAAGCAGCAATAAAACCTAATAGCGTGGCAGCGATGATTGTACAAACCGAGATCCAGACTGTGAGCAAAAAGCCATAGCCAAACCACTCAAGGTATTGTGGTGCTAGTAGATGCGCAGACCAGAAGTCACCGCTGAAAAATTTGTCGAACATATTTCGCCTCGCTATAACTGACAACCCCTGCAACATGGCAGGGGCGTTTACTCTCACTAAACTTCATCACTAACTTAAGATTTAGGCTGTTCGCTCAATGGGGCAAATTTGAATTCACCACGTGGTTGTGCCGCCTTGGTGTCTGGACCAAACCAACGGTTGTAAATCTCGTTCGCTTTGCCTTCTTTCTCCAGTTTCAGCAAGGTGGCGTTTACGTTCTCAATTAAACGTGTTTCCCCTTTGCTCGCGCCTAACGCTTGGTACTCTTTAGTTAAGCTAAACGGTGAAATTTCAAAGTCTGCTTTCACTTTTTCTGGCAAATTACCTAGCAAGCCCACCAGCTTCGCATCATCTTGGGTAATCGCTTGAACGTTGCCATTACGCAGCGCAGCAAAGGCTTGGGGAGTGTCATCATAAGAAATCACTTTGGTATTTGGGAAACGTTCACGTAGAGTCACTTCCTGCACGGTGCCTTTATCTGCACCAATACGCAGTGGGGCGATATCTTCAGGGGTTTTCAGTACGCCTTTACGAGCGATAAATTTTTGCCCTGTTGCAAAGTCAGGAATGGAGAAATCCACCTGTTTTGCACGTTCGTCTGTAATTGTGAAGTTGGCACCAATCAGATCAACTTTGCCGGATGTTAGCAGTGGAATGCGGTTAGCCGGGTTGGTTGGACGCAGCTCTAATTTCACGCCAAGATCATCCGCAATCGCTTGAGCGATATCGATATCATAGCCGGCGAGTTTTTTGGTTTTAGGATCAATAAATCCGAATGGGGGATTACTGTCAAAAACAGAAATGCGGATCACTCCCGCTTGTTTAATATCATCTAATTTATCTGCGCTAGCGACATTCGCTGTCAGCGCCAGACCTGCAACTAAAAGTGCGGAAGTAAGAAAACGTGCTTTCATTGAATGCCCCTAACGGTAAATTTGCGTAAATTGACCATCACAAGCTATCAACTATTTCTTAGCACTTGAAATAATATTAAATAATATATTTATATCAATTTGGAATATGAATGAGCATAAAAAAAGGGGCGAAAATCCATCGGAGCGACCCCTAAAATGTTGCAGATTAAGACTCTTATCGAGCAAGAAGAAAATGAAGAAGATGAACACTGAGGTGCGGACACCCCAGTGGTTTAACAGTTACTCTTTGTTGCTGTCTTTCGAGCTAGTCAGCATTTTTTCAAGGCTGTCTCCACCCACATGGCGGAAATCTTGCCCTTTAACATAGTAGAAAATAAATTCACAAATGTTCTGGCAACGGTCACCGATACGCTCAATGGAGCGAGCACAGAACAGCGCAGTTAAGACGCTTGGAATGGTACGCGGATCTTCCATCATGTACGTCATTAACTGACGAACAATCCCTTCGTACTCTTGGTCTACCTTTTCATCTTCACGATAAATACGAATAGCTTCTTCCAAGTCCATGCGCGCAAAAGCATCCAGCACGTCATGCAGCATTTGCACGGTATGGCGACCTAATGACTCCAAGCTCACCAATAATGGCTGGTGCTGCTGAGAGAATTTTTCCAGTGCGGTTTGGCAGATTTTATCCGCAACGTCACCGATTCTTTCCAGTTCAGCGATGGTTTTTGAGATTGCCATAATCAAACGCAAGTCGCTCGCTGTTGGCTGGCGCTTGGCGATGATTTTGACGCACTCTTCATCGATTGCCACTTCCATCATGTTAACTTTGTGGTCATTGGCAATCACTTCTCGCGCTAGGGCTTCATCCTGATTATGCATCGCAGTGATAGCCTTGGTGAGCTGCTCTTCAACTAGCCCTCCCATGGTCATCAACTCAGTATGGATATGTTCCAGTTCAGCGTTGAACTGCCCTGATATATGTTTGTTGTGGTTCAGCGTATCCATCGTCGGCTCCATATCAACCGTAGCGGCCAGTAATATAATCTTCAGTTTGTTTCATTTCAGGGGTGGTGAACATCTTGTCAGTGTTGTTAAATTCCACTAACTCACCCAAGTACATAAATGCCGTGTAATCCGAACAGCGTGCTGCTTGTTGCATGTTGTGGGTCACTATCACCACCGTGTATTCTGACTTCAATTCCGTGATCAGCTCTTCAATACGCCCCGTTGAGATTGGGTCCAGAGCAGAACATGGCTCATCGAGTAACAGAACTTCTGGGCGAATAGCGATACCACGCGCAATACACAGACGCTGTTGCTGACCACCAGAGAGGCTGTAGCCGCTTTGGTGAAGTTTATCTTTGGTTTCATTCCACAGTGCCGCTTTTGTCAGTGCCCACTGCACACGCTCGTCCATTTCGACGCGGGACAGCTTTTCAAACAGACGCACACCGAACGCGATATTGTCGTAGATAGACATTGGGAATGGCGTTGGTTTTTGGAACACCATACCGACTTTCGCACGTAATAACGCGATGTCTTGTTTGTCAGTCAGGATGTTTTGACCATCCAGTAAAATTTCGCCTTCAGCACGTTGCTCGCCATACAGTTCGTACATTTTGTTGAAGGTACGCAGCAGCGTGGATTTACCACAACCTGATGGGCCGATAAACGCGGTCACTTTGTTCTTTTCAATGTCTAAAGAGATATTCTTCAGCGCGTGAAACTTTCCATAGTAGAAGTTAAGGTCACGAACTTTAATTTTACTGTTTGCAATATCGTTTGCATTAATCATGGCTACTTCTCTCTATCAATTCTTTTATTCGTCTGGGATTAGTGTTTTTTCTGTGCAAACACAACACGGGCAATGATATTGATTAACAGAACACATAGGGTGATAAGGAGAACCCCTGCCCATGCTAATTCCTGCCATTCAGAGAACGGACTCATTGCAAATTTGAAGATAGTCACTGGTAAGTTAGCAATTGGCTCATTCATGTCGGTACTCCAGAATTGGTTCGACAGTGACGTGAACAGCAACGGTGCGGTTTCCCCCGCAATACGCGCAATAGCCAGCAAAATACCGGTAATAATCCCAGATACAGATGCTTTTAATGTAATGGATAAAATCATTTTCCATTTTGGTGTGCCCAGTGCGTAAGCCGCTTCACGCAGGCTATCAGGCACGAGCTTCAACATATTCTCAGTGGTACGGATAACAATTGGGATTTGCAGTAATGCAAGTGCAATCACCCCTGCCCAACCCGAGAAATGCTGCATTTGAGCCACCACAATGGTGTAAACAAACAGACCAACCACAATTGAAGGCGCAGATAACAGAATGTCGTTAATAAAACGCGTCACCGAAGCTAACCACGACTTGCGACCATATTCCGCTAAGTAGATGCCCGCTAAAATCCCTAATGGTGTTCCGATAACGGTCGCCCATAAGATTAGCAATCCACTTCCCACAATGGCGTTCGCCAAACCACCGCCTTCTGTATTTGGCGGCGGTGTCATTTCAGTAAACAGATTGAGGGACATGCCATCAATCCCTTTGGTTACCGTGGAGAATAAAATCCACACTAACCAGAACAGACCAAATGCCATCGTCAGCATGGAGACTAATAATGCCATTCTGTTGACTTGACGGCGCCATGCTTGGCGGCGTGCACGTTCTTTTTGATTCACTACAACAGGTTCAGAAATCGACATATTAGCGTCCCTCATTCTTAGCAAGGCGCATTACCATCAGCTTGGAAATCGCCAGAACGATGAAGGTAATCACAAACAGAATTAAACCAAGTTCCATCAGTGCCGCTGTGTGTAAACCACTTTCCGCTTCAGCAAATTCGTTCGCCAGCGCAGAGGTAATACTGTTACCCGGCATAAACAGTGAAGGGCTATCGAGCTGGTAAGTGTTACCAATGACGAATGTCACCGCCATGGTTTCTCCCAGAGCACGACCTAACCCCAGCATCACCCCGCCAATCACCCCATTACGGGTATAAGGCAGAACGATGTTCCAAATCACTTCCCATGTAGTACAGCCAATTCCATAGGCTGACTCTTTCATCATCACAGGAGTTTGTTCAAATACATCGCGCATTACCGAGGCGATGTAAGGAATGATCATAATGGCGAGGATAATACCCGCAGCAAGAATACCGATACCAAACGCAGGACCGGTGAACAGTTCGCCAACAATTGGAATGCTCGACATGACATTACCAACGGGTTCTTGGAAGTATTCTGCAAATAACGGAGCGAAGACAAACAGTCCCCACATACCATAAACAATACTTGGGATTGCAGCGAGAAGCTCAATCGCAATACCTAATGGGCGTTTTAACCAGTTAGGCGCGAGCTCTGTTAAGAATAATGCGATACCAAAACTCACGGGTACGGCGATAATCAGAGCGATTAATGATGTGACGATAGTGCCGTAAATAGGCACTAATGCACCAAATTGTTCTGCTGGCGCATCCCACTCTTTATTCCACAAAAACGAAAACCCGAATTTCTGCATACTTGGCCAAGATGCGAAAATCAGGGAAATAATAATGCCACCAAGCATGAGGAGAGTGATTAGCGCTGCTATTTTGACTAATGCACTAAAAATCACGTCGCCCGATTTACTAGGGGCTTTGAATGCCGTTATTTTTTCGGCCATGCGCTTTGTTCTCATTCCATGCCTACTTTTCAGTAGGACTTACGTTACTACGGTGAATAAGCGGGAGCTATTCCTCAGCACCCGCTTACCCTTTTCCAACCCGAGGGGCACTTAGAACAGTGCTTTACCTTGGCTATCTTTTACTTCTGTTTTCCATGCTGCACGTACTGCGGTCACAACTTCTTGAGGTAACACAGCGTAATCTAATGCTTCTGCTTGTTTACCACCTTTGTCGTAAGCCCAGTTGAAGAAATCAAGAACCGCTTTACCTTTCTCAGCATCCGCTTGTTGCTTGTGAACTAAGATGAATGTGGTTGAGGTAATTGGCCATGCGTTAGCGCCTTCACGGTTAGTCAGGTCTTGTGCAAATGATTTAGACCAGTCCACTTTTTTCGCTGCTGCGCTGAAGCTTTCACCTGTTGGTGAAACTGGCTGACCATCTGCAGAAACCAGCTTAGTATACGCAAGATTATTCTGTTTTGCGTAAGCATATTCTACATAACCGATAGAGCCTGGCAGACGTTGAACAAAGGCTGCAACACCGTCGTTACCTTTACCGCCTACGCTGTTTTTCGGCCAGTTAACCGTTGAACCTGCACCGACTTCATCTTTCCAATTTGAGCTAACTTTTGCTAAGTAGCTTGTGAAGACGAATGTGGTACCAGAACCATCAGAGCGGCGAACCACTGCGATGTTTTGGTCAGGTAATTTTACGTTTGGATTCAGTTTTGCGATGGCTGGGTCATTCCATTTAGCAATTTTGCCTAAGTAGATGTCGCCCAGCGTTTTACCATCAAGAACCAGCTGATTAGATTGGATGCCTTTAACGTTTACTGCTAAAACCACGCCACCAATCACGGTTGGGAATTGGAATAAGCCGTCTTCTTTGAGTTTTTCATCAGTCAATGGCGCATCAGACGCACCGAAATCAACTGTTTTTGCATTAATTTGTTTTACACCACCAGAAGAACCGATCCCCTGATAGTTAATTTTATTACCTGTTTCTTTCTGATAAGTATCTGCCCACTTCGCATAAACAGGAGCAGGGAATGTCGCGCCAGCTCCGGTCAGGCTGGTAGCAGCCAAAGAAGACATTGCCGTCAGAGATAAGGTTGCTGCCATTACGCTTGCTAGTGTGGTACGCATCATTTTCATAATCCCTCCGGGGATGTAAGAAATAATCAAGTATTAAATTATTGGGTGTATGTCACGGTAGGGAAAATAGGACAATTGAGTTACGGCAATATGTCATCTTTATGACAGTTTTATGACATTTGCGGATTTTATCGACATGATTAAGTGTAGCAGAATGGGATAAAAATGATTATTTTCTTATTTTTCAATCAACTAAATAAGATTGATGAATATGACAGCTTAGCGTTTGGAATATGACATATTGTCATAAATGAAAAAATTTCTTTCTCTTTCTATCTTTCTACACAACATATCTCTAAGTATTTCAGCTTGTAGGTAGGCGACAAGAGAAGATATCTCAGGGAGCATACATAAGTATGTGACCTGAGTAGCTGAGCGTAGTCAACACCCCTACAAGTTGAAATACGACGAGATACGGCAAGTGAAGTTATCCCTGGGAGCATACACAAGTATGTGACTAGGGTTAACGAGCGCAGCCAACAACGCTACAACGCGAAATACGACGAGATATTTAGTCTTCGCGTTCTTTGAGAGGGAGCAAGGCTCGAATAGCAAACCCACCGCGCTCACTTTTATGGATCTCAATATTCCCTTCATGAGCATCAATAATTCTGCGAATTATCGCGAGCCCCAGCCCTGTACCGGTATTGCTGCGCGCTTTTTCCCCTTGAACAAAGGGTTGGAAGAGTCGATGAATATCTTCGTCTTTAATACCTGCACCATCATCTTCGACTTGGAACCAAACATAATCTTCATTTTTGCCGCTACTGACTTTTATCCAACCATTACCGTAGCGGTATGCGTTGACAATCATGTTAGTGATTGCACGCTTGATAGCCAGATGGTTACCGTTAAACATCACGGCGCCCGGCACCAGATTCGTTTCGATATCGCCCACCACATTCGCTTCTGCGGCAACGGCTTCATTCAGAATGACATTAAGGTCGCAGAACTCCATATCCATCTCTTGCCCTGTTTTCAGGTAAGACATGAATTGACCGATGATTGCGTCACACTCTTCAATATCTTTATTGATAGATTCAGCAAGATAACCATCTTCAGGCCCCATCATTTCCGTTGCGAGACGAATGCGGGTTAGTGGCGTTCTAAGGTCATGACTGACCCCTGCCATTAATACTGTACGATCATTTTCGAGGGATTTTATCCCTGCCGCCATATGGTTGAACGAGCGAATAGCCGCACGCACCTCAGTGGCACCTTTCTCTTGCATCGGCGGCATAACATGCCCCTTTCCGACCTCACCCGCGTGATATTCCAGCTCCAATAATGGCTTATTTTGATAGCGAATATAGAGCCAAACCCCTGCAAAGATAGTGAGGAAGACCGTGAGTGTATAGCGGAAAACTTGAGAAAACTGATTTTGACCGATTTCGGTGAGTGGAACGCGCACCCAAATATCCGGTGCTAGGTAGGATGTTAACCACAATATCGGATACTCACGCCCAAGTTCCAGATGCACGCTGGCCTTGCCACCTAAGTATTCCGACATGTTTTCACTTAGAAAATCATACTCTTTTGCCCAGTTTAATCCCTCTTCCATCGCCGCTGAATGGGCGTAAAAGGTAATCCCGAGCTCATTGTAGATTTTTTTACGTAATGCGGGTGAAACTCGCACTGAGGTTCCATCTTGTAGAACCATTTTCTCTGTCATTAATGTTCGCACTTCATAAGCAAGCACTTTATTGAACTGCTGTAAGCTTGGCATCACAACAAAATTCAATACAACCATGTAGCTGGTCACAAGGCTTGCGAACAGGAGCGCAACGAACAAAAATAACGAGCGAGAAAATGTACTACGTCGTGAGAACCTCAGTCGCTTCATGCTTTACTTCCATCTGGAACAAATACGTATCCTAAGCCCCAAACGGTTTGAATGTAACGTGGGTGCGCAGGATCTTCTTCAATCATACGGCGTAAACGTGAAATTTGAACGTCGATAGAACGTTCCATCGCACTGTATTCACGACCTCGAGCCAAACTCATCAGTTTGTCACGAGATAATGGTTCGCGTGGATAAGAAACTAATACTTTCAACACCGCAAACTCACCACTGGTTAATGGCATATTTTCTTCGCCTTGGAACATTTCACGGGTTCCGAGGTTCAGTTTGAATTTACCAAAAGTGATGACGGCATCATCTTGCGATGGCGCACCCGGTAACTCGTTCGCTTGGCGACGCAGCACCGCACGAATACGCGCTAACAGTTCACGAGGGTTAAACGGTTTAGGGATATAGTCATCTGCACCAATTTCTAAGCCCACAATACGATCAACTTCTTCGCCTTTCGCGGTAACCATAATGATTGGAATTGGGTTGTTTTGACTACGTAAACGACGGCAAATGGATAAGCCATCTTCCCCAGGAAGCATTAAGTCCAATACGATTAAATGAATAGATTCCCGCGTTAGGATCCTGTCCATCTGTTCAGCATTCGCTGCACTTCTTACCTGAAAACCCTGCTCGGTGAGGTAACGTTCAAGCAGAGCACGTAAACGCATATCATCATCGACGACGAGAACTTTATAACTTTCCTGCATTTATAGCCCCCAAAGTGTGGAATTTTAGAATTATTCTGCTGATGAAAGTAACAAAAATAATATTCATGCCATTAATTTACCATTAACACTAACTTTAATGAATCATTTTACTCTTTAACTGATTAATGGTTTATAGCTAATCTCTAGCACAAAATACGTGACTTTTCCGCCCGGCGTGGTAACGACCACTTCATCATCAACCTGCTTGCCAATTAATGCGCGAGCGACTGGTGAATCGATAGAAATCCACTGCTTAGCAGGATCAAATTCATCAGCCCCCACTAACCGGAAAATTCTGATATTTTCATTATCATCTTCAAGCTTAACCCATGCGCCAAAAAACACACGCCCCTCTTGTCGAGGATCGGGTTCAACAATTCTAAGCTGATCCAATCTTTTGGATAAAAAACGAATACGGCGGTCTATTTCCCGCAGCCGTTTTTTACCGTAGATATATTCTGCGTTTTCGGAACGGTCCCCCTGAGCTGCGGCTTCAGAGACGGATTGTGTTACTCGAGGGCGCTCTTCTTTCCAAAGATATTTAAGTTCTTTGTCTAAAGCGTCCCATCCTTCACGGGTAATTAAAAGGCTCTTATTCATTTCATTAAAGGTATATAAATCGGATAATTATAATATTTTATAAAATATAATCTGCGACTTGCCTACCACTAGGCAAAAATTCTGTCTGGCAATTCTGTCTACCAGCAAGTATAACTGTGCAGTCTATTTTCACTGTTCTTTGAGTAGGTATTTAAACACGACATGAATGAAACTCTAAGCCAAATTATTGCGGCCGAACTACAAGCCCAACCAAAACAGGTGTTTTCAGCCATTACATTATTGGATGAAGGCAATACCGTCCCATTTATCGCCCGCTACCGTAAAGAGGTTACGGGGGGATTGGATGACACTCAGCTACGCCAGCTAGAGAGCCGTTTAGGGTATTTGAGAGAGTTAAACGACCGTAAGCAAACCATTTTAAAATCCATTGATGAACAAGGTAAGCTTACTCCAGAACTCGCTTCTGCCATCAACACAACGCTGAATAAAACCGAACTCGAAGACCTTTACCTTCCTTACAAACCAAAGCGCCGTACTCGTGGACAAATTGCTATCGAAGCGGGCTTAGAACCCTTAGCGGATACGTTGTGGAACGATCCGAGCCAATCACCGGATACACTTGCACAAAGCTATGTTGACGCAGATAAAGGCATCACGGATACCAAAGCCGCTTTAGATGGTGCTCGCTACATTCTAATGGAGCGTTTCGCCGAAGATGCTTCCTTATTAGCAAAAGTTCGCGACTATATTTGGAAAAATGCGCACATTGTTTCTGTTGTTGCTGATGGCAAACAGACTGAAGGCGTGAAATTTAGTGACTATTTTGATCACCATGAACCGGTTGCTCACGTTCCTTCACACCGCGCTTTGGCCATGTTCCGTGGTCGCAATGAAGGTGTTTTGCAGTTATCCCTCAACTGTGATCCTCAGTTTGAAGAGCCGCCAAAAGAGAGCTATTGCGAAGAAATTATTACGCGTCATTTAGATGTGCGTTTGAATAATGCCCCCGCAGACCAATGGCGTAAAGCTGTCATCAGCTGGACGTGGCGAGTCAAAGTGTTACTGCACCTAGAAACTGAAATCATGAGCGCCCTGCGCGAGAAAGCGGAAGAAGAAGCAATTAACGTATTCGCTCGTAATCTCAGTGATTTATTGATGGCAGCGCCTGCGGGTATGCGTGCCACGATGGGGCTCGATCCGGGCTTACGTACCGGTGTAAAAGTAGCGGTCGTTGATGCGACGGGTAAAGTAATGGCGACAGATACCATTTACCCGCACACAGGCCAAGCTGCCAAAGCGGCTGCTATTGTGGCAGCCTTATGTCAAAAATATCACGTCGAGCTGGTCGCGATTGGTAACGGAACTGCCTCACGAGAAACCGAACGCTTCTTTGCTGAAGTACAAAAACAGTTCCCTGACGTCACGGCACAAAAAGTGATTGTCAGTGAAGCAGGCGCCTCTGTTTATTCTGCTTCTGAGCTGGCAGCATTAGAGTTTCCTGATTTAGACGTTTCTTTGCGTGGCGCGGTTTCTATCGCTCGCCGCTTACAAGACCCGCTAGCTGAGCTGGTGAAAATCGACCCGAAATCTATCGGGGTCGGCCAGTACCAACATGATGTTAGCCAAACTCAGCTAGCCCGTAAGTTAGATGCGGTCGTTGAAGACTGCGTAAACTCCGTCGGCGTCGATTTGAATACCGCCTCTGTTGCGCTACTCACCTGTGTTGCAGGGTTGAGCAAAATGATCGCGCAAAACGTTGTTGATTGGCGCGATGCTAACGGTCAATTCAATGATAGAAAACAGTTACTTAAAGTTGCTCGTTTAGGGCCAAAAGCCTTTGAACAGTGTGCTGGTTTCTTGCGTATCACCAATGGGGATAACCCACTGGACGCCTCAACGGTTCACCCAGAAGCCTACCCAATTGTTGAAAAAATTCTTGAAGCTGTGCGCCAGCCGCTGAAAGAGATTATGGGCAATTCACAGGTATTAAATGGCTTAAGTCCACGTGAATTTACCACCGAACAGTTTGGGGTTCCTACCGTTACTGACATCATTAAAGAGCTGGAAAAACCGGGTCGTGACCCACGCCCTGAGTTTAAAACGGCGACCTTTGCTGACGGTGTCGAAACAATGAATGACTTAACACTGGGAATGATCTTAGAAGGTGCAGTGACTAACGTCACTAACTTCGGGGCATTTGTGGATATTGGTGTTCATCAAGATGGTCTGGTGCATATTTCTTCCCTTTCAAACAGCTACGTTGAAGATCCTCACAAAGTCGTCAAAACCGGTGACATTGTGAAAGTCAAAGTGCTGGATGTGGATATTGCCCGTAAGCGTATTGCGCTCACTATGCGCTTAGATGAGCAAGCGGGTGAAGGTAGCAGCGCACCTCGCAGTGCGGCTCCAGCGCAAGATAGAAATACCCGCAAAGCCCCTGCTTCGCGAGGGAATGCACGAGGAAATTCATCATCTAACTCTGCGGCGTCTAGCAACAGTGCGATGAGTGATGCACTGGCTGCCGCTTTTGGTAAAAAACGCTAAGCCATGATGCCCTTGCCATTTCATCGGTAAGGGCATTTATTAAAATGCATTTAATCATCTCTCAGTATTTAATTTAAACATATTCCATTTTTCTTATAAAAATAAATTAAATAACTAATTCAATTTATTATCTGCACTTTGTCTTATTTAATTATATTAATTAACAATACTAACATCTGCATTTTAGTTTTAAAAAACTCCACCAACTAAATCCCTTTTTGATCCACATCATTTAATATTGCCCGAAAAAGAGGCTAAATATAACCATGGTAGATGATTATGATTCTCATTGTTAATTAGATTTAATTTTATCTTCCACTCTATTTCTTTTAAAGATAACCACTTTTATAATAATAATTATCAATATTATTCTTAATAACACTCTCTGTAATTTAACATCGTAATTTTCATGTTAAATCAACAGAATAAACCGTAATTGGAAGGTACTATGTCCATACTTCCTCAATGCAGTTATAAAATACTTGGCTTTTCACCAGAGATAAGTCCAGCCTATCGCCAAAAACTGCTTTCCCTTGGTCTGCTCCCAGGCTCAGTGTTCAAAGTTGTGCGCGTAGCGCCGTTTGGTGATCCTGTGCAAATTGAAACTCATCGCGTCAGCTTAGTATTACGCAAAAAAGATTTAGCACTCATTAATTTAGATGAAGCGCAAACGAACTAATTATTTTTGGATTAATTCCAATAAAGATTTTCATTTTCACGACTGGCATACACACTATGAAACCATTAACTATCGGCCTTATTGGCAACCCTAACGCTGGTAAAACAACCTTGTTTAACCAGTTAACCGGGTCACGTCAGCGCGTCGGTAACTGGGCAGGAGTGACCGTCGAACGTAAAGTCGGACGCTTCCACACCCCTGAACACAAGATTGAACTTGTTGATTTACCAGGTACTTATTCCCTTACGACTATTTCAGAGCAAACCTCCCTCGATGAGCAAATCGCCTGCTACTTTATTTTAAGTGGCGAAGCCGACATGTTGATCAACGTGGTGGATGCCTCAAACCTCGAGCGCAATTTATATCTGACATTACAACTTGTTGAGCTAGGTGTTCCCTGCATCGTCGCACTGAACATGTTGGATATAGCCAAAAGCCAACATATCGATATCGATGTAAAACAGCTCGAAAAGCAGCTAGGTTGCCCTGTAATTCCAATGGTCTCTACCCGTGCAACAGGCCTTGAACAGCTCAAACAAGCGATTGATAGCCATCCTAAAAATAGCCAACAAGCCTTAGTGCAATATCCACCACAACTGTTACAAACCGTGGATATGCTTTCAGAGCAAATTTCTGCTCAGCAATTTAGTCAGCAGCAGCGCCGTTGGTTAGCTCTCCAAATTTTAGAAGGCGATATTTATAGCCGCCAGCGGGCTGATATCTCCGAACAAGTATTTGCTGAAACTCGCCTTAAACTCAAAGAGACCTTGCAAGAAGAGCCTGAGTTACTCATTGCAGATGCTCGCTATCAATCCATTGCCTCAATTTGTAACGCCGCGATTAATAACAGTGCCGCTGAGCCGAATAAACTCACTCAAGCGCTGGATAAATTTATCTTGAACCGCTGGCTTGGTGTGCCAATTTTCTTGTTCGTGATGTACCTGATGTTCGTCCTTGCGATCAATATCGGTGGCGCTTTACAGCCGTTCTTTGAAGGGGCGTCTGAGGCCATCTTTATTCATGGTATTCAATGGATTGGCGCAACCGCAAACTTCCCTGATTGGTTGACCGTTTTCCTTGCTCAAGGTGTTGGCGGTGGTATCAATACGGTTCTGCCACTAGTACCACAAATCGGTATGATGTACCTGTTTTTATCTATTTTGGAAGACTCCGGCTACATGGCTCGAGCGGCTTTCGTGATGGATAGACTGATGCAATCTCTTGGTTTACCGGGTAAATCCTTTGTTCCTTTGATTGTTGGCTTCGGTTGTAACGTGCCTTCCATCATGGGTGCACGCACCTTAGATGCACCTCGTGAACGCTTAATCACCGTACTGATGGCGCCGTTTATGTCCTGCGGCGCTCGCTTAGCTATTTTCGCAGTATTTGCAGCGGCGTTCTTTGGTAAAAATGGCGCAAGCGTCGTGTTTTCCCTCTACATTCTCGGTATTGTCGTGGCAATCCTAACAGGCCTGCTACTGAAACATACCTTGATGCGCGGTGAAGCATCCCCGTTTGTGATGGAACTGCCGGTCTACCATGTACCTCATACAAAAACATTGCTCATCCAAACTTGGCAACGTTTAAAAGGCTTCGTGATCCGTGCGGGTAAAGTCATTGTGGTGGCGAGCATTTTCATTGGCGCGCTAAACAGCTTTTCGTTATCCGGCAAGCCTGTGGACAACATCAATGATTCTGCGCTGGCTTCCGTCAGTAAAGTGATCACTCCAGTATTACAGCCTATTGGTGTGCACAATGATAACTGGCAAGCAACTGTCGGTTTGATCACCGGTGCAATGGCTAAAGAAGTGGTTGTTGGAACCTTAAATACCCTGTACACCGCCGAGGCGATCACCAGCGAACCTTTCGATGCCGAATCTTTTGACCTGCTCGATGAGTTAGGCGCAGCAGTCACGGATACATGGGATAGCTTAAAAGAGACATTTTCCATCAGCGCATTATCTAACCCAATCGAAGCGAGTATGGGTGATGCTGAGATGGCAACAGGTTCCATGGGTACCATGGCGGCGAAATTTGGTTCCGATATTGCAGCGTATAGTTACTTAATCTTTGTGCTGCTGTATGTGCCTTGTGTGTCAGTAATGGGAGCAATCGCCCGTGAAACCAACAAAAGCTGGATGACATTCTCTATTTTGTGGGGATTAAACGTGGCTTATAGCCTCGCAGCGCTGTTCTATCAAACCGCCACATTTAGCGAACATCCACAAAGCAGCTTGGTCATAATTGGCGCTGTGCTGCTGTTTAATATTGTACTCATCACCGCTCTACGCCGCATGCGCAGCCGCGTGACGTTCAATATTAAATCCAAAACAGCGCAACAGTGTTCAGGTTGTTCTAACAACAGTTGCCACTAAGGAAAATACGATGGCCAGCTTGCTACAAGTCCGAGATTTAATTGCATTATATGGGCAAGCTGACATTGCGCTTCTGAGTTCTCAACTAAACGCCCCTGCTGCACTGGTGAATGCCATGGCTGAAAAGCTGGTCAGTATGGGGAAAATTGAAAAAGTCGATGTGAGCGCGTGCCTTACGGGTACCAGTTGTAAAGGATGCCCCGAGAGTCACGATTGCTCACATTTGGTCTATAAGATTAAATAGTTGTTTCCATTTCAGCGAATTAGCTTCAAATGCACTGATTTAGTTCAATGATTTCGCAAACTGAATCAATGTTTCACAAAACTCATCGGGATGAGAAATAAACGGTGCATGAGCACTATTGCGCATCACAACGGATAATGAATTGGGATACAACTCGTCTAATTTCCCTGCGATTTTACGTGGAACCAAGCCATCTAAATAACCATAAATGCGTAAGAAAGGAACCTGTAAATGGGTGAGTTCCTCACGTAAATCTTCAATACGTAAAGATTCCAGCCCCATATTCAAGGCTTCAACCGATGGCATTGGCAACGCCAATACCACAGATTTCAATGTACGCGCATCCTCACGGGCGCTTTCTGTTCCCAATGTTTGCAGTGCCAGAAAACGCTCGACAGTACGCTGGAAATTTTCAGCCAGCATCTGCTCAAAATTAAGTAAGACTTCAGGTTTGATACCTTGCCACTCATCATGAGCGCCAAAGCAAGGGGAAGATGCCACGGTGATTAAGGCTTTTACCTCATTTGGGTGATCGAGCGCGATACGACTTGCCACTAACCCGCCGAGTGACCATCCCAGCCAAATCGCATTTTTAGGCGCTTGTTCCCAGATAACATCAGCCATGGATTGAATACTCATTGGCGTAAAATCATGGCTACGCCCATAACCGGGTAAATCAACTAAATGGATGCGAAATTGCGAAGCCACTCGAGGAATAATTGTCTGCCAGACTTCGGCATTCAATCCCCATCCGTGCAGTAACACAATATCTTGTTTTCCTTCACCCACTGTCTGCCAATATAGCGTCGCCATGATTACACTCTCTTCACTGTTATTTTCATTCTGATTTTTCAATCTAGGACTCGCCTATGCTAGCAATGGAAGGGGTCTGTTGGCTATGCCGGCAGTTATTAAAAATTCCCCAGCAAGGGATATGCAGCTTTTGTATCAAAAAGTTACCGTCAATGCCGAAGGTTTGTCCACAATGCGCTCTTCCGTGTGAATATCACCAATTTCCTTGCGGACGCTGCCTTGTTCAGCCACCGCCTTGGCAGAGGCTAATTACCGTAACGCCGTATCAAGCGCCATTACGCCAGCTTATCCATCAATATAAATTTCGTTATCAACCCCAGTTAGCTATCCCCCTGACACGGATATTTTTACTTTATTGGCTGAATGGATATCGCCAACAGCAATGGAAAAAACCCGACTTATTGATAACCATACCTCCCCATCCTCGACGATGTTGGCGCCGAGGATTTGATCACATGGCATTAATTGGTGGTAATTTAACCACATGGTTAAATATTGCCTATTCGCAAAATTCATTATTGCGCTCTCGTGATACACTGGCGCAAGTTTCATTAACTCGTAAGCAGCGCCGCAATAACCTAAAAGAGGCATTTACCCTTGAAACTTCGGTTTCAGGTCTACACATAGCTATTATTGATGATGTGATTACAACTGGCTCAACCATGCATGCAGCCGCTCAATTGTTGATTTGTGCGGGAGCGCATACTGTTGACGCGTGGTCACTCTGTCGCACCTTGTAGGATGGGTGTAAATGGGCGTATTATAACCAACTAAAGCAGTCAACTATTATTGAGCAAGAGATTATGATTAATATTACAGAAGCAGCACAGACTCACTTCTCCAAGTTATTGGAAAGCCAAGAGTCAGGAACCCAAATTCGAGTATTTGTCATTAACCCAGGCACACCAACCGCGGAGTGTGGTGTTTCTTATTGCCCTCCTGGTGCCGTAGAAGCCACCGATAAAGAGCTGAAGTTTGAAAAACTCTCTGCTTACGTTGATGAAATTAGCGCACCATTCTTAGAAGATGCTGAGATTGATTTCGTCACTGACCAATTAGGCTCTCAGTTAACCTTAAAAGCACCGAACGCGAAAATGCGTAAAGTGTCTGAAGATGCGCCATTAATTGAGCGTGTTGAATACGTTTTACAATCACAAATTAACCCACAATTAGCGAGCCACGGTGGTCGTGTTTCATTAATGGAAATCACCGAAGATGGTTTTGCTATCCTGCAATTCGGCGGCGGCTGTAACGGTTGTTCCATGGTCGATGTGACGCTGAAAGAAGGTATCGAAAAAGAATTACTGAAAATGTTCGAAGGTGAATTAAAAGGCGTTAAAGACCTGACTGAGCACCAACGCGGCGAGCACTCTTTCTACTAATAGATTCTGCTCACACGCATTTTCTACTGAGTATCGGAGCATCCTCAGCACGTCTGTGGATGCTCTTTCATGACATATCCCCTAACTTTCCGGTATTTTATGGACCATTTTGAGACACTAACACCCGAACAAGCTTATCAGCACTGGTTAGATGGCACTGCTATCCTTGTCGATGTTCGCGATCCCCAAAGTTTTCGTGCTGGTCACGCGACAGGCGCTTATCACTTAACCAATGAGTCACTTCACCCGTTTGTCGAAAAAACAGATTACGAACAAACGATTATGGTGATGTGCTACCACGGTCACAGCAGCCAAGGCGCGGCGCAATACTTAATTAATATTGGTTTTGAATCTGTATATAGCATTAATGGCGGATTTGAGGCATGGTCACGAGAATACCCACAAGCCATTACGGCGCTCTAAACGAGACTGCGTATTTATGATCCACATTATCTCTTTTGAAAACCCACGGATGGCTCAAGCGTTTGTCGATTATATGGCAGGAAAAAATATCCAACTACAATTCCATCCATCCAACGACCAACAACATTATGAACTTTGGCTCGATGATGAGCAGCATGCGGAGCAAGTTCGCCAAGAGCTAGAAGCCTTTTTGCGCAACCCTAATGACCCTCGCTATCTCGAAGCCAGTTGGCAAACGGGTCGTACAGACGCCCAATTTCAATATCGTAACTATCTGACATTCAGTTATTTAAAACAGCAATCCGGCCCATTGACTATCGCCGTTATTTTGCTGTCTATCGCAGTCTATCTTTGGGTCACCCTGACAGATCCCCGTGTCGTTCTATACTATCTAGGTTGGCCTATTGGTGATCAGCAAAGCGAATTGTGGCGTTGGATAAGCCCAGCGTTCGTTCACTTTTCTATTTCGCACATCGGTTTCAACCTTGCGCTCTGGTGGTTTTTGGCCGGGCAAGTTGAGAAAAAAATGGGCACAGGAAAACTGTTCACCATTTTATTAGTCTCCGCATTATTCAGTAACTGGGGTCAATCCCTATTCAGTGAGAACAACTTTGGCGGTTTATCCGGTGTCGTTTATGCACTGGTTAGCTATGTTTGGATCACTGGCGAACGTCGCCCAGAAATCGGTATCGGCATCCCTCGCGGGCTCATGGTATTCTCGATTATCTGGTTATTCTTCGGTTACTTTGACCTGCTCGGTATGGACATTGCTAATGCCGCACATACTTCAGGGTTAATTATCGGATTATTGATGGGAATATGGGATAATAGGCTCAGTTTTAAACACCAAGGTTCCAAATAGAACATTTTATAATTAGAGGCTAATGCTGTGAAACAAACCCAGAGACATGATGCAATTGTTGAACTTGTGCGTCTTCAGGGATATGTCAGTACTGAAGAACTTGTCGAGCAGTTTGAGGTTAGCCCTCAGACCATTCGCCGAGACCTCAATGATCTTGCTGAACAAAATAAAATCCTACGACACCATGGTGGAGCAGCCTTGCCTTCGAGTTCCGTCAATACCGCCTACAATGACCGCAAAACCATGTGGTCTGAGGAAAAAGCGCGTATTGCTCAACGTGTGGCAAGCCAAATTCCTGACGGCGCAACCCTATTTATTGATATTGGTACAACTCCAGAGGCTGTCGCCCACGCATTGGTTAATCATAAAAACCTGCGCGTCGTGACCAACAACCTGAACGTTGCAACATTACTCATGGCAAAAGAGGATTTTCGTTTGATCCTCGCAGGCGGTGAAGTTCGCTCGCGTGATGGTGGGATTGTCGGTGAAGCCACCCTCGACTTTATCTCTCAGTTTAGGCTGGATTATGGCATTCTGGGGATCAGTGGAATTGATATGGACGGCTCATTGCTTGAATTTGATTACCATGAAGTTCGCACCAAGCGCGCGATTATTGAAAACTCTCGCCATGTCATGTTGGTTACCGACCACTCCAAATTTGGCCGAAATGCGATGGTGAATTTAGGTAATATGAATTTAATCAATACCTTATTTACCACCCAAGCACCTCCAGCCAGTATCCTAAAGGTTATCGAACAGCATAACGTTCAATTAGAGCTCTGCTAGCCCCCCAGCTTTAACTTCTCAATGATGGTAGCTTGTCTACCATCAATTCTTATTTTTTCCTTTCTTTTCATTCTGTTGTCATCCTTTTGTCATATTGCCAATTTATTAAACAGATTAAATTTATACACAAAATGTTATTAGCATCACGCGCTTGTTATTTTTATGGATTACAGGTTGGCAGACGTACAAAATTTGATTACAATCAAATGAGCGAAAACGAACATTATAGAAAATGGTTCGAACATCTCAGGGGGATGCATGGAAACGAAAGACTTGATTGTAATTGGCGGCGGAATCAACGGCGCTGGTATTGCGGCTGATGCTGCTGGGCGTGGATTATCTGTACTGCTGCTTGAATCTCAAGACTTAGCGAGTGCAACTTCATCTGCAAGTTCGAAACTGATCCACGGTGGTTTACGCTACCTCGAACATTATGAATTTAGACTGGTGAGTGAAGCACTTGCAGAGCGTGAAGTCCTATTACGACTGGCTCCGCACATCGCATTCCCAATGCGCTTCCGTCTACCTCATCAGCCTCACTTACGCCCAGCTTGGATGATCCGTATCGGCCTGTTCCTGTACGATCATTTAGGCAAACGCGTTAGTCTGCCAAGCAGCAAGAGCTTAAAGTTCAACCAAAATTCCGTCTTAAAACCTGAACTAACCAAAGGTTTCGAATACTCAGATTGCTGGGTTGATGATGCGCGTTTAGTGGTATTGAACGCTCAAGAAGTGGTTCGTAAAAACGGTGAAGTTCGCACTCGCACAAAAGTGACTCGCGCATACCGTGAAGATGGTCTTTGGGTGGTTGAAGCTCAAGACTTACGTACTGGCGAAACTCATACTTGGAAAGCTAAAGGTCTAGTTAACGCAACAGGACCTTGGGTTAAAGAGTTCTTCGATGACGGCTTAAAACTGAAATCCCCTTATGGTATTCGTCTGATCAAAGGCAGCCATATCGTGGTTCCACGCGCTCACGATGAACCACAAGCCTATATCCTGCAAAACGAAGATAACCGAATCGTCTTTGTGATCCCTTGGATGGATGAATTCTCAATTATCGGTACCACCGATGTTGAATACAAAGGGGATCCTAAAGATGTGAAAATTGACGAAAACGAAGTCAATTATCTGCTGAAAGTGTATAACGACCACTTCAAAAAACAGCTGACCAAACAAGATATTGTGTGGGATTACTCTGGTGTTCGCCCTCTGTGTGATGACGAGTCAGACTCTCCACAAGCTATCACTCGTGACTACACTTTAGATGTTCACGATGAAGATGGTAAAGCGCCATTGCTGTCAGTCTTCGGTGGTAAATTAACCACTTATCGTAAACTGGCTGAAGCGGCTGTAGGTAAATTAGCGGCATACTATCCACATGCTGGCGAGCCTTGGACTAAAAACGGCCAATTACCGGGTGGCGATATCGAAGGTTGTGACCGCGATGGTTATGCGCGCGTATTAACCCGGCATTACCCATGGCTCCCAGAAGGCTTAGCACTGCGTTACGCAAGAACTTACGGCAGCAACAGTAAGTTGATTTTAGCGGGCGCAAACTCACTGTCTGATTTAGGTGAAGCATTCGGCGCAAACGTCTATGAAGCCGAATTACGCTACTTAGTCGAAAATGAGTGGGTTGTAGAATTAGACGATGCAATTTGGCGTCGTACCAAATTGGGCATGTGGCTGAACGACGCTGAGAAACAGCGCATTGCACAATGGCTTGCAGAGCACACAAAAGTGGCTGTGACAGCATAATCTCGTAAGAGATACGCAGTAAGATAGAATCGTAAAAAAACTCGTTGTTGTACCAAAAGCGCCTATCTGTGCCCACAGACTGGCGCTTTTACCTTCAGACCCTCTTCAATTTATCTACCTTGCTTCTTCTTCACAATTCTGTTTATAATTCACACGCAATTTTGCCCTCTTCTAAAGTGAGCCTTTCCGACGATGAACTAAGTACTGCCAGAAAATATCCACAATGCCTTGTTTAAGGTCATTATTTTTCTGTTCTTGGCAGACACAGTTTTCATCGCTTCTTTTTCGAAATATGCTTTTTAAAAGAAAATGCGTCGAAAAATACTAGTGCGAAAGATAGCGTAATGTTGTCTGCCCCCTCTATTTGGAGGTCTCTATGACAATAGCTAACCCTACTCTCGCATGCCATTTTTCACAATTAACCATCGAGTTCGACCAATCCGCACTCTTTCCACCATTGAGTAGTAGCTTATTTCGCCAAAAAAATGCGCTAATTGGTCACAATGGTCGTGGAAAATCCGTATTAATGCGATTACTTGCCCAACAACTCCCCCCCACTCACGGCAAAGTTGATTGGCATTTACCGATAATTCATGTGGATCAACTCAACCGCTTAACGGGTAATACCCTTGCTCAAGCACTAGGTATTGATGCACTTTGGCAAGCCTTTTCACGCATTGAACAAGGTCTTGGCACCATGACCGATTTCGAGCTAACGGAAGATAATTGGCATCTGCCTGCAACATGGGAAATGCTGCTAGCGTCTGCGCAGCTAACAGCATCAATGGATGCCCCTATTGAACAACTGAGCGGCGGTGAACGCACTCGCTTAGCACTATGTCGTGCATTTTTACATACTGACCATTTTCTTTTACTCGACGAACCCGACAACCACCTTGACCAACAAGGACGCCAATGGCTAAGTGAAAAACTCAGTCAGCACAAAGCCGGCTGTTTAGTCATCAGCCATAACCGGCATCTTCTTGAAAAGATGGACGCTATTTTTGAATTAACCGACAAAGGCTTAGTGGAATACGGCGGAAATTACACCCTGTATGATGAGCAAAAAACCTTTGCTATCAATGCCATTGAAGCAGAAGGCGAACAGCTTGAAAAACAGATCCGCCAAGAGAAAAAACAGCAGCAAGCCACCCTACAAAAAGCCGCCCAACGGCGTAAACAAGGTGAAAATATTCGCTATGGTGGTTCTCAATCCTTACTGTTACTCGATATGCAGAAAAACCGAGCCGAAAAAAGGCAATCTAATGTGGCGGAACGTCACCAGCGTGTATTAGGCGAATTACAGCATCAACATCAGCAGAATCAAGACAAAGTCAGCCATATTCAGCCGCAAAAAATGGTACTCAATTACCAAAGCGAAGGCGGGAAAATGCGCATTTTTGTCTCCCAATTGACGCTACCTTATGGGCAAACGAAGCCACTTTCATTTACCGCCTATAGCGGTGAACACTGGCACATCCAAGGTCGCAATGGTTCGGGAAAATCTACCTTATTAAAAGTGTTGGCAAATCAGTTGCAGGCGCTGTCTGGAGAGTGCCGCATCAGCGGTGATTTTTGCTATTTAGACCAACATCTGAATCTTTTGGAGAAGTCATTACCAGTTGCCGAGGCACTCTATCAATATCAGCCAGCGATTTCCGTAGAGCAGTGGCGCACTCAATTGGGTATGTTACGTATTCGAGGGGATAAATCGTTACTGCCGTTGTGCCAGCTCAGTGGTGGCGAGCAGCTCAAAGCGACGCTCCTAGCTCTGACGCATAGCCCTCATCCTCCCGCTGTTTTACTGCTCGATGAGCCAGACAATCACTTAGATTTAGATTCAAAACAGCTATTGGAAGGGCTATTACGGGATTACCAAGGGACACTGTTACTGGTTTCTCACGATGAAGCATTCGTGGAACAGTGCAATATTACCCATGATTTACAACTAGGCGGTTAATAAAGGTTAAATAGTTAACTGTACGGGCTGTGCTTCGCAGCCCTTTATTTAATTCACAAAGGTATTTTTTACGCGGGCAGAAACCAGAAAATAAGGAACCCAAATCAAGCAATAAAAACTGCCATTAAAAAAGCTAGTAATGTAGCTATAGTCGATTTCGAGGTGAAACGCGACGGGAAAAGCGATGCGAGAGGCGCCAATTACCGCAACATAGAGCATCATCGTAATGATAAACAGCCACTTAACCATAGACTTCTTTTTAAACACAGCAATTAATGACCCCACCATTAATGCGATAATCACCCCAAGGCTGAGCTGAACAGCATAAAACCCAGAGGCAAAACCAGACATATAAAAGTCCGATGCTGGGTTTGTTGCCAGCGACCAAGCACCTTGAACCTCAGCAATATCATTCACCATCATTTTGACCAAATTACCCAGCATATACAGCTGACCTAACAGAGGTAAAATCAGCCAGCCACCAATCCCTTGGAGGGATTTTTGAGGTTTAGTATGACTCTGCACCGGCATTTGAGCCGCGGGCAATGATTCGGGATTAGATGATAAATTCACATCCATAGTAATAACCTTTTTTATTCTTTACGTTCTTTGAGTTTTTCTTCGATAAAAGCTTTCAGTACCAATGCCTGATTATGTTGCGTATCTTTGGCGCTATATAACAACGTGATGTCCCCTTGCTGCGCTTTCGCAGATACGGCGTGCCATGCATCATTTTGCTGTAGTTCTTGCTGATATTGCGTCACAAACTGCTCAAACTGGTCAGTATGTTGATGAAACCATTTGCGCAATTCATTGGAGGGCGCAACCGCTTTGTTCCATTCATCACACTGCAAATCTACCTTTTTGATCCCGCGAGGCCACAGTCTATCCACCAAAATGCGATAACCATCTTGAGGGCTACAAGGGTCATAGACTCGTTTACAGTAAATCATCAGCAGGCTCCACGGTCATTGGGGTTTACTAATTAATAAACGTATTGCGAACACGCACAGAGACAAAAAAGTAAGGCACCCAGACAAAACAACCAAATAACCCTCGTATCAATTCACGAATATCATTGGAATCTATTTCGAGGTCTAACAATTGATTGGCAAGCACCAAATCAAAAACCATCACAGCCAATGAAAAAATTTGGAAAAAGGCATACACCTTAATAATTAATTTTTTCTTAGTGAAAAAGAGATAACAAAGATACAGAACTGTACCGTAAATAATCGCGTTACCAACCGTTTCAAAATATATCACTTCTTTGAATAGCGGAATGAAATAATCTGAACCTGGGGACGTCAATTCGCTCCAGTATTCAATCACTTCTTGATTATGATGCCAAAGTCTAAACGGCATAAATAGCGCCGAAAAAATCACCCCAAGCAAGGGGAGAATTAACCATCCACCGATGCCATTTAATTCAGGCTTAGGCTTTGGCGCAGGGAGCATTTCATTATTTTCTGCGTTCATCTTCACATCCTTGATTTAATTTATGCAGTTAATCTGCTCACCGACTTGCGCAAGAATTTGCTGAATAGGTATGGGCAAGCTAAATTAGCACATGATTATCTGAATCACCTTTTTGCTAAGCTAACATACTCTAACGGCTAAAAATGTAGCGTTTGACGTTTTTTGTCAAAAATTAACCAAAAATGAGCATAAATCAGAAGAAGACGAACTATGGCATCAACGCAATCCGTTTCTATATCACTGCCACTTCATTACCGTATTGATGATTTTTTTGCCTTTCACTTGCGGGATCCGCAAAATATCGCCGAGATTGTTGAAAAAAACACCTTGCGCAAAGGGATCATCTGGCAGGAACACGCTGCGCAAATTCGCCTATCCATTAACGGCCAAGCCACTGACAATAAACAAGCAATATTGCAGCTTGATGTTGATAATGCAGAAACTTCGCCTTCCTTAAATGAGCTACACACGCTTGCGATTCATTTACTCGGATTGAATCAACCCGTTGATCAATTTGAAGAAAAATACCTTACCCACCCAATACTGGGTAAACTGATTGCGCCACAGCGAGGTGTGCGAGTGTATCAATCCGCCACCACGTTTGAAGCACTCGTCTGGGCCATTATCGGCCAGCAGATTAGTGTTCTTGCTGCCATCGCCATCCGCCGACGTTTTATTCAAGCTGCCGGGCAGCAGCATTCATCAGGCATTTGGTGCTTTCCCACCGTCGTCTCAGTCATCAATGTGGACGATGAAATTTTACGGCAAGCGGGTTTTTCTCTTGGAAAAATCATCGCCTTACGCGGGCTGTGTGCCGCTATTCAGGCGGGTGAATTAGACCTAGACAACGCCGTTACCCCTGAAAATGTTCATGATGTCACCGAAAAATTGCTAGCCATCAAAGGCATTGGACCTTGGACTGTCAGCTATGGTCTCCTGCGGGGATTTAATTACCTAGATGGCTCCCTGCATGGGGATGTTGCCGTGCGGCGCAATCTACAAACCTTATTAGCCCAAGATGCGCAACCATCTGCGAAAGAAACCCAACAATGGCTAGCCCAATTTGCACCATGGCGAGCGCTGGTTGCAGCCCACCTTTGGCGCAGCCAATCCGCTGCGGGATATTAAACAAAAATCCCCAATCCAGTACACCGAATTGGGGATTTATTTATGATACTAATTTTAGGGTGCTACTCGATTAGATAACAATTAACGCAACCAGTTGGTTTTCACCAATTGCACCACTTCATCACCACGACCGCTCATAATTGCCTTCAGCATATATAAGCTAAAGCCTTTGGCTTCTTGCGCTTCAATCTCTGGAGGCATTGAAAGCTCTTGCTTCGCCGTCAATACATCCACAACAACTGGGCCATCATGGGCAAAAGCTTCTTTCAGCGCACCGTCCAGATCTTCACTTTTCTCAACGCGAATGCCTTTGATACCTGCCGCATTGGCAATCGCAGCAAAGTTTGGATTCTGTAAATCGGTGCCCGCAGTCATAAAGCCTGCAACCTTCATTTCCATCGCCACAAAGCCCAACACACCGTTGTTATGAATGATGATTTTTACTGGTAATTTCATCTGCGACAGTGAAATAAAGTCACCCATCAACATACTGAAACCGCCATCACCACACATCGCAACCACTTGGCGATTTTTATCAACCGCTTGCGCACCAATCGCTTGTGGCATTGCGTTTGCCATCGAACCGTGGTTAAACGAACCGATCAGGCGGCGTTTACCGTTCATTTTCAAGTAACGCGCAGCCCACACCGTTGGTGTGCCCACATCACAGGTAAAGATAGTGTCGTCGTTCGCCAGCTCACTCAGCTTAGTGGCTAAATATTGTGGATGGATCAGCCCTTCATGACCCGGCTTAGCTAAATCATCCAGCCCTTTACGCGCCTCGGCATAGTGCTTCAGTGCGCCATCCAAATGTTTGCGATTCTGCTTCGCCGTTAAATGTGGCTGTAAGGCAGTCAATGTCGCCTTAATATCCCCGATTAGCCCCATATCAATATGGCAATGGGAGCCTAAGCTTCCGGCATTCAGGTCAATCTGAATAATTTTCGCATCAGTTGGGTAGAACGGACGATACGGGAATTGCGTACCTAGCAGCACAACGGTGTCCGCATTCATCATCGCGTGGTAGCCAGATGAGAAACCGATTAACCCCGTCATACCCACGCTATTTGGGTTATCCCACTCAATATGCTCTTTACCACGCAGCGCATGTACCACTGGCGCATTCAAGGTTTCTGCCAGTTTCACCACTTCATCATGAGCGCCAGCACAGCCATTACCGCAGAACAACGTGATGTTTTCTGACTGATTCAGTGCTTCTGCTAATTTTTCAATTTCAGGACGCTGAGGCATGATCAAAGGTGCTTGTGGCTGATACCACTCTTCTTTCGCCGATTCTGGTGCATCTTTCAGGGCGATATCACCCGGAATAACGACAACAGAAACGCCTTTATTCAGGATCGCTTTACGCATCGCAATGCCCAAAACTTGTTGAATTTGTTCAGGGTTAGTCACCATTTCACAATAGTGGCTACATTCGCGGAACAGTTCCGTTGGGTGGGTTTCTTGGAAGTAATTACTACCGATTTCACTCGATGGGATATGCGCAGCAATGGCTAATACAGGTACACGGTTACGATGGCAATCATACAACCCGTTGATTAAGTGCATGTTGCCAGGTCCACAAGAACCCGCGCACACCGCTAACTCACCCGTTAGTTGCGCTTCTGCGCCCGCGGCAAATGCAGCCACTTCTTCATGACGGGTACCTAACCACTCAATAGCCCCTTGTTTACGTAAACTATCTGTTAAACCGTTTAATGAGTCCCCAGTGACTCCCCAGATGCGCTTAACACCTGCGTTATCCAGTACTTTCGCAATATAGGATGCAATACTCTGTTTTTTCATAATGGCACTCTTTTTAAGTCGGATTAAATTCAATGTATTCTTGTTAACAATGACATATTTAACAAGCGGTGCTGATTTTCAAATACACTTAATAATATGTATTCGATTCTAACTAAATCGATTCCCCATTCCTACCAATGCAGTACATTCAAAAACAGAACAAGATATTCATCCGCGAATATCGAAAGAAGACAGCAATATCAGGACAAATATAAAGTCACAAAAAGACGGTGCCGTTTCAATACGAAATGACCTCTGAATGTGGGAATTATTTTTTCGTTACAGACTCACTTTTCATACCCATCAACCGTTTTATAAACCATCGAAAAACAGATCAGATAAATTCCAATAAAAACAAATAAATATCATTGAAAATCAACCAAAAAGTTTCAGCTAAAATAGTATTAATCTTTCCCTCGATTTTACAAATTACCATTTTTGCGATATTATTATTCAATAAATGACAATTTAAAGGTGATATTTTTGATATATTTTCATAACTTGGCATTAAATATTAAAGAGCAGTATTCTCAATCTACCCCTGCATTATTGATATAGTTATTTTGCTGTAACATTAAATAGCTTATTCGTTACTCTCCATTCAATTAGTTTAGATACTGCATTTAATTATCCATACTAATTTTCATTATTTGCAGATTGTCCGAGCAAATCGGATCGGGAAACCCACATCTTAAAATTCAAATAAGAGGATGGTTCCATGAAGATCAGAAAGAAAAAAGAAAAACCATTAAATATCAACGATATTACAATTATTGATGATGGAAAATTGAAAAAAGCAATCACAGCGGCTTCGCTGGGTAATGCGATGGAATGGTTCGACTTCGGTGTTTACGGCTTCTTAGCCTATGTACTGGGTCAAGTCTTCTTTCCGGACGCATCACCGAGCGTTCAGATGATTGCGGCGTTAGCCACCTTCTCCGTGCCTTTCTTGGTTAGACCCCTTGGGGGTGTTGTCTTCGGTATTCTCGGGGATAAATACGGCCGACAAAAAGTGTTGTCCATGACCATTATTATTATGGCAATCAGTACCTTCTGTATTGGCCTGATCCCATCATACGAAAGAATTGGTATTTGGGCGCCTATCTTATTACTGCTCGCTAAACTGGCTCAAGGTTTCTCCGTAGGTGGTGAATATTCCGGTGCAGCCATCTTTGTTGCTGAATATTCCCCTGACCGTAAGCGTGGCTTTATGGGCAGTTGGTTAGACTTCGGTTCTATCGCAGGTTTTGTGATGGGTGCGGGTGTCGTCGTGCTGATTTCAAGCCTTGTGGGTGAAGCTAACTTCCACGATTGGGGATGGAGAATTCCGTTCTTCTTAGCCTTACCGCTGGGTATTATCGGTCTCTATTTACGTCATTCATTGGAAGAAACCCCTGCATTCCAGCAACATATTGAAAGCTTAGAGCAGCAAGACAAAGCCAATATTCAAAATCCACCGAAAGTCTCTTTCCGTGAAGTTGCATCTAAATATTGGAAAAGCTTGATGATTTGTGTCGGCTTAGTTATCGCCACTAACGTGACGTACTATATGCTGCTGACCTATATGCCGAGCTATTTGTCCCATAATTTGAACTACTCGACCGACCACGGTGTGTTGATTATTATCGCCATTATGATTGGTATGCTGTTTGTACAGCCAATCATTGGTTTAGCCAGTGACAAAATTGGTCGCCGACCTTTCGTGATCATGGGCAGCGTGGGATTAATTGTATTGGCTTACCCCGCATTTATGATGATTAATAGCGGCTCTGTTGGCTTAATTTTTGTCGGATTGCTGATTCTTGCGGTATTGCTCAACTGTTTTACCGGGGTGATGGCATCGATTTTACCCGCTATTTTCCCTACTCATATTCGTTATAGTGCATTAGCTATCGCTTTTAATATTTCGGTATTAATTGCGGGTGCAACACCAACGGCGGCAGCATGGTTAGTTGAAGCGACTAATGACTTGTATATGCCTGCATATTATCTGATAGTCATTGCATTAATTGGTCTGTATACCGGTATTAGAATGCCAGAAACGGCCAATAAACCACTACGTGGTGCAACACCGGCGGCCTCAGATAAAGCAGAAGCAAAAGAAATTTTGAGTGAGCATTTTGACAATATCGAACAGAAAGTTGAAGATATCGAACAACAAATTGCCGAGCTGGAAAAACAGCGTCAGTCGCTGATAAACCAGCACCCAAAATTAGATTAATCCTTAAAAAACAGCGAGGAAAGCGATGTCGGCTTGTCACTTAGTTTGGTTTCGCAACGATCTACGAGTCACCGATAATAAAGCGCTTACCTTCGCGTGTGAGGATCCTACTGCCACTGTGATTGGCGTCTATATTGCGACGCCAGAACAGTGGGCAACTCACAACGTATCACCAAGGCAAATTGCCTTTTTGCATCAAAACCTGGTGGAGCTACAACACGCTTTAGCGAAACGAGGTATTCCCCTGATTTGCCATACCACGGCGACCTTTGCGGATTCCGTGAAATGGTTGCTAGATTTTGCCCAACAGCAAAATGCCACAGGGTTATATTTCAATCACCAGTACGAGTTAAATGAGCGCTTGCGGGATGAACAGTTACGCCAGCAGGCACAACATCTGAATATTTTCACCTATGATGATGCGCTATTACTTCCGCCAGGTTCAGTGACAACGCAAAAAGGGGATATGTACCAAGTCTATACCCCATTTCGCCGCGCCTTTTTGAGTCAATTGCTGATGAGTGATTTTCGCTCGTTTCCTGCTCCCAAACCACGGGGAGCCGCATTAACCGTTGAAAATACACCTCCACTTTTTGCTCACCAATCCGTTGAAATTTCACCGCAATTTATTGCCGGAGAGCAAGCTGCATTAGCGAAGTTACGCCAATTTTGCAGCAAGCGCGTACAAGATTACCAACGCGACCGAGATATTCCCGCCATTGATGGTACTAGCCAATTATCCCCCTATTTAGCCCTTGGAGTGCTTTCGCCTCGCCAATGTGTGAATCGCTTATTGGCAGAGAACCCGCAGGTTTTTGACTCCCAAGAAAGTGGCGGTTTTAGCTGGCTGAATGAATTAATTTGGCGAGAATTTTATAGTCATCTATTGGTCGCTTTTCCGCGCCTTTGTCGTCACCAACCGTTTATTGAATGGACGCAGTATATTCAATGGACCCCCGATGAAACCGGATTTACCGCATGGAAAAACGGGCAAACAGGCTACCCGATAGTAGATGCCGCCATGCGCCAACTCAATCAAACGGGCTGGATGCATAACCGGCTACGGATGATTGTAGCAAGTTTTTTAGTCAAGGATTTGCTGGTCGATTGGCGCAGAGGGGAGCACTACTTTATGAACCAGTTAATCGATGGCACTTTGGCGGCGAATAACGGCGGCTGGCAATGGTCAGCGTCAACGGGTGTAGATGCCTCGCCGTGGTTCCGTATTTTTAACCCAACCACTCAGGGGAAAAAATTCGACCCACAGGGGACGTTTATCCGCGAGTGGCTTCCCGAACTTCGCGATGTTCCCGAGAAATTTATTCACGAACCCCATACATGGGCTGAATCTCACCAAATCACGCTGAATTATCCAACCCCGATTGTTGACCATAAGCAGGCACGGCTGATGACGTTGGAAGCGTTTGAGGCAGGGAAGCGGGCTGTATAGCGTTAGTTTCGCCATTTTTTCACGAGCTCCATACCGATATAAAGCTTCCTTTTCATTTTCTGAAACATCCTTATTTTCTCAATCTATAATTCCACCTTATCTAAAATTCAGACTAAGTCTAAATCAATTAAATGGTGAATTTGAGTTAATCTCACTGTATGGTCTTAATAAGGTCATCACATTTTAAGATTGGAGCCTGCTGCTAAAAGGAGATGCTCGGATGCCAGAAAATAATTACATTGGAAGTGCAAGTAGCCGAACAAATATAGGAACATCAACGACAACGGTTTATGTCACTGTCCCGAAACTACGATTTTTCATGGAGCCTAGAGCGCTATCTTTTGCTCCTGCGCAATCTATCCCGCTTTCTCCACCAACAACCGCAATACCAAAACCATCAATATCCCCGAAAGATGCCTTAGAAATATTAACTCAGGTAGTTAAAGCGCCAAACCCGATGACGATATTATTGATGGGTCTTTTTTACTCGCCGAGTGTGGGTGATGCGACAATGGATCGTATTTTTATTGGTCGTCCTTTTGAGAAGCGACTCATTTTTGGTGGTTTTTCTCGTTCAGCATCAACGGTATCTACCTATGACTATACGTCGGAAGCCTTTTTAAGAGAAATAGCCGCGGCAAAAAGTACAGTAACAACCCGTGTTCGTTTTCGAGTCATAGTAGATGAAGAGACGGGAAACCCGAAAATTGTTGGGTATGAAGTGGATGAAAAAAGTGGATTAGATAGGGTAAGAGTCCGCTTTGCTGAAATTCGTGAGGATGGCACGGCGACATTTTCAGACCCTGAATTTAAAGGACAATTTGTTTGGGATCTCAAAGAGAATACGGTGGAATACAATGATTACACCGCTCAGGAAGTCGCAGAAAAACCTATACTAGGTTTTCAGTCCGTTAAATTTAGTTTAGATAACGGACGTCGGGAAACCATCGTTCATGATGGTGGTGAAATTGGACATACATCCCCACCAACCCCTTTACCTGAACCGCAAAAAATTTGGAGTTTACCAAATCCTATTCCCGACATTGAAAAACCAGAAATAACCGTAAGTCCGATACCCGAGCAATCAACGGGATGGATTGAATGGGTACCTATTCACGAAACGGATTTTAATGATTATGTGATTGTCGATCCTCGAGGGGAAGTACCTGCAATCTATGTGTTTTTTCAAAAAGAGCCAGTCGATGATTTGGAAGTGGATTATTACGAGAATTTTATCGGACGTTCAAGAGGGGGAATGTATGAAATAGATCACCTTCCGTCTAAAGCAGCTGTTCGTATGTATTTAAAAAACAAATATTCAACGTTAACAGAAACACAATTAGATAAAATGGTTAATCAAGTGGCTTCAATTGCGATACCTAAAGAGGTGCATCAAAAATGCAGTGAAACTTATGGAGGACGGAATAATAGTTGGGTTAATCTTGAAAATGGATCATCAATACGCCGAAAAGAACTGGATGCGCAAAGTTTACGGGAGGCGGTTGACAGAAATTGGGCTGCTAACCGAGAGTGCCTAGAAAATGAAGGCTACGATAGCAAATTACTGGATGAAAAATTAGACAAAATTCATGAACTAAACGAAGCAAAAGGATTATACAAATGAGTGTAAATATTGAAGCGTTAGTACAACGGTTAGGGGATACCTATGATGAACTTTATCAAGACGGGTTAATCCCTTATAAAACTAAGCCCCAAGGCAACTCTGGAGATGATGTATTAACACTTAGAATGTCAAAGGAATATACATTTTTAGCATTTGATAATCCGTCCAAAAAATTATCACAGATTACTATGACTCTCATCCCAGATAATAAGCGTAATGGATGGATTTTCCCGAACCAAATTCCCTTTGGATTAGAACAAGTGATGTCTGATGTTTGGTTTTATGAGCATATAGGCAATCCAATAAGACAAGCTCCTGAAGATGTTATTTTGGGTATCCCTATAGGAAAAACTGAGGTATTTAAGCTAAGCATTACAACGCAATCTATGGAGCCTATAGCTATGATTGTGAGCTTTCACCCCAAGATGAAAATGCTTGCTCAAGAAGTTACTTTTGAATTATTAGCGAATTTGGAAAAACGCTGGAAAGTAGATCATTACAAATGAGTGTAAATATTGAAGCATTAGTACAACGGTTAGGGGATACCTATGATGAACTTTATCATGACGGGTTAATCCCTTATAAAACTAAGCCCCAAGGGAATTCAGGAGATGATGTTGTCACGCTAGATATGAAAAAAGAATATGTTTTTTTATCTTTTGATAATCCATCAAAAACGTTAAGAGAAGTCACAATAACAGTTATTCCAGATGATATGCGTAATGGGTGGAAGTTTCCCAATGATATTCCTTTTGGGTTAGAGCAAGTGATGACAGAGGTGTCATTGCGTGAACGTTTTGGTTCACCTATTCGCATTGCTAATGAAAAAATAGTTATGGGTATGTAGTGGTCAACTAAAATTGGCCACGGTTTTAGAGTTTTTCCGGTATTGGTTTTCTGATTCGTTTGGTGGTAATCCACCGTTATATTCATGCGGCCTGACTTCGCTGTAATACCCGACGATATAATCCGTTATTGCATGGGCTGCTTCACTGAAGCTGATGTAGCCGGTCACCGGCACCCACTCATTTTTCAGACTTCTGAAGAAGCGCTCCATCGGGCTGTTATCCCAGCAGTTACCACGCCTACTCATACTTTGTTTTATCCGGTATCGCCACAGTAACTGTCGGAACTGCCTGCTTGTATAGTGGCTACCCTGATCACTGTGGAACATGAGCCCGGATGGCTTATTTCGTATTTCCCATGCCATTTTCAGCGCTTTGGTTGTCAGTTTGCTGTCCGGAGAAAATGACATTGCCCAGCCCACGGGTTTCCTTGCGAACAGGTCGAGTACAACGGCCAGGTATGCCCAGCGTTTACCGGTCCAGATATACGTTACGTCGCCGCACCATACCTGATTGGGCTCTGTCACTGCGAACTGTCGCTCAAGGTGGTTCGGGATAGCAATGTGTTCATGACCGCCACGTTTATACCGGTGAACAGGCTGCTGACAGCTCACCAGCCCCATCTCCTTCATTAGCCGTCCGGCAAGCCATCGTCCCATCCGGAAGCCCCTGTGTGTTGCCATTACAGCGATACTTCTTGCACCTGCTGAGCCATGACTGAGGCCGTGCAGCTCCTGAACCTGACTACGTAATACGGCTCTCCTGCCGTCCGGATTGTCAGGCCGGTTTTCCCGGTATCTATAGCTGCTGCGGTGAACTCCGAACACGCAGCAAAGAGTGGCCACAGGATAATGCGCTCTGAGTTTCCCGATCACCGAGACCTGTTCAGGGAGTCTGACATCAAGAGCGCGGTAGCCTTTTTTAATATTTCGTTTTCCATTTCAATACGTTGAATTTTTTTCTTCAGCTCACGTATCTCAATTTGTTCCGGCGTGATAGGGGATGCTTTCGGTGTTTTGCCTGCCCGTTCGTCCCGTAATTGCTTTACCCACCGCGTCAAGGTGGAAAGCCCGACATTCATGGCTTTCGCGGCATCTGCAACTGTATAGTTCTGATCCACAACCAGCTGGGCTGATTCACGTCTGAATTCTGCACTGAAATTTCGTTTTTTCATTAAGGCACCTGTGTTGTTCTGAGGTGAGCATATCACCTCTGTTCAGGTGGCCAAATTTATTAAACCACTACACTTCCAAGACAATATCGGCTATCGACATTGCAATACCAATCGCAGCAATGGCAAGTGTCAGTGGAGCGGCTGCACCGAATGTCGCCACCGTGGCGATGACGGAAACAGCTAACATTATGTAGCTAAATACTTTACTGGCACAGGATGCCGCTTTATTGGCATCTGCCGCTTTACGTTCTGCTTCGGCGGCTTCTTTGGCTTTTTTATCAGAGTCTTTACGAGAGGCTTCATTGATTTTCATCATCACCTCTTCTTGCTCTTTCATATTGCGGATTGAATCTTCACTCATCGCTTTTTTCAATTGAGCTGTCAGCATGGTTAACAACGCAATAGTATTTTCCCACTTTTCACCATCAACATTCGTTTGAAGCGGTGCCGTCTCTATAAATTGATTTAATTTCTGACGGTCTTCATCGGCAATTGCCGCTACCTTTGTGGAGTCATCTAGCAATGAATCTAATGATGAATTTAACTGGCTAATCTCATTTTTAAGTACACTAAGCTCGCTATCGAAGACTGTAATGTTTGAATCTAACGTTTTTTGCTGTTGGGTAATTTGCTCAATTTCACTCGAAAGTTGCGCAATGTTCGCTTCCAACATCCCCTCTTGCTTATACACCTCTTCGGTATAAGGTTTCGGAAGTGAATCTAATTGAGCTAATGCGGTTTTGTTTTCTGCTAATTTAGTGCTTAGCTTGGTAAGCTTTTGTTCATTACCGGTAAATAAAGCCTCACTTCTCGAGCGTTGATTCGCCAGTGAGTTAGATTTAAGATTCAGCGGATTTAACTGAGCCTTTTTTTCAGTCATTTTGTCATGGATATCGTTAAGCTGCTCAGTAGAACCAGCAAAGGAATCCAATAACTCAGCACCTTTTTGACGCAATGCTTCCGATTCAATATTTAATAACTGCAGGCGGTTATTTAACTCACCAATATTACCTTCATGTAATAACTGGCGAATGGTTGAAAATGTTTCAATCAGTACTGCGTTTGCATTAAACCCTTTAGCTTGTTGAGCCTCTGGTGACATTTTCATTGCCGACATTTTGGGCTCTACTAGCTTTGGAAGATGCTCTGAACGTTGACGCTTCATTTGTTCTGAAGACATTAATTCGCCACATGCCTCTTCTAAGGCTAATACCGCTTTTGCACTTGCCTCACCTAACCCCAGAGGGTTATTTCCTTTCAAGAAAGTATGAATATTATTAATTCTATCGTTACCTGAAGCGCTACTAACGCCGGGCATAGTGACTTGACTCATGATATTTCCTTCTCTAGGTGTTAGAGTCCGATAATTCTGATGGCTCTGCTTTTTCGAAGTTTGCTTTTAAAGCACTCAAATAAGCCTCTGATTTTTTCTGTAAATCAGCATCAAGACTGTTTTCAACGACGCTTTCAAAACAGTGAATTGCCGCACTGCTTTTTTTCAGCATCAAATTACACTGCCCAGCATGGAATAATGGTCGGTAATCATTTTTCGCCAAAACAAAGGCGAGTGCGTATAATTCCGTTGCTTTCTCATAACGTTTCGTTAATTGATAAACAGCAGCTAATCCCATGACATAGTCAGTGTTATAAAAATCGTAAATACTTAAAAATCGGAAAAAGGTTTCCGCTTCCTCTAATTTTCCTTGCTGATAAAATTCATAAGCATAGGCATAAATTCCATCCATCGTTGTTTGCGGAATACCATGAATATCTTTATACGTTGCCCCATCCATGAGTGCTGTGGTAATGCCGTCGAGTAATGCTTCCATTTCGATTTGAGTGCTGTCAGTTTGGGAACTGCCTGTTTCAGTGTGGTTCATATAGTCACCTCGTTATTAATATGTGATATATGACGCAAACGGCTCTGTTGCATCATAAATAATCAAATTTTCCATTTCTTATAAAAAACGATTCAATGAGTGAATAAATTAATTTATCGCGCCATCGATTCATGATGAAATTAACTGCTCCAATGCTTCATCAACATCTATTCCTAATTTTTCTAATTCCACACGAATCAGCCAAGTAATAATCTGCATTACATCCTGCAATCCATTCTCATCAATAAAACTATCTTTTTTATAATTTCGCCATATTTGGCGAGCCAAAATAATATCTCTTACCACGGGTACATTCTGTTGCTCTGCATATTTAACAACAGCTTTAGCTTGTACTCCGCGCATTTTTAACATTAAGAAAGGTAGTGGTGCGATATTCGAATCATAATAAATCAACATGGCAATATGTGTCGGGTTTGCCATAACGAACGTCGAATTTTTAATATTCGACTTCACTTCCTCTGATAATATTTCTTGGTGTAGCCCTTTACGTGCACTTTTAATATGAGGGTCGCCTTCATTATCTTTGTACTCTTTTTTGACTTCCTGTTTTTCCATTTTTAGGTTTTTAATAAATAAGAAAAACTCGGCAATTGCATCCACCAAAACAATAACTATCGCTACGACAAGAAAAACAAAAACAAAAATAATACAAAGACTTACCCATTGCGTCATCATGCCATTGATCGTGGTACGGTATAGCATGAAAATTTCGTGCCGCCACACCACAAAAAAGGTTGCAGCGGAAACACTAAAGACCAACAAATATAGAATGGCTTTAATTAATTCTTTAAGCGAATTTAAAGAAAATATTTTTTTAAATCCAGCAATTGGGTTTAATTTTGTAAAATCGAGTTTGATTGCCTCAGTCGCTAATCTAAATCGACTCTGTAATAGTGAAATAATGGTGCCTGATAAAAAACAGGCAATCAAAACAGGCACCACTATGCTCAAAAATATTTTTGAGAATTGCCAAAGTAAATTGTCGATATGAATATCATGTGGGTTTAATAATAATTTTTTCATTAACCCACCCAGTTCATATAAACTGGACATTCCGCCAATAACAAATGCACCAGTAACTAAAACAATCGCTGCTATAGTGTCCTTACTTTTATAACTTTGTCCTTTTTTGGCAGAATCTTTTATTTTTTTGTCGGTAGGCTTTTCTGTTTTTTCAGCCATAACACAGTCTCATCATCCTGTATCAATATTCATTAAGATGAATAAAAAATAGTTTTTAATGGCGATATCGAAATCATATTAACCAATATATCCGGAACTTCATTTTGGAAGTAAAGTAAAAACACAATAAAAGCGATAATCGACTTAATTGCCAAAGATAATGAAAATGCATTTAATTGTGGACAAAAACGGGAATATAACCCGAGTGCGACTTCCGAAATAAAGAGTGTCACAATAATCGGTGCCGTTAATATCACGCCATTCACTACTGCCTTATTTATCCATTCCCCTAACGGCAAACTATTGAATGAAGTAAACCCATGGGCAAAGGGTAATAATTGGTAGCTTTGTGCAAATACGTTAGCAAGTTGATACATCCCCCCTTGCGCTAAGAACACCATACACACGATATAGCTGATAAACACTGCCAGTTCAGAGGCTTCCGTACCACTTGCAGGGTCTACAATACTACTAATGGTTTCTCCCCGCTGGGTATCTATCAACTCGCCGATAACATTGGCAATCATAAATGGCAGCCCTAAAATCAGCGCCAATACAATGCCAATACTGATTTCGTAAATAAAAACCTCACTGAGACTGATTTCATCCCAATTTATTTCGCGAGCGGTAAGATAAGGCCACATTCCTAACGCCAAATACGCAACGACACAGTTTTTAATGATCCCACCATTGAGTAATTTGTTACTCAAAAAAGGCAAAAAAAACATGACAGGGGCAATACGCAACCACGCAAACGCGATTTTCACTAACCCTTGCTGGAAATTAAAATACAAGGATGCCGCTAGCCCAAGCATCTCCTGATTCATCCCAATAATCCTATGGCTGGCAACGCCGTAGTCATCACTTCAATGGCGTAATTCATCACTTTATCCGCCAGCCAGCCTGAAATCATAAATAAGGAACCAAACACCGCTAATAACTTGATACCAAAAGGTAATGTCTGTTCCTGAAGCTGAGTCACGGTTTGCAAAAGCCCCACTAACAGCCCCACTACCGTCGCCACAATCACAGGAATAGCCGACAGTATGACGATCAACAACATCGCTTTATTACTGACATAAATGATTGAATCCATTTTCTATTCCCTTACGTCAATGCTGTGCGAGTTCGAAATATTGCATCACCAGCCCTTTCGAAATCAGTGACCATCCATCTATTGCCACAAACAGAATCAATTTCACTGGCACTGAGATAGTCACGGGACTCATCATCATCATACCGAGCGCCAACAGAATGCTTGAGATCACCAAGTCGATAACCACAAACGGTAAATAGATATAAAAACCAATTTCAAACGCGGATTTAATTTCGCTCAATGCGTAGGCTGGCAGTAATGAAAACAGCGTTGGTGCCGCTTGCTCTTCTTGCACCTCGGCTTCCGTTTTACCCTGCTGAATAGACTCGAAAAAATTCACTAATTGAGGATCAGAATATTTAACTAAGTAATCTTTATAACGCCCTAGCCCGTTATCAACGAAGTTGTCGATGGATTCCACATTACTAAAGTCCACGCTTTCGTGACGCATATAATTGTTCACATCTTGCAGTACCGGCATCATGACAAAAATGGACAGCAGCAAAGCAATACCATTTAATGCCATTGTTGAAGGCACTTGCTGCACCCCCATCGCATTTCGAACCATGATTAGTACAATCGAAATTTTCAGATAGCACGTGCCTGCCGCAATGATAAAAGGGAGTAGCGTGGAAAACGCGATCAGAACTAATAAAGGAATTTCATTCGGTACTGTTGGCATGCTTATAACCTTTTATCGCCTAAGCTTACCAATCGCTTAATTTCTAAGCCTAATTCGTCACTATCACCAATATAGGTCAACTCACCTTCCGCGATCAGTTGTTTGTTCGCATACACCTTCACTTCACGCTCTTTGTTTTCACCAATTGAGTAGATTGCCCCCGGCTGGAGCGAATTCAATTCCTCTACACTGATGTCTGAATGACCCAATACAAAGGTCAATTTGACTGTAATGTCCTGCAAATTAAAAGGACGAACAGTTTCATCGACAAACTCCTCTTCCACCACGGAAGCTATTTGTTCGTCATCTGCTGTCATTAACTGTTCAATCATAAAAATGCCTTCTTGTTGTTTTTGAAAATGGGCCAATACACGCCCTGCAACGGTCATGTCTAATTGCAATTGCTGAATACGCAGCACATCGCCAAGCGCGATAGACTGCAAAGTTTTACGACTGATATGGCTATAACCTAAAATCCAGTCGGCTTGCAGCTTAAGCTGCTCGGCTATCCCGTTTTGCGCCTTACGCTCAGTTAGCCCTTCAATAGGCTCAGCTAGCAATACAATGCCAAGTTTTTTTTCTTTCACAGTTAACCAAGGTTGCTGAAGCTGTTCATCATCAATAATCTCGACACAATGACAACGGAATTGCTCGGAGAAAAACGTCTTTCCGGTATTTTCATAAGTAAAAACTTTACATAAGCTTTTGGTATCTAAGAGATTCCATGCATAGTGAGCCAATTTAGGCCAGCGGTAACGGCACCATTCTTCAGCATTCACTAGCACTTGGATTTTCTGCGTTTTACTGTGTAGGGTGACTTGAAAATAGCGTTCTCCCACCTTGGGAGTATGTATGTCTAAGTCCCATTGAAAACGCTGCTGCCACTCTCTCACCTGCTTTTCTCGGTGGCTAATTCGACAAATATTTAGCATTAGGATTCCTCGTCTTGCTGATGCTGTTGCTGCCGTTGACGCTGTTGACGCTGTTGACCTTCATGTTCTTCACGTCGGATCACCATTTTTTGCTCGCCTGTCCATAGATGCTGGTTGTCTTGCAAAACCTGCTGAACTTCATGGCTTAGCGTTGATGCCACCACCTGATCTTTACTGGCGCTCGCTAAAGCAAAAGAGACCGTTGGTGCATTTTGCCATTGGCTAAAGGTGTAGCTCAGAGTACGTGAAGGCACTGTTTTAGAACTTTCAACCTCGGAAGCTGCCATCAGTTCAGCGACCTTACTGACCATTGAAGAGGCTTGCTGTATATGTGCTGAGGCTTGAGACGCTGATGTTTGGGAAGCTGGAGTTTGAGAAGTCGAGATTTGGGGTATCACAGCCAGTGATTTCTCCCCCATTTCTGCGTGCACTTGCGTTAAGATGCTCTTGGCTATATCCATTTCATCCGATTGAATCACAAATGATTTTTCAATGTTGAGGTTTTCCATGTCGGGAAAATATTGAGCTGCCAAATGCTCATTTGGCACCGGCTGATTTTGCATAACAGGTTCAGACGAAGGTGGCGTTTTATCCACTATGTTTGATTGACCATCAAGCAGAGGCGATTTCAATGTCGCCATTTCCACAGTTTCAGTCTGCTGCACTAATGGAATATCCATCCATTGAGTTTGCTTTGCACTTGCCGGGTTATCTGACAAAAATCGAGCCGCTTTTTGTTCCATTGTTTTTGTTTTAACGGTTTTCGTGTCAACCAATTGACCAATCGATACCGCTCCAACATTGGCGTTAAAAGTGCTCGGTGGAATATCGCCTTCACTCACCGTTTGACTTAGTGAGCTATCGGATTGTGCCGTTAACGAATGATTCGCTTCACTATTTTTTTTATCTGAGCCATATTCTGCAGAGAGAAATGCCACTTTCCCACCAGAGTAAATGTGCTGGATTGGCGTCGGCAAGTTCAACAGAACGGGTATTGCCAACTCTTCTACTGGTTTTTTGGGCTTTATTTTATTGCCAGACACTTGAGTCAGTTTTTTCTGAACAATATCCTGAGCGGCTTTTTTTACTGAATGCTGTTGCCCGCCTTCCTTTTGAAAACCCGGTTTTTGCTGATCATATTGTTGATGATGAAAACCTAGCGACGCACTTTTACCTTCCATCATGGAATTAAATTTACTTTCATTAGGCAATGATTTTATTGTCGACATGAACAAACAGCTCCTCAATTTCATTTTGTTGCTGGCGCTCTAATTTTAACCACTGCGCCCTACGTTGTTGCTTGAGATATTTTCGGAATTTCTCGCACTTATTACGCAAAATGAACGTTTGTTCAGCCATTTGCTGCTTCAATAAATGATACTTAGATAATTCAGCGTCGATGTTTTCTATCTGAAATTCACATTGGGCGATTTCTGATAAAACCACAGCTTTTTGCCGTTGCCGTTCCCAAAAATCCATTTGCGTTAATTCTTCAGATTTTTCATACATCCCCACTTGCAGAGCTAATATAGCTATCCGTTGGTGGATATCTTGACGCTGTTGCTGCAACTGCAAAATGGCGTTTTTCAGCTTGTTTTGCTCTAATTGCACTCTTTCGAGACGCTTTTCAGTCAACACTAATAATTGATTAATCATCAGGATGCCAAATGGTGTAATTGGGCTAATATCTCCTCAAAGCCCTCTGATTCATCCATGTTTTGTTGTAAGAAATGATTGATATCCTGCTGTTTATCTAACGCATGGTCATTTTCTTGGCTTTCACCTCGCTGGTATTCCCCCAATTCGAGGTACAACTTGATCTGCTCTAAGCGAGATAAATTTTCACGAATATCGACAGCAAATCGGCGATGTTCCGGCGTTGTTACCTTCTGAAAAACACGGCTAATACTGTGCAAAATATCAATCGCAGGATAATGTCCTCGTCCTGCAAGTTTGTGACTGAGGTAAATGTGCCCATCCAAAATAGAGCGAATCTCATCTCCGATAGGGTCGGCTTCTTCCTCGCTCTCTAATAGCACGGTGTAAAACGCAGTAATTGAACCCTGTTTTACGCGCCCTGGGCGTTCGAGTAATAACGGGAGTTGTTCGAAAACAGAGGCGGGATAACCACGACGTGCGGGGAGTTCCCCTGCCGCAAGAGCCACATCGCGTAATGCCCTTGCATAACGGGTCATCGAATCGACATACAATAAAACTTGCTTACCTAAATCACGGAAATATTCCGCCATCGCCGTCGCCAACAAGGCGGCATTACAGCGCTCAATCGGCGGGCTGTCAGAGGTGGCATACACAAGAATGGTTTTATCCGCATGGGGGGACAGTTTCAGTTCTTCAATAAATTCAATCACCTCTCGCCCACGCTCACCAATCAATGCCACGATATGAATATCCCCGTGAGCATGATTGATCAGCATGTTCATTAATGAGGTTTTGCCGCTACCCGCGGCTGCAAAAATACCGATGCGCTGGCCTACCCCGCACGTCAACAATCCATCAATAGCACGAATTCCCGTAACCATCGGTTCATTGATTGGACGGCGTTTATTTACACTTACCGGAGGATTATCAATGCGTTGCAGTTTGGTTTTTAACTGAGTGATTTCGCTGTTTTTCTGGCTTAATGCGCCTTCTAATTCCCCTGCGGCATTAAAAATATTCCCCACAAGGTGCTCCCCCATTTGGAATACAAACGGGTAGCCACTTGGACGAATAACCACTTCACGGGTGAAGCCCTGAGCACGACCAATTAGGCTCAGCACCGTTAGCCCCTCTTTGAAGCCTATCACTTGCGCTTTGGCGATAATTTTTGGCTGTGCCAATGACTGCTCAATAAAGCAAATCTCGCCAATAAATACGCCATTCAATGGGGCTTCAATCAAGCATCCATGAATGCGCACAGGATGTGCGCAAACGTCAAAAATTTTCATCATCAATTACGATAATTGCAGACGCAATTCGGTGGCGCGCTCAAAAAATTCGTCAAAAGAGTCTGCAAATAATTGCATGTTATCCAATGAAGTCGCCTTTAATACTGCCGATAGCACCAAGTTGTTTTCGATGAGATTCAGTGCAGGTTGTCCCGCGTGAAAATTACGCGGGACATACTCTAAAATGTCTTTTAATAATGAAGCGCTGGATGCATCGAGTCGGCTGTAATTGCATTCCATTAAGTTGCACCAAATAATTAAATCATCGGATGACAAATCGATATTAATCGCAGGTGCATCATCCATTTCGAGTTGAATATTGGAATGGCAATCAAGCTGCGGATTAATTAAATCACTACGCCCCATAGAATTTAAAAATTCATTCAATTTCTCGACAAAACGGTATTTCATTTACATATTCCTTATATCGTTTTAATAACGTTGACCTTCACCATTTCGGAAACCTCATTAAATGAGAGCACCTCAAGTTCAGGGAAACGACCTTCTAAGATTTTTTTCACAAACCTGCGGATATCCACAGGTACCAATACATTGATATCCCTAACAGATAAGTAACTGTTTTCTAATGCCACTTCAGCAGCTTGAATAAGTTCGTTGCTTTTTTCAGGTTCTAAATGTAGATAAACGCCACCGGATGATTGGCGGATACCTTGGCGAATGGTGTCTTCAAGTTCGGCATTCACCATTAAGACATTCAAACGCCCTTCCACCGAGAAACGGGATGAGATATAACGCGCCATGGAGCTGCGAATATGTTCTACCAGCATCATGCTGTCTTTCTCTTTGGGCACCCATTGCACTAAAGTTTCAATAATTAATTTCATATTGCGCACCGAAATTTTTTCCATTAATAGACGTTGGAAAACTTCCGTGACTTTTTGTACGGTGGCGTGTCGATAACATTCTTTCAGTAATTCGGGATATTTTCTTTCAAGATCATCCAGTAAATTTTTAGTTTCTTGGATCCCGAAGAATTCATTGATGTGGCGTAATAACAACGTACTGACGCAATCAATCATTTCTGTCACGTCATCGCGCACGAATAAACCGAGCTGCTCTACATTTTCGCTGTATTGGTTGTCAAACCAAGTACTGACTGAACCATATTCATCGGTATATTTGATGAGTTTCATACCAAGGTATTCCAGCTCATCATTCGCCGTCAGTAAGCGCTGACCATGAAAATAGACGTCGTATTCACCCGCTTTTACTTCGTTTATCAACACCACAATTTTGTTTTCTGGCACGATAGGTGAATAGTTAATGGCAATATCTGGGATGCGGTATCCATAGCGAATAAACACATCTTTTTTCATGCGAGATAGAAAATTATTATCTTCTAGGTGCTGCTTATATTGTTGATTAACCGAGATAATGACCGGTAAGGTTTCTGGAATATATTCATCGTCGAAGTCATCATTCGCGCGTTGAGTTTCCCCTTCAGTGGCTTCGGTTTGCAGATTTTCTTCACCTAATTGCAGCTCTTTTCGCTGTGCTTGGCGTTTTTTAAAATAGCGGGTCGCAAATAATCCCATCAATAATGCGGCAAGGAACAAGAAAATAGCGGTTGGGAATCCGGGTAAAAAACCCATAAATAGCACGATGCATGCTGTGATCAGGATGGTGAAATCATTGTCAAAAAGTTCAGAAACAATGTTTTCGCCTAAGTTTTTATCATTGCCGCCCACGCGGGTCACAATAAAGCCCGCACTGATAGAGATAAGCAACGCGGGTATTTGCGCGACCAACCCATCACCGATGGTTAATAACGTGAAGGTGTTTAATGCCGTGGAGAGATCCATCCCTTGCTGAGCCGTACCCACGGATATTCCGCCGATTAAGTTGACGAAAATAATCACAATACCGGCAATGGCATCCCCTTTGATAAACTTCATCGCACCGTCAAAAGAACCGAATAATTGACTCTCTTTTTCCAGCTCGCCACGTTTAATTTTTACCGTCGCTTCATCAATAACCCCAGCGCGTAAATCCGCATCGATACTCATCTGTTTTCCGGGCATAGCATCCAAGGAGAAGCGAGCAGCTACTTCAGCAATACGTTCTGAACCTTTGGTGATAACAATAAATTGCACGATAGTTACGATAGCGAAGACCACCATTCCCACCACTAAATTGTCCTGAATAACGAACTGACCGAAGGTATCGATAATATCGCCAGCATCCGCTTCAAGCAGGATAAGTCGGCTGGTACTGATAGATAGTGCCAATCTAAATAACGTGCTAATCAGCAAAATAGACGGGAAGGATTGGAAGTTAAGGACGCGCGTAATATAAAACGAGCTCATAAATATCAGCACCGAAATCATAATGTTCAGTGCAATCAATAAATCGACCAAGACGGTAGGTAACGGAATAATCAGCATCGCAATAACCATCACCATGATGACTAGCACCATCAGCTCAGGGCGATTACGGATCTGCAGTAAAAATCCGGTTAAGTTTTTCATGAAATCGTGTATTTCCTATCAAATTAGGGTTGTCGACGTAAGCGTTGTTCTTGCGCCAACAGTTGATCCATCTGTATTTTTAATTGGTCGAGTAATTCATCACGCGCTTCCAATGAGTGAAAAATGGCAACGGGGATAATTGAAAACGCAATAATCAAAAGCTGAACAAAGCGGGCGCGTAGATCTGTGGTCATGGCACTTAATTGCGCCTGAATGAAGTTCAAAAGCTTGTCATTAAAGCTTTCTTGGTTACGGATCCCACTGGTAAATAGCTGGCTTAGCACCTTCTCCAACTGGCTCTGCTGCAAGTGGTTTTGCGACAACTGCACTTGCTGGCGAAACAGACTCGATTGGAGAAATTGCTGACTAAATGCCCGGTCTAGTGACTGCAACTCACGCAGACGACCAATTCGCGTGAAGAAGCTGCCAAACTCACTGATATTGAGATCTCCCAACGGCAGTGCTTGTAAATCACATGCCAAGGCTCTTGCGAGATAACGCATCATGTTTTCCCGCTGAGCCAGTTCCATTTCTTCCACCCATTGTTCATATAAGTAGACCACTGGGCCGTCATAGCCGATAAATTCGCGGTATAAGGTGCGTAAGTTCCCCGCACTTTCACGCAAAGTTTGGGCAAACACTTTTGCGATTAGCGCAATATTTGCGCCTGCCTGCGCCGTACGGTTGGTATCTTCCGTTAGCAGTAATCGCTCTAGCTCTTGCAAATGGTCAATCTGCTCCTGCTTGAGTTTTTTACGGTTGTTCAGCGCGGCAAGCACCATTAGTAAATCGCTAGGATCAGAGAAAAACTGCAATAAAAAGGCTCGTAACTGCTGAGGTGTCATCAACTGACGATTAAGTACGCCTTCAATCCTCAACACTTTTTCGTCCGCATTATTTTCTAAGATGCGCTCAGCAAAGCGCATCCACTCCTCTTCTTGTTCCTTTTTCGAGCCGCCTCGACGAATATGGCTCGCGGCCAGCATCGCCATCGAAGCGTATTCGCTGGAACTATCAATTACCCCCGCACCGCGTGCAGCTTCATCAGAGTCATCACTGCTTTTCGTGGCTGTACGACTCTTGTCTTGCACATTCAATAGCATACGGTTGCTGTAGCTCAGCGGGGTTATTGCCATGAATCCCTCATGTATTGCTGGAGGAACTGTACGGTTCCATGCAGTTGGCTATCTTTTTGTGTAATACGGGTTTTCTCGGAAAATTGTCGTCCATCCCACACTTCGTTTTCATCCAATAAACGCGGCTGAATTAAAAAGATCCGCACCATTTTTTGTTGATTGGTTGAGCTATGACGGAATAAGCCGCCAACCCAAGGAATATCGCCAAGAAGAGGAATTTTGCTTTCATTTTCAATATATTGGTCGCGGGTATACCCACCGATTAACAGGCTGCTATCTTTGGTGATACGTGCCACTGTATTAATACTGGTGCGGTTAACCGTTGGAAGCCCTTCAACGCTGGACGTTTTACCACTGCTATCGCGGTTCTCTGCACCGTCTTCGATATTCACTTCCATTTCGACACTTTGGCCGGCTGAAATGCGTGGCATGACGCTGATCATCGTGCCATAAGTGACAGATTCGAGGGTTGCAGTACGTTCACCTTGTAACTTGGCATAGAAGCTGGTGTTGTTATCAAACAGTGCAGGAACATTTTCTTGGGTCAACAACACTGGGCGCGAGACAATTTGGCTATTACCATTCTTGCTTAGGGCATCAATTTGCACTAAAAACTTGCTGCTATCGGGTAAGGTGCTTCGGTTGAAAGAAACAGAGCCACCACCCACCTTAAATGAGCCAACTTCCCAGTTCACCCCTAAATTGTCCAATTCAGAGCGTGTGATATCGATGATCCACAAGGAGAGTTCCACTTGGCGGCGGCGGTTATCTAATGTTTTAATCAAATCACGAACATAGCGGATCTGCTCGGGGCGGCCTTTCACAATCAGGCTGTTGCTATCAGGATGAGCAACCAGAGAAAATGTGCTATTTGATGCGCCACCACGTCTGACGGTAACTTGGCGATTTTCAGGACGAGCGCCACCAATTGGCGCATCCATTAAGGCATCAATTTCATCCCCATCGGTATTGAGCTTTGCAGGTAAAATTTCGAGGGTTTCTTCAACGCTGCTGCCCCCACTTTTAAACAGGGAGCTGATCACCGATAACATGCCAGGCACTGTGATCGATTGACCTCGCAATGAATAGCTTCGATCGCTTACAGAGGCATGTTTCAGCGGGATCACAGCAACATTACCACTGGTTTTTTCTTCTTGTTTAAGTTGCTCGCCAAGATACAGCGCAGCGCCTTTAATCAACTCAACATAGAGCGGTGGCCCCGACACAAATAACATGGTGTCGCCACCTTGGGAACGCACCGGAAAGCGCGCATCATAGATGCCATTACGTTGGATATAGCTGATAACTTGTTGGCTACTGACTTTGTGGGTCGGGATAATCAAACTGCGCATTTCACTATTATCATAGACATAAATGCTTGCGCCATCGTCATACCAGACTAACGCGATACGACGCGTTAAGGCTTTAAACATTTCATCGGCATTCGCGAGGTTAAAATTTCCCGTCACTTTTTTCTGGGATGCCAATTTACTTAAAATAATCGGCTTGTTAATTTGTTCAGCTACCGCATCAAACACTTTACCTACCACGATATTATTCGCCACAAACGTGTCTGCACTTCTTTCTTGTGTCACCGGCTCTGCAATCATCATTTCTGATTGAGCGGTATTGATATTTACACTCAGTAAAAACAGCGAAATAAAAACCACCATTAATTTTTTACTGCTCATATAACGTTGCTCCAAGGTGCCTTATTTCTGATGGGGTTAATCCCAATTCTTTTTTCAAATCATTCGTGAAGTGAGAGGCAGAGCAGTAGCCTGCTTCTAACCCAACATCTAAAATAGAACTTTCACTTTCAATTAATTGCAAAATGGCCGCCCCCATACGTACGCCCATAATTTTGCGTTTAGCTGTTTTATTAAAGTTTTCTCGGTAAAGTTGCCTAAAATAAGAAGCTGAAATGCCATAACGGGCACACAGTTGATTGATATTGGCATTTTTGTCTTGCTGAGCGGCTGAAATTAAAAAGCGCATCATTCCATACGCTTCATAACGCCTTAATACATCACACCAATCATCAAATAACGGCTGTTTTTTAATGATCAAATCAATCACGATATTTTTAATTAAAATAGGTGCTGATATTTCATCGTCAAATAGAATGAATTCACCTAATTGATTTTCATCACTCTCTCTGGTCGCTTTTTTTGCAAGAAAAGATTGGCCCATTGCAGTATCAATAATAGCAAGCGTTTCAACGAGTTCTGACAACTCCATGGTGTAGATATCCCATAAAGTTTCATCTTCAATCGTTAATTCATTCAGATCGCAAACAAAGATAGCGGGTTCTTGTACTTTAATATTTAAATTTGTATACCGAGATTTATAACAAAGCGTTGCTTTCGCTTTTTCTGTGGTTATATTTTCTATTGAGGTTGCAGTTTTTATTGAGGTTACAGTTTCTTTTGGTATTGACAAGACCAATACGTCTTGTAAAGAAAAGCAACTATTTCTACTCTCCAATAATTTAGCAATATCTTTATTCGACATTATAAATAGGCCTTATCCATTGATTTTTACTTGATGTAGAGTCAGTGATTAAGTAGAAAAAAACAAATGAATACTCTGGAATATTTTGGAATTAATAATAAAAATACAGGGTGTGAATGAATAAGATAAATTCAGCTGACATACATTATGTTCTTATATTTAAATACTGAGCATTGAAGTCAATATGATTTGCTATTTTTTATTAATTGAGATTATCTTATGATAGAAACAAAATACCACACCTGTATAATGAAAATTATTAGTGGTTCGATGAATAGTCAAGAGCTAATGATTAACATCGATAAAAATCTTATTATCGTTGGGCAACATACTAAATACAAAACGGAAATAGATGAAAACGGCTTTACAACCTATTATATTCCTAGTGAACATACCCAGTGTGAATTTTCTATTGTTTCTAATGACGAATCTAATAATAACCTTGCAATTAATCTTAAACAAGATGGGAAAAGTCGTCACCTCACTGTCACACTACAAGAAATATTGCTCATTGACACCTTTCCAATTGCAATTAAATCATTGAATACTGAATGGAATTTCTCTAAAAAAAACCAAAAACCATTACCATCTCAGTCACTACCATTTTCAAAGCAAAGTCCCATTGCCATAAAACAGAAGCCAACGTTTAATAAGAAATATTTCTTTGCCTTTTTATTACTATTTGCCGTTATTTTTATATTATTCGTTGAATTCCAAAATAATCCAAAAAATAACACTGAAAAACAAATTAAAAATATAGATAATATATTAAAAGGAAGCTATTACCCTATTACATATACACAAAATAAAAAAGGTGAAGTGCTTATTCTAGTTAAGTCTCAAAGAGATGAAGATTGGAGCCGCCAAGTATTATTAAAGTCAGATTACCAAGCAAAATACACTATCAAAAACATAAATGCGCTTGAAAAAGAAATTGAAGAAAAGTTAATAGATACCATACCTAATTTATTAAAGGTTGATATTAGAAATCCCTGTCATCCCATTATTCGAGTCGTTAAAAATCCACTGCCGAATAATGATGATAAAAACATTTATCGCATTTTATCTAATTACTTCAGTTGTTATAACCAAAGCCAGCTTGTACAAGTTCCACTTGAGGAGCTCATCAAGAAAGCCGAGTTAGGGTTAACTGAAAGTAATGTGAAATGGCAAAGAATAACCAAAGGTAACTACGTTATCTTTGTTATAAGAGACAGCTTAAATGATAAACAGACTCTCTCTTTAATTAGTTTCACCAATTCATTTAGTCAAAAGTGGGGAACCAAGCAAATTCAATTTTCCGTCTCCCTTTCCAATAATGAACTGGCTGGAAAATCGTTTATCACCAATTCCAATGGTATTACGTTATTAGGTAATAATCATTGGTTGTTTAACTCAATTAGACCTAATTAATGAGGTAATAAATATGGCAACCCCAGGTATTAATAATACAAATGGTAATTGGGATGCATCTGCATTAGAAAAAGAATCCACCACAGCAACAGATAACAAATGGGGCATGATGTATCGCAGCTCCGCAGGTATTAGCGAAAGAACTAAAACTATCGCAGATGAATTAAAGTCTATGATTGACAACCCAAATCTGGAAGTCGATAACCCGCTGGTTCTGGGTAAAATCACAGCTTTAAGCGGTAACTATAATATGGCTCGTCAATTACAAAGTAACGTAATGAAGTCCATTAAAGATGCGGCACAAGCCATTATTCGTAACGTGTAAGCTCGTAACGTGTTATTTAACATCAGAGCATCACTCATCTGATGCTCTCTTTATAGAGAATATTTATGTTACCAATTAATCCAATCTCCACACTATCAGATATCGCGGACATGGCTCCGGCTATACCCGCGGCTATCCCACTGGAAGATAAAGTGAAGCAGTTATTTGCTGAGTACACGACCTCTGTAAACCAAGAAAAAGCGGATATTCTGGAGAAAATGAATACCGTTGACCCAAGCGATCCCGCTAAATTATTGGAATTACAAAACCAAGTGGGTAATTACAGCCTCATCTTGAATATGGTCAGCACACTCACGCATAAAAGCGTTTCTGCCATCGACACAGTATTAAAAGCACAGTAAACCATGAATATATTAAAGAAATTCCTATTAATTGGGTTTATTGGCTTACTACTAGGCTGTGACAATCAACTGTTACTAAGCAAGTTAAGTCAACGCCAAAGCAATGAGGTTCTTGCCGTTTTGCAAGAGCATGGTGTGGAAGCCAAGCGTAAGCAAGATGCCAAAAACGGAGACTCAATTCGCGTTGATCCTCAAGATTTTGTCATCGCTGTCGACTTGCTACGCCAATATAATTTGCCATCAAAAGACCCGGTGGAAATTATTGATGCTTTCCCTGGAGACTCACTGGTTGCCTCACCGCAAGCGGAGCGAACTCGATTACTATCACTGATTGAACAACGTCTTGAACAGTCTTTACTGACCATTCCAAACGTGGTGAATGCACGCGTCCATGTGAGTTACCCGATTTCTGGTAATGGTCCCGTGAAACAGGCTCAAAAAGTCTCAAGTCTCGTCACTTATGCTGGCAATGAAGACCCAAAAGTCATGATGAATAAGATCAAGCTATTTCTGAATAATAGCTTTGCTGAAACGACTTATGACAATGTTTCTGTGGTAATAGTTAGCCGTCCTCCTTTGCTCTACCAGACAAAAAAGGGGCCAACACCCGCATTTAATCCCGTGATTGCCTCGGCCTTAATCACGGCATTAATCGGTATGTTAATTGCACTTGGATTGTATTTATACCATCGCAACAATAAACAAAGCGATGAAGAAGAGCTGGAGAAATCAAGCCATGCCCCAATTGAGTAAGCTGCTGATTGACCAAAAAAACATTTTCTTAGCACCGGGGGATTATTTTCACTCGGAGTTTGTTGATGAACATTATCATCAGCTACCCGTTCCGCTACAACAGCTGCAAAATTTGCAGCTTATTGAACAATATCAATTAGATTTACCCGATGAGAAAACGTTGATATTACCCGAAATGCTTGCCGAAAATTGGTCATTATTACCTTCTGTAGCATGGGGTTTAGGGGTTATTCAGCACCCTGATCCTCTTCCTTGGTGGGGAGAGCTATCTCAATATCGACAATTGCATCAGAAATTTAGCCATCCTTTATGGCAAAGCCCAACACATTCCATCAACACACCTCAGCATTTACTTGCACTGGGTGCTGAGCAGCTTTTGATGTGTTTAAACACCTTTAGTCACGGCTATGCTACCCGCGCAAAATATATGTTTAGCCGCAGCACACAGCAGATGATCCCTCACACGGTTTCCACTTTGCTACCTTGGAATATTATTGAAGAAACTTGCCGCTATGTCAGAGAACACACAACCTAATATCCAGCAGACCTTAATTGAAAATGTGCTGATTAAACATCCAGTTTTAGACACCAATAGATATGCTCAGTCGGTTGTTAAACAGGCTCATCAAAAAGCCAAAGCCCATGTTCAACAAGCTCAACAGTCTGAGAAAAGCATTCATGCTATCGCCTATCAACAAGGCTACCAAAATGGATTAACACAGCTTTTGAATGATTTTATTGGTGTTCTCAATGACAGCGAAGCCCAATACCAAATTAAGGTGAGCCAAACAGAGAACCAATTAACTCAATTACTCATCGGTTTATTTACTGACTTACGCCTACAGGAAATTGTGGCAGAACATTTCACGCAATTACAATCCGAAGCTCGCCATGTTCAATTACACATACCAGCCTCATTGCAAGCCAAGATAAGCTCTCGAGCTAACGGCGTCAAAATATGTACTAGCCCCGATAATTCGATCACATTAGAAGTGAATAATGAAATTACACAATTCACGCCAAAACTGGCAGCAGAGAAAATATTACCGCATATTTTTCCAATTTCGACCCGTTGTCTAACCTTGCAACAACATAAACAAGCTTATGCACGATTAATTCAACAAAAACACGCTCTCCAGCAAGAAACCGCTTTTCAACAAGAAGAAACAAGGAGAGAAAAACATGAAAGTTGACCCTAATTTGCTGAATACTTTTTCAGCTACACGTACTCATGGAAATACACCATCGAGTACATCCGATCTACACACTAAAATGAGTGCCCTTTGGAAATCCCGTAATAACATGAAAGATATACAAAACTATCAAGCAAAAAATATCCCCCATATTTCAGAGGATAAAAACGCTAAAATACAAAGCTTTATTACTGAATTTAAACATCAGGATAGCGATAAAACACGATTCGCACTGGTGTTTAAAACCATAGTAAATTTGAACCGCAATGATAAAGAATCATTCATTACTCAAATCGTTCAAACATTAAAGTCCTCATCTGAATCTGACCCTGCTTTATATAAAGATTTCACTAAAGCTATTCAACGTTATATGTCGATAAGTTTAATGAATACACCATTTTCTGAACAATTGAATAAAAATATGACTAGCTTCAATCTTGATGGCGATGATGATGAAGATCCATTTGTTATATAACTCCAACGATTGAATAACTTTGTACTATTAAATTAATTCATTGCTTAACTTATCACCGACGAATATTTATAAGCTTAGAGTGCATTTTTTATAATCTAAGCTATTTAACTCTCTCCTTTTTAAAAAATATAAAAAAAATAAATTTGAAATTGATATATACACTCACAGATAGTAGTTTAAATTTACATCACTAAAACACATTGTTCAAATTTAAAAAACATCTTGGTTTTTCATCCATTCATTACCCTACTGTTTTTTATATTGAACACGATTTTACTGATGATCACGATGTTGATAATTAATTTTATGTTGAACTATATCTGTGGGAAATATCATGAATAAAATGGAATACAATCAAATAGAGCCAATGGTGCTTTTATGTGGTCAAGTCGTTTATGACCCACTGAAGAGAACGCTATCTCGCGGAAAAAGAACCGTGAATTTATCTGAAAATGAATCCTGCCTCTTAAAGTTGTTGTTATTAAAAACAAATAGCAAGAGAGAAGTGATGCATGAAATTTGGGAAAAGCGCGGAACTATCGTAACTGAAAGCAGTTACTACAAGTTAGTCAGGCAATTACGACAATCATTTAAGAAAGTAGAGTTAGATGAAAACCTCATCATGACACTGCCCAGAATTGGAATCTTGTACACTGGTGAAAAGTCAGAAATGCCAATTTTATCAAGGTTTAACGAACAAAAAAACATGTATGCATATGTTCGCTGTTTTTTTCAGAAAGTATTTAATCGTTCATTTCAATAACTTATTTATATAATAGAAGAAAAACTATGCCTAAATTTGCTATATCAAAAAATATTTTACACTCTATTTTTATATTAGCTTGCTGTTTATTTTTATTTGCGTGTAAAAACCCAATTAATAAGACAAATAATACATTTAATATTCAAGGTGATATCTATAACTCGTCTCATGATATTCCTGCAGATGCATTAATTACTTTATCTCTCACACCGATAAACGAAAACAGTTACTCAGAAAAAAGTCATTATGACTATACCCTAACAACCAGAAAATCAGCGAGAACGGTTAATTTTTCAATTAATTTACCGGAATCACTGTTAACCCAAGGTCACTATTTTGGGTTGAGCGTGAGAGTTGAAAAAAAAGGTGAATTACTGATGATGAGTAATCAAGTTACGCCGTTAAGTCAATCTACACCGACAAGATTATCTTTAAAAGTAAACTCTATTTAATTTATTAGACTTAAAAACCTTAGCATTCACAACATTTAAATAGTTTAGTACTTAATGACAAATTATTAAATTCATAAATCGATGCAAAAGAAAATCAGTAATAACCAGAATTTATCGGAATTTCTTTTTTATTAATTAAAATTCCAAATTATTCAAAAATAAATATCATAAAAGTAAATATACTTCATTCAAATATACGTTGAGTATTGGCTGCTAATTTTAATGATTGCGCGAATCTTAAGGATAGTTAGTAAGGCAGGGATTTTTAAAATACTCATCATAAAATTTTAATTAACCCTATATTTTCGGAGTTCCTTAATGAATCGCAAGTCTAAGGATTTTCATCCTTATTATGTTGCATCTATCGCGTGGATAAATATTGCAATACAGATTAGTTTTCCTTTGGCATCAATTTTTTCACCTGTCGCAGCCAATGCATTTACAGAACAAAATCAACAACAACGTACATTTTTATTACCGAAAAAAAATACGCTTATTCTAAGAGAAACTAGACCATATACACTACAAGCCGGTGAAACAACTCAGAGTATTGCCAAAAAATATAATATAAGTTTGGAGCAATTACGTAAGCTTAATCAATTTAGAACATTTTCACACGGTTTTGAGGCCCTTAAAGCAGGTGATGAACTGGAAATTCCTATGGCTCCGTTACCAACTTTAGAGTGGGAAAACGAAAAACCGGTTTATATTCCTCCCACAGCGCCGAGTGAAGAGGAAATCAAGCTGGCACAATTTGCTACTAAAGCAGGCCAATTTTTTACAACACAGCCTAATCATGAAAAAACCAAAGCATTTGCCAAAGAACTCGTCACAACAGCAGCAAGCAGTTATCTACAAGATTGGTTTAATCATTTCGGTAGCTCACAAATAAAGCTGGTTGCAGACAATAAATTTTCGTTAAAAAATTCACAAATTGATTTACTGCTACCTATTTATGAAAACGAAGAGAGTTTATTTTTTACTCAAGGTAGTTTTCATCGTCAAGAGCAGCGCATAGAAACCAACCTCGGCTTTGGTGCGCGCTGGTATGGTGACAATCAAATGTTCGGTGGAAATACCTTCTTTGACTACGATATATCCCGTGGCCATTCTCGTTTAGGATTAGGTGTCGAATATCGCCGTGACTTCTTAAAACTGTCAGGCAACAGCTACCATCGTCTTAGCAGCTGGCGCAATGCGCGAGAATTAGTCGACCATTCAGCTAGACCATCGAGTGGATGGGATCTCCGTGCAGAGGGTTGGCTACCTATCTATCCGCATATAGGAGGAAAACTCACTTACGAACAATATTATGGTGATGATGTCACTCTATTCGGCACCAAAAATTTACAACGCGACCCATACTCCATCAATGTCGGCCTCAACTATACGCCGATTCCATTAATCACATTCAATGCGGAACATCGCCAAGGGAAAGCCAGCAAAAAAGATTCGCGGATTGGTTTGCAACTGAACTACCAATTTGGCAAAAGCTTGAAGCAACATTTGGATCCAGAATCCGTCAATGCATTTCGCTCACTCATGGGTAATCGTTACGATTTTGTCAGTCGTAACAACCATATCATTCTGGATTATAAAAAGAATGATGTAATCCATTTAAACATAACTGACTCTGTCACAGGCTACACAGGGGAAAAAATCCCTTTAAATTTCACAGTAACCAGTAAATATGGCTTAAGTTACATAAAATGGGATGCTGAAGCGCTGGTTGCGGCTGGGGGACATATTCTCAATGAAAATGGCCAATATAGCCTTGTGTTGCCTTCATATAAAAATACCAAAAATGCGAATAATTACGCCATCACCGCCATTGCTATCGATAAAAAAGGGAATACATCTTCCAAAGCCATTATTCGTGTTTCGGTTACTCAACCTGCTATTCACACCTTAAAAAGCACAATTTTATCCAGTAACATTGATTTAATTGCGGACGGCAAAAATAGCAAAAAACTATCGTTATCCATTAAGGATAAAGCGGGTAATGTCATTGACCTCGCAGCCAAAGAGATCACTCTTGAGCGAGTCACGACACAAAAAGTAAAGAATGCGATACTCGCGAAGGGGTCACAGGCCACTCCTACCGCAACATACACCAGAATCAGCCCATTTACCCGCTTAGCGGCCGGGCAATATGAAGCGACATTAACGGCAGGCACTAAACCTGAAAGATTTATATTGGTTCCCAAAGCCCATAATGCAGTCTTCCCTGAAATCAAAGTCACTGTCGTTGCGGATACGACAGCGATCCAAGCTACAAAGCCCATGCCCAATACACAAACGCCTTAATTAGCTAACAGAAAGTCACCTATTGAAGTCAAGATACAACTGAAAGATGCGAATGGTCTAGCAACCCCCACGATTACCAGTACGGCTGGGGATATCATCATTACAGCTACGACGCCGAATGCTCAACCACAAGAAGTGAAAGTAGATTTCTTACCAGATACCACAACGGCTATGGTGCACTCTAATAATATTGAAGTATCCAGCCAAGTATCATCGCGAACAGTAACTTGGAAAATACTATTTCCATTACCGTGACTGACGAAAAAAGCAGCTCACTTCCAAATATTTTAGAGAAAACAAACCACCGATGCTTACTATCGGACAGATCATACCGTCGACTTTGAGATTAAGCCATCGTATCAAATCGACCTGCGAAGTAATAATTTATTAACCCTATTTCTGTAAAACATAGCATTCTTCGAGGTGAATATGATAACGACTACGACTTATCAACATATGACCCTACCATTCAATCAACAAATAATAATACCTAAGTAAATTATCATGGGATTTTAGAGATTTTTGAAAATATGCATAAGTCATAATATGAATTTTATTACTTTATTGATAGCCATATAATGAATATTTAAACTACAAAGTTTAAAATAGGAAATCCTTTACTACTAAAGTAGCAGACCATTTAGTACAATTTGACTTAAAATAATTGATACTAAGTTTAACTTTAATCATCATACAAAACACCCACTAAGCCACCAAATCTTTGATACTAAAATAACTATCACTTTAGAAACAAAAAAAGAAAATCAAAAATAATAATATTTTTATTTCTATTAAGATGCCTTAAATCTACATATTTCACTAAATCATAAAAAATTGATCAAATAACGATCTTCCTAGATTGATGTCTTTATGAAATAAACCAAAAACCAAAAACCATTAACCCAAATCACAGAGTTTAAATATAAAAACTTAATATTGTTAATGTTTTATTTTCTGTTTTTTTGGTTTTATATATTAAATTAAACAAAATTAATAGCCAATTATATTGATCAAAAACAATACACTAAAATTTACATTTGTTATGACATTGCATGAATTCAAATTTAACCTATTGAAAATGAAAAAATAATTTTCACATTAAATATTTAGAATCAATAATCGTGAACATACTGATATTTAATGCGTCATTTTGGGACTAATTGAAAATAATTATAAGGATAGTATATCATTCAGTGAGTGGCACTTGAGGGTCACTATATATTTAGCCAAAAATTAAAATACACAGATTATATTAAATCACTTGTATAAAATCTGAAAAATTCACATTGATTGTTATCTCAACAATATAATTTAATAGAGAATATTTATGAATAGAAAATTTCCTGTCGCTTATGCCGTCGGACAAAAAATCAAGTCATTAAGAAAATCTCAAGGTTATACTGTGTTTCAATTAGCACGAGAATGTAATATCAGTGAACAACAACTATTCCGTTATGAACGAGGTGTTAATCGTATTGATATTGATTGCTTAGCTAGAGTAACAAAAATATTAGATGTTAATATCAGTGATATATTTTGTGATGTATTTCAAGACAATCAAGATATTAAGTACGAGAATAAATCCCAAGAATCAGTTGAATCTTACGCATGAAATGCGTAATTTGTATTTAGTCTTAACTTCAACTATTTTTTGATTTAAAACAGTCTATATATGATGCTCCTGTATAAAAAGTAAAAGCCTATTTCATTGTAAGGCTTTTACTTTTTATTTTACTTCGATCTCTATTTTACCAATATAGAAGTTTTCCACCTCTGTTTGCTCTTTTCCCTCACAAGCACTACCCTATATGCTGTTTTATTCACCCATCTGCGAAAAACCATGCCACGACTCATCACATCAATACAGCGATTCGGATTCGATTCTGACCGTTTGCGCTTTGCAATGATCACCGCCTGCGCATCCATTCTTGCGCTATTTATTGCTGAATATGCAGGACTGACTCACCCCCAATGGGCGGCAATGACTGTATGGGCTTCCGCACAACCTTGGCGTGAAAACTTGTTAGAAAAAAGTTGGTGGCGGTTTGCAGGTACAGTTATTGGTGTCGTTGCTGGCATTGTACTCATTCAAATTCATCTAATCAGCCCATTATTATTTGTGATCGGTTTAGCCGGATGGTTAGGTGCATGTAGCGGTATTGGACAGCTACAAAAAGGCTTTGTAGCCTACGGTACTTTTTTGGCAGGTTACTCAGCGGTAATGGTAAGCATGCTTAGCGTTCATGCCACCGACAATATTTTTGCCGTAGCATGGGATCGATTTTGGACTATTTTAGTGGGTGTATTATGTGCGGTTTTGTTTAATTTTTTATTTACCCCCAAGCGTGAACAAGCATCCATCATCGCGTTAAAGCAACAAATTGATCAGCAGTTTTACACTATTTTGCATCGTTCTTTATATAGAAAAGAGTCGATTAAACAACAGGATATTGACACTTTATGGCAGCAAATGGCCACCTATGATGAACAGTTAGAGGCCAACCGTATTGGGTGGCGTTATCACCGTAAACAAGTCGTAAAAGCTCGCCAACAACTACTCGCTCAAAGCCAAATTTTGCTACAACTTGATAAATTTAAAGAGGTAGCGGCATTTCCATTTCCAGCAACACAACCGACTGAATCACAATGGAAACATATCCTGTCTCTGTGCCCGAATGGCATATTGAAAAATCTCTTAATCCCGCTGTTTTATGTGTCAAAAGGGTTATCCATCAAGGCACAACACCGTGTAGATAAGCTAAAACTCCACCATGACCGCATTGCCGCTTGGCAAACTTTTGCACGCTCGTTTGTTGCCATTGCCACCGTTGGCTTACTCTGGTTAGCGACTCAATGGCAAGCTCTCGCCTATTTAACGCTAGGTTTATCCGTGATGATCGCACTGTTCGCATCCCTTGATTACCCTGCTAGGTTTATGAAAAATATCTTCACGGGACAATCTTTCGGGGCACTTTCCGCGTTGATTTGTACTTGGTGTCTATGGCCATTCGCATCATCATCATGGCAAATGACCTTATTCATTGTGCCCGTTATCATCAGTGGAATTTTAGTTTTCGCCCACAAGAAACTAATTTTAATCGCCTTTGATTACATTATGGTCTCTTTGATCTTACTGCAACCAAACTACCCTTTTACATTAAGCTTTCCAGAAAGCCTCGGTAATGCCATCGCCATTATTTGTGGACCGTTGGTCGCGATGGGAGCTTTTTATTGGATTTACCCAACAAATCCGAAGAAACGTTACCAAAACCTTATTTTACTCAGCGAACAACAATTTAAGCTGGGTCTTCATAAGATTATTTCAGGACAAAAACCATCAACATCACAGATGAGCCATCGCCTATTTAGCGGGTTAATATTGGCGCGTAAAAGTGATTATCCATTTGATAGAACAATACAATTTTTTGCTGTCCGCCACGCTATTTGGCTCAATCTGATGCAAATTTATAAACAATTTTCTGCCTCTGAATCACACAATCGTGCCCTAAAAGGACTGGTTTTACGTTTGCAGCACCCACAACCTAATGTTGAAAAAATTCACCGCCTGCTACAGGCACTATTACGTAGGCAGAAAAATAGTGCTGAATTACGTCAATTGTATAATGATGTTCACCTCTACTTGCATTATTTAGACACTAACAATTGAATATAAAAAATAACAATTAACGAGAGATTGAAAACAATAAAATATATTACCGATCTAAATTGATTATAAAAAACAAACCTCTTATTTAAATTCTATAACCCCAACTTATCATCAATAAATAATGAAAAAATCGAGGGTTTATTTAAAAATTTTTTAAATTGGCCCTCGACAAACGGAATCTATCTCAAACGTAAAATTTGTTATATTTTCGTTTAATATCAGCAATTTGATAAATATCATGCAACCTTCTTTTTTTCATCCTTCTGTTTGACTTAACCAATTTCTATTTGCATTATGGTACCCATAATAATTTTTATACTTTTCTGCTTTTTATTTTCAATCCTTCTTATTCCAATAAACTTAAATATATCTGATTACAACTTATGAAAGAGGTTTTCATGACTAGGGAATTATTTTCTACTAATGAAATGAAATTATTATTTGAAAAATTAGCATCCTTTACTGTTTATCCTGAAAATAAAGGTGTAACACGTTTGGCTTATACACCCACAGACCAATTGGCACACCAATACATGATAGAAACCATGCAAAAAGCTGGGTTTACTGTTCGCCAAGATGCAATAGGGAATATTTTCTGCCGATTACCGGGAAAAAATCCTGATTTACCTGCTGTTGGCACTGGCTCTCATTTGGACACGGTTCCTAATGGCGGTGCTTATGATGGTACGCTTGGTGTCGTGGCAGGGTTTTATGCGCTGATGCAATTTGAACCACAGCAATTGTCCCGTTCCCTTGAGCTCGTCATTTTCAGGGCAGAAGAATCCAGCCGATTTGGTTTTTCCTGTATTGGCAGCAAAGTGTTACTTGGAAAAGTTGATCGTGAAAAGTGGGCACTCAACCGAGATGATGATGGACGCAGTTTTTTCGATGTCCTCGATAGTCTTGGTTACCCAAGCCACGAAATTGAACAGTGCCAATTGGCGGATAACCATTATTCAGCTTTTATCGAAATGCATATCGAACAAGGTCGGCGCCTTGAACTTGAAGAAAAATCAGTGGGAATTGTGAACGGCATTGCCGCGCCAACCCGCTTCCAAGTTCAGGTCACAGGGCATGCAGATCACTCTGGCGCAACCCCAATGTACCAACGTCACGATGCATTAGTGGCCAGCGCCGCCATTATCAGCGATGTGAATCGAGCGGCTTGCCGTGAAGCGGTATGGGGAACCGTCGGTACCATTGGGAAACTCAATGTATATCCAAATTCCATGAACGTGATTCCCGGTGAAGTGAATTTCTTGGTCGATATTCGCGGTATTGAGCCAGAAAGTATTGCCCGCGTTGCCACTCACTTGAAAAATTCCATTAGAAAATCTGAACAAGACAACGATGTTTCGATTCAACTTCGTGAAATTTCAGCAGAAGCACCGGTGAAATTAAATAACGAGATTTGTCAGTGCATTGAACAACATTGCCTTGAGCAAAACATCGGTTATATGACCATGTTGAGCGGTGCGGGTCATGACTCTATGAATCTCGCCCAAAAATTCCCAACCGCCATGATTTTCACACCATCAAAAAATGGAATTAGCCATCACCCTGATGAATTCACTGATTTCGACGACATCATTATTGCCGCCAATCTATTGAAAGATACCCTGCATTCATTAGCAAAATAAAGCTTTAGTGAAATAAAAAGCCGCTGGGAGAATGCTCTCGCAGCGGCTTTTTCCTATTACCCAAAAATTACATTAATGACGCCAAACATCCGGTATACAGCTGATAGGCTGTTAACATCTGTTTTTCATCGAAATCAAAATTAGCTTGGTGATGCCCTGCGGTTCTGTCGGCACCGACAACAAAATACAGAGATTTCCCCCCATGACGCTGGACGCGTTTTGCCAAAATAGTGGCATCTTCGCTGCCGCCAAACGGGCGAGTCGCCACTGCCGTTAATTCCTCATGTTGCCCTACCACTCTTGCTAAGGTATCAATCAGCTCTTGGTCATTGGTTAAATCAACCGCTTCTCCCATCACTTCACTTTCCATTTCTAACTGGAAGCTGTGCGCGGAACCTTCTGCCATGCGAATCGCATTTTCGCTCATAAAGCGGTTAATCTCTTCATTCTCGCCACGGACTTCTATCTGCATTTGCGCATAGGATGGCGTTACGTTTCGCCCTTCACCGGCATTAAGTACCCCAACGTTAATGCGCGACATTCCTTTACCGTGTCTTGAAATTCCCAACATTTGCGTTGTGGCATGACAAGCGCCGGCTAGCGCATTGCGTCCCAATTCAGGCTCCGCTCCCGCGTGGGATGGTGCACCTTTGAAGCGAAAATCCAGTTTTGTTGTGCAGAGGAAATGAGTTGGGTTAATCACAATTTCACCGCTATTGGCAATGAATCCTAAGTGCGCCCCTAAAAAATAATCCACATCATCCACAATGCCACTTTCTGCCATCGCTCTCGCACCGCGAACGCCTTCTTCCGCAGGTTGGAATAACAGTTTTACTTTGCCAGATAAGCTCTCTTTATTTGCCACTAACCAATGCGCAACCGCTAAACCAATCGCGATATGTCCATCATGACCACACGCGTGCATTTCGCCAGGATGACAAGAACTAAAATTATCATTTTTTGGCCGATGGGTCTCATCGGTACTTTCTGTCACGCCGACACAGTCAATGTCAAAACGTAGTGCGACTGTCGGCCCTGCTTTGCCGCTATCGAAAATGGCAACACACCCTGTCAGCTCCTGCATTTCAGCCAGCAGATTTTCATCAACTTGGTGCTTTCTCGCCACCGCTAAACCTTTATCAACCACTTTTTGTTGGCGTCCAAAGGCATATTCAGGGTTGATCACTTGCGGGCCCACTTTGACGTCCAAATTTAAACGACGCAGTTCTTCAACGATTTTTGCTGTGGTTAAAAACTCAGACCAACCAATTTCCGGGTATTGATGAAATTCACGACGCCATTGAGTCAGTTGTTCTAATGTAATGTTTGACATGTTATCTCCTTAAAATTAAAGCATGATGAGCGCAATGAAGATCACCCCAACAATCATGCCGGGCGCAGTACGCTTCACAATTTCCATCGGGTTCACATTGGCTAAACCTGCACAGACGATAGCTGCACCTGCTAACGGTGACATGGTTCTACCCAATGCGCCTGAAATTGCAGAAGCCATCCCCAAATCAGGAATTTCATAACCAAATTGCTGGGCAAATGGTGTTACCGTTTCGTTGAAAGCAAACGCGGCTGCATCACCTGAACCCGTGATAATTCCCATTAAGAATGGGCCCAATGTCCCTCCCCAACGTGCAAATTCAGGAGAGTGGATCAGAAAACCAATAAAGGAATCAATTAAGCCAGATGCTTTGAGACCCGCAGAGAAAACGGCAGCAGCGATGATGATCCCAAGAACATCCCCATAAGCATTCCCCATTCCTTTAAAAAACTCTTTAGTGATGGTTGAAGGGTTAGTACGCGTGATAACTAACGCATAAATTGCCCCGATGACCATCGCTGCTGGCACACTGATTTGATACGCTTTCAGTGCATCCATAAATGGCAAAATTAATAGAATCAATGGAATAAATGGCGCTGTCGCGTAAAGATAATTTGGTTGCTCTGCCGCTGCGTTTTGTTCTGTGCCTGCGGTGCCATTCACTTCAACAACCGCTTTCATGTTGTACTCTTTTTTCACTAAAGCCACTACCGCTAAGGAAACGGCGGCAATGCCCCCAACGGCTAAGCTGTATGGCCCGTGGCGAGCAATTAAGTCAACAATGCTCATGTTCGACATCTGCGCCACAAATGGGTTATGTGACAACCCAGGACTCAGCATAGAACCTATCGTACCGCACAGCACGGCACCACCAGCAATAGCTGGGTGAATACGCGCAGCAATCAGTAACGGAATCAATGTCGCACCCACCGCAGCAGCACACCCAGCCGCGGAAGGGATCGCGATATTAATAAAGAAAGTCAGTACGACTGCCGCGGGGATCAGGAAAAAACCCAGTCGAGTCAGAACACGAGATAACACCAGTACTAAGTGTTTATCGCACTTGGTGTATTTCATCACATAGGCAAAACCCATACTGGAACAAATGGCTTGGATCAGCGGAGCCGAAACCATGCGCTCGCTAAATGCATTTAAGGCATCCATTGGCACAAGGCTAATAATACAAAGTACTAGCCCCGCAGCAATTAATACCATCCGAGTTTCATATTTTTTAATTAAAAGATAAATTGTAGCAACGATAACTAATGCCGCGATAATTTGTATTATCATGACTGACCTCTTTTATTCCCTGGAGAAATAGATAGAACAAATAAAGAAAAGAATGAATTTTTTAATTGGTAATTCATTGTGAACTTAAATTGTTTTATTTAATTGAGGGATATCAATTTTAATTCCCTATCTGGAAATTAACCGCCATTTTGTGATCAGCACGATGTTTACTATAAAAAAATCATTCAAAATTAAAAAATATCCTTTAAAAACATAACCATGATCAACCATCAAGAAACATTAAACTCCGTCAAAATGACTATAAAATTAACGTTGTTATCATTTTGGTAATATTGAAACTCTTTTTTTACTCTTTACTTATTAAATGATTAAATATTAAATTCAATAAATAATTAGATTTATAAATATAGATTATCATTTAGATTGAAATCATGTTTTACTCAAAAAATGAGTAATAAATCCCAACCAACAATTTAAATGCGTAATAGTAAATAAAATATTAAAAATTGTTTTAACATTATATTTTATTGAATAAATATAAATAAAAAAAACGAACCATCGATACCCACACATTCGGAAGTCTTTTGTCTTAATTTCACGTTTTTCGTTTGTATCATTAGCTGTTTTGACCGCTGGTTTTCATCGTGATTTTATCTCACCCCATCAGACCTTTTACCGTCTCACGCCCTTTCCAGTGACGCGACAGACTAGAATAAAAAATGAGCAAAAACACAATTCATTAATTCTTTTTAAGCATGTGCGAAACCGTTTGCTTTTTATTTTTACGGCTATAGAATTCGTCAGATTTTTTTGGCCAGAGGAAAGCTACAGGAGGCAATTGTGTCCGGTGATAAAAATTATAGTCATGAGCCAGTACCCATATCCGCAAGAAAAGGCGGACTCGCATTAACCTTTGTAATGCTGGGTTTAACGTTCTTTTCTGCCAGCATGTGGACCGGAGGCGCTCTCGGTACCGGTCTTAGTTTCAACGATTTCTTCCTCGCAGTTCTCATTGGTAATCTTATTCTTGGTGTCTACACCGCCTTCCTTGGTTTTATCGGTTCTAAAACAGGCTTAACAACCCACCTTCTTGCTCGTTATTCTTTCGGTATTCGCGGCTCTTGGCTCCCTTCTTTCTTACTTGGCGGTACACAGGTCGGCTGGTTCGGTGTCGGCGTTGCCATGTTCGCCATTCCCGTCGGTAAAGCGACAGGCTGGGATATCAACTTACTGATTGGTATCTCCGGTATATTGATGACCGTTACTGTGTTCTTCGGTATCTCCGCGTTAACCGTGCTATCTATTGTTGCTGTTCCTGCCATCGCCATCTTAGGAAGCTACTCCGTGTATCTTGCTGTCACTGATGCCGGTGGTTTAAGCGCATTGCAAATGGTAAAACCAGAACAACCAATCGATTTCAACCTCGCACTGGCGATGGTCGTCGGCTCGTTTGTCAGTGCGGGAACGTTAACCGCTGACTTTGTACGCTTCGGGCGTAAGCCGAAAATCGCGGTACTGGTGGCGATTGTGGCGTTCTTCTTGGGCAACTCACTGATGTTTATCTTCGGTGCGGCGGGCGCAGCTTCCTTAGGTATGGCGGATATCTCCGACGTAATGATCGCGCAAGGGTTACTCTTACCCGCAATTATCGTGCTTGGTTTGAACATTTGGACAACCAACGACAACGCGCTGTACGCTTCCGGCTTAGGGTTCGCCAACATTACGGGCTTATCCAGCAAGACGTTATCCATTATCAACGGCTTAGTGGGCACACTCTGCGCACTGTGGCTGTACAACAACTTTGTTAGCTGGCTGACCTTCTTATCCGCAGCCATTCCACCGATTGGTGGCATTATCATCGCGGATTACTTAATGTATCGTCATCGCTATGCCACTTTTGACATGAGCAAAATGCGCGATGTGAATATCAGTGCGTTGATAGCCGTGGCTGCGGGTGTTGCCGCAGGACATTGGCTACCGGGAATTGTCCCAGTTAACGCAGTGCTTGGCGGCGCTATCTGCTACGCCATCCTGAATCCACTATTGAATCGCGTACGCGCCACTAATTCGGAGATGACCCGTGCTTAATCAACAAATTCAACATATCCACAATGTCCGTTTGCCTGAGCGTGAAGGCCTGTGGCGAATCGATATTGAAAATCAACAAATTAAAGCTATCGTTCCGCAGCCCGCAGGTGAAGTACTCCCTAACAGCCTTGATGGTGAAGGTGGCTTAGCCATTCCACCGTTTGTTGAACCACATATCCATTTGGATACAACCCAAACCGCTGGGCAGCCAAATTGGAACCAGTCTGGCACCCTGTTTGAAGGGATTGAACGCTGGGCCGAACGCAAAGCAATGCTAACCCATGACGATGTGAAACAGCGCGCATGGCAAACTCTAAAATGGCAGATTGCTAACGGTATCCAACATGTTCGTACCCACGTTGACGTTTCCGATGCCACTTTAACGGCATTAAAAGCGATGCTGGAAGTGAAAAAAGAAGTGGCGCCTTGGGTGGATATGCAGATCGTTGCTTTTCCACAAGAGGGGATCATGTCCTATCCAAACGGCGAAGAGCTATTAGAAGAAGCGCTACGTTTAGGGGCGGATGTGGTCGGGGCCATCCCGCACTTTGAATTTACCCGTGAATATGGTGTGGAATCACTGCACAAAACTTTTGCATTGGCACAAAAATATGACCGTTTAATCGATGTTCACTGTGATGAAATTGATGATGAACAGTCACGCTTTGTCGAAACCGTTGCCGCCCTTGCTCACCGTGAAAATATGGGCGCACGCGTTACCGCCAGCCATACCACGGCAATGCATTCTTACAACGGCGCTTATGCTTCACGTTTATTCCGTCTGCTGAAAATGTCAGGGATTAACTTCGTCGCCAACCCGTTAGTGAACATTCACTTACAAGGCCGTTTCGATACCTATCCAAAGCGCCGTGGGATCACCCGCGTGAAGGAAATGCTCGCAGCAAACATCAATGTCTGCTTCGGTCACGACGATGTGTTCGACCCGTGGTATCCACTGGGCACCGCCAATATGCTGCAAGTGCTGCATATGGGTCTGCATGTTTGCCAACTGATGGGCTATGGCCAAATTAATGATGGCCTTAAGCTTATCACTGAGCACAGCGCGAAAACGTTGAATTTGCAAAACTACGGTATCAATGAAGGGAAACGCGCAAGCCTGCTGATCCTGCCTGCTGAAAACGGTTTTGATGCAGTACGCCGCCAAGTGCCAGTACGCTATTCCATCCGTGATGGTCGCGTGATTGCCACTACGCAACCAACTGTGACTCAAATTCAACTCGACGATGTCGAGACGATTCGTTACGGTTATCAGCCACATAGCGAGAACTAAGTTTTACCCCAGCACGGGGCTTGTTGAGCCTGCAATCAATGAGTACCCCGTGTTTCTCTCCTCTGATTTGCCTCATTTTTATTGCTAAACCCCAGACTGTTTCTTTACAGTAAAAGTTTCTTTAAGATGAATTAAGTCAAATAAAACGATTGCTGGGTTTCCATGAGAATACTATTAATTGAAGATCACCTTAAAACCCAAGGCTGGGTTAAAAATGGCTTAGAAGAAGCGGGTTTTCTAGTGGATGTGGCGAATGATGGTCGTGATGGTCTCTACTTTGCTTTAGAAAACAATTATCAATTGGTAATTCTCGATATCATGCTGCCGGGTATGAGTGGCTGGGATATTTTAAAAATCTTACGCACCGCCAAAAGCATTCCCGTTATTTGCCTCACCGCACGGGATGCCGTAGATGATCGTATTAAAGGCTTAGAGCTCGGTGCCAATGACTACCTTGTGAAACCATTTTCGTTTTCTGAATTATTAGCACGCGTTAAAAACCAACTCAAAGTGAATCAGCCAACCTCGACAACGATGACAATTGCGGATTTAAAGATAGATCTGACCCGTCATGATGTTGAGCGCGGAGGAAAGAAAATCATCTTAACCCGCCAAGAATTTTCTCTGTTGCTGTTTTTCGTGCTGCATAGCGATGAAATTTTACCTAGAACCTTAATTGCCAGCGAAGTTTGGGGTATCGATTTTGACAGTGATACCAATATCATCGATGTCGCCATCCGTCGATTGAGAAAGAAAATTGATGATGAGTTTGAAGTTAAGCTTATCGAAACCATTCGAGGGATGGGATACCGCTTAAATAGGCCAATAGAATGAAAAAAAAGTCGCTACGCTTTAAACTTATTTCCCTGTTTATCATTCTGATGGTCGCTAATGCTGGCATCGTGACATGGGTTTTGTATCACTCACTAAAAAATGAGCTGTCAGAACAAGACAATAATTTGCTAGTAAATCGCGCAGAGCAACTCGCTAAGTTAATTTCGGGTGGCATTGATATCAAAACGCTGCCGATGTATTTCCAAAGCATGATGGACATGCGCCAAGATTTGATCCAAATTTCTGATGCGAGTGGGCACATACTCGTCGCGACTAACAGCGAACTTCTGGATACCCAACCGCTGCGGTTAGTGAACCTTGAGCAGCTCAATATCCATGCAATCAACCATTGGCAAACCGCACAAAGCATTCCTATCTCCGCGGTCTATTTCGCCATGAACTCACCATTAGGGCAGCTCCATGTGGTACTCGGTAAAGTTTCCGTCGACCGCAGCGGGGTATTAACCCAATATTTAACCCAAAGCATGCTGGTGTCTGCTCTCTCAATATTGTTGATGGGATTACTGAGTTTATGGTTACTGAAAAAAGGGCTCTCCGATATTCAATCACTGAGCCAGATCACGATCAAAACAGACGTTCATGCACTGAATGATCCGATCGATATTGATCAGCTTCCACAAGAGTTAAAAGAGCTGGGCGAATCAATGAATACCATGCGCCAACGGCTAAAACATGATTTTGTTAAACTAACCCAGTTCGCCGATGACTTAGCGCATGAGCTAAGAACGCCCATTAATGCCATTCGAGTGCAAAATGAAATTACGCTCCAGCGTTCCCGCAATGTGAGCGAATATGAAGAGGTCATCATTAGCAATATTGAAGAGCTCGATAAGCTGGCACAGATGATCCAAAGCACATTATTTATTGCTCGTGCTGAAAATAAAAACATTACGTTAAATCGAGAAAATCTCTCAATCTCGGGATTAGTGAATGATGTTTATGAACTATTTTCGGCTTATGCAGAAGAGAAACAGATTACGCTTTATTGTGAACCTTCAACCCTCAGGCTTGATGCTGATCCGGTATTACTGAACCGTGTATTCATGAATGTTATCGCTAATGCGATTAAATACTCTCACCCAAATACTCGCGTGGTCACCCAGATCATTGAGCTTCCCCAGCAGCGAGAAATCCGCATCACTAACCAAGGGAACCCCCTACAAAATAGCGAGGAAATTTTCACTCGTTTTTGGCGCGGAGATAATGCCAGAACCTCGGAGGGAACTGGGTTGGGGCTGGCAATTGTCAAAGCGATTGTTGAACTGCATGGCGGTTCGGTTAGTTTTGAACACGAAGCAGGTACCAGCACCATTACGCTAACGTTTCCTACAATCTAAAATTTTCTACAATTAAGTAAGATGACAAATTTGTCATCTTACTGTCAGCCACTTTTATCACGCATTCGGTATAACTGATTTCATTCTTCTTTTTGCTATGGAGCGCACAATGAAAAAGTTACCTAAAATCCCCGATTCTCAAATCACGGATGAATCCATTTTCTTTATGAAGCGCCGGCAGCTACTCAAAGCCTTAGGTGTGGGAGCGGCAGGTTTAACCGTTGCAGCGACAGCAAATGCAGGTTTATTTTCTTGGTTAAGTGACGATGCCCCAGCGACTCCCGTGACGCCAAGAAAAGCCCTCACATTTATTCAACCTGAAGAATTTCAGCCATCGTTAACCCTGACGCCCGAAGATAAAGTGACTGGCTATAATAACTTTTATGAGTTTGGGCTAGGAAAATCAGACCCAGCTGAAAACGCACATACCCTCATTACCGACGAATGGACGGTCACCATTGATGGTGAAGTGAATCGTCCTTTAACCCTGAATTTAGATGATATCAACACCAAGTTTCCCCTAGAGGAGCGTATCTATCGTATGCGCTGCGTCGAAGCTTGGTCGATGGTTATTCCTTGGGTGGGGTTTCCGTTAGCAAAATTATTGGCATTGGTGGAACCCACCAGCAAAGCCAAATATGTCGCCTTTGAAACCCGTTATGCTCCCGAACAAATGCCGGGACAAAAAAGCCGTTATATCGGCGGTGGCTTGCCCTATCCCTACGTTGAAGGGCTGCGTTTAGATGAGGCCATGAATCCGCTAACCTTACTTGCCACTGGCGTATATGGAAAAACATTACCCAATCAAAATGGCGCACCGATCCGCTTAGTTGTTCCTTGGAAATATGGTTTTAAAGGGATTAAGTCTATCGTCAAAATTCACCTAACCGAACAGATGCCAGATACCACATGGAACCTATCCGCGCCCAGTGAATATGGTTTTTTTGCCAATGTGAACCCGCAAGTTGATCATCCTCGTTGGTCACAAGCAACTGAGCGTTTTATTGGTGCGGGGGGGTTAGGTCAAGTAACCCGACAGCCTACTTTACTTTTTAATGGATACGTAGACCAAGTCGCGAGCTTGTATCAGGGAATGGACTTGCGGAGATACTTCTAATGCCCCAAGAAAACAGGCTATTAGTGAGATTAACCAAAGGAGGCTTTCATCTTATTGCTCTGCTCCCTTTGGTATGGCTGATTTTTTTAATTGATACTCAGCGACTTGGCGCTGATCCCGCTAAAGACATCCAGCATTTTACGGGAATAGCCACTTTGCGTTTGCTCGTCGTTATCGCATTGATCCCCGTTATCGCTAAATTATTGCGATTTACCACACTGTTTCAGACACGAAAATTACTGGGATTATGGTGTTTTTTCTGGGCTGTACTGCACTTGAGTAGCTATTTATTACTGGAGATTGGCATCAATAATTTATCACTCTTTTTCGAGGAGATTTTTTCGCGGGTCTACTTAGTGATTGGCGCCACGGCTTGGCTATGCTTATTTTTGATGGCGGTGAGTTCGTTCAACCGCATACGAATCAGCCTAGGCGTATGGTGGAAAAGAATTCACATGCTGCTTTACCCAACGCTATTACTCGCGCTTTGCCACTATGCTTTGTCATTAAAAACTCTAACGCCTGAGCCAATTATTTACTTAGTGTTAGTGGGCTCTGCTTTTGCTTATCGTGTTTGGAGCCAGAGAATAAAGCTGTGCGGTTAAACCTAGAGAAAAACAAAGAGAAATACACCACTGCGATGTTTTCCAAGATGCTAGCTGTAACTTTTGTGCAGCTAATTCATCAGGTAATGTATCTTGTGGCTTCATCTGCCATACCGTTTGCCCTTGTTGCTTGATAACTGCCTCATGAGCCGTCCAATATTGCCAAAATAACATCTCTTCCAGAGGCTTATTCAGCGTATTTAATTGAGCTTGTTCTTGCTGATTGAAATAACGTTTAATGATATTTTTCGACGATTTTCTTGGACGGATCACTTCAATATCAACGCCAATTTCATGATCAGCAGAAAATGCCAGAGCTATCCAATCTTGGCTATGGCTTAAATTAAATTTTGGAAGGTCTGAGCGAGTAAAATAGGGTTTACCATTCGGTGTATACGATATCAACGTCAAGCAATCTCGCCCAAAAAAATGCATCAGTAACCGTCGACCCGCAATAAATGTGGGTGTTAACTGACTTGGGTCTCGGCTTTGAAATTCAGTGCCCAAAGGCATTTGGGTTAGAGTGTCAATTTTTGCAACCCATACGCTGACCTGCTTCAAGCCAAGTTCCATTAATTTCCTCTACGGATCACGAGCGATGTATTTATCCCACCAAATGCAAAGTTATTGGTTTGGATAATCTCCGTTTTGAGGGTGCGCGGGGTGTGCATGATATAATCTAGCTCACCACATTGAGGGTCAACTTGCATTAGGTTTAATGTGGGTGCGAACCAACCTTCCTTCATCATTTCTAATGTCAACCAAGTTTCTAACGCCCCACATGCCCCTAGCGTATGCCCGAAATAGCTTTTCAACGAAGAGATGGGGGTATTAACGCCGAATACATTCGAGGTTGCTTGACTCTCCGCAATATCTCCGCGCTCCGTTCCTGTGCCATGTGCACTAATATACCCAATATCCTGTGGCGCTAGTTTTGCTGCTTTTAAGGCTTTTTCAATACACAGTTGGATAGTTTCAACTTTAGGTTGGGTGATATGCGCTGCATCGCAGTTTGTTGCAAAACTTAAAATTTCACCATAAATTGTGGCACCTCGCGCGACAGCATGATCATAATTTTCGAGAATGAGACTACAGGCGCCTTCACCAATAACTAATCCATCTCGGTTAACATCAAATGGAGATGGCGTACAACTTGGTTGGTCATTTTTTTGGCTTGTCGCAAACAAGGTATCAAATACTGCTGCTTCAGATGGACATAACTCTTCTGCGCCACCTGCAACCATCACGGTTTGATATCCATGACGAATGGCTTCAAAAGCATACCCTATCGCTTGACTTCCCGATGTACAGGCACTTGATGTCGGAATCACTCTCCCTTTCAGCCCAAAAAATAACCCTGTGTTCACCGCAGTTGTATGCGGCATCATTTGAACGTAGGTTGTCCCTGTAATATTGTTCGTATGCTTTTCTGTCAGCATTGTCGCAAAGTCGCTCACAGGCTTAGTGCTGCCTGTCGACGAACCATACGCAATACCGGTTTCTCCATTGGTTAAAATAGGATCATCCAATAGACCAGCCTGAGTCAGTGCTAGCTCGGTGGCTCGCGTCGATAACAGAGAAACTCGCCCCATTGAACGAATTTTCTTTCGCGTATAGTGAACTGGCAACACAAAGTCGTTAATAGGAGCCCCAAGTTGAGTATTTAGCCCATCATAAACGGCCCATTCCTGCATGTTTTGCACAGCATTTTTACCGTTAAGAATATGGGTGCGAATATCACACCATTGCTCACCTAAAGCGCTAACGCCACCCATTCCTGTGATAGCAACACGGTGTATCATTGCATACCTCCATTAATCGAAATCACCTGTCGAGTCACATAGCCCGCAATGTCGGACATTAGGTAGGAGGCTAAACCAGCAACTTCTTCGGGTTGACCACTTCTTTTCATTGGAATTAAATTCATCGCTTGTTCAAATGCGATAGGTTCCATTTGAACCATACTGGTTTCAATCAAGCCGGGAGCAATACAGTTAACGGTAATTTTGCGCTTAGCAAGCTCAATAGCCAGTGCTTTTGTCGCACCGATAATACCTGCTTTGGCTGCACTATAGTTAACTTGACCACGATTCCCCATCACACCAGAAACTGATGATAGGGTGATAATCCGTCCTCCTTTTCGCAGGCCAATCATTGGCATAATGCAAGGGTGAACAACGTTATAAAAACTGTCTAAGTTTGTATGAATAACCGCATCCCAGTCATCTTCGGTTAACGCAGGAAAAGCGCCATCGCGGGAAATTCCCGCATTGCAAACCACACCATAATACGCGCCATATTCGGCGATATCTTGATCGATAATCTGTTTGGTTAACGCCCTTTCACTCACATCAAACGAGACCAAACGCCCGGCGCCACCCGCAGCTTCAATCTGTTGAAGCGTATCTTGTGCACCCTGATGGTCTTGATGATAGTGAACCACGAGATGGAAACCATCTTTCGCTAATTGTATCGCTATCGACTTACCGATCCCTTTACTTGCCCCTGTCACTAATACGGTTCTATTTGAATTTGTTTTCATTTTATTTTCGATTATTTCTTAGTTCAGACCAAAAAGTGTTTCTAGTTCATCAAACGTAGGTTGGTATGTCGTTAGGCGGCCACAAACTAACATATGACCTTCTAGGCTAATTTCGCCCTCAAAGTTACCAATATTGTTATCTTGAAGCTGTAAGTGAATTCGAATAGAAAGTTTCGAGCCTACCTTAAAATAAGGAATTTCACTTTTTAGACTCCGACCGCTCAAGAGTAACCCCATCTCTGGCTTCTGAGTCTTCGTGCGCTGCTGATGCCACCCAGACCAAACTCCGACAGTTTGCGCTAAGAGCTCGATCGCATACCATGAGGGCAAATTATGATGTTCATCCAGATAACGAGCTAATACTCCATCAGGGCTCACTGTGACTTCACAGCATGCGCTGTCATCGTTCACACTGACTACAGTATCAAGCAATACCATGGGTGATCGATGCGGTAAATAGCTTTCAGGTGAATCATACTGCATAGGGAACCCTCCCAATCACTAACGCGCAATTATTACCCCCAAAGGCAAATGAATTTGATAGCATAATTGGCTTTTCTAACGGTGTGTCAACGGTCATTAAACCACAGGAAGGTAATGATAAATCCTGAGGCAGATCTGTAAAATGTTGTTTCGGTAGGGCTAAATTAGCTTTCAATAACAACCAACACAATGCGGCTTCACCTACTCCCGCAGCCCCTAGCATATGCCCGGTTAGTGGCTTTGTTGAGCTACAAGGCACCGCATCACCAAATAGTCGGTTAATGACAGCTGATTCCATTGCATCATTGAGTACAGTCCCAGTGCCATGCAAGTTAATGTAACCGATATCTTGAGGTGTTAGATTAGCCGCCGCTAATGCCATTAATATAGCGTTTTCAGCCCCTTTTCCCGACGGTTCTGGCGCAGACATATGATATGAATCGCTCGACTCCCCTCCACCGAGAAAGGCAATTTCTGCTGGCTGCTTACTCAGTAAAAGTAGCCCACTACCTTCACCAATCGTAATTCCCGGGCGATTTTCCGCAAAAGGCTGGCACAATGTATGAGAAAGTGCTACTAAACTATGAAAACCATTAATTGGCATTCGGCTTAGTGTATCCGCGCCGCCCACAATAGCCGCATCGACAATGCCCGCATCAATTAAGCGCTGACCGGCTAAAATAGCCCGCGCACTCGAAGAACAAGCGGTTGAAATAGTATAAGCCGGCCCAGTAAGCTCAAGGTATTTAGCTAAGAAACGGGAAGGGTCTCCCAGCTCTTGTTGGGAATAATGGTATCCCTCTGGTTGCTTACCATTGTGCTGCGCATCAATAAATTGATCTGCTTCATCCAGCCCTGATGTACTTGTTCCCATGATCACCGCCACACGATCAGCACCATAAGTGGCAATCATTTGAGTAACAGCCGGTTCTATCTGTAACAGAGCCGCAAGTAGTAGCTGATTATTACGGCTGTCATGTTGTTTAAGATGCTCAGGAATGGGTGGCAGCTCGGCATCAACACCGCCTAAAACACACGTTTCACCGGATTGTAGCCACTCTGAACGTGTTTTCATACCCGGCGCAATTTGGCGTGAGAGGTTAGACTGAATTTCATCCAGCGTGTGCCCTAATGCATTGAGCATCCCAACCGCATTAATATAAATCATTGCACGGCCCCTAAGTGCCCAATGGTGATTTGATAACTAAAAATCTGATTGTCTATCTGTACAGGAGCACGCTGTCCATCAATATTTTGATAGTGAATTTGACTGACCAGCTGCTGCTGTTCATCGCGTAATTCACGCACTAAGTCTTTATCCACCAAAGTCCAGCCCTGCGGCAGTTGTGTTTCCCAACGAGCTATTGGCCAATAGCTCAGCATGATATCAGATAAAACTTGCTCCGCAGGCGGCAATTCCGGTAGCGTAATTGACTGTTCTGTGCGGATACCGCCAGCATCATACGTCACTAAAAAAAGGCGAACACCCAGCGAAGATAGCCCCGCTAAACTGATTCGCTCTTGATTAACATCCAACAGAGCAATCAAAGAGTGAGATTTCCCTTTCACCTTCGCGGTCAGTAATTGTTGCTCACTCATAGGTACATCTAGCCCAGGGGATGGTAATTCAATCTTAACGCCCGGTTTCAACCACGCTGATGGTGTATGCTCTGTTTGGGATACGCATCCCGTGATCAATACAAAAACAAATAGAGAAAGAATACGTATCATTTTGATTTACCCCTAGTTTTTTTCTTTTTTTTCGTCAGAGTGAGCGGCGAAAATAACCATGCACTAAAAATACCCACACACAGTGTTAAGCCAAATCCTTGAATTGCAGGTGTTGAACTCATCACCAACATGCCAAGTGTCAGTAATGTCGTACATAATGCGACTGTCACCGCTAGAAGCGATGTAACTGCCGTCCCTTTAGGATTACTAAAGAAAATACTGTAATTAATCCCGATCCCTAGTACTAAAATAAGTGCAAGCAGGGAAAACAGATTCAACGGCATACCACTTAAGCCCAACACCCCGAGCGCAACAGAAAGTGAAAATAGGGTGGGTAAAATACAGATCAGCCCGTACTTGATACCTTCTCTAAACAGATAGGTGACGACGACAAACGCCAGTGCAACGCCGATTAACCAGGTTAATACCATGCGATAATGGGAAAAAAGCTCATCGAATTGTGCCTTACGAGCAATCCAACTAACCCCCTCATTGTCGGCTGCCAGCTGAGCCAGCATTACCTTATCTTTTACCCCGTTAACGGGCAGCAATATGCCCGTTTCTCCACTAGGCAGCGTTAACAACATTAAACGCCAACCTTGGCTAACGGGCGATGCTAACCATGCATCCAACGTCACATTCATCGGCTGAATATTGATTTCTGCGACATCAACCCCAGTCTCTTGCAACTTATTCAAGATATATGGCGCAGCGTCATTCACTAATTTCGCATTTTCAGTTTGCCGTTGCTGCGAATAAAACGGAATACGTTGAAAATCGAGGAAAGCCCCTTGCCGTTGAGCACCTTGGAGCTGAGGTTCAAAGTTCTCTAACCGTTGCAAGGCTTGCTCTTGAGATGCCCCACTGATTAAGTACCATGTTTGGTCGCTGTGTTGGCCGGTCAATTGACTAATACGTTGGTCTTGCTCCACTAAGTGGGTAGGCAATGCTTGTAACGCGGCAATATCATCATTCACTTTAAGCTGGCTGATACCGATTGCCGATATCACTATGGCGCAACCCGACAGCCCAAATTTTAATGTTTTATTGTGCCGCCATACCCCTAACCAACGTAATAATAACATTGAAAATGGCACTGGATTATTAGGTAATCCACGCACCAAGAATGTGAAAAATAGAATGACCGTGAGGCAGGCACAGGTCAATCCAACACTGGCAAACAAGGCTAACTGACGAATGCCTGGGAAAGGTGCCAACATCATAATCAGGTAAGCGGAAACGGTGGTGCCAAGCGCCAATAATAATGCCGAACGGACTTTGATGAGGCTTTGTTGCGGCGAATCTTGTTGCCCATAAACCATCCGCTCAATCAGATAATAAATTGCATAATCGACGGAAATGCCGATGATACTCATACTCATCACTAACGTGAGAATGTGAATTTCGCCAAATACCAGCAAGGTTGATACGACACCACCTAATGCCCCCACGGTGACAGACAATAAACATAAAAACAGTGGGCGAATCGAACGAAATATACCGATGATCAGCAAAAACACACCCAATATCGTGATCGTTCCCAAACGGCTCATATCCGATTCAGCTTGCTGACTGGCGTTATCGCTGTAGTAAAGGCTCCCTCGCGACAAAATTTGTCCGTCAGGGTATTGTTTCTCCCAGTCACGTTGTAATTGTGCCAGTGTCCCCGCTATTTTTTGGGCTTGTTTCAGCTCACTCGCCGAGCTGTCCAATTCCCCATGCAACATATACCAGCGTCGCCCATTTTCATCGATAACCGTTAACCAGCCATTGTGCAGGCTAAACTTGCTGCCCATTTTTTGTAAGGCTAGTTGAGAGCCTCGAACTAACAGCATCGGGTCATTAGTTAATTCAAGACCACTAATGCCAGAAAAGGTGGAAAACAATTGTGAGATAATCCAATCCGCTTGTTGATGACCTTGCTGTAAACGTGCTCGGGTCGCATCATCTAATAATGCATTTCGATGCTGATAATAAAATTTTCCCCATGCTTTTTGTTGGTCGTCATTCACAGGTCCATTAATAGAATCAAGAAACGTCTGCTTTTGAAGCTGATTTAACCAATGGGCGACGGCTTCGTCATTCTGAGCATCTGGGTGCTCCCCGCCAGATGGGCTGACCAACCAAACGAGTTGTCTATCTAAACGAGTTAAAAAACCATCCGATATTGCGGGAGAGGCCTGACTGATAGCTTGAGTCGGCAACAGCGCCATCACGCTTGAGGCTATTCGAGCATGAGGTAGGAGCCAAAATAACGCGGCAGCCAACGCAACACAAACCAGTAGCCAAAGTTGACTTAACCAATGAGTATTCAATCTAATCAAAATACTGAGTCTCTTCTGGAGTCAGCGTTGACGGCGTTAACTGATGGTTCGTAAAAGTAATTTTGGTTGAATCGCCTTGTTTATCAATCAAAATTACGTTGTCCACAACAGTGCTGCCCGAAAGTTCAATGCGTGAAAATATTTTATCCAACGGTGTCGTTGTTGGGACTAACACTAACTCCCATTGATTCTGACCCTTATCCGAAAACTCCAGCGCGAAATGGTTATCCAACACCGCTTTGTCAGCTTTAACCAGCGCTCGCATTAACGAGTTAAATTGGAACATTTGCGGATTATTTTCTAACGTAATGCGTTGATCTTCTTGCCCATCCATTCGCTGAATCATCTCATTCTCTCTAAGAATCAACGTCGTTTTGAATGGTTCCGTTTGCTGCCACCATAACCCTTTGTCTTGCGAGAGCAGCATTTTCCCTTTTGATATTAACGGCGTTTTAATGTTTTTTATTTGACGTTCTTGCACGAAATCAGCCCGAACCACCTCATTTTTCGTGAGTGTCGCCTGTAATTCATCCAACGTCATCGCCGAAGCAAAACTACAAAAAAAAGCGAGAAATACGAGAATATATCTCATGATTGGATCCCTATTTTAGCCAATAGAATATCGGGACAAACAAACTGCAACTCTTGCGTGTTTTGATCGACAGCAACTTGAATGGTGTATCCCTTTGTCAGTTTATTACCAGTCAAACTGTCTGTGATGACATAGCTAATTTTAAGCCGGTTTTCATACTCAACAATTTTGGCGTTAACAGTAATCATCTGTTCAAAGCTGGCCGAACGGCGATATTTTAGTTGGACATCCACGACTGGCCACGCATAACCCGAAGCCAGCATATCTCGGTAACCATAACCAATTTGATTCAATAATTGCTCTCTCGCCACCTCAAAATAGCGCAAATAGTTTCCATGCCACACGATACCCATCGGATCACAATCATGAAAAGGAACAAAAATATCGACAGCAATAGAAAAACGAGGGTCAGATAGCATTACACATTCTCCTTAGAATCAGAGGTGGTCGATGGCAGCTGCCAAAAATCATAGAAATTGAACCAGTCTAACGGGGACATCAACGTATAATGCGTTAGGCGGGCTGCGTACTGGTCGATATAAGCCTGTAACGCCGCCTGTCTTGAGCCTCTGGGCAAATGAATAGGATTGGCAAACTCCTCACTATAAATTGTGATTTTTTTGTCCTGTTTTAGTGCAAACATCAGCACAACAGGGCATTTCAATAATGCCGCTAAGATGAAAGGACCTTGAGGAAAAGGCGCTGGCTCCCCTAAAAAGTCGCTCCATGTAATACGTTGGTCATTGCTATCGGAGCTGCTAATCGAAATTCGATCGCCAACAATAGCCACCCACTCTCCCGCTTGGATTTTCTCTTGTAGTTTAATCGCCACATCTGGTGTGATATTGGTGACAGGAATTAAATTGAGTTGAGATTCCGGGGCAATTTCAGACATCAATTGCTGAAAACGAGCCGCATGTTCATGGAACACTAATGCATTGACCCGCTTTAGTTGTCCTGTTTGCGCCAAAGCACGGCACACCTCAATATCCCCTAGATGCGAACCCAGTATTAACTTGCCTTTTTCTTCATCAGATTTGAGCACTTCTTCCGCCTGCGGAGCATACACAACATCTTTACCCCAAACTAATTTCTGACACCAGCTCGCCACTTTATCGAGCATCGCTTCACCAAAGCGTTGAAAATGGTAAAAGCTACTGAGTTTTTGAGGCGGAGTTATATTGTGTGTCTGGCAATATTTCGCCACCTTAGCAAGATAACGACGAGAGGCTGTACTTTGCTGTGAGCCGGTCAACCAAAACCAGCCAGCGACAAAAAAGAGGATAAATTGGAATGGCTTGCGCCCAAGCAATTTATACACCTGGACCATAAAACGCATACCCGCTAGTCCACGACGCTCTTGAGTTTTCGCCCAATGTATTGGCGAGCGTTTGGTTAAGAGATGAGGAATTCTAGGCAACATGCCAAAAAACAAGCGAGTATGCATTTTGGATATACGAATATTATCTTTTACAACATCAAAATGCGAAATCCCTTGCTCTGGATAGATAACGTGGGTTGGCAAGAAACGGCTATAAATCCCATTCCAATACAAGCGAACCATAATTTCCGTGTCAAAATCCATATGGCGCCCCACATGGGAAGAATTCATCACGTCGAGCGTTTGCACAAGTGGGTAAACTCGAAAGCCACACATACTGTCTTTAATCGAAAAAGAGAGGGTTTCTATCCAGACCCATACATGGGTGACATAGCGCCCATACAAGCGAGACTTCGGTACAGAATCATCATAAATGGGCTGCCCTGAAATCAACATATTCGGCGTTTCTTGGGCCATTTTTAGCAGTTCAGGCACAGATAAAAGGTCATGTTGCCCATCCGCATCCACTTGCAGTGCATGGGTGTACCCTAATAACTTAGCGCGTTTGAAGCCCTCAAAAAGCGCGCCGCCTTTCCCTTGATTCACCTCAAGGCGATATCCGTGACACTGAGGATATTGTTGCAAAACGTCAGCAATATCTTGTTGGGTTAATGCATCGCTACCGTCATCCACAATAAGACAATCAAGTCCTTGCTCGCATAACGTTTGGACAACGCGTGAAAGGGTTTTTCCGTGGTTATAACACGGGATCAAGGCACAAGGCCGGAATGCAGATCCATTCACTAACATAAACGGATTTTTCCTGAACTCAGGGTTCGATGTTCGGCGTCCATCGAATAGTAATGAAAAACCAACTGCTTTTTAGACTCATGCCATTCAATGTCTATCTGAACATCCCGTTGGGGTAAAATTGGGTTAATAAATTTAACTTGGTCCAATGATGAAAATTGCGCATCTGGCACTAAATATTGTGTTGCATAACGCATGACCCAATCAATTTGAGCCACCCCAGGCAGTATGGGTTGACTATCAAAATGCCCCTCAAACCAAGCTAAATCCTCAGAGATGTATAACATCACCGATAAACTCGAATAGCTCGTTTTCTCGAGGCCTTTCTCAATGGGAAACATTGAATAACTCCTGTAACTGTGACCAAGAACGCTTGCTTTGATTGTTTAATGGGATCGTCGTTACTTGGCGCCAATATCGTGGAATAGCGATTGGATCAATGCATTTTTTCAGTTCTTGACGCCAAACCGATATCTGTTGCTGGCTCAATTTTTCAGTCGGTGTTGATGTCACGACTACCGCACCTAAATAAGTTCGGTTATTACGTTGCACTGCAACAATTCCCACATCATCAATCAACTCAAACTGACGTAATTTGTTCTCAATTTCCGTGATTGAAACCCGTTTCTCGCCAATTTTAATAATTCGGTCTACACGCCCTAACAGTTCAAATCGCCCGTTTTCTGTGAATGATAATTTATCATCCAGTAAAAAAGGTTGATGTCCACACAAAAGAGGAGAGCAAAGTTGGTAGCGTTGTTCTCCACATGGGATTAATGACAATTCGCTAAAAGGCTGCCAACCGCTATCCTGAGAAGGCTGTTCTCGATATGCGATAATTCCCGTTTCCGTACTGCCATAAATTTCATGAATGGCTGTTCCACTCCAGCCAAAGATTTTTTGAGCTAGCTGAGGCGCCAATGCCCCGCCCGCAGAAACCATGAATGTCCACGTCGGAGGCGACAATGCGGTATCCATGTAATGGAGAAACACTGGGCTGGTAATAAAAATAAATGGCGTTTCATCCATAAGTTGTTCCGGAAACTCAACCATCTGCGTATCAATAAGGTAGCCCATGGATAAAGGCAACCAAATCCGAAACGTTAATCCGTACAGATGGTTATGGCTAACTGAACCTTTCACCAGAGAAGTGTTGAATTGAGTTTGCCATCGTTGTGCTAGCCAGCGCGCTTCGGTGTCCATCGATTCCACCGTCTTGACCACTTTTTTGGCATTCCCGCTGGAACCTGACGTATATAAAATTAACGCTGTTTGAGGATTGATCGCAGGCAGTGTAAACGAGGTTTGCACTGACGTGGTTTCCAGCATATGAGGGATAGACCAGAGCTTATCGCTCTTTTCAATCTTACCGTCAGTCAAGATAAGTTGTTGGTTATCATGCTCACCCAACAATTTATCTAAATTATTATGCCCCAATAAAACAGGCGTTTTTCCTGTGTGTAATGTCGCCAGTAACGCAATAATAAAGTAATAGCTATCATGACAAAGCAACACACATTCTTGAGCCGAGTGCTGCGCAATTTCTGTATATATCGCCGCGACTTTTTGCTGCAATTGTTGCTGGTTAATCATTTTCTTTTGGTGCAACAATCTTGGCATTGAGGGTAAACCCGAAAGCCATTGAGATATGGGCTGATATGGTGGTTGATTGAGCATGTTACGCTTTACTAATATCGTTTAAATTTTCAGGATCTGAACGCTGCACTCGTTTTCGAATACACCATTCACCAACAAATAGCAGCCCAATAAAGCAATAGCTAAGAAAGCCATTCCACCAAGCCCAAAGCTCAAGATCGCCCGACCAAATAGTCAGTAGGGAAATGCCCGCATTAAAAATAAAGAATAAACACCAGACTTGAGTCACGCGGTAAGTATATTCAATTCCTTTACGAGTCAAATTTGGCGTCTGTAATCGCGCAAGCTGTTCAATGAGAGAAGGTGGTTTATAGAGGCTATAACCAAAAACACCCAGTAATGTCATGCTGACCATTGGAGGGTAATACAGCAGAGCTTCATGATTTTTTAATAGTAAACTCAACACGGCCAATCCCGCCCCGATCACCGTCAGCATGATAACGAGTTTTTTATTGTGTTGAGAAATCTTCGATAACATAATGAAACGTAAAATAAAATACCCTAACAACGTCACCCCGAGCAGCTGTATTTTGTCTTGATAAACTAGACAAATAACAACAAATGGCCAAGTAATCATCAATAAAATATCGATGACTTTAAGCATAACAGGGAAGATTTTTTTGACTGTCATTAAGGTTTGCATACGTTAAATACGGTTTTACTGCTCTTTAGGCTCATTAAACAGTTGAACAAGCACATCAGTAACATCTTGAACAGTACGAACACTTTTAAATGATTCTGGCTTGATTTTTTTGCCTGTTTTTTTCTGCAGATAAACAATCATGTCGACCGCATCGATGCTATCAAGATCAAGGTCTTCATACAGACGAGATTCTGGTTTGATTTGTTCAGGATCGATTTCAAATAGTGAAACCAAAAGCTGGGAAATTTCTTGATAAAGTTGTTCTTGAGTCATGATGTTCTCCGCTTATTGATGTGAAGCAATGTAATCAGCGAGTGTAGCCACAGAGTAAAAATGATGGCGAATATCTTCACTGTCAGAGGAAAGTACAATCCCAAATTGATTTTTAATTGCCATTCCTAATTCAAGCGCATCAATAGAATCCAATCCAAGACCCTCACCGAACAGTGGCGCGTCAGTATCTATTTCGTCTGGTGTAATTTCTTCGAGGTTAAGTGACTCGATAATTAACTGTTTAATTTTTAATTGCATAGACATACAGATCAAAGACCTCATAACTAGATAAGTTTTGTTTCAAAAGCTCGGGTTAAATGCCTTGCTTTAATTGATGTTTGTTCAATAGATGCACTCACTAATTCATCAACGTGCATGCTTTCTCGGACGGTGAGTGACAAACGCAGTTTACGTTTTGGTATGTGATACCATTTTGTGTATTTAGTTAATGCAATTTCGTTATTTTGAATATGTAAAAAACGAACTGGGCACTGACAACGTAATGCTATATTGGCGGCACCACGCTGTAAGTGGGGTTTCACGCCCGGCGTTGTCCGCGTACCCTCTGGAAATATCAATATATTATCACCTTGAGCCAAACGTTTATGACACTCTGATAATAATATCTCATGTTGATTATTAATTAAGTAATCACACGCACGTATGACGCCCGAAACAAAAGGATTACGCAATAATGATGACTTAACTAAACAATCAACTTGGGGCATGACGGCTGCCACCAAAACATAGTCTAACAAGGTTGGATGGTTACTCAATACCAACGTTCCAGAGTCTTCTTGAAGCTTTTCCAGTCCATGGTATGAATAATTCAAGACACCAACCGTTTTTGTAATACGTAAAAATAATCGGAAGCTATAACTGATACTTTGGCGTGCGATATATGTTCGCTTCGTTTTGTTAGAACAAAACAGAAATAAACAGTTAAACCAGATAACAGAGAGCAATAGCCCTCCTACCCCGAAAATAAAAAAGCACAATGGGGTCATAATATGCCGCCAAATACGCTCAATAAATTGCATACAACGACTCATATTGATTGCTGTTTATTCCACTGCCAAACATGCCCCTCACCTATTACGCAAAAAGTGGGTTTATCACTCAATAGCCCCACAATAAATTGAATGCTTTGCGGTAATATCGGTGTACTTGAATGCACCGCCTTGGCTGCCATGGGAGAGCAAGTCAGCGATTCATCAGAGGAAAGTAGAAAGGCACACGCATAAGGGAATCTCGTACAGGTTTCAGGCAATACGGAGTTATATGCTTCAGGAAGATCACCATCAAAATCAACAAATAGCACACGTTTAGACTGATGAAGCAACAACGATAACACTTCATACAATCCCTGTTGAAAACTATCTTGCCCTGCTGATATCGCGGATGTTGGTATATTAGTCTTTGTGATGATCGACAGCGTTCCAACTGCCGAATTATGTACTGACATCGTAAAATTAGTTGGCGAAACTGGTGTTTGAGTCGCGAGTTCACTCAGAATACGTTGGTTCCTTTCTAATTCGCCATGACGACTACTAAATACAATGGCATCAATATCCTGATGACGACGATAGAGCGTTAATCCACACTCCACAGCAAGACGGCTACCGTTATTCAAACGGCGCGCCATCATCATCGGCAATTGCGAACATTTAGGTAGCGGGGCGGTTTCATCAATACACTCTGAACCACCATGACTCCATGCAAGCCACTCATCATGGGAAGATAGACTCGGCGCTAAAGCGACCCAATCAAGGACTTTTATCTTCATACTCATACAACGTTATCTTCACTCTTTACGACGCTGATAGGATCATTCCGCTAAGCTTTAGTGCAAATCAATAATGAATGTCCGACGCCCAAATTATCTTCAGCACGCTCAATAACAAAACCAGCGGTATATAGCAGTGCTTCAAACTCATCAAAACCATAAAACCGACTATTACCATTTGCCATACAGGTAAAATACAAAGACGTTGCATTCAAGCTATATGCTCCGATTTTATAAGGCTGACGATCCCAAAATAGCTCCATTATCGCTACTTTAGCATCATCTTTCATGGCACCATGAATCTTCTTCAGAATGCTGACAACCTGCTCAGGTGTAAAACAGTCTAGAAATTGGCTCATCCACCAAATATCAGCCTGAGTAGGTAGTGGAGCATTGCCTAACATGTTAATACCTTCACCTGAAATGCGTGAATGATATGGTGTTTGGCGAATATTTTCTTCCATTAAGGCTATTTGTTCTGGGAGATCAATAATCTTAACGTCAATATCAGGGTTATATTCACAACAGGTTAGAGCCCATTTTCCGGTGTTACCGCCCACATCATAAAGCAGTGACGGGTTATATTCAGAAATAATGCGTATCGCTAATTTGAACGCTGAACTGGAATAATAATGATCGAATTCGAACCAACTTGTTTTAGCTGGTTCTGGTAATTGGCTTAAATATGGGTAAATGGTTTCCCATTCACCAAATACTTTTAAGCCTTCTGGCTTCATTTTCTCCATAGACTCTTTAAGAGAAAATAGACCTTCGTAACAAACATGCTGTGTGAAATTAGTATTAACACGCGTCATCTCATCATGTAAAAAGAAATAGCCTACTTTACCAAGGTAAAAGCGATTGTCTTTTTTATACACAAGTTGATTTGTTAATCCAATGTCGAGTAATAAAGAAATCGAATACTCATTTAGTTCAATATATTGACTTATTTCTGCTAATGTTGCCCCATTTTTAGTTTGAGCATCAAGAAATGCTAAAATACCAAAGTCACGTAAACAAATGGTTGCCTGAAATATCATAGGAGCAAATGCTATACGCTGAGCTTCACTGATAGCATCAAAAGCAGAAATATCATCCTTGTCAAACTCTAAATAATTTTTCATAATTATATTAATAGTTTCTTACTTTAGAACCATAATATTATGTTGAATATCAACATCTAGATTATTAATCCAACGATTATAGTTTTTATGGATTTTTCCATCGCCCGCCTTCATATTATCACTCGACACATAATTAATTGTGTAAGATGTTGCGGTATAGTTAATTCTCACACTAACGCTGTGGCCACGAGGAACATAACGGGCATCAATCACGCCAGGTTTAACTTGAGTCATAATCCATTTGCGCTCTTTACCCGCCAATAAAATAGCTTCTTTTACCTTATCTGCGGAGACATTAGCAGTAATGGTCGTTGTTGGTGTATTTATTGCAGCTGTTCTAGCACAGCCAGTCAAAATCAAAGCCAAAGACACGGCAACAACTGCACTTTTAAACTTATTCATTTACTTCATCCCTTTCAATTTTTAGATTAAGCACAAAAAGATAAAGGTGAAATATATATAAATATGGAAAAAATGTATATCTTTAAAAAGAGTGAACAATGGATTTTATCAGCAATTTATTCCTTTAATTATTAGTTTTAAAATTCAACTCACACATCTATTTCCCAAAGAACCATTTCTCAGTTTTTTCTTCTGATAATACCTAAGAAAGTAAAAAGTGAAGAATATTAGTCCGCCTTATTACATTTAAACTGTAGAATGAAAAATCAGCGGAATAATCTGATTTATTAGTTTTATATATCCAATCCATCAGCGATAAAAAATCAGTTTTTTATCCGCTTCAATATTCATCGAATCCTGCCAAGCCACCAGCGTTAAATGCGCCAACTTACTCAGCCCCACATAAAATGGAGAATCGCCTTTTTCCTGCATTTTGTCTAAATACAGCAGGCCCCATGGCAAAATATGTTTCCCGAGTAATTCAGAAAGATTTTCAGGTTGATGTTCCGCTACCCAAGCCACCATCATCATCAATAAACCAAAATGGTCTTCGGGTTCATTTTGCGTTAAGTGAATATCAATTTGGTTGACTTGCATCCACTCACGAAGTTGCAAAGTAGACTCGCCAAACAGCACATTTTCTTTATCGAGCCAGACTGAACCCCACGGTGGAGAAGGAAGCGAATAAGGGCCAATAAAGAGGCGTTGATAGGCTTCATCAAGGGTTTCATCATCACGTTGCATTGTCGCCATCTCTGCGGCAATCCCTTGTTTTTGCTCTTCAGAGCCGTAATGCCAGTCTGCTACCCACTCACCGGATACCAATAATTCGATAATGTCGGACACTTGGTCAGGGGAATAATAGAATGCCGCACCAAGGATCCGAGCTGTCACAGAAACATTATTTAAAGCGAGTTCGTTCATGGTGTGTAATCCACTGTTCATGTGTTATTTGTTGTTTTGCTTATTATTGATAAAAATTCTTGGAAACGAAAGGCTTAGCAACCATCTGCTAAGCTCCAGACCATTTCCAAACCCATCAGGTTTGGAAATGGCTCGTTTGGGTTGTAACATTAACGAGGAAAATCAATTTATTGATTTTCGCCTGATAACACAAAGAGGGAAAAACCACGCTTTTATCCCTCTTTGTCATCAACCTTAGGCTTAGCAACCATCTGCTAAGCCTTTGTAGTGATGATTAGTTAACGGCCATGCCCACGGTCATATGCAGACCATAGAACACACCGCGTCCAACAATCTCGCCCGCCAACACTAACAGGGTACCGATGCCCAAGTTAATAACGGATGGATTACGTTTCGCGATTAACGGCATGACCCAGCAACCCAGCCCCATCGCTACGGCAACAATCTTAATATCCATTAAGAAGCCGTAATCTGGCACTAAATCCGTTGCTTTTTGTACTGCGGTTTCAATGCTCGCCAAGTCAAATCCTTGGGAAATTGCCGCGGCTGCACTCACTAATAATGCTATCGCACTCAATGCCGGGAGACGACGGATACATTGCAGGTCAAACCCAGCCACACGCAATAACAGCGAGGCTAAGATAGGCCCACCCAAGAATGCCGTTAGCACGAAGTTGATCATGGTGTAGCTGTTATTCCATGTTGGTACCGTTGGGATTTGGTACACACGGGAAGTCGCCACCACAAAGATAGCCGCCAGAACAGCCACCACCACTAACCATAATTTACCTAGCGCAGCCGGCATTTTATTTAACACTGCCAACAACCAATATAAGCCACCAAAGGCAAAGAAGATTGCACCACTGGCAATTTCATTACTCAGTGAAGAAGCCCCTAAGCGGTTGAAGGCATTAAATGCACGCAATGGGGTACCCATGTGCATCGTGGATAATAAGAAACCAATTCCCATTAACACCCACAGACCGAACATGCTGTAATGCACTTTGCGGTTAAGTTCAGGGGATAGTTTCCCACTTAACAAAACCGCTGCCATCACAATAAATGCACCCGCAACACTTTGACCAATAACCGTGAAAAACATCAATGGCCATTCATGAATTCCCGCGCCCATATTAAACTTCCTCCGGGTTAGCCAGATGACCCGTGGTATCACCGACAGGTTTGCTATTGGCATTCAATTTTAAAACGATATTTGGATGAGTATATTCAGCCGATGGTAATGGTGCGATTTCCGCTAAATCACCATATTTGGCGCGCAGCTCTTCAATCGGTGCCATATCCAATGCACGTAATGGGCAAGATTCCACACAGATTGGTTTTTTGCCTTCTGCTACACGCTCATAGCAACCATCACACTTGGTCATATGACCTTTGACTTGGTCAAATTGAGGCGCACCGTAAGGGCATGCCATACTGCAATAGCGGCAACCAATACAGACTTCTTCATCCACCACCACAAACCCATCTTCGCGTTTGTGCATCGCGCCACTTGGACACACTTTGGCACATGCTGGGTCATCACAGTGGTTACACGAAATAGACAGGTAATAGGCGAAAACATTCTGCCCATAAACGCCATCTTGCTCAGTCCAATCACCCCCCGCGTATTCATAAATACGGCGGAAATTCACTTCTGGAGATAAATTTTTAAAGTCTTTGCAGGCTAACTCACAGGTTTTGCAGCCAGTGCAACGACTTGAATCGATATAAAAACCATATTGCGTTGACATATCTGGCATCCTTAAGCTTTCACAACTTCAACAAGATTAGAGTGTGATGGGTTCCCTTTCGCCAATGGCGATGGACGCTGCGTGGTCAACACGTTAATGCTGCCCGCATGGTCAATACGGTTACCATCAGGGTCATACCATGCACCCTCACCCAAACCAACCACACCCGGTAAAATTCGTGGGGTGACTTTGACTTTGACACGCACTTCGCCTCGGTCATTATATACACGGACTAAATCCCCATGTTTCAGGGAGCGTTTCGCCGCATCTTGTGGGTTGATCCATAACTCTTGAGGACAAGCCGCTTTCAATACATCCACGTTGCCATAGGTTGAGTGGGTACGTGATTTATAGTGGAAGCCCGTCAACTGTAATGGGAATTTCTCCATTAATGGATCGCCATACTGCTCAAACCCAACGGAATAGACTGGCAATGGATGGATAACATCTCCCTCTTCCAGCTCCCATGAATTTTGCAGCTCCGCTAATTGTGCGGAATAGATCTCGATCTTGCCTGATGGCGTGGTTAATGGATTCGCAATCGGGTCTTCACGGAAACTTTGATAAGCCACATGGTGACCTTTAGGATCACGTTTTTTAAAGATACCTTGCTCACGGAACTCTTCGAACGTTGGCAGCTCCGGCAATGCTGCGCGAGATTGTTCGTATAAATGACGTAACCACTCTTCTTGGGTACGATTTTCAGTAAACTGCTCACCGACACCCATGCGTTTGGCAATTTCGCTGGTCATTTCATAGATATTGCGGCTTTCAAAACGGGGTTTGATAGCTTGGTCAGCAAAAATAACGTAGGACATATTCCCCGCAGAAGCATCCATACAGAAATCCATTTGCTCAGACGCAGTGCAGTCTGGCAGTAAGATATCGGCATATTTTGCCGAGGCGGTCATGTGGTTATCAATCACCACAATCATTTCGCACTTCGATTCGTCTTGCAGGATATCGTGGGTACGGTTGATTTCTGAATGTTGGTTAACTAAGCAGTTACCTGCGTAGTTCCATACCATTTTAATTGGCACATCCAATTTATCTTTACCACGGACACCATCACGGGTAGCCGTCATTTCAGGACCACGCAGGATGGCGTCAGTCCACATAAACATGGAAATGCTGGTTTGCACTGGGTTAGTCAAAGTCGGCATACGCACGAATGGAATGCTGTAAGAGCCTTCGCGAGCCCCCGTGTTACCGCCATGAATACCGATGTTACCGGTTAAAATCGCCAGCATTGAGATAGCGCGAGAGGTCAACTCACCATTCGAACGACGCTGAGGGCCCCAACCTTGCACAATATACGCCGGTTTTGCAGTACCGATTTCACGGGCTAATTTCACAATGCGAGCCGCCGGAATACCGGTGATGGATGCTGCCCATTCAGGGGTTTTCGCTTGGCCGTCAGGGCCATCACCCAGGATATAAGCTTTGTAGTGCGCATTTTTTGGTGCGCCAGCTGGCATGGTGGTTTCATCGTAACCCACGCAATATTTATCTAAGAATGGCTTATCCACTAAGTCTTCTTTGATCATCACATACGCAATGGCGTTAACCAGCGCTGCATCAGTACCCGGACGAATTGGGATCCATTCATCTTCACGTCCTGCACCTGTATCGGTGTAGCGAGGGTCGATGATGATCATTTTCGCGTTAGATTTTTCGCGTGCTTGTTCAACATAGTAAGTGACCCCGCCGCCGCTCATACGCGTTTCGCCAGGGTTGTTACCAAACATCACCACTAATTTAGAGTTTTCGATGTCTGAAGGGCTATTACCGTCTGCCCAGCCACCAAAGGTATAATTCAGACCTGCCGCAATTTGTGCGGTACTGTAGTCGCCATAATGATTTAAATAACCACCACAGCAGTTCATGAGACGAGCAATCAAAGTTGCCCCCGGTGGCCATGATTTTGTCATGGTTCCGCCAAGAGTACCTGTACCGTAGTTCAGGTAAATAGACTCATTACCATAATCTTTAATTAAGCGCTTCATGTTGTCGGCAATAGCGTCGAAAGCTTCTTCCCAACTAATGCGCTTAAATTTACCTTCACCGCGTTTGCCTACACGCATCATTGGGTAGCGCAGACGGTCTGGGTTATAGACGCGGCGGCGCATAGAGCGGCCACGTAAACATGCACGGACTTGATGCAGCTCTTCATACACGTCATTACCCGTATTATCGGTTTCAACGTATTTGATTTCGCCATCTACAACATGCATGCGCAATGGGCAACGGCTTCCGCAGTTAACTGTACACGCACTCCAAACAACTTTTTCATTTCCTGATGGTGTCGATGTTTTTTGCTCTGTTTCCGCTGAAGCGCTAAACGGAAGAGAAAATCCTCCCGCTGCGGCGGCTAAACCTGTCACGGCGCCCGCTTTCACAAAGCCGCGACGGCTAAGAGGAGCAAAAATAGCAGCTTTCTCTTTTATATTGGCCATATATAACTCGCTCACTTAAATTGCAATTGCTTAAAATAATAAGAAGTTTTTTCGCTAAAATTTTTTTCGCTAAATTTTTTTCGTTAAAACAATGGAATTAAAAATGCAGTTTGTGTGCCATTAGCGATAAAACCGCCAGCCACATAATTAGAGGTAATTAGAGTTTTTGATTGAGTTAATAATATCAATCGGGGAATTCGAGAGATTGTCTTACATCAATAAACACATTGATAATCAACATCATCAATGTGTTTATGCCGCTTCATTCGCGGTTGATTCTGGAAATTCGTTATATATTAAAATATATAAATTGGAGTTTTATAATATATAAAACTTTCATTTCAAATGATTATAAAAAAATAACACAGATAAGGTTTTATCAATTCTTGAATGATTTTTATTGTATTTAGCTGATAGTTTTCATGTAAAAACAATTTATTTATAAATGATATTAATTATCAATATTAAATATAAAACGTAGAAATATCACATGTGAAATAAAAATTATTCGCAATTACCCACGGCGTAATATTTATCAAAAATCACAATGTACTTGCGGCTTTTCTTGGTTAAACGCGCATCTTGATACGTTTGATTAGGTAGCAAGTAAAGGACGTAAGGCTCAGTATCATCCTCTGCATCACAATTGTTATGCAAAAGCACTCTAAAGTAGGTATTCCCCGTGTTTTTCAAAATGCCTGCATTTTGGTCGAGCGTATATTTAAAATCAGGCTGTTTGGGTCTCACGACGAAGTACGTTTCTAAACTGACCGTTGGGTAAAATAGCGGCTGTTTGCGTTGCTCATGATCATTTTGCATTTCAAGTGGCGTTTCACTAATGATGATTTTGTAATAGCGCTCTTGGTTATCCACGGTTCCGCGATAAAAAATTTTAAAGAATTCCTGCTCTCCCGGTAATAAAATTTTCTTCAGTGGGGTAAAGATAATTTCCCCATTATGAATGGCTCGCCCTTGTTCATGGCTGCCCGGTTTATCAATTTGATACGCGCTAAAATTATATAAATTGGTCTTTTTCGTATCGTTAATATAGGGCTTAGAAAAAAATTCTTTATCGGACTCCATCGAAGAGATATCCGAATTAATGTAAAGCGCATGAACGCTAGCATTAAACGAAAACAGTGTGCATAGTAATAAGAATTTCAGCAAAGAATTGAGTTTCATAATTAACCTGTTAGCGCTGAAGAATAAGGCGACTGAATACTGAATGAGTCGCCTAAAAAATGGATTAATTTACTGAATATCGGGGCCTGTCCAGATGGCTTTTACCGTCACGGTACCACTTGCCGAAACTGTCCCTAGCCAATCAATGCCATCTAACGTGAAGAAAGAATTCGCCTCATTCATTGGGAATAGCAGGTCTAAATTGGTTCGATAAAAGGAACCTAAATCTTCATTTGGTCTTGCCCACGGCGTCTCTTCCCATAGCGCATTTTTGAGGGAAATTTCATTGCTATCGCAACTGGCTCGGTAAGACTCTAAGCTTCCCGTGTGATTTTTAAATGATAAATACGCTGAAAATGGCACTTTGAATTTGTCATCATTTGAGCTAAATAAGCAGTACGATTGCCCTTTTAGCGTGGTACTTGGACCTTCCACTTTGGCGGTAATAGAGTCTGCCTGCCTTGGTCCACTGGTCGTCACAATATAATTAAATTCAATTGGCGGCTCTTCATTTCCCACTTTCCCAGTTTTCGATTGGTTCGGGTTAAAGTCGGCAGGGATAATACTGATCCCATAATCTCGAGGTTTAATAATCAGATAGTTCGATGGAGTAAACTCATAGAACCCTGATTGAGGCAGTGGAGATTGAAAAGCAAACGTATAAACACTATCCGCCAAAGTCACGCTCGAGTTAGGAGAAGCATCAACAATGGATTTCAAATATGTATTCGATAGGAACACTTCAATAAAATTCGAGCCGTTATTAAATATTTCCGACATATTGGTGGTTGATGACCAGTTAGTCCAACGGGTACTGTTACTCCCTTTATATTGGATTAATGCAGCTCTAGGTGCCGCCGTCAGACCCAATTTTTGGTGATCGATATACATACGGACGGTAAATGACCCACTGATCGATGAACCTTTCGTTTCCAATTCAACGAGCTGACAAATAACGCCAGAAACGTTTCCAACAATTCCCGTAGTACAGAAGTTTGAGCCCAACCCAACCGTTGGGTTGCCGTTACTATCCACGAAGACTTCCTGCAAAGCCCCCGTTCCCTTCAGGATAATATTTCCCTTTTTATTCGTTGGAATATAATGCTGCTGAGTCGAGGTTCGCCCGCCGCTGGTCATACAGGTCGAATTACTCAGGTCATAATCATCTCGACTCGTACAAGTTCTTAAATCAAACGTGTATTCGGTTCCCGGCGGTAATTCTGCAATCCAACGGTAAAATGATTCAGAAAAAATGGGTCTAGAGTATCCGGATTCTCCTGGTGTTCCTGTTTGCTGAATTTTATATGCACCATTATCCCGAAGTTGTTGAGCTGACCAATAGGATGTCGCAGGACAATTTCGGTTGTTTGTCATACAACGGTTCCCCACAAATGGTTGGTTTACAGGGGAGTTTTCTAGCCAAATATCCCCTATATTATAGGTCGAGCTAAAAGGGGTACCGGTATACCCCATATAGCCTAAACTTAATTGGCTATTTCGTTGATATTTAGTAAAAACGTTGGATCCAGAAAAGCGAGGGTCAACCCTGTTGGCAACGATAAAAAATTCGTTATCAATCTGGTTCTCAACAATGACGTATTCCTGCAATGGTGCTGTCGCTGCCAATGCATTTGACGTGAGTACCGCCAGTGAAAAACAGAGTGCTGATGTCGATAATACTCGCATGTTTTATTAACCTTAAAATTGAGAGTTAGCGTTTTGCTAATGCTTCTTGAGGCTCACAAGTCACCTCACCGACCCATAAAGCACCGCGTGCGCCTTGTAGGTTTAAATCGGCTTCGCAGATCGTTTTCTCATCTTCTTGCAATAACGAAATTACGGGATAGCGCACATCAACGTCCATGGAGAATTCCCCATTTTTATCGGTTTTTGTTCGCCCAATATGGTTACGAATCGAGGCATATTTTATGTATTCACCATCTGGTGATTTAAGCCGTCCAAACACCGTGACCAACTGACGAACTTCGGGTTGATAAAACGCGATATTGCCGGGATACAGCGTGACGGATTTATTGCGTCCAGAGACAATGTCAAAACTGTCTTTTGACTTCCCGTCGTTCATTAACTGGATGTCGTAATCTGAATATGGTGACAATGGAATAAAGGTATTTTTTCCGCTGATTGGGTAATTCTGCCCATTCACCTTCGCCACCATGCTACCGGCACCTTGAATCTCAGAATTAATAATTACCCCTGATTTTCCTTGGTTGCCACTTGGTGTGATCATGCCATTGCTGTAAGCCACCGATCCGCGAGAGGTTAAGTTACCGTTCAGTCGGTCGCTATCCGGTCGGTTAATCGTGACGGTGCCCGAGTTATATTTCATGTCATAAGAGGCGTAGGCCAGCGTCGAAAAATCCGAAGCGCCATTATCTTTATCACGCACTAACTTAGAGACCGAAATTCCCGCATTAGTGATCGGCGAGTTTTCAAAACTTTTGTTGGCATAAATATTGGCTTTCATATTGCCATTCGTGGAAGATACGCCCGTGCTTAACCACGTAGACAGCGGTAATGAGAAATCCAGATTCACATATTTTTCGTTGGTACTGTTTTGATTGTCATAGTGATAACGCTGCACACCGGCTCTGAGCCCAACTGTTCCATAGCGCCCAGAAAACAGCGTATTCGCATATTCGTAGTTAATTGAATCACTGCCTACGCGACGGTCTTTGGTATTACTGATCGTGAATGAACCCGTTCTATCAATAATCTTGTCGAAGTTAACTGTCGCGCCATAGGAATAGTTATCCGCATCGTAAAGCGGTAAATCCCCTTCAATCACTGTTCGTTCTCGTGATGCCCAAAAAGAGCCATAACCGTCAGGAATACTGACAGAAATCGTACCAATGTTGCGATAGCTGCCGTGATTCTCCAGCATGCCCTGCCAAGAAACCGAGATATAGTTATTAATCGACGCGTTGATGCTTGTTTCTTGAACTAGGAATTTATCAAAACCATAGTTTGACATCTGAAAGCGTATACCTGACAGCACTGGGAAGTTATAGGCAAATGAAGCTCCTGCTAAATAGCTTTTCTCAGGGGCTTGGCTATGACGACCTTCTCCACGAGCATAATTTCTTTTATCGAAATCAACATAGCCCCCGTACATTTCCCAATTCAGTTTGTCGAAGTTTCCTCCAATTGCCCCTAAGGATTTATTGATGGTTTGATTTTGAGTGGTGACCACTTTCCCATCAACAACCGTTTCGATAGTGACGTCATAAATACCAAAAGGCAGTGTACTGGTGTCTACCTCAAAGTTACCCATTGGGAAGTTTTGGATGTTAAGAAGCTTACCTTGGCGATAAATACGAACTTCACCAGGGCTATTTAAGAAGGCATAAATAGGGGTCAGTGACTGCTGTTTATTGTTGACGACACTCTCGGAGTTATTTCCGATAGTGACCGCATAAATTTTACTACTGCTCAACGCGGTTAAGCTGGCAATGGATTGTAAATTCCACGTACTCATTAAACCCAATGCGACACGCAGCCCATTAAAGTCACGCTCATACATCGCTCGGTATAATTCAACACTTGCATTGGATTTACCGATGCTATAAGCCGATGCATTAATATTAAAATGGTGCTCTGCTGCGGCAAATAACGCGTCTAAATTGAAATAGCTACTGGAGCTATTTTTTGCATTTTTTACCTGACTTTGGAATACACCTAAATCATAGTTTGCCACTGCCGAAAGTGAATTAACGGATGAATCACCTAATACAGAATGCCTTGCGTGAGTTTTCGGTGTAAATGCAGATTTATCAACATCTAATGATAAATTGAATGACGAAATATTTAATTTCAGCACTGCATTATTGTCGATAACAATACCGTTGTTATCATCAAAAATGGCATCTTGTTTATTTTCAATTTTATCAACCAGCAAACTATTCAGTTGAGGACCTTGCGTACTGTCAATGAGGTGAATACTCGATAACTTAATTTTACCTTGGTCAATGACAATAACTGCATCCGCGATTTTATCTTCGCTTTGGTTTTTTTTAGCATCATCACTTAATCGTAGAAAAACAGGCACAGACATTCCTTCTTCCAATGCACTCACAAATGCCGGAGGAATAATGTAACCACCAATTTTAATACTCTTCATCTCACTGGCATGAATGGTGTTTGAAAAAAAAATGCTTAATATTGATAAAGCAATAACACTCTTACGCATGATTAAAGTCCGTTATTAATTATTTGACGACAATGAAATCTCCTTTGTGCCAAATACCTACGCTAGATTTTTTATTATTAAGATCGACAAATTGTAATTTCACAGCTAAATGTGGCATGAGGTAATAACGCTCACGACAAATACCGTCCACACTGTATTTTTGTTTTTCAGGTAAACATGGCCCTGATGCCACCACACGAAATGAACTATTCCCTATATTGGAAACTTGGGAGTTTGCATATTGGTAATTAAATTTTTCAATTCTTGGTGCAACAACCAAGATAGTGCTAATGGTTGCCGAAGTTGTTGCTGAGGCAGATTTTGCACTTTTTGTAACACCGCTTTCACCAATAGGGTCATCTTTCCAATTTAATCGGTAATAACGTTCTTTATCGTCTTTAGGACCTTGATAGATAATTTTAAAAACATCTTTTGCTTGCCCCGGCAAAATCAAATTAGCAGGGGTTGATAATATTTCATTGGGATCCGTTACTGGAATAACTTTTCCATTCTCAAGTGGCGAGTCTATTTTCTCGATAGTTAAATTAACGAGCCTTGCCGTATTAACCGTATTTTCAATTTCTTTTGCTAATGAGTCTTCATCCGGCGATATGATTTCAGTGATATTACCTACATTAACCGCCAAACTCATTTTTAGTGGGAGAATAGATAATAAAGCTAGTGCTAGTGTTATTTTTTTCATAATTATTAATTTTAAAAAAGATAACGATAAAGATAATATTTCCCTATAGTATCTTTATCGTGAAAATTAGTTATTCACTAAGCGTAAATAATCAATTAAGGAGCTGGTGTGAAAGTACCATCCCAAGTTGCAGTGAATTGAACTTTAACATCACCATCCCATGAACCATCGGTCAGTGCTTTGAAGTCTGTCGCTGCGCCAGCCGCTTCCGCACTAGCGATAACGAAAGTGAACTCACCACGGTCAGTTACACGCTCTGAACCATTGTAGATACCATCCGCAGCTAAGTTATCTAAACCTGATGTTAAGCCTTTTGAAGTATCGATTAACACAGTGTCCGTCGTTTTATTCAGATCTTCACCATTCCATTTAACGCCAACAGTTAATTTAGAATCATCTGTTGTTCTCGCTAAAGTGTTAGAAATGATTTTTGATGCTAATTTAAAATCTGTTGCACCTGATTGACCTTGAATAGCGATATCAAATGCGCCATTTTGTTGGTTAAAGCTTTTCTGACCTTCTGCATAGTTAAATGTTAAGCTTTTTAATGGCGTAACAACCAGCATACTTGTCGTATCTTTAATTGCGGTCGCTTGCCATGTTGCTGTCGCTTGAGCAGTACGAGTGTCAGCATTAGCAACTGTAGCAAAGGAAGCAGCAATAATTGTTGATAGCAAAACAGATGCCATTTTTTTATTTAACATGTTGTTCTCTCTATTTAATATCCATGAAGAAAAAATTTAATTGCATAGCATAAAAAACACATTCATTGTGTGTTTTATAAAAAACAATCGAATTTTCCAGAGAATATGCTTAATAAAATAACCAGAATTAACTGATTATTTTATTTTTAATTTAAGAGGAAAATTTAGCAGTTATTTATGATGGTTTTTGTTGAGTAATTTCCCCAGGAAGTATATTTACTCGCACTTCCTTTATTACCCATTCTTTTTTCAGAGTCAGTATCTTTTTCGACATATTTAATGACATCGACCCATCGTTTATCTAGAATACTTAAAAAAATATCAAGCTGTTCTAAAGTAATCGCAGTGATTCCCATTTCATATCTTGATATCTGTTGCTGGCTGATTCCTATTAATTTCGCCAGCTGCTTTCCCGTCATGTTCTTTTCTTTACGTGATTTTCTTAAAAAAGCTCCCACCTGACCACTAATTATATTAGATTTCATTAACCACACTCCAATATAAAGAAACAATTTATTTAATTTCCATTAATAATAAATACATTAAAATAAGAGTAAAAACGTTTATACCGATCGAACAAGATTATTTTGATAGATACGGCCTATCAAATAGCAATTTATTGATCGTCGGGCTTTATTAAGATACAACGAGTGCGAGTACACTTAATATGATAAGTAGAATTAACTAACTGATATATATTAAATAAAGCTTTGTTCAATTTATTTAATATATTTTTTATTTTTTTAAAATAAAATTTACGTGGGAGGAGTAAAAGCCTATAAAAACGAGATAAAATACATCATTTATTACAACAAATTACAATTTGAAACAGCTAAATTGTTTTTTGCAAAATAAAAAACTCATTAGATGAGTAATATACCAATATAAAAATATATTTCTACAGCTTAATTCGTTATTCCGCAATAATTTTCATTTAGATTACCAACTTAACAACAACTAATCCGCATCATAGTATTTACAATCCAGATTGTATGCCATAAAGGCGCTATAAATTGGACGTATCAGAATGCGGTTCGCGCATATATTAATACATCTTGCTTAATATGTAGCGATGGCTTATTAAAAATATTCTCTTTTTAGATCGTTTGTTAATTTTTTATTCAAATTTAGGAAAGGATATCGTAGATAGTGCTGGAAAAGCATTGCCTCTATATTAGAGGCAATGGAATGGGGAGGTTTTTTAATTCAGTCGAAAGCTATTTAACACCTTTAAGTTGTTTCATGGTTTCATCCACGTCAATCTCATCTTCAGAGAACGTTAATGTTGTTCCATGCTGGGTTTCAATAATTAGCTTTTTCAGCGCTCGAGTTGCTCCCGGTTTAATATTCGTTTTAGGTTTAATACTGTTCATTAATGCACCAATCGATAATACGGTATTTTCTTTATCAATACGTGTATCTGCCGGAACATCTTCATAATAGATACGAAATGATTTAATAGCCGTCAGCTTAATGCGCTCACCAGCAATATAGATATATTTGCTTTCAGGGATCACTTTAACCGCAAAGGCGGATAAACCTTTATTATTTGTGGTCGGCTCAAATGTAACCGCCGCCCCTTTTTTAATCAGTTCTGGGTTGGCAACTTTAATCACATGAAAATAACGGTTATCCCCGTTTTCATCTTTGAGAAACCCAAAACCTTTATCTTCAAACCACGTTGTGATTGTTCCGTTCATTGCCATACCACCTTCTTTGTTGACTCAATTTCACAGCGCGCAGTATAAAACACAATACCTGCCCAGACCACGCCTTTAGTTTTAGTCTAGCCTATTTATCGATAACATCAGCCAATAGCATCATCGTCATAAAACGCAAAATTGGGTATTATTCATAACCACTTTTTATCTGGATAGCCTGATGTCGACGATTATTGATACCTTTATTGCGCCCCCTTGCCATGATGACATTGAAATTATTGAGCAGGATGAGCACCTTATTCTTATCAATAAACCTTCGGGGCTACTGAGCCTCTCTGGGAAGAATCCACAAAATCTCGACTCAGTACATTACCGGCTCGTTCAACTGTTCCCTGAATGCACTCTCATACATCGCCTTGATTTTGGTACTTCAGGTGTCATGGTTGTGGCTCGTAATAAAGCCATAAATGCAGAGTTATGCCGACAGTTTAGCCAACGAACCGTGACGAAAGCCTACAGTGCGTTACTGTGTGGGCATGTGGAAAATGATCATGGTGTGATAGATGCGCCGATAGCCAAAGATCCGGCTTTGTTTCCCCGCATGTCGATTTGCGTGACTCACGGTAAACCGGCACGTTCCTATTATCAGGTGATTGAGCGGTTTTATCGTGAGCTAGACGATGGACGTAAGTTGCCACTGACGAGGGTGAAATTTATCCCAGAAACAGGACGAACCCATCAGCTGCGCATTCACAGCCAACTTTTCGGTCATCCTATTTTGGGATGCGATCTGTATGGAGGCTTACTGCTTGCAGATATTGAACCTGCGCCGAGACTGATGCTACATGCCAGTGAATTGAATTTTATTCATCCGATAACTGGAAAATCCATTCACGCACACAGCAAAAGCCCGTTCTAAACAACTACCACATTAAATCGTCAGGAATTTTAAAATCTGCGTACGGATCGTCTTCATCCTGCTCTTCCTGACTCAAGGCGTTATTTAATACGATGCTGCTTTCATCACGTTGAGCGATTTTATCCGCCACACTCGCAGGAATAATTGCGTAAGTGCTCATTTCTGGATTGTCAGTCGCTAAACGCGCAATAGCGAGACGGCCGCTAATAAGTTGGTTTTGTGTTGTTTTGTCGACGGTCACTTGCTTGATGAGGTTATTATCTGTGAAGTTAAAGCTGATATCGCCTTTCGCCACGTCAATTTTGTTCATCTCAATCAGCTGCTTCACCTGAGCTTTATACTCTTTCGTCAGTGCCGCTTGCTTTTGTTGATCGCTCAGTTGTTTATCACGCTCAAGCTGCGCTTTTTTATTCTCTTCTACCGCTTCTCTGGCTTCTCTAGCCTGTACTCGTGATTTCTTCGCTGTGCGCTGTACTTTCGCCATTTTTTTACTGGTGACGAGTCCCGCTTGGAGCATTTGCTCTTGTAAGGTGAGTTTTGCCATGTTGGTATCTAAGCCTGTTGAATGAAATTGGAGGGATTATACCTGCAAATTAGATTTCTTTTCGGTTACTTTTGCGATTCTTGTTTGGTGTTTATCGAGATAAATTGCCTTTCATAAGCATCAAGATGGTGCTTAAAAAATTTCTCGAACTCTTCTGCGGACTCTACTAAAACCGTCACCTCGATACATTGTTCGCCAAATTCATCTGAATGTTCATCAATAGTGATGGCTTCGCAAAGGATCTCTTCATGAGTTTCACTGCGATCATCTGTTTCAAAACAATATAGTTTACAGTCCATAGTGCTGATGTTGGGTTTATAAAATGGTGTTGGTTCTAATTCACCAAAAACAAATCCCATTGGCGGGTCGCTTCTTTCAAGTTCGCTCGTCCCAATAATTTGGTCTTTGTTGATAATTTTATATTTCATTGGGTTATCCCTAAACAGGCTGATTTTGCAAAAGCTGTACTAACTCCCGCCATTCGTGTTTAAGATTATTTTTAAAATATAACGTGCAAAGGTCTCTTTTAAATTTACCCAAAAAACTGCGTTCTTTTGTTTTTAATACGCAAATATCATTCCACACATCATCTTCATCAAAAAAGAGCCAAACGGGTGGCACGGGCGTTAGCATATTCGTGTAACAGACGGGCGCAACATATCGCGTCAGCATCCGTTCTACATGCTCAATCGGAAAGTGTTTTGCGACAGAGGCAATATGTTGATAATCCGTCAGGTTATCCACAAATATGTCCGATAAAGCGGCACAGAGGTCTTTGTCGGTAAACTGTCTATTCGTATTCATGATGATCATTTTCGCTATCGCCAACTTGCCTTTGTTTGAACTGACTAAAAAGAGTTCAAAACCCACCATATACTATGTTGAACTCAAGTACTATGTTGAACTCAAAGATAAGATAATCAGCAAATAATATCCCTTTTCACCCTCTAAAGCAGAATGATGTATACTTGCCAGCAGAAAATTTATTCACGGTTAATTAATGATGAAAGAAACTGAAAAAACACAAATTAAAACGCTTAGCGACCGCTTAGACCTTATTCGTCACCAAATGGCAAGTATGCAGCTGTCAACTCAAGCAGAAAAATACGCCGAACTTGAGAAAGAAAAAGCGACGCTGGAAGTTGAAATCGCTCGTCTGAAAGAAACGCGTAACAAGAAGCTAAGTAAAGAAGCACAGAAATTGATGGATATGCCATTCAAGCGCCCTATCACAAAGAAAGAGCAAGCAGATATGGGCAAACTGAAGAAATCCGTACGAGGCCTCGTTATTGTCCACCCAATGACAGCATTAGGTCGCGAAATGGAGTTGGATGCTATGACCGGTTTTTCTAAGACTGATTTTTAGTTGGAAACTACCCAACTAAAATCTGGAATAACCCCCCCGATACTGGAAGGCTCCTAATATACTGTTCATTATTATGAGCTGTTAGCCAGTATTCGTTTGCTTCTGATACAAGGCTGGCTTTAACAAGCCAGCTAAAATTAAGAATAGTGACTCTGCTCTTTTTCTACTTTCCTTTTTTCAGTAGCTCTTTCAGCGCTGCAATATTCGCCCTTGCTCCTTCTGCTTCTTTTAATTGCCGACGCTTTTGAGCAAAAACATCAAATTCTTCTTTGGCTTTTTCATCCGCGACCTTCTTACTAATCCCACCAGCACCTTGCAAAACTTCACGGTCATTGAAACTTAAAAACTGATCCAGCTTGGTGTCCCAATCCTGTAAAAAAACTTGCTTACGACGCAGTGCTTGGTCTTCGGCAAAATCGAGCCACATATTGACGATACGGTTTAATTCTTTGAGCTCATTTTCATGCAGATAATTCTTCGCAATCGTCACATCCGTTTTACGTACTTCATCTGATTTATAGTTGGTTAGCCCCATATCTGGCTGACTGGCATCTGCACGGCTGGCAATCAGTTCAGCGGCAGTCATGCCAGTACAAGCAAAATGCAGTTTGTTTTGGATGGTTTGGAAGAAACGATTGATTTCTTTATTGGACGGTTCGTAGTCAGCTGCCATAGTGAAAATCTCTTTGACTCGCAAATATACTCGCCGCTCACTGGCACGAATATCACGGATGCGTTCGAGCATCTCATCAAAGTAATCAGGCACGACAGACTGACCGATAGGCGGGTTCTTCAGCCGCTCATCGTCCATCACAAACCCTTTAATCAAATACTGTTCCAGCGTTTGGGTTGCCCACTGACGAAATTGTGTGCCGCGGACAGAACGGACGCGGTAACCGACAGCAAGAATGGCAGGTAAACTATAGTGATCGATCTCTCTGGAAACCCGGCGATTTCCTTCTAATCGAACTATCCGGAATTTCCGGATGGTTGAGTTTTGAGCAAGCTCCCCTTCCGAAAAAATATTAACAAGATGCTCATTGATTGTACGAACATCTTTACCGTACAACTCTGCAATGGAAGCTTGAGACAACCACAGCGTATCAGATTCAAAACGGCATTCGACACGAGTCTGGCCATCTTCACTTCGGAATAAAACAAATTCACCCAGTGGCGCGTCAGGAAGATTATCGCTCATCAAATTGTCTCCGTTTGAATCGTCTGAGAAAGGTCCAAAGCCAACAATATACTATGTTGCACACAAAGATAAGATGGTTAGCAAGCGCCATTTTAGAGCTGAATGTCTGTATCGCTAAACCCCGAGCCTAAAAAGGGGAGTGAATGCCTACCAACCTTTATAGATTAAGACAAACTACAAAAAATGGTATTGGTACAAAGATAGAGGGAGAAAAAGTGGCGGAAGATCACAGGAGTCGAACCTGCCCGGGACTGCTGGCAGCCCCAACTGGATTTGAAATCCAGCCGCCTCACCGGAGACGACGATCTTCCTCTATTTGGTAGGTGTTCGATTATAAACTGAATTATTTATTTTCCAAGGTATTGTAAGAACAACCATTCAAATTATTGATGCACGCCAATAATGTCGCGCCATTCTCAAAAACTGATAACAAAAAGCACAAATGTGATATTGAGGTTTGTACAATTGCCCCCATATACTAATTCATGTCTACATACGGCGCGCTGATTTCAAAATCACCCCGCCAACACTTTCATTGTCAGCACAGTAAGCCTTGGCTCCCGAGCGCAAGCCTGCATTCAAGGATGTTTTTTTATGACAAATTCATTATTAGCCGATTCCGCATTACCCCGTTTTGAACATATTGAACCAGCACATATTTTCCCAGCAGTTGAACATGTTTTAGGCGAATATCGCCAAACCGTTGAAAATATTCTGGCGGCCAACAGCCACTACACTTGGGACAACCTATGCCAACCATTAGAAGAAGCGAGCGATAAACTCTCCCGCGTTTGGTCCCCAGTGAGCCATCTACATTCTGTTAAAAATAGCCCTGAACTGCGTGAAGCTTATGAACAATGCCTGCCATTACTGTCCGAATTCAGTACATGGATGGGACAACATGAGCCACTGTATCAAGCTTATAAATCCCTCAAAGAAGACGCTGGATTTAATCAATTAAGCCAAGCTCAACGTAAATCTATCGAAAATACCCTGCGTGATTTTGAGCTGTCCGGTATTGGTTTACCTGCTGAAAAACAGCAACGTTATGGTGAAATCGTCGCACGTTTATCGGAGATTGCCTCTAAGTTTGGTAATAACGTCCTAGATTCCACAATGGGTTGGTCAAAACTCATTAAAGATGAAAGCGAACTGGCAGGCATGCCAGAAAGCGCTATCGCCGCAGCAAAAGCGATGGCGGAATCTAAAGGTGAAGAAGGCTATTTACTGACTTTAGATATGCCAAGCTACCTGCCAGTCATGACCTATGCCGATAATGCAGAGCTTCGCCGCGAAATGAGCTATGCCTATAGCACTCGCGCCTCAGACCAAGGTCCAAACGCAGGTAAATGGGATAACAGCGAACTTATCGATGAGTTAATGGCGCTACGCCATGAACTGGCTCAACTGCTTGGTTTTAAAAACTTTGCCGAAAAATCCCTCGCCACCAAAATGGCGGAATCCCCTGAGCAAGTTTTAGGTTTCCTGAATGATTTAGCTAACCGCGCTCATCAGCAAGGTAAAGAAGAACTCGCGGAACTGACCGCATTCGCGAAAGAAAATTATGGTGTTGAAACCCTCGAATCTTGGGATTTAGCCTATTACAGCGAAAAACAAAAACAGCATAAATTCTCACTTAATGATGAGCAATTACGTCCTTATTTCCCAGAACAGCGCGTATTAAATGGGCTGTTTGAAGTGGTTCACCGTATTTATGGTTTAACGGCGAAAGAGCGCCATGATGTTGAAACTTGGCACGATGATGTCCGTTTCTTCGAACTGTATGATGATACCAACACCCTGCGCGGTAGCTTCTATCTCGATTTATATGCTCGCGAACATAAACGCGGCGGTGCATGGATGGATGATTGCGTGGGTCGTATGGTGCATAAAGATGGTGCGCTGCAAAATCCTGTTGCCTATTTAACCTGCAACTTTAATAAGCCGCTAGGGGATAAACCTGCTTTATTTACCCACGATGAAGTCATCACCCTGTTCCACGAATTTGGTCATGGTCTGCACCATATGCTGACCCAGATTGATGTTGCTGATGTCGCGGGTATCAATGGGGTTCCATGGGATGCCGTTGAATTACCAAGCCAATTTATGGAGAACTGGTGCTGGGAACCTGAAGCCCTTGAGTTTATCTCTGGTCACTATGAAACTGGCGAACCCTTACCAGCCGACATGCTACAAAGCATGTTAGCCGCGAAAAACTACCAGTCTGCGATGTTTGTACTGCGCCAGCTTGAGTTTGGTCTGTTTGATTTCACCTTACACGCAGAATATGACCCAGCAAAAGGTGCGCAAGTGATGCCAACGCTGTATGCCATCAAAGAAAAAGTTGCCGTGGTTCCATCACCAAAATGGGGACGTTTCCCACACGCGTTTAGCCATATTTTTGCTGGTGGTTACGCGGCGGGTTATTACAGCTATTTATGGGCGGATGTGTTGGCTGCCGATGCATTCTCTCGCTTCTCTGAAGAAGGCATTTTTAATCGCCAAACTGGCCAATCCTTCCTCGACAATATTTTAAGTCGCGGGGGTTCTGAAGCGCCAATGGTACTGTTTGAGCGTTTCCGTGGCCGTAAACCAGAATTAGATGCGATGTTGAAGAGCTACGGTATTCATGGCTGATAAGATTGCTATCCAATTGATCTGTGAAGAGGGTGCCGATATCGGCACTCTCAATCAACTTGCTGAAAAATGGCAACTCACGCATACACCTGACGCCTTGATGGCGTTGGTGTTAACCCCCGAAAACCTGCAATTACGCAAAATGGATGAGCCAAAATTAGGCGGCATCTTTGTGGATTTTGTCTCAGGTGCGATGGCGCATCGCCGTAAATTTGGTGGTGGACGCGGTGAGGCGGTTGCTAAAGCGGTGGGGATCAAAAAAGAGTATCTGCCCGATGTAATTGATGCGACTGCAGGCTTAGGGCGAGATGCTTTTGTACTGGCGGCTTTGGGCTGTAAAGTACGGATGTTAGAGCGTCATCCGGTGGTGGCTGCACTGCTTGATGATGGTTTACAACGTGGTTATCAAGACCCTGAAATTGGGGAGTGGCTACAATCACGAATGTCACTGATCCACGCATCAAGTATTACCGCATTAGCCGAAATTACTGAAGTGCCGGACGTGATTTACCTCGACCCGATGTACCCACATCGGCAAAAAAGTGCATTAGTGAAGAAAGAGATGCGGGTGTTTCAGTCATTGGTCGGGGCTGATGATGATGCAGATTCTTTACTGGCACCAGCCATTGCGCTGGCAAAACGCCGTGTTGTGGTTAAGCGACCTGATTACGCCGAACCGCTTGCGGGGCAAAAAGCACCTTCAGCAGTCACAACCAAAAGCCATCGATTCGATATCTATCCCTGTATTAAACACAGCGATTAAAACGTAACGGCGAAGGGCGTTTGCACCTTTTATCACAGCGACAAACTTGTACGACCGCCCTTTCGCTTACGTTTTGAGTTAAACCTTACACAACGCCTTGTGCAAACATAGCGTCAGCGACTTTAACAAAGCCAGCAATGTTCGCGCCTTGGACGTAGTTGGTTTGTTTGGCTTCGCCACCGAATTCAACACAGTGGTGGTGAATGTCCAACATGATGTGGTGTAAACGCGTATCCACTTTTTCTGCTTTCCAGCTTAAGCGCGCTGCGTTTTGTGCCATTTCCAGACCGGAAGTTGCAACACCGCCAGCATTAGCTGCTTTACCTGGAGCAAATAGAACACCCGCTTCAAGAAATAGCTCAGTTGCAGGAATAGTGGTTGGCATGTTTGCGCCTTCCGCGACAGCTTTAACACCGTTTTGAATCAGCACTTTAGCCGCGTCTACATCCAGTTCGTTCTGTGTTGCACATGGCAGTGCGATATCCACTGGAACGCCCCAAGGTTGTTTGCCCGCTAAGTAAGTCAAACCAAACTCTTTCGCGTATTCTTCAACACGACCATAGTTGTTTTTAATAGCTTCTAAGCGTGCAAGTTTTTCAGGGGTGAAACCGGCTTCATCCACGACAGTACCGCTAGAGTCGGATGCAGTAATGACTTTTGCACCTAATTCCATACATTTTTCAATGGTGTACTGAGCAACGTTACCCGAACCTGAAACCGCCACTCGCATGCCTTCAAAGCCTAAACCATGGCGTTTGAGCATCGCATCAGTGAAGTAAACAAGGCCGTAACCGGTTGCTTCTGGACGAATTAAGCTACCACCAAATGACAGACCTTTACCGGTGAAAACGCAAGAGGTGTCATTAGACAGTTTTTTCATCATCCCAGTCATAAAGCCAACTTCACGACCGCCCACCCCGATGTCACCTGCAGGAACGTCAGTATCAGCCCCTAAGTGGCGATAAAGTTCTGTCATTAATGCTTGGCAAAAACGCATCACTTCACCATGGCTTTTTCCTTTAGGATCAAAGTCAGAACCGCCTTTTGCACCGCCCATTGGTAGGGTTGTGAGTGCATTTTTGAGGGTTTGTTCGAAGCCTAAGAATTTCAGGATGGATAAGTTAACGGATGGGTGGAAACGCATGCCGCCTTTGAATGGACCAATCGCAGAGCTAAATTGAACACGCCATGCGCGGTTAACTTGTACCTTGCCTTGATCGTCCATCCAACACACGCGGAACTGGATCACTCTTTCTGGCTCAACGAAGCGTTCGAGAAGTGCTTGATCGCGATATTTTGAATTTTGTTCAATGAAAGGCCAAAGAGAAGTGAATACTTCACGCACTGCTTGTAGGAATTCAGGCTGTGAAGGGTCTCTTTTTTGGACAGACTCCAAGAATGAAGATAGTGTTTGCGCCATCTTTGTCTTCCTTTTTCAATGTGGATATTGTTGTGAGGTGCCTCACTATTTCTTATCTTTTTTTTTAGGAAATGTGAGGTCGATTTGTGTTTGCCTATTGAATATATCATTAGTTTATATTCTCAATTCAAGGTTTTTTTTTACTCATTTGAAAAAAAAATTGCTTGACCTGCCAATCACTCCCTTCAGACGATTATTTTGCTGCAAAAAAAACGCCTGCATAAGCAGGCGTTTTCAGTGAATAATATTTCAATTTATCTATGAAGAATTATTCTTCTTCGTCATTCAGTGGAACAATCAGCATATCCACATGAACGGTATTGATTAACTGGCGAGCCGAAGACATCAGCTTGCTCCAGAAATCTTGGTGATGTCCGCAAACAACTAAGTCCATGTCGTATTTTTTGATAGCATCTACTAACACCTGACCTAAGTCACCGCTACCGCTAAGGGTTTCTTGGATGTCATAACCCGCACCCGCGGAAAGGTCTCTTAGTGAATTACGAGTTTCGTCAGTGATGCGTTGTTGCATATCACCTAAATTCACATCGATAAGGCCGGTGTACAGATCCGAGTAATTAACATCAACATGGATCATAGAGACTTTGGCTCCGTACGGTTTTGCCATAGAAACTGCTTTATCCAGTAAAACTTTACTTTCAGGTGATAAATCAACCGCGACAAGAATATGTTTATAAGCCATAAGTAAACTCCTTCCAAATGCTGATTTAACTGGTGGTTAACGACGTTCACCAATATCTTATGAATATACTATACCTGCTAATCGCGATAACTAAGTGTCGTTTTGATCACATCTAGCAGATTAATTTTTAAGGATTAAAAGACAGAACATTTGATAAAACAATAACATCATTCATTCAATATTAATATATATCGGTTCAAAATTCGAATTACCGCAATGCCAGTAAGTGTAATCAACAATCTGTAAATTAACAGCTCATGATGGCCGCTTTTTTGAAATCAAAATTTGAACCATCTGCACTTTTTTTAAGCAATGAATTGTGTTTAAGTAACGACATGCCCTACAATGAAAATAAATGATGTTAGTGCAATATTTTGGCGGTATTTCCTTTAGTGACAACGGGGCAATTTAGGTTCGTTCTAAGGAGGGGATTATGTTCAGTGTAATTGCATTATTTTGGGCACTCTGCATTTTGTGCATCTTAAATATGATGCGCTATTTTTCTTCTATTCGCGTTTTATTATCTATTCTGAGGGATTCGGATCCTCTACTTTATCAATCCGTTGATGGTAATGGCTTTTTCACGACTCACGGCCAGCTGAACAAGCAATTGCGCCTTGTCCGCTATATCAATACCAAACAGTACCTTGAGCACTACGATCCTGATGTGATATTCCGTTGTGAACGTATTCGCAAGCAGTTTATGTTGATCAGCCGGTTAAGCATTTTAGTCGTTGTGAGTTTGGTCTATATGGTGATAGCCAATTAACCTCGCGTTTGTTATTCCCTTTATTCAAGGCAAAAAAATAGTGATGACCGGAAACCGATCATCACTATTTTAGAATGCTTTTGTCTTATCTAACGCTAATTAGATAATCTTCAGCGCAATCCAGTACAGTACACCAGACAGAATGATGGAAACAGGAAGCGTCAGTAGCCATGCAAGCGCAATGCTCTTAATCGTCTTGCTCTGAACACCACCGCCATCAACGACCATCGTACCCGCTACCGCAGAAGAGAGAACTTGGGTTGTTGAAACAGGCATACCTGTATAACTTGCCACACCGATAGAGACCGCCGCAGTGACCTGAGCCGATACACCTTGTGCGTAAGTCATACCTTTCTTACCGATTTTCTCACCGATAGTCACCGCAACACGCTGCCAACCGAACATGGTACCCAGTGCCAGTGCTAACGCAACAGCAACGATAATCCATAACGGTGCATACTCAACAGTATACAGCAGGTCATTACTCAGTTTTTTCAGTAAGCTCGCATCTTTCGCGCTAGTTTCTGGTAACTTCGCCACGGCATTCGCAGTATCGGAGATACACATTAACAGGCGACGAGTTTGGTTGCGCTGGTCAGGTGTTAACTCATCATAGCTCTGAATGCCGCTGAGCATCTTCTGAGCTTGATTTAAGATAATTGGCGTACGTGAACTGTCGCAATGGAACTCGCCTTCTTCTGGCTTGTTCTCCGCCATCATAGGCGTATTTTCAATTGCGTGGTTTAAGGCTGGTTTATGTGTTTCATAGTATTGTTGCAGATGAACCACCGCATCATGTGTTCTCGCGATATCATAACCGTTTGAATTCATGTTAACGACGAAACCTGCTGGCGCAACACCGATTAACACCAGCATAATCAGACCGATACCTTTTTGCCCATCGTTCGCGCCGTGAGAGAAACTCACGCCGACAGCAGACAGGATCAATGCAGTACGCGTCCAAAATGGTGGTTTACGTTTACCATCTTTCTTCTCACGCTCAGCTGGCGTTAAGTGAATACGGCGACGTTTTTTCGTTCCACTCCAATAACGGCGTAACATGAAAATCATCAGCCCAGCAATCACAAAGCCGATAGCCGGAGAAAGAATTAAGGACATGAAAATGCTGATCATTTTAGGAATATTCAGCGCATCAACCACCGATGTATCAGTCACTATCGCATTGGTCAAACCAACACCGATAATTGCACCGATCAACGTGTGAGAACTTGATGCCGGAATACCTAAATACCAGGTTCCAAGGTTCCAGATGATAGCAGCCAGTAGCAATGAAAAGACCATTGCAAGGCCGTGAGCAGAGCTCACGTTAAGGAGAAGGTCTGTTGGTAAAAGATGAACGATGGCATACGCCACGCTCAGCCCTCCCAGCAAGACACCGAAAAAGTTAAATACCCCGGCCATGACAACCGCGAACTGAGCGCGCATTGCTCGGGTGTAAATCACCGTTGCGACCGCGTTAGCAGTATCATGGAATCCGTTAATCGCCTCATAGAACAGCACAAATAACAGTGCTAGAACTAACAATAGACCTGTGTAAAATTCTAAACCTGTAAAAAGATGTAGCATAGACGTTAAGCCATTATTGGTTGGACATGAACGCGGCGCATTATCAGTGACAAACGCTAGCGGTGGAAGCGAAATCTGACCTTTTTTTGATTTAAATACCAATCAAAAAATCATCAAATACAAACTATCCTTTTAATATCATCTAGTTACCATAATTAAAGTTATTCTGAATTTTTGAAACTTTTTTTATGATAATTTATGAATATCTGGGGGAAATAGTCTTTTTTCGCGATTTTTCCTAATTATAATACGTCTACCATACTTTTCATTAATTCTTCGATGATCCGCTGCATTACAACCTACGTTAAATCGCGTAAAATAGCGGCACAAATAATCGTAATTACGATAAAAATCATATATATAGAGAGCTCTAATTGTGAGAAATATTGACGTTATTATTTTAGGTGCAGGCGCGGCCGGATTATTTTGCGCTTCACTCGCGGGTAAGCGTGGTTTAAATACCCTTGTGCTGGATAACGGTAAAAAATTAGGGCGTAAAATTTTGATGTCCGGTGGTGGACGCTGTAATTTCACTAATATGTACGCCGATCACAATAACTATCTCTCGACTAACCCTCATTTTTGTAAGTCAGCACTTGCTCGCTATACACAGTGGGATTTTATTGAGCTTGTTGGTAAATATCAGATCCCTTATCACGAAAAGACCCTAGGACAGCTATTTTGCGATAATAGCGCGCAAGATATCGTCGATATGCTGAAAAGTGAGTGCGATCAGCCCAATGTCACTATCAAGCTACGCAGTGAAGTCACCCAAGTAGACAAAACGGATGACGGATATGTTGTCACGGTAAATGGGGATCAAGTAAGTACTCGCTTACTGGTGGTCGCGACTGGGGGGCTTTCAATGCCGGGTTTAGGTGCAACTCCGTTTGGCTATCGCCTTGCCGAACAATTTGGGCACAGCATCATCCCTACCCGTGCTGCACTCGTTCCCTTTACCTTACACAAGCCTCTACTTGAAGCGCTGCAAGCCCTCTCTGGGGTTTCCGTAGCGGCAACGGTCACATCCGCAAGCGGCGTCCTATTTAAAGAAAATATCCTGTTTACCCACCGAGGGTTATCCGGTCCAGCGATTTTACAGATTTCAAATTACTGGCAACCCGGAGAGTATGTGAGTATTAACTTACTTCCAGATCTTTCATTGGGGGAATTTCTGACCAATGAGAAACAGCAGCGCCCTAATCAATCACTCAAAAATACCTTAGCGACACTGCTGCCTAAACGCTTAATTGAGGTTTTACAACAACTTGGACAGATTCCAGATTGCCCACTCAAGCAACTCACCCACGCACAGATTGATGCTCTCGATAACGTATTACATAACTGGCAAGTACAACCTAACGGCACAGAAGGTTATCGTACTGCGGAAGTGACCCTTGGCGGCGTCGATACTCATGAAATTTCATCCAAAACCATGGAATCGCTCAAGTCTTCCGGCCTCTATTTTATTGGAGAAGTGATGGACGTGACAGGTTGGTTAGGGGGATACAATTTCCAATGGGCGTGGAGTTCCGCTTCTGCGTGTGCGGAAAACTTACCCCATCAAGCTTAATCGCTCACCCTTTTATGAAATTATTTAATCCATTGAAAAATAATGGATATTATTTAATTTCAACCAAATCAGGCAGTTGAGCACTGGGTTTAAATAAATCTAAAATTGGTTAAAAATAACCCTTTACAAACGATAGTGATAACTATTATCATTATCACATCTTCCGCAGGCGACTTAACTTAGTCAGTCTCTTGTAGGAGGTACGACATTGCTCACATTGCTTCCAGTGTTTACTTTAGCCAGCTTATGCTGGCTATTTTTTTATCTGTGCCTTGCCATTGATACACTGTATCCCCCCCTGCTAAAACTTGCTATTTCATACCACAAATCATCTTGGTGATACCTCGGAATCTTATTCAAATTTTTTGGATCCTATGGTTAATACCGCCTACTTTTCTCTTTCTGCAATTTGGCTAAACTGTCATCAACAAGTTAAGCAAGAGCCCAATGAAAATTGGATATCCGCTTTTAAGGAGATGACTCAATGATCTATTTACGCCAAGCAAATGAACGCGGACACGCAAACCACGGTTGGCTGGACAGTTGGCACACTTTCTCGTTCGCTAACTATTATGATGAGAAATTTATGGGTTTCTCAGCGTTAAGAGTCATCAATGAAGACTACATCGCTGCGGGACAAGGGTTTGGTACTCACCCTCATAAAGACATGGAAATATTGACCTACGTGCTGGATGGTGCCGTTGAGCACAAAGATAGCATGGGCAATATGGAACAGATCCCTGCGGGTGAATTCCAAATTATGAGCGCGGGAACCGGTGTTCGTCACTCTGAATACAACCCAAGCAATGAAAAAGAGCTGCGTTTATACCAAATTTGGATCATTCCAGATAAAAATGGCATCGAACCACGTTACGAGCAAAAACGCTTTGATTCGACAAGTGGTAAGCAATTGGTGTTATCGCCAGATGCACGCGATGGCTCGCTGAAAGTTCACCAAGACATGACCTTATGGCGCTGGGCATTGCCAGCTAATGAGCAAAGCACCTACGACATCGCAGAGAAACGCGTTGTTTGGATCCAAGTCGTTAAAGGCAATATTGAAGTTAACGGGCAGAAAGCGACGGCTAGCGATGGCTTAGCCATTTGGCAAGAAAATCAGTTAACCATTAAAACTGATGAAGACAGTGAAATTTTAGTTTTTGACTTGCCTGCTGCGGAATAATTTTTCAGGTAAGTAAACGCTAACACCAATGGGAAAGGCTCTACACCATGAAGTTATCTTCAATGGTTGTAGAGCCTTTTTTTATATGAGCTACCCGAAATTACAGTTTAGGACCGGCTTTAACCAGTGCTGCACCTGCAGGGGTATCCGTGTACTTATCGAAGTTCTTCACGAAGCGATCCGCTAAGTCTTTAGATTTTTCATCCCACTGAGATTTATCAGCGTAAGTATTACGTGGGTCAAGGATATTGGTATCCACACCCGGTAATGCTGTTGGGACTTCTAAATCAAATACTGGCAGCTTGATAGTATCGGCTTTTTCGATATCGCCACTTAAGATTGCATCGATGATTGCACGAGTATCTTTAATAGAGATACGTTTGCCCGTACCGTTCCAGCCTGTATTGACTAAGTATGCTTTTGCGCCAGCCGCTTCCATACGCTTCACTAACACTTCCGCGTATTGCGTTGGGTGCAGAGATAAGAACGCCGCACCGAAACATGCAGAGAATGTTGGAGTTGGTTCAGTTACGCCACGCTCTGTACCTGCTAACTTCGCTGTGAAACCAGACAGGAAGTGGTACTGAGTTTGTTCTGGCGTTAAGCGAGAAACTGGAGGTAACACACCGAATGCATCTGCCGTCAGGAAGATAACTTTTGTCGCATGGCCCGCTTTCGAAACTGGTTTTACGATATTTTCGATGTGGTAGATAGGGTAAGAAACACGGGTGTTCTCAGTTTTAGAACCGTCATTGAAATCAACTGAGCCATCAGCCAATACCATGACGTTTTCCAATAGCGCATCACGTTTGATTGCGCCATAGATGTCTGGCTCAGCTTCTTTAGACAAGTTGATAGTCTTCGCGTAGCAACCGCCTTCGAAGTTAAATACGCCGTCATCATCCCAACCGTGCTCATCATCACCAATTAACTTACGTTTTGGATCGGTAGACAGTGTGGTTTTACCCGTACCAGACAGGCCGAAGAAAATCGCAACGTCGCCTTCTTCACCGACGTTTGCTGAGCAGTGCATGGAAGCGATGCCTTTTAATGGCAGCAGGTAGTTCATCATAGAGAACATCCCTTTCTTCATTTCGCCGCCGTACCAAGAACCGCCGATTAACTGCATACGCTCAGTTAAGTTGAAAGCAACAAAGTTTTCTGAGTTCAGACCTTGTTCTTTCCAATTCGGATTAGTGCATTTTGCACCGTTCATCACGATAAAGTCTGGTTCAAAACCCACTAACTCTTCATCGGATGGACGAATGAACATGTTTTTCACGAAGTGAGCTTGCCATGCAACCTCAGTGATAAAACGGACTTTGAGACGAGTATCTGCGTTCGCACCACAGAATGCATCCACAACAAACAAACGTTTGCCTGATAACTGCTCGGTCACTAAGTGTTTCAGGCTGCTCCAAACCTCTTGGCTCATTGGTTTGTTATCGTTTTTACCTTTACCTTGGTCAGCCCACCAAACGGTATCACGGGTGACATCATCGCGAACGATATATTTATCTTTTGGGGAACGTCCTGTAAAAATACCGGTATCAACAGCAACAGCACCTAATGTAGTGACGGTACCGCGTTCATAACCTTCAAGACCTGGCTTGGTTTCTTCCTGAAATAACAGCTCATAACTTGGGTTATAAACAACTTCAGCGACGTCATGAATGCCGTACTTTTCGAGATCCTTCAGGGTAATGCTTTTAGCGCTCATTATATTGCTCCTGGTAAACATAGCTATTCTGCCGACGATCATAAATCTTTACGACTAATTAACAGCGATAGTTATCAAAGAATTGAAAATGTATAATTTTTTTTAATTCATAATGAGACTTAGAGCACGTTATAATCCTTTAAAATTATAAAAAAAGGGTGCAAAATTGCACCCTCGTCACATAATTAGGTTGCTAAATCGTATCAGTGAAGTTGCTGATTTCGCTCATTATTTAACCCGATGATATCGGATTCAATAAATACATAGTGCGAGCCACAATATTCACACTCCATATCAATTTTCCCATCTTTGTGCAAAATATCCATAACATCTTCATGGGTTAATGTCGCTAAAGACGCTTCACAACGTTCACGTGAACAAGTGCAACGGAACTCAACAGATTGTGGGTCATACAGCGTGACATCTTCTTCATGATACAGACGATGAAGTACCTCTTTCACGTCTAATTCGCTGAGCTCTTTGCCTTTGATAGTCGCGGTCAGTTGCACTAAGTGATCAAAAAACTCGTGGCTAGTCTCTCCTGCTGCCGGTAAAACTTGCAGCAACATCCCACCAGCAATCGCTTTTCCATCTTGTTCACTAACACGGATAAACAGACGGGTTGGTAACTGTTCAGATTGGCGGAAATAAGCATCAATACTCTCTTCAATGCTGTTGCCTTCAATCGCCACAATCCCTTGATAACGCTCACCTTGTTTTGGTGTAATCGTGATGACAATAAACCCGTTACCAATCATTTGCTGTAACGTACTTCCCGCAACAACAGGGCCATCAACACGTGCAACACCGCGCATTTGTTGTAAGTTATTACCGTTAATCACGGCTAGCTTAACTGGGCCATCACCTTGGATTTGAACGGTAATATCACCATCAAATTTTAAAGTAGCAGTCAGTAAGCTGGTCGCAACCAGCAGTTCGCCCAGCAGCATTTTGACGGCTTCTGGGTAATCATGATTTTCTAGAATATGATGAAAAGTCTCATCGACAGTAATCATTTCTCCACGTACCGCGTGCTGTTCAAACAGGAAACGGTGGAGTTGGTCTTGTTTAGCCATAATTTCTCTCTATTACTCAGGCAGTCTATTAAGACGATTCATGGGAATTCGTGTGTTTAAATTTTAGCAGAGTCCGACGCTCTTTTTTATCGGGACGTCTGTCAGGATGTGGCATCGTGAGTGCATTCATCTTACGTGCCATCGCCATCTTTTCGCGTTGTTCAAGGCTTTCTACGGTTTCACGGTAGAGTAGCTGGGCTTCTGGTGCGCCTTTACGTTGATTGCTGATCTCTAGTACTTCGACAATCCGCTCATCATTTCCTTGACGCACTTTTATCATCGCACCCAATTCCACAATTTTGCCCGGCTTACTTCTTTGCCCATTATAATGAACTTTTCCGCCATCAATCATCTCACGAGCAATTGAACGTGTTTTGTAAAAACGTGCAACCCATAGCCATTTATCAAGGCGAACTGGCTCAGCGGATGATGGCTTTGTTGAAGATTGATTTGTCGATAACGGCTTCATGGTGCCTCCTCACACTTAGTTTGAATGCCAAACCAAAATGAGGCTCCATGGTCAGGGAAGGATAATACTATCTAGACTCGGAAGGATTATCTGCCTCATAGCATTTATCGTAATATTCAGTGATTTTACGCAAACGCCGTTTGTTATTCAAAACTCGAATAATAATTAATGTTCCATTTATCAAGGTACAAATGATCAAGAAGAAAACCAACATTGAACGACAGACATATTCTGATAACACATCTTCATCCAAGCGCTCATGAACTACCACTTGCAATGTGCCATTGGCATCTGTCGAAATGTTCGTGATAACCCCTTCAACATCAAACGGGGTATTAATCAGAATGCTGGATAAGCGCTTTAACTCATACCATCGCTGAACTTGGTTCATTTCGCTCAGTGAACTGACTGGCATTATGTCTACCAGCGGGCGGTTTTCATCGCTGATCAACAATACCCCACCCGGTGGTGGACTATTGAGTTTACGAACTTCCTTCTCAAGTTCTTGCTTGATGAAATCATATGTGGTGTCTTCAACTAAGTTTTCCAAGGCATCAGCACTTCCTGCACGTAATAAAACATGCGCACCACTTAATTTTCCTGAGGACGCTTTATTCACTAACCCTGGCCAATCATCGACACTTCCACCCAAATTAGACAATGCGCTTTTGAGTTTAATGCAATGATCTTGTTGATCACACAATGCGTTGGTTTTTAATACGATTTCTGAAAAATCGAAAATAATATTCATCCCCGATTTCATAATTTCACGCTGTAATCTTGGGTTAATTCCTGGGGCATCTTTATCTGGATGTAATTGATTTTTTACGCTATTCAATAAATCGATGGCTCGATTCACAATCTCAGATTGTGGCTCAGTAATCAGGTTAATATTATTCCAATACACACCCGAACAATCAAAAGGCACAAACAACGCTTGGTTGGCATCATTCAAATTAGGTGGGCGATAACACATCCCCATTCCCTTCGCCGATAATGTATCTCCAACTCTAATTTTACGCGCTGTTAAATCTGAAGGGTCAACAACACTGACTTTTTTCGCCCCTTCAATCCACGCAAACCCTAATTTCACTGGCAAGCTAATCGATTGATAAGAAAACACCATCGCCAAAACGAACAATGCACTGAAAAACATCAGCACATTCTTTTTAAATCGTTTATAGGGGTAATAGCGTTCCTCTTCATGAATAGAGAGACAACGACCGTACCGTAATACCTCTCCCGTCGAATAGAGATCAATATTGGTAGGGTGGCCTAATTCATATTTTAAGTAGGGAAGCCAATAGCTAGGATAGTGTAAGTCCACGCCCCCTATCGAAATGGTGGAAGAGTACTTTTTATCTAACTCTCCGTACAGCTCCCAGCGTTTGGCTTGCCCATAAATACATTGCACATCTTGATAGGGTTTAGGAAAAAGGCGTAAACGGAATAATAAAAACATCCCGAGGATAAACACCACTGCCGCTAGTGTCAGCCCCCATCCTTGAAAAATGGGAATAGAAACAATCGTCAGATAGCCGATAAAAAAACTGAGGCTTACCACGATCGCCCCTAACCACCCAGAAGAATTATGGAGTCGATGCTCCTCTTTACTTTCTTTACGCATCTTCAACAATTGAATGGTGTTCGGTTCCCCTTCATGGATATCAGCCTCAGGTTGAGACCTAGACTCCTCTGAAGGAACTTCCCATTCATAGCTAAATTCTTTCAATGAGTGGCTATTGAGAGCAACAATTAAAGGCAAATGATCCGTTTCCACAATTTCCATGACATTTTGTCGTTGTAAAAACGGTTCTAGTTGAGAAGGCAACTGAACTTCAATCGTATCAATAAAATAGCGCCAACCTTGCCCTTGCTCTTGACGCAAATTAAATCGCGTAATGGCATTGCAGATGGTGGCAACAGTGGCATTTTTTCGTATTTGCCATGCAGTTTGGGAAGGCGAATGAAGGTTTTTAGATGCACTGTGATTAAGATACTGGGTGATAGTCTGGAAATCAGACTCAATCATTTTTTTAAACGCGGGTGTCGCTAGAGAGGGTATTTGATAGACACTAGAACGCCGTCCCCGCCGGAAAAACAGAACGGAAACCATTATAATTAGGCTAGCTATGATCAGAGCCAGTATAATGACGGTGTTTAGCATTTTTTTCTCAACAGAATTGTCTACCTAAAAAGCATAGCAACGTAATGCTTTTCACTATATAAGCCAATTCCTATTCTCTTCCAGTTTTTGTTTTATTTTACAATATGTTGTAAATAAAATGTTTTACTTATTAATCAGTGCGATTTTCATAAGTAGATTATACTAACAGCATTTTCTCCACCCTATAATCTCTATCATTTTTTTTGATATGCGTCATAGTTAAAGACAATGTATGCTTGCCCTCATGGATCCCATTCACCTGATTCGGAAATCGTTATGACAGAGTTAAAAAAACCAAAAATCCTGAATATTCAAGATGTTGCTCAATCAAAATTATTCAGTATCCAATCTGTTGACCTCGAATTTAGTAATGGTGAAAAACGTGTTTATGAAAGAATGCGCCCCGTAAAGCGTGAAGCGGTTCTTATCGTCCCCATCATTGATGATCACCTGATTCTGATCCGAGAATACGCCGTGGGTATCGAAAACTATGAGCTAGGCTTCCCTAAAGGAGCTGTAGACCCAGGAGAAGCCCCTCTTGAGGCTGCTCAGCGTGAACTCAAAGAAGAAATCGGTTATGGGGCTCGCCAAATTACCCCTTTAGCAAAACTCACCATGTCCCCATCTTACTTTTCCAGCAAGATGAACATACTTATAGCTAACGACCTATTTAGCGAAAAACTTGAGGGGGATGAGCCAGAACCACTGCAACAAGTCAAATGGCCGATTGCACGTATGATGGAACTCCTCGACCACCCAGACTTCAATGAAGCCCGCAATATTAGTGCGTTGTTTTATGTGGAACGTTACTTAAAAAATAACGCGAAATAACGCCACATCGATATTCAATTTATTCAATACCCTAAATAATTACACCCCATGCCAAACGGCGATGGGGTGCAGTTTATTTACGCTCAAAACAGCTCATTAGAATAGCTCTTGGCTGGCTCCATTTTCCGTTGAAATGGTCGTTCCAACCTCTTGTACCGCGCGCTCTTTCGGCTCAGTTCCTTCGATAAAGTACTCACTACGAGAAGGCCCGCCGGATGAGAGTTTACCTGTACGAGTATCAATAGTGACTGAAATAATCCCTTTTGGCGGTTGCATGGTTTTCACCGGAACACCGTCAAGGGCAGCTTTCATGAAGTCATCCCAAATCGGCTGAGCACTCTTCGCACCCGCTTCACCGCCGCTTATTCCAGTACGGCCTAATGTGCGCTTGTTATCATCGAAGCCAATCCATGCAGAAGCGACAATATCGGGGCCATAGCCGGAGAACCACGCATCTTTCGAGCTATTCGTGGTACCTGTTTTCCCGCCAATGTCTCGACGACCACCCAGATCACGACCCGCACGCCAACCAGTACCTGACCAACCTGGCTCGCCATAAATATTTGTTACCATCGCATCGCGAATTAAGAACGCTAGCGGTGTACTAATAACATGCGGGGCATATTGGTCTTCAGGGCTCTGCTGTTCTGCAGCCGTAGACAGTGCCATGGTTGGCTCTTGTTCCACCACATTATTATTCGACTGAGTTACTTCCTCTGTTGCATCTTCGCCTTCGGAATCACTCAACGCAATGGTACGTGCCGTATCCCCATAAATGACCGGAATATTTGTACACTCTGGGCATGCAATTTTTGGTTTCGCTTCGAAAATCACTTCATCGCTGTGATTCTCAATCTTCAAAATATAGTAAGGATCAACAAGGTATCCCCCGTTCACCATCACGGCGTAACCACGCACCATTTGCATTGGGGTAAATGATGGAGCGCCCAGCGCCAACGCTTCTGTGCGGTTAATATTCTCTTTCGGGAAACCAAAACGCGTTAAATAATCCGCGGCATAATCCACACCCATGGCGCGCATCGCACGTACCATCACCACGTTTTTCGATTCACCTAAGCCTTGGCGTAGACGAATAGGACCTGCATAGCGCGGTGGTGAGTTCTTCGGACGCCAGTCTGAACCGGCACCCGCATCCCAACGGCTAATCGGCACGTCATTGAGTAATGACGATAACGTTAAGCCTTTATCCATCGCTGCGGTATACAAGAATGGCTTAATATTTGAGCCCACTTGGCGCAATGATTGCGTCACGCGGTTAAATTCACTCATATTAAAATCAAAACCACCCACAAGGGCTATCACTGCACCATCATTCGGATTCAATGCAACAAATGCCGCGTTCACATCTGGGACTTGTGCTAACCACCAGCTATCTTTAACCTGACGAACCCAAATTTGCTCACCCGGCTGCACAACTTTGTTCACCGCAGATGGCGTGCCACCTTGCTGAGTATCAGAAATAAACTTACGCGCCCAGCGCACACCCGCCATCGTAATTTGGATGTCCGAGCCATCCGCCAGCATCACTTTCGCATCGCTGCTACTTGCCGAAAGAACAACAGCCGGAACCAATGAGCCGTAGTTCGGTAATTTTTTCAGTTTCTCCAGGATTTTCTCTTTATCCCATGCGGCTTGGCTTCCACTCCATAACACTTCCGCAGGACCGCGATAACCATGGCGAATATCGTAATCTATCAAATTATTACGTACGGCTTCGGTCGCCGCTAGCTGGTCTTTGCGCACAACCGTGGTGTACACCTTATAACCATCGGTATAAGCATCTTCACCGTATTTTTCATACATCGTTTGGCGTGCCATTTCCGCTAAATAAGGCGCGGAAAAATCCACTTTTGGTGCGTGATAAGAGGCGACAATTTTTTCGCTTTTCGCTTGCTCGTACTGGTCTTGCGTGATGTATTTTTCCTCTAACATCCGCATTAGTACAACGTTACGGCGGTTAACCGCACGGTCATAAGAGTAAAGTGGGTTGAATGTTGACGGCGCTTTCGGTAGACCAGCAATCATCGCCATTTCACTCAACGTCAACTCATTGACTGTTTTACCAAAATAAACATAAGCGGCTGCCCCCACACCATAAGCACGGTTACCTAAATAAATTTTATTCAGGTACAGCTCCATAATTTCATCTTTGGTAAATAACTGTTCGATACGAATTGCCAAAAATGCCTCTTTTGCTTTACGCATCAAGGTTTTTTCTGGGCTTAAATAAAAGTTTCTCGCCAGCTGCTGAGTAATGGTACTCGCCCCTTGCGATGCATGACCCGATGAAGCCATCACAGTCACAGCACGGAAAATACCAATTGGATCAATACCGTGGTGCTCATAGAAGCGGCTATCTTCTGTTGCAATAAAGGCATGCACTAACATCGGAGGAATGTCAGTTAATGGCAATGGAATACGGCGTTTTTCACCATATTGGGCGATCAGTTCATTGTCTGCACTGAATACCTGCATTGGTGTTTGCAGACGAATGTCTTTCATTGTTGCGACATCAGGCAGCTCACCTTCGACATATTTGTACATGCCATAAATCGAGGCGCTTCCCAAAAAAATGCAACAGAAAACCAGAATTAAAAAATATTTTACGAACTTCACCGAAGAATTCCCATATGCAACTGACAGGCGGGTTTAGATATCACTACTGCATAGTATAAAGCTTATACAGCACAATAGAAAACGTAATTTAATTGTTAATGATAAGGATATTATGTATGTATTCACCAAAATGGCACATCGGAATTGAGCTATCACAGCACCACATTCAGTTAGTTGCAGTAAAAAAACATCGCAAATTCTGGTCGTTATGTGAATGCTGGCAACAAGCACTACCTTTTGACAGTGCATTACATGCCCTTGATGAACACCGCGTAATTTTACGCAATATTCTGCGACAATGGCGTCAGAAATTACCTAAAAACTGTTCTGTTTCTATTGCGTTACCCTCATTAAGATCGCTCCAAAAACAGGTCTCACTTCCCAACCAAATGAGCCTACAGCAACCAGAACTAAGCTGGTATTTACAGGCGCAAGTTGACCAACTTTTCCCCATGCAAGCTCAAGAGCTTGCTGTAGATTATCGGATCATTGGACAACAAGTTTACTTCAATGCCGCACGCCAATCTGATATTACCTTTTGGCAAGATTTATTACTGGAGAGCGGCTACCACTTGCTAGCTGTCGATATTGCCCCCATCGCACTGCGCTATCTTGCTCGGCATGCTCAGTTACCTAATGAATGTTGGCTTGTTTATTATCGCCAAAATGAATGGTTCTGGTCAGGGCCTATCAGCCAACCTGCAAGTTATAGTCATATTCAAAACGATAACCCGACTCAAGATAATCAATCAGTGCATATTAACCAAATACAATCCTTATTAACTGACGATCCTGAAGCCTTAAAATTACCGATTTACTGTATTAGTGACCACGATATTCAAGGCGTAGAATCTCGATGGGATTTACTGCAAGCTTTTCATCAATACCCCATCAAATTACCCCGCCAGTTGGGGGATTTTGTGATTGCCGCAGGGCTGGCTCTGCGTCATGGGGATCTTTAATATGTATCAGGTTAACTTCCTACCTTGGCGAACCGATAAGCTCACTCGCCAGCGACGCTATTTTTTAATGGTGACGGGGATCAGCTGTATTTCTGTTATCGTTATCTTTGGTTATTTAATCAGTTTGCTTCTAGAGGATATATCTCAAGCCCACTTATACCTTGCAGCTCAACAGAAACATCAACAGCACATTGAACAGCTAAAAACACAATTACAAGCGCAGCAACAACAGCTAGACAAATTCACGCTTCTGCAAAATCAGCGTCAATCCTATGCGCAACATAACCATGCCTTACTCAGCCTATTAAAGTCGCTATCCAATCTCACGCCACCTAAAAGTTGGCTATCCACCTTTCAGCTGCGTGAAGGGCGTTTAGAAATTAAAGCACTCAGTTATCGCTTTCAAGACCTGAACTTACTGTTAACCCAATTTGGCCAAGCACCCCAAGTTGATAACGTGCAACTGCGTACGTTACGGCGGGTTGCTGCCATTAACCAACTGCACCTTATTGCCGATTATCGAGGTGTCGTTGATGAATAACTACTTTGCCGCTTTTTGGTACCGCCCCCTTTGGCAGCAATATTTAACGATACCGTTGATTTTGGTGGTAAGCATTGCCGCTGGCTATACCTTCATTTTGCAAGACAAGCAAAATCAATGGGTAGATTTACAACAAAACGGTTCTGTCTTGTACCGACAAAATCAAGTAAGTAGCCAGTTTTTCGCCCAAAATCCGACTCGGGTTTGGCTAGCACAGGAACTCGCTTCATTCCCTTCGAATGAAGAAATTACCTTAGATCCTCAGTTCTTTGTTCTGCACTTACAGCAGCTCATTGCAAATAACAATGTTGTCTTAAATCAGCTTCAGTCATCGGATCCGTTGAATTCTCAGTACCAACTTGAGATCCAAGGAAAATTTAAGGATCTCCTCGAATTTATGCAATCACTCACCCATACGCTACTCCAGCAACATTGGCAATTTTCTGACGTTATTTTGACGGCTAAAAATCAGCAACTAACTGCCAATTTATCGCTCTCATTTATCAAGGATGAACAACTTAATGAGCAACACTAATTTTTTCGTTCCCATATTAATGTTAATGCTATGCAGCTCTTTCTTCGGGTATGCCAAAACACCCCGAGACCCTTTTGAACCCATATCCCCAACAGAAGAAGATACCCAACTCTTAGACACCATCATTCCACCTAAAGCGCCGGAAATAATTCTCACCGAAAAAATTTTTCCATTAGTCTCTATCGATGCTCAAACCGTTCATCAACAGCTCACGGAGCCTGACATTCGTCTACTATCCGATAAAGGCATCGCCCACTTTGATGTCACCACCAACAGTGTGATCATTACGGACACCAAAGAACGCTTGGCATTAATTGAAACATGGCTTGTTCAAAAAGATATTCCTCAGCAGCAAGTGCAAATCACCGCCCACATCATCAGCAGTTCGCGCACCGCCTTGCAGGCCCTAGGTTTAGAATGGGGAATGTCTGGTGAATCAGCGACTGACGGTCATCTCAGCCGCTATAATCGATATAGCAGCCAATCCGGCCAAATGGCGTTGAATGTATTACGACTCGGAGAAGGCTTACTTGAAATGAAGCTGAACGCACTAGAAAAAGAAAATTTACTGTCGATTATTGCGAGCCCACGCTTGATGGCATCCCACAAACAGCCCGCCAGTATCCAACAAGGCAGCGAAATTCCCTATGTCACCACCTCCGATAAAAAAAGCCATGTCCAGTTTAAAGATGCGGTATTAGGTATGGAAGTCACACCAACCATTGCCCGAGATGACAGAGTGGAAATGGTATTAAAAATCAGTCATAACTCCCCAGATGCCGCTCTCACTATCAATCCCAGCCAACATCTAGCTATTAATAAACAAGAGATAGCAACCTCTGTCACCATTAAAAATAATAATACGTTAATACTTGGCGGTATTTTTCAACAGAAGCAAGAAAAAACGGATTCAGGCATCCCATTTCTCTCTCAAATTCCACTATTAGGGAGTTTATTTATCAATAAGACACAACACGTTGATAAGCGTGTTTTACTGGTATTTATTACACCAAAACTTATTAAGATTTAGCGTAAAAAATAACGCCTATACATTCAATTAGTTGAATGTTTAATTCCTCAAAGTACCGTGAAATTATTACTTTTTGTGCCATAAACATACCGGATAAATTTGACGCTGAGGTCGTTTTAGCATACAAGGTTATCCATTGAGTGTTCTAACTATCGGTAGATGAAAGAACAAACTATCAGCCGCTTATAAAATAGCTACAGAAATTTTGCTTTATAATTAACAGGTTCCATTCATTTAGTGGAATAAACAACCTGCTAATAAGCTCGCTAAACAATGCATTATGTAATGTAGACGGCTCAAATATATAGAAACCCGCAACGAAGAATATGGCACTTTGTTTTCTAAGTGCCATATTTATATAGTTGCAATTCAGGTTGATGTATTGAGATAATTTTCTTATCTGATCTCACATCATCACTTATGAGGTTTCAGTTTAGGTCCCGCCGCTAATTCGATTGGCGGGGCGGGTGATCATTAACGAATAATCGTAGTAATACCAAAAAACATGGCAGAGAAACGCAATATCTTTCTGGTTGGACCAATGGGAGCCGGAAAAAGCACTATTGGTCGTCAGTTAGCTCAACAGCTTAATATGGAGTTCTTTGACTCCGATCACGAGATTGAAAAACGCACTGGCGCAGATGTAGGTTGGGTATTCGACCTAGAAGGTGAGGAAGGCTTTCGCGATCGCGAAGAGAAAGTCATCAATGAACTCACTGAAAAGCAAGGCATTGTCTTAGCAACAGGTGGTGGCTCTGTTAAATCCAAAGAGACGCGTAACCGCTTGTCCGCTCGTGGGGTTGTCGTGTATCTCGAAACCACCATTGAGAAGCAACTATCCCGCACACAACGCGATAAAAAACGTCCTCTTTTACAAGTGGATGAGCCCGCTCGCGAAGTTTTAGAAAAGTTAGCCGATGAACGCAATCCTATGTATGAAGAGATAGCGGATATAACAATTCATACTGATGAGCAAAGCGCAAAAGTTGTTGCCAACCAAATCATTGAAATGTTAGAAAAAAACTAATTTTTATACATCAGAAGTCATGAATTCAAGGTAAAGCAAGATGGAAAAAGTCACTGTTACTCTGGATGAACGCAGTTATCCAATCAATATTGCACCTGGTTTGTACCAAGGAAAGGATGCATTTTGGCCACTAACTGCGGGTCAGCGAGCAATGATAGTGACTAACGAAACTCTCGCTCCGCTTTACCTACATAAGATCCAAACCGTTCTTGAAGCCTCAGGTGTCAAAGTCGATTCCATCGTCTTACCTGATGGCGAACAGTACAAATCTTTATTCATCATGAATGATGTTTTTACGGCATTACTCGAAAAGCACCATAACCGTGACACGACCCTCATCGCCCTTGGTGGGGGAGTAATCGGTGACTTAACTGGATTCGCGGCAGCCAGCTATCAACGCGGCGTACGCTTCATTCAAGTTCCTACTACGTTACTCTCCCAAGTGGACTCTTCGGTTGGTGGAAAAACCGCCGTTAACCACCCTTTGGGTAAGAATATGATCGGGGCATTTTATCAACCGGCATCTGTCGTGATTGACCTTGATTGCTTAAAAACCTTACCTAAGCGCGAACTCTCTTCTGGTCTGGCCGAAGTTATTAAATACGGCATCATTCTTGATGGTGAATTTTTTAGCTGGTTAGAAAAAAATATCGATGCGTTAATGGCATTAGATAACCAAGCCATGGCGTACTGCATTCGCCGTTGTTGCGAGCTGAAAGCGCAAGTGGTCGCCGCCGATGAAAAAGAAACCAGCGGGCTACGTGCACTATTAAATTTAGGGCATACCTTTGGTCATGCTATCGAAGCCGAAATGGGCTACGGCGTATGGCTCCATGGAGAAGCTGTTGCTGCTGGTATGGTTATGGCTGCAAAAACCGCTGAGCTGATTGGCCAATTTACCCCGGAACAAACAGAACGCATCATCGCCCTTTTAAAACGTGCCGAGCTACCTGTTACTGGTCCTGCAAAAATGCAACCTGATGACTATTTACCTCACATGATGCGAGATAAAAAAGTCATGGGAGGCAAATTGCATCTTATCCTTCCAACCACTATTGGTAATTCAGAAATGCGTTCCGATGTGGATGCCTCAACAGTCATTGCCGCTATTTCGGCTTGCATGCCATAAATCATTACCGAACTAAGTAAAAAGCATTAATTGGCCCCTGAATATTTTCAGGGGTTTTAAAATGTTACTGGCAGATATCAACTAAAGCCGTTAAATTATACGCACGCCTAGCACCTATAACGAGTAACGAAGTAAGGTGGTCGCAATCTCATTGAAATTGGAATGAAATTGCTAAACAATCTATTCTTTAAAAGTGAGCAGAAGCAATTGCTTAGTCGTGAACAGGTCGTAATGATAAGAGACATTTTATCTCTACACAGGCGAACTAATTTCGGGAGAGGAAAATGGACGAATTTAAACCAGACAATCAGCCTCAAGTGCAGAATGATTTAAGGCCTGATACATCAGATAGACCAACCGGACGTGCGCGTCCTGCTGCGGCAGCTAAGCCAAAAATTGCGTTATCACGTCAACACATCATGATCGGTGTCGGCGTTTTAGTGCTGTTGCTGCTGATCATTGCAATCAGTTCCGCATTAAAAGCACCAACAGAACATGAGAAATTACAAAATGATAGCGCTAATCAGCGTAATATCGATTTATCAGGTTCTTCATCACTGACCAACTCAGAGACTCAATCCACAACGCAACCTCAAACAGGTCAAGCGCAAGAGTTAAATGGTCAGCAAATTAACCCAATGCCAACTCAAGCAGACACTCAGACACAACAAAATGGTCTTGGTGAACGCATTGAAATTCCGGGTGATGTTGCCGATGCTCTCAACCAAGGTCAAAACCTGCCGTCTGAAAGCACCACGACGCCACCACAAAATGTGACACCGTTGACGCCTCCGCAAGTTAAACCTGTGGAAAAACAGCCAACAGTAAAACCAGTCACACCAGAGAAAACGCAACCAAAAGCGACTAAGCCAGTTGAACAAAAACAACCTGCTCAGCCAAAAACAACCACTAAGCCTGCAACCAGCACAAGCCAAAGTGGTAGTACCGTTGCAGCACCCTCTGGAAGCTATACATTGCAATTAAGTAGCGCAAGTCGTTCAGATACACTGGAAGCTTTCGCAAAAGAGAATAAACTTGCTAACTATCAAGTGTATAAAACCATTCGTAATGGTCAGACTTGGTATGTATTGATCCACGGAAATTACAGCTCAGTGAGCGAAGCAAAAAGTGCAATTGCGTCCTTACCAGCCGCAGTGCAAGCGAAAAAACCGTGGGTGCGTAATATGAAACAAGTTAAACAGGATCAAAAATAACAACGTTTTTCCCCGGGCGCATAATGTTGTCCTGAAAGAGCCGCCAAGTGGCGGCTCTTAAACGATTGTAATAATAAGACGGCATGAAAAAAAAACGCGCTTTTTTAAAATGGGCTGGGGGTAAATACCCGCTTGTGGACGAGATCAAAAAACATCTTCCACAAGGAGATTGCTTAATAGAACCTTTTGTTGGTGCAGGATCGGTGTTTTTAAATACCAACTACGATTCGTACGTACTTGCGGATATTAACAGCGATCTCATCAACCTCTACAACACGGTTAAATATCGCTCTGATGCTTTTATCGAAGAAGCTCAGCAACTGTTCACACCTGAATTTAATACCTCTGAACAGTATTATTTAATGCGCCAAGCATTTAACCAATCAGATGACCCTGCTAAACGTAGCATTCTCTTTTTGTATCTTAACCGCCACTGTTATAACGGGTTATGCCGCTATAACCTAAGCGGTGAATTCAATGTGCCTTTCGGACGCTATAAGAAACCCTATTTTCCGAAAGACGAATTACTGTGGTTTGCTGAAAAAGCCCAGAAAGCGACCTTTGTGACGCAGTCTTACAGCAAAACATTACTCGATGCGCAGGATGGCTCAGTCATCTACTGCGATCCACCTTATGCACCGCTGTCTGAGACCGCTAACTTTACGGCCTATCACACCAACGCCTTTAGTGCGCAAGAACAACAGAATCTGGCTTTTTTGGCACATAAGTTGTCATCTGAGCGCAAGATCCCAGTTCTTATCTCAAATCATGAGACCCCAGTGACCCGAGAGTGGTATTATCAAGCACAGTTACATATCGTAAAAGTGCGTCGCACCATTAGTAGAAATATTTTGAACCGTGCCAAAGTCAATGAGCTTTTGGCTTTATATGCGGGAGCGGGAGCATCTAAAAAACTATAGGTGCTGTCAGATAACGACGAATAATCGGAGACAATTATGAAAGATTTTCTCATTGCCCCATCTATTTTATCTGCTGACTTTGCACGTTTAGGCGAAGATACCGCCAAAGTTCTTGCTGCAGGCGCAGACATTGTCCATTTCGATGTGATGGACAACCACTATGTACCGAACCTCACGTTCGGTGCACCAATCTGTAAAGCCCTGCGCGATTACGGTATCACCGCCCCGATTGATGTTCACTTAATGGTTAAACCGGTCGATCGCATTATTCCGGATTTCGCTAAAGCGGGTGCGACTCACATTAGCTTCCACCCAGAAGCCAGCGAGCACATCGATAGAACCTTACAGCTCATCAAAGAGAATGGCTGTACTGCGGGTCTGGTATTTAACCCAGCGACCCCACTTAGCTATCTCGATTATGTGATGGATAAAGTTGATATGATCCTGCTGATGTCGGTTAACCCAGGATTCGGTGGTCAATCATTTATCCCACAAACCCTGAACAAATTGCGCCAAGTTCGTAAACTGATTGACGAAAGTGGTTATGATATTCGTTTAGAAGTCGATGGTGGCGTGAAGGTCAATAACATTGCAGAAATTGCCGCAGCAGGTGCAGACACCTTCGTTGCTGGTTCCGCGATTTTTGATCAGCCTGATTACAAAAAAGTCATCGATGAAATGCGCCAAGAATTGAAGAAGGTATCTCAATGACACATGCGGTTTTAGAGAGTATTAAAGCGATTGCGTTTGATTTAGATGGAACCCTTGTTGACAGCGCTGGCGGTTTAGCCGACGCCATAGACAAAACCCTCGAAGAGCTAAACTTACCACCAGCAGGCAAAGAGCGTGTCTCCATCTGGGTAGGCAACGGCGCAGATATGCTTGTGCAGCGAGCGCTAGAATGGGCGGGTATGACGGTCACGCCAGAGCTGAAAAAGCAAGCTCGTATCCGCTTCGATGAACATTATGCGACGACCGTTAATACCGGTAGCCAGCTGTTCCCTGAGGTCAAAGAGACCCTCGAAACGATTGCAAAACACAACTTACCAATGGCGATTGTGACCAACAAACCAACCCCATTTGTGGCGCCATTACTCGAAAAGCTGGGCATCGATAGCTACTTTTCATTAGTACTTGGTGGCGATGATGTGGTAAAAACCAAACCGCACCCAGCGCCACTCTATTTAACAATGGGCCAGTTCGGTTTACGCAAAGAAGAATTGCTTTTTGTCGGCGATTCCCGTAATGATATTATCGCAGCCCACAATGCAGGCTGCCCAAGTGTAGGGTTAACCTACGGCTACAACTATGGTGAATCAATCGCAATTACCGAGCCCGACTACGTGTTAAGCCACTTTTCTGAGCTACTCTCCGTTATTGATTTATCAAAATAAAATCCCCAATAATTCGAGTCACCAACGGTGTGGCTCGAAACTTAACAGGGTATAAAAATACTACAAGGACATACAAAGAAATGAGCACACCCACTGAGAAATCTAAACAAACCCAGAAACCTATTGTATTCAGCGGCGCACAGCCTTCCGGTGAATTAACCATCGGTAACTACATGGGTGCGTTACGTCAGTGGGTTAAGATGCAAGATGATTATGATTGCATCTACTGTATCGTTGACCAACACGCGATCACCGTTCGCCAAGACCCTGTTGAACTGCGTAAAAGAACCCTCGATACATTAGCGCTCTACTTAGCGTGCGGTATTGATCCGAAGAAAAGCACCATTTTTGTTCAGTCACATGTACCACAACATGCACAACTTAGCTGGGCGCTAAACTGCTACACCTATTTTGGCGAACTGAGCCGCATGACCCAGTTCAAAGACAAATCTGCTCGCCATTCAGAAAACATCAACGCCGGTTTGTTTGACTACCCAGTTCTGATGGCTGCCGATATTCTGGTTTACCAAACTAACCAAGTTCCTGTGGGTATTGACCAGAAACAACATCTTGAACTGAGCCGCGATATTGCTCAGCGCTTCAATGCCATTTACGGAGATATTTTCACCGTACCAGAGCCATTTATCCCAACCGATGGCGGCGCACGTGTGATGGCATTACAAGAGCCAACCAAGAAAATGTCTAAGTCTGATGACAACCGCAATAACGTGATTGCGCTGTTGGAAGATCCGAAATCCGTTGTGAAGAAAATCAAACGCGCAATGACCGACTCTGAAGAGCCACCACGTATTTGCTACGATGTTGAAAATAAAGCAGGGGTTTCTAACCTGTTAGATATCCTTGCTGGCGTGACAGGCAAAAGTGTGAAAACGCTGGAAGCGGAGTTTGAAGGCCAAATGTATGGTCATCTGAAAGGTGCGGTCGCTGAAGCTGTTTCTGACATGCTGACTAACTTACAAGCTCGTTACCATGAGTTCCGCAACAATGAAGCGCTACTGAACCAAATCATGGATGAGGGCGCGACCAAAGCAGCAGCTCGCGCACAAGAAACCTTAGATAAGGTTTACGATGCGATCGGCTTTGTAAAACGTCCACAACTGTAATCTTAAGTCGCTATTTAATAGCAAAAAGCCAATTAACTCTCACGGTTAATTGGCTTTTATTTTATTTGTAGCCCACTTACTTCGCGGTGTACAACTTACCGTCTTTAATCAGCCCCTGCTTTAATAGCTCGCCATCTTGTCCACGCTCTTCAAGAACACCTTCCGCGACTCCATTCACAAAACTCGTTTTAAGATGCAGATTATTTTTCGGTGTATCGTAGTAGGATTTATAATCGCCGTTGAGTCGGTCATTACTGTATCCCATCTCAGTATCTAAATTCCCATTAGGATGATAAGACTTAATGACGCCATCCACTTTGCAATTTTTTATAGGAATAAACATTTTTGGCTGACCATTTTTATAATAAACCGTGATGCTCTTATCTAAGCAGTTGTTTTTCACCCACGATTTAAACTGAATGGCACCATTTCCATAACGTTCGATATATTCCCCATCCGGCGCCCCTTCAGGAATGTTCAGCTCTGGCATTCTCAAGCTTTCTAGCTCTTTGAACTCTTCTAACTGGATACCATTGTTATCATACTGAGGTGCGGGTTGAGAAAGGCACCCAGACAACATGAAGGCAACAGAAAATGCCATAGCAATATTAATAGTTTTCATAACAATCCTTTTAACGGAATCATGGGTTCATTCGAAGGCATCATACCTATTTAGTATTCCTGATCGTTCATGTTTAAGATGAATAAATGAAGAGGAACGCTCCGATTTTGGCTAATCCGAAGCATACTAGAGATCGATATTTAACTCACGCCACAATGATTTCATCGTTCTATTTTCAGAACAATAAAACCTATTTTTGCCTCTACTCACCCAGCTTTGGCTCTTCTATTATTGGTTCATCGAAATGATTAGTTCATAAAACTGATCAGTTTATAAAACCAGTTTGGAGTCACACCATGAAAAAGATTATTGGTATTTATCAATCCCCACGTAGTCACTGGGTTGGTGATGGTTTCCCTGTTCGCTCCATGTTTAGTTATAGCAACCACGGGAAATACCTGAACCCATTCTTACTGTTGGACAGAGCGGGGCCACACCCATTCCCAGCATCTGAAGGGGATAATCGTGGTGTTGGCGAACATCCACATAAAGGCTTTGAAACCGTCACCATCGTGTATGACGGCGAAGTGGCTCACCACGATTCTACAGGGGAAGGCGGCGTGATCGGACCCGGAGATGTGCAGTGGATGACCGCGGCATCAGGGATACTTCATCAAGAATATCAATCTGATAACTTTATGAAAAATGGCGGTACTTTGGATATGGTGCAGTTGTGGGTCAATTTACCAGCCAAAGATAAATTGGCAGCGCCAGGGTACCAACTATTAACTCGCGATACGATCCCAACCGTTAGCTTGACGAATGAGGCGGGCACATTACGGGTCATTGCAGGGGACTATCTAGGCAATACCGGCGCCGCACGCACATTTACCGCGCTTGATGTTTGGGATCTGCGTCTGAATAAAGGTAAAGTCGTGGGATTGCCAACTAAGGCCAGTCGCAATGTTGGGCTAGTGATGTTGAAAGGCAGCCTATTTGTGGATGGTCATACCGCATTGAATGAAGGCGAGTTGATGATCCTTGATGCTACTGATAGCAATGTGCTGTTAGAAGCCACCACCGATGAGGCTTTAGTGCTGCTGCTCAGCGGTGATCCTATCGATGAGCCTGTTGTGGGATATGGCCCATTTGTGATGAATGCGAGCCAAGAAATCAACGAAGCCGTGAATGATTTTAATAGCGGTAAATTTGGTAGGATCCCGAATGCCAGCTAACTATAAAGTCCTCTGAATTTTTTCAGGGGACTTTATTTTTTCCCTGCAGCCATATTCTCTGCCAAATAAGTTAGAAATAACTGAACTGCGGGTAATAATCCTTTACGGGAAGGGTACACGGCATGAATGATATCTTCCGAAAATTGCCATTGCGGTAACACCTCCACCAGCTCCCCACTTTTCAATTCTTGTTCAACGACTCCCTTAGGTAAACGAGCAATACCTAGCCCCCTAACCGCAGCACGGTATAACGTTAAAATATCGGTGGTGGCTAGCTTAGGTGTGACATGCACCGTCACACTCAGCTCATCACTATTTTTTAAAGATAGGGTATAACGCTGTGAATGCTCCGTATTAGCAAGAATTGGGTAATCCACCAGCTGCTCTGGAGTTGATGGTGCTCCTTTTTCACGGAATACACTTGGATTTGCGACTAAGATCCGCTGAGAATACCCCAACACTTTCATCATCATTCCAGAATCATCAAGGGGTAATGAACGCACTCGTAATGCCAAATCCAATCCTTCACTGATCACATCGACGGGGCGATTGACGGCCAGAATTTGTACATCGATATCAGGGTATTTCTCCATAAAATCAATCAGTAAATCCTGCAAATAGACTTGCAATAAAGTAACGGGGCAAGAGAGCTTAATGGTACCTTTGGGGTGTGTTTGTACTGAGCAAATCAGTTCATGGGCAATATCCGCTTCTTCCACGACATTCTTACATTGCTGATAAAAAACTTGCCCAATGTCAGTGACATGAAATTGCCTTGTGGAGCGATAAATCAATGAAACATTTAGCTTTTGCTCCAAGTCGGCAATACGACGACTGAGTTTTGATTTTGGGATCCCAAGCGCCGCACCAGCTTGAGAAAAACCACCATGTTCAACGACTTTAACGAAATAATAAAGGTCATTTAAATCGTACTGCATGTTGTTTTCCTCAATCCTAATGACAGTGATAATCCATCAGCTGCGTCGACCAAATAAGCGATGGCTAAATTCTTCAATTTTATGATGCTCTAACCGATTTTGCATCGTCAGGCTCCAACTCGCAGATAGCCCTGCCGCAGACAATAATCGACGGTACAACTCCTCATCATAGGGCGCATGGAAGGCTATCATAATCGCTTCTTGCATCGAGACATCACTATTACGGCTCAGTAGTTTTAGCGAGGTATCCGCACCGACACTGCCACCTTTAATGACTCTATATAACCAGCCACAGCGACCTTCGTCCTGCATGATTTGAGCAAAGTTTTCTACGCCCGTTAACCCATTGAGTTTATAGCAAGGTGAACGCGGTTGGGTGACTTGAATGCGCGCATCACCCCAAGCATAAATATCACCGATAAAAACGTTTTCTTCGGTCATTCCTTGAGTTGACAGGTTTTCACCAAAAGCGGAGGGAAGGAATAAATCCTCTAATTGCGGGTATCGTTGTCGCCAAAATTCATAATGTTCTTGCGGGTAATGGCATAACGCCCTATCTGGCCCACCGTGAAAACGCTTTTCTGCTTGTTCATCCCCTTCAATTCCTAAGCTGTTTAAGGTTAATACCCCATCCACGGCTCGCTTATGAATCGCACTCACGCCACAATGGGCTGTGCTTTGAATGGTACCAATAAATACTTGAGGATGTATTTTCACCGTTTTGCTCCCGATAACCCCGCCAGAAAGAGTTTTCATCATAAAGAATGGCCATAGAGATAACAACGTTATACCGACGGTAAAAACAAAAAACGCGGCTCCGAAGAACCGCGCTTATCAAAAAAGTCAGTTAGCAAAAAAATTACTTGGTTTTTTCTGCGAAGCGTTTTGCTGCTTCATCCCAGTTCACAACTGACCAGAAGGCTTTGATGTAGTCAGGGCGACGGTTTTGATATTTCAGGTAGTAAGCGTGCTCCCAAACATCTAAACCAAGGATTGGGTAACCTGAAGCGCCAGAAATCGCTTCACCCATTAATGGGCTATCTTGGTTTGCAGTAGAGACCACCGCCAGTTTGCCATCGGCTTTTAATACCAACCATGCCCAACCAGAACCAAAACGGGAAGCTGCGGCTTTTTCGAACAGATCTTTAAAGGCATCAACGCTACCAAAGTCACGCTCAATGGCAGCTTTCAGTTCGCCTTGCAGTTCAGTACCTAATTTTAACCCTTTCCAGAACAGACTATGGTTTGAGTGGCCACCCGCATTGTTACGTACAAAAGTACGTTGATCTGCTGGGATTTGGTCTAATTTTTGGATTAACACATCAATATCTAACCCCGCCAGTTCAGGCAGTTTTTCTAAGGCAGTATTGGTGTTATTCACGTAGGTTTGGTGGTGCTTGGTGTGATGGATTTCCATGGTTTGTTTATCAAAATGAGGTTCCAGCGCATCGTAAGCATAAGGTAAAGCAGGTAATGTGTAACTCATATTGTTTGTCTCCAGTGACTTATCTTTCTACCTCACAGACTGAATTAGGATTTCAGTAACTGCGTGTTTTTAACCACGCACCCATTATAGTTATTTTATTGTTAATGAAAATCATTATCATATCCATGTGAATTCTGTGGATTTTTCCAACAACTATCATCAATAGATTATTCAGTAACTAATACCACTATAGTTCGCCTTTGTTTTTCTTTAATTCTAATGTTAGTTATATTTTTGAATTTTTATTTCAATCATGGATTTAGCATCAAATGATCATACTGCAAATCCCATTACTATTAATACGTGATCTTCCGCTCAAAAGAAAAACAAAATAACCATCCATACTTCAGTTAACTGTTTTTTGACATACTATTAACATCTGCAAGGAGATAATAATATGACACAAATAACTAAACATCCCGTTCCTGCTAATATTGCTAAAAATGCCCTGATAAACGAACAACAGTATAACGATGAGTACCAACGCTCGATTCAAGACCCCGAAGGATTTTGGGGCGAAAAAGGGAAAATCGTTGATTGGATTAAACCTTACACTCGCGTTAAGAACACCTCATTCGACCCTGGACACGTTAATATCCGCTGGTTCGAAGATGGCACTTTAAACCTGAGCGCTAACTGTTTAGACCGTCACCTAGCCACTCGTGGCGACCAAACCGCTATCATCTGGGAAGGGGATGACCCAACCCAATCAAAAAATATTACATACCGTGAGCTGCACCATGATGTGTGCCAGTTCGCAAACGTCCTGAAAAAACAAGGCATCCGCAAAGGGGATGTCGTCGCTATCTATATGCCAATGGTGGTTGAAGCCGCTGTGGCTATGCTGGCATGTGCGCGTATCGGCGCTATCCATACTGTCATCTTTGCCGGATTCTCCCCTGAGGCGGTCTCTGGACGCGTTATTGACTGTAAAGCCAAGCTTATCATCACCTCTGATGAAGGCTTGCGTGCAGGTCGCGCTATCCCACTGAAAAAGAACGTGGACGATGCACTGCAAAATCCACAAGTCACTACCGTCGCAAATGTGATTGTTTACCGCCGTACAGGTAATGCACCAAGCTGGATTGAAGGCCGTGACCTTTGGTGGCACGACGTTATCCAAGGCGTAAGCGCAGATTGCCCACCGGAAGAGATTAATGCGGAAGATCCACTGTTTATTCTCTACACTTCCGGCTCCACAGGTAAACCTAAAGGGGTTCTCCACACCACAGGCGGTTATCTGGTCTATGCAACGCTGACATTCAAATACACCTTTGATTATCATGAAAATGAAGTCTACTGGTGTACGGCGGATGTGGGCTGGGTAACAGGTCATAGCTACCTGCTTTATGGGCCGTTATCTAATGGTGCAAAAACCTTAATGTTCGAAGGTGTGCCAAACTACCCAGCGGTTAACCGTATGGCTCAAGTCGTTGATAAGCACCAAGTCAATATCCTGTATACCGCACCAACCGCTATTCGTGCACTGATGGCGGAAGGTGATAAAGCGATTGAAGGCACCCAGCGCGATTCTTTACGTATTTTGGGATCGGTCGGTGAGCCAATCAACCCAGAAGCGTGGGAATGGTTCTACAAGAAAATGGGGAACAGCCGCTGCCCAGTGGTTGATACATGGTGGCAAACGGAAACCGGTGGCTTCATGATCACGCCACTACCGGGTGCGACAATGTTAAAACCAGGTTCGGCAACACTACCATTCTTTGGCGTTCGCCCTGCATTGGTTGATAACCTTGGCGAGCCTATCGATGGCGCAACAGAAGGTAACTTAGTTATTGTGGATTCTTGGCCGGGTCAAGCTCGTACCCTGTTTGGTGACCATGAACGCTTCGAACAAACCTATTTCTCCACCTTTAAAGGCATGTACTTTAGTGGTGATGGGGCGCGTCGTGATGAAGATGGCTATTACTGGATCACCGGTCGTGTTGATGACGTGCTGAATATTTCAGGTCACCGTTTAGGGACAGCAGAAATTGAATCCGCCCTCGTTTCACATCCGAAAGTGGCTGAAGCTGCAGTCGTGGGTATTCCTCATAGCATCAAAGGACAGGCAATCTACGCCTATGTCACCTTAATTTCTGGCGAGGAGCCATCCCCAGAGTTGTACACTGAAGTGCGCAATTGGGTTCGTAAAGAAATTGGCCCGATTGCCACGCCAGACGTTTTACATTGGACTGATTCTTTACCGAAAACGCGTTCCGGTAAGATCATGCGCCGTATCCTACGAAAAATTGCATCAGGTGATACCAGTAATTTTGGAGATACTTCCACACTGGCAGATCCAGGTGTTGTCGAAAAACTGCTAGAAGAAAAACAGTCAATGAGTATCTCGTAGCTATTTAAATAGTTGTGTAGATAGCTCATGGCACTACAGGTCGCCTTCGGGCGACCTAAAATCAATACTCAGCATCACTCAATCAGCAGAAAGTAGAGTCAGACCGAATACCCAGTTAATTCCTTGGGTAGTCATGTGTCGCCCTAAAATCCGCCTTTTGAGCTATCAGAGTATGCCAATAATACAATAACAGAGGAGAACTCTGATGAATGCTACTGCTTACGAAAAGGTCGAGGTGAACCCTCTCTTTCAAGAATTAGTGAGAAAACGTAGTCGCTTTTCATGGTTGTTATCTGCAATAACGTTAGTTCTGTATGTTGGTTTTATCTTTCTTATCGCGTTTGATCCAAGCTGGTTAGGTACCCCAATCACTGAAGGTTCCTACATCACCCGCGGTATTCCTGTGGGCGTTGGGCTGATTGTGATCTCGTTTATCTTAACGGGTTTATATGTCATCCGAGCTAACAGCGAATTTGACCGCTTAACCGCCGAAATCTTAAAAGAGGTAGAAAAATGAAAGTCTTGCTCTCACTTATTCTGTTTTTTACCTCGTCAATGGCGCTCGCTGATGCCCTGACAGGCAATGTTGAACGTCAACCTGTCAATGTTCAAGCCATAGTGATGTTCTTGCTGTTTGTGGGCTTTACACTCTATATCACTTACTGGGCTTCAAAGAGAACGCGATCTCGCTCTGACTACTATACTGCCGGCGGAAAAATTACAGGTTTCCAAAACGGAATGGCAATTGCGGGTGACTTTATGTCTGCCGCTTCATTCTTAGGGATCTCCGCATTGGTTTATACTTCGGGATATGATGGACTTATCTACTCCATCGGTTTCTTAATTGGCTGGCCAATTATTCTGTTCTTAATTGCCGAGCGCTTACGAAATTTAGGTCGCTATACTTTCGCGGATGTTGCGTCATATCGATTACAACAAAGACCTATCCGCATTCTGTCTGCAATGGGTTCATTGGTGGTTGTGGCACTGTACCTAATCGCTCAGATGGTTGGAGCAGGAAAACTGATTGAGCTGTTATTTGGGCTTAACTACCACATTGCCGTCGTGATTGTTGGGATATTGATGGTTCTGTATGTGCTATTCGGCGGGATGCTCGCAACCACATGGGTACAGATCATCAAAGCCATTTTGTTACTTGCAGGGGCAACCTTCATGGCTGTTATGGTCATGAAACATGTCGGCTTCAACTTCAATACGTTATTTAAAGAAGCCGTTGAAGTACATAAAAATGGTATCGCCATTATGAGCCCTGGAGGACTGGTTTCTGACCCAATATCCGCCTTGTCTCTTGGGTTAGCCTTAATGTTCGGTACGGCAGGTTTACCTCACATCATTATGCGCTTCTTCACCGTTAGTGACGCGAAAGAAGCCCGTAAGAGCGTGTTTTACGCGACTGGGTTCATCGGTTACTTCTACATTCTGACATTTATCATCGGTTTCGGGGCTATCGTTCTGGTTAGCTCAAATCCTGACTTTAAAGATGCCGCTGGCGCTCTAATCGGTGGAACCAACATGGCAGCGGTACACCTCGCTGATGCCGTCGGTGGAAACTTCTTCCTTGGGTTTATCTCTGCGGTTGCTTTCGCCACTATCCTCGCGGTTGTTGCTGGTTTAACGTTGGCGGGTGCGTCTGCGGTTTCCCACGACCTGTATGCGATGGCGATTAAAAATGGTAAAGCCGATGAGCGCGATGAATTGCGCGTATCAAAAATTACCGTGGTGATCCTCGGTTTTGTAGCGATTGGGTTAGGGATTTTGTTCGAGAAACAAAATATTGCCTTCATGGTGGGCTTGGCCTTCTCTATCGCGGCAAGCTGTAACTTCCCAATTATCTTGCTATCAATGTATTGGAGCAAGTTAACCACTCGGGGAGCGCTTGCAGGTGGTTGGTTAGGCTTGATAACCGCTGTCGTACTCATGATCTTAGGTCCAACAATCTGGGTGACTATTCTGCATCATGAAAAACCAATTTACCCTTATGAATACCCTGCATTCTTCTCATTGATTGTCGCATTTACTGCATCATGGCTATTCTCAGTCACCGATAATTCAGAGAGAGGCAAAATGGAAAGAGCTCGCTTTAAAGAGCAGTTTGTACGCTCACAAATTGGCTTAGGGATTGAGCAAGGCAAATCTCACTAAATTCATCGATAGAAACAAAAAAGCGACCCAAATGAGTCGCTTTTTTTAATCCTTAGAATTAATTGGCGTAAGATCGTTTTTCTATTGCTAGCCAATCTTCTACTGAAGTGTAAAAACCTTGAGGGTTACTTTGCTTTTCAGCGAGTAACTTTTGATACTCCGCTTTATCTTTAGGGGTATAACGTGAAAGTAGCTGTTCCAACATAGGGCGTTTATCAACAAACTTCGTCCCGATTCTAAAGCTTTTATATAAACCAGCCGCAATTCCAATACTAAGAACAACCACTGAGACAATCGCCATGGCGTTATTCTCTAACCCAAGATGATTTTTCACCATCACGAGTAAAGAGAAAGGTACAAAAAACATGACTAGCAGTGAAAGGATAATGGCGCCATCTTGCCCATTATTAAATTCATTCTCTTGCTGTTTATTCACAGAAATAATCTGCTCAAAAATCTGGCTATTGTGACTTTTCATTTTATTCATATAACTCACCTATTTGATGAATGCTCATCTTCTTTCAGCTAAATTTAACAATTCAACATCTTAATTGATTAAAAATAACCATTTTTAATAGTATATGAATAATGGAATTAAACATCAATTTAACAATATTTACCTATTATATTTTACATTAGGCCAGCTATAGGAGGTTATCGAATAAAAACTAGAGAAGGAATAATGTGTTAGATGCTTAAATGATAATCAATTAATTTCTATGAGAGATTATTAATTTTAATCAATCATGAGAATGGTGGTTTTTATGGCTGGTTTTTTATAGCTAGGATAACGACTTTTCGTTGGATCACTGCAACGCTGATCATCAGATGGAGGTATTCTTTGAGTAAGAATAACCCAGTATAGGGACTTTCTGCAATTTTCAGTACCCAAACGCAAAAAAGCCACCCAATGGGTGGCTTCTCGGCTAATTTAATGTCTGGCAGTTCCCTACTCTCACATGGGGAGACCCCACACTACCATCGGCGCTACGGCGTTTCACTTCTGAGTTCGGCATGGGGTCAGGTGGGACCACCGCGCTATTGCCGCCAGACAAATTCTGTTTATTCCCGTTTAGTCTCTAATCCACTAAACCAGAATATCAATCCTGAACAAGCTGTCGTGTCCACCTCTCGGCGTCCCACTTCATTGAATCAACTTTAATCTCTCATCTCGAAAACACCTTCGGTGTTGTCAGGTTAAGCCTCACGGTTCATTAGTATTGGTTAGCTCAACGTATCGCTACGCTTACACACCCAACCTATCAACGTCTTAGTCTTAAACGTTCCTTTAGGACCCTTAAAGAGTCAGGGAAGACTCATCTCAAGGCAAGTTTCCCGCTTAGATGCTTTCAGCGGTTATCTCTTCCGCACTTAGCTACCGGGCAATGCCATTGGCATGACAACCCGAACACCAGTGGTGCGTCCACTCCGGTCCTCTCGTACTAGGAGCAGCCCCTTTCAATCTTCCAACGCCCACGGCAGATAGGGACCGAACTGTCTCACGACGTTCTAAACCCAGCTCGCGTACCACTTTAAACGGCGAACAGCCGTACCCTTGGGACCTACTTCAGCCCCAGGATGTGATGAGCCGACATCGAGGTGCCAAACACCGCCGTCGATATGAACTCTTGGGCGGTATCAGCCTGTTATCCCCGGAGTACCTTTTATCCGTTGAGCGATGGCCCTTCCATACAGAACCACCGGATCACTAAGACCTACTTTCGTACCTGCTCGAGCCGTCACTCTCGCAGTCAAGCTGGCTTATGCCTTTGCACTAACCGCATGATGTCCGACCATGCTTAGCCAACCTTCGTGCTCCTCCGTTACTCTTTGGGAGGAGACCGCCCCAGTCAAACTACCCACCAGACACTGTCCGCACCCCAGATAATGGGGCTACGTTAGAACATCAAACATTAAAGGGTGGTATTTCAAGGTTGGCTCCACGCAGACTGGCGTCCACGCTTCAAAGCCTCCCACCTATCCTACACATCAAGGCTCAATGTTCAGTGTCAAGCTATAGTAAAGGTTCACGGGGTCTTTCCGTCTTGCCGCGGGTACACTGCATCTTCACAGCGAGTTCAATTTCACTGAGTCTCGGGTGGAGACAGCCTGGCCATCATTACGCCATTCGTGCAGGTCGGAACTTACCCGACAAGGAATTTCGCTACCTTAGGACCGTTATAGTTACGGCCGCCGTTTACTGGGGCTTCGATCAAGAGCTTCTCCTTACGGATAACCCCATCAATTAACCTTCCAGCACCGGGCAGGCGTCACACCGTATACGTCCACTTTCGTGTTTGCACAGTGCTGTGTTTTTAATAAACAGTTGCAGCCAGCTGGTATCTGCGACTGGCTTCAGCTCCATGAGTAAATCACTTCACCTAATGCCAGCGTGCCTTCTCCCGAAGTTACGGCACCATTTTGCCTAGTTCCTTCACCCGAGTTCTCTCAAGCGCCTGAGTATTCTCTACCTGACCACCTGTGTCGGTTTGGGGTACGATTAATGATAATCTAGAGCTTAGAGGCTTTTCCTGGAAGCGGGGTATGAGCTACTTCGCCACCGTAGTGACTCGTCATCAGACCTCAGCATATAGTGAACCGGATTTGCCTAATTCACCTGCCTACATCCTTAAACCGGGACAACCGTCGCCCGGCCAGCCTAACCTTCTCCGTCCCCCCATCGCAATTATCACCAGTACGGGAATATTAACCCGTTTCCCATCGACTACGCATTTCTGCCTCGCCTTAGGGGTCGACTCACCCTGCCCCGATTAACGTTGGACAGGAACCCTTGGTCTTCCGGCGTGCGGGTTTTTCACCCGCATTATCGTTACTTATGTCAGCATTCGCACTTCTGATACCTCCAGCATGCCTCACAGCACACCTTCACAGGCTTACAGAACGCTCCCCTACCCAACAATATTTACATATCGCTGCCGCAGCTTCGGTGCATAGTTTAGCCCCGTTACATCTTCCGCGCAGGCCGACTCGACCAGTGAGCTATTACGCTTTCTTTAAATGATGGCTGCTTCTAAGCCAACATCCTGGCTGTCTGAGCCTTCCCACTTCGTTTCCCACTTAACTATGACTTTGGGACCTTAGCTGGCGGTCTGGGTTGTTTCCCTCTTCACGACGAACGTTAGCACCCGCCGTGTGTCTCCCGTGATAACATTCTTCGGTATTCGTAGTTTGCATCGAGTTGGTAAGTCGGGATGACCCCCTAGTCGAAACAGTGCTCTACCCCCGAAGATGAGTTCACGAGGCGCTACCTAAATAGCTTTCGGGGAGAACCAGCTATCTCCCGGTTTGATTGGCCTTTCACCCCCAGCCACAAGTCATCCGCTAATTTTTCAACATTAGTCGGTTCGGTCCTCCAGTTAGTGTTACCCAACCTTCAACCTGCCCATGGCTAGATCACCGGGTTTCGGGTCTATACCCTGCAACTCATTCGCCCAGTTAAGACTCGGTTTCCCTACGGCTCCCCTATACGGTTAACCTTGCTACAGAATATAAGTCGCTGACCCATTATACAAAAGGTACGCAGTCACACCACAAGGGTGCTCCCACTGCTTGTACGTACACGGTTTCAGGTTCTATTTCACTCCCCTCGCCGGGGTTCTTTTCGCCTTTCCCTCACGGTACTGGTTCACTATCGGTCAATCAGGAGTATTTAGCCTTGGAGGATGGTCCCCCCATATTCAGACAGGATAACACGTGTCCCGCCCTACTCGTCGAGTTCACAACACTAACACCTTCGGATACGGGGCTATCACCCTTTACTGCCGGCCTTTCCAGACCGTTCTCCTGATGCTAATGCTGATTAAGACTCTGGGCTGCTCCCCGTTCGCTCGCCGCTACTAGGGGAATCTCGGTTGATTTCTTTTCCTCGAGGTACTGAGATGTTTCAGTTCCCTCGGTTCGCCTCGTTTGACTATGTATTCATCAAACGATAGTGCAACGAATTGCACTGGGTTTCCCCATTCGGAAATCGTCGGTTATAACGGTTCATATCACCTTACCGACGCTTATCGCAGATTAGCACGTCCTTCATCGCCTCTGATTGCCTAGGCATCCACCGTGTACGCTTAGTCGCTTAACCTCACAACCCGAAGGTGTCTTTTCATCAGACGACACGAAACGTCATGGCTGTGCGTGGTGAAGTTCTTCGTTGGGCAGGGTTCGCAATGCTCACGTACTCATGTACGCTGCGCTTGCTGCACGCTGTCCGCCTTGAATTTCACACTGCTCGCTCATGCCACTTGCTTGTGTGTTTGAAAAACACGTTCAAGTTGAGATTTTTGAGAGACTCTCACATTGTTTAAGCGATAAACAATGTGCGTTGTTTTCAATTTTCAGCTTATTCCAGATTGTTAAAGAGCATAATTATTCGCAATAGACTATTTCTAATCTATTCTGAATAATCAGAAAGTTTATGGTGGAGCTAAGCGGGATCGAACCGCTGACCTCCTGCGTGCAAGGCAGGCGCTCTCCCAGCTGAGCTATAGCCCCATAAAGGTAATTCCAGTATCGATTCTCTCACTAAGAAAGAATTTTGAGTTAAATCGAATTTAGGCAAGGCATAACTTGGCGACGTTTACGTCAGGTAAACGAGCTGAGTTATAACGAAGCATCAATTCGATTTTGGTAGGCCTGAGTGGACTTGAACCACCGACCTCACCCTTATCAGGGGTGCGCTCTAACCACCTGAGCTACAAGCCTATCGATACCGTTACTCTATTTCATCAGACAATCTGTGTGAGCACTTCACAAGTACACTTCAATGGTAAGGAGGTGATCCAACCGCAGGTTCCCCTACGGTTACCTTGTTACGACTTCACCCCAGTCATGAATCACAAAGTGGTAAGCGCCCTCCCGAAGGTTAAGCTACCTACTTCTTTTGCAACCCACTCCCATGGTGTGACGGGCGGTGTGTACAAGGCCCGGGAACGTATTCACCGTAGCATTCTGATCTACGATTACTAGCGATTCCGACTTCATGGAGTCGAGTTGCAGACTCCAATCCGGACTACGACGTACTTTATGAGTTCCGCTTGCTCTCGCGAGGTCGCTTCTCTTTGTATACGCCATTGTAGCACGTGTGTAGCCCTACTCGTAAGGGCCATGATGACTTGACGTCATCCCCACCTTCCTCCGGTTTATCACCGGCAGTCTCCTTTGAGTTCCCACCATCACGTGCTGGCAACAAAGGATAAGGGTTGCGCTCGTTGCGGGACTTAACCCAACATTTCACAACACGAGCTGACGACAGCCATGCAGCACCTGTCTCAGAGTTCCCGAAGGCACTAAAGCATCTCTGCTAAATTCTCTGGATGTCAAGAGTAGGTAAGGTTCTTCGCGTTGCATCGAATTAAACCACATGCTCCACCGCTTGTGCGGGCCCCCGTCAATTCATTTGAGTTTTAACCTTGCGGCCGTACTCCCCAGGCGGTCGATTTAACGCGTTAGCTCCGGAAGCCACTCCTCAAGGGAACAACCTCCAAATCGACATCGTTTACAGCGTGGACTACCAGGGTATCTAATCCTGTTTGCTCCCCACGCTTTCGCACCTGAGCGTCAGTCTTTGTCCAGGGGGCCGCCTTCGCCACCGGTATTCCTCCACATCTCTACGCATTTCACCGCTACACATGGAATTCTACCCCCCTCTACAAGACTCTAGCTGACCAGTCTTAGATGCCATTCCCAGGTTAAGCCCGGGGATTTCACATCTAACTTAATCAACCGCCTGCGTGCGCTTTACGCCCAGTAATTCCGATTAACGCTTGCACCCTCCGTATTACCGCGGCTGCTGGCACGGAGTTAGCCGGTGCTTCTTCTGTTGGTAACGTCAATCGTTGATGATATTAGCATCAACGCCTTCCTCCCAACTGAAAGTACTTTACAACCCTAAGGCCTTCTTCATACACGCGGCATGGCTGCATCAGGCTTGCGCCCATTGTGCAATATTCCCCACTGCTGCCTCCCGTAGGAGTCTGGGCCGTGTCTCAGTCCCAGTGTGGCTGATCATCCTCTCAGACCAGCTAGGGATCGTCGCCTTGGTGAGCCATTACCTCACCAACTAGCTAATCCCATATGGGTTCATCCGATAGCGCAAGGACCGAAGTTCCCCTGCTTTGCTCCTAAGAGATTATGCGGTATTAGCTACCGTTTCCAGTAGTTATCCCCCTCTATCGGGCAGATCCCCATACATTACTCACCCGTCCGCCGCTCGTCAGCGAGAAGCAAGCTTCCCCTGTTACCGCTCGACTTGCATGTGTTAGGCCTGCCGCCAGCGTTCAATCTGAGCCATGATCAAACTCTTCAATTAAAAAGCTTGATGCTCAAAGAATGTTACTGTCGTTTGATTTCCGAAGAAACCAAATTACCTATTAGTTCATATATATGAATTAACGTGTTAGTCACTCTTCAAGACTTAAAATCAAATATTTTTTTGATAGTGTCCTGTGAGTGCCCACACAGATTGTCTGATAAATTGTTAAAGAGCGGTGCGACTTAATCTTTTGATTATCGACTTTAGGTCGTTGTCGCGAGGTGTCGTATACTACGTTTTTTATTTAGAAAGTCAAGCGATTATTTTCAACTATTTTCTTTCTTCACCTCTGTTATCACGGGGCTTCGAGGTTTTCTTCGAGCCGGTTTGTCGTGACAACGGATGCGCATTATAGGGAGCTCCAAAAATCTCGCAAGTGTTTTTTTACATATTTATTTCGTTCGCGCTTTTTTTAGCCAAATATGGCTTAATAGCGTAAATTACTACTGTTTTTTGACTATTTCAGCAGCAATAATTGATTTACTCACGTAACATATCATTGATTAGTATCTGTATGAGATGAATTATGGAATTGAGCAAACAACAAAATGCCTCACAAAAAAACCTCTCTTTTATTATTGCGCGAAGTCTTGGACAGCTCATATTAAAAGGCACCTACTTATCTGACGCTATTCTTCCCAGCGAATTAGAATTATCAAAGCAATTTAATGCCAGCCGAACCGCCATAAGAGAAGCGATTAAAACATTAGCAGCAAAAGGCATGGTTTTAGCTCGCCCTCGAATTGGTACACGAGTCATGCCCGCATCAAATTGGAACTTTCTCGACCAAGACTTATTAAATTGGTGGATTAACAGCGAAGAAAAGTCGGTGGTGATTAAACACTTTTAAGTTGTTCGTCTCGCCATTGAGCCTCAAGCTTGCTATCTCGCTGCACTGAATGCCACAGAAGAACAAAAACAGTCTCTACAATTACTATCAAATGAAATGGTAACCTTAGAAAAAGAGTTCGATAGGCCTCACTGGATAAAAATTGATTTTCGTTTTCATCTCACTATCTATCGGGCGTGCTGTAATCCTTTTTTAATTTCATTCGCGAATCTGTTTAGGTCGGTGTATCAGCTTTATTTTGATGCAATAACAGAAAATGATGCGATTGAAGTGGAACTTCATCAACAACTTGCCGATGCTATTATTAATGGCAATAGCCGTGAAGCTTACGATCTCTGCTATACCTTATTAACGACAATGAACAAATAAGCTAACAGAACGAATTCGCTCACCAAATTTATCGATAGGTAACGGATGTTTAAAACTGCTAAAAATATGTCGGGTTTGCCATGGATTGCCGCGATGGCTTTCTTTATGCAAGCGTTAGATGCCACGATATTGAATACGGCACTGCCCGATATCGCCAAAAGTTTGCATCACTCTCCATTAGCGATGCAATCTGCCGTGGTGAGCTATACCCTAACAGTTGCACTGTTAATTCCGGTGAGTGGTTGGTTTGCCGATAGGTTTGGTACTCGACGTATCTTTATTATTGCGGTTTCTCTGTTTTCATTAGGGTCATTGCTCTGCGCGCTTTCCCCTTCATTAACAGTGCTAGTTATTTCTCGCGTTATCCAAGGAATTGGCGGGGCGATGATGATGCCAGTGGCACGACTTGCATTAATTCGGGCGTATCCGCGAAGTGAACTTCTGCCTATATTGAATTTTGTCACTATCCCTGGATTAGTCGGCCCCATCTTAGGGCCTCTGTTGGGTGGTATTCTCGTCACCTATGCCACATGGCATTGGATATTCATTATTAATATCCCTATTGGTGTACTTGGGATTGTGTATGCATTAAAGCATATGCCTGATTTTAAAATGCCAAAACGTAAATTTGATACCCTTGGCTTTCTTTTATTTGGATTTGGCTTGGTCATGCTTTCCGTCAGTTTGGATCTGTTTGGCGATAAATCACTGTCGAGCTATGTTCCTTTGGCTATTGTTCTGGGCGGTTTTCTTTGTCTTCTTCTTTATATACTCCACGCAAGGCGCATTAAGCACGCCATTATTCCGCTTAACTTATTTAAGACGAGAACCTTCTCCATCGGTATTAGCGGTAACATCGCCACTCGATTAGGTACTGGAAGCATTCCATTCTTAATGCCATTGATGCTGCAAGTGGGATTTGGTTATGAAGCCGTTGTCGCGGGGATGATGATGGCTCCACTGGCCATTGGCTCGATTACGGCAAAATCCGCAGTTACAAGAATTCTAACCCGATTTGGATACCGTAATACACTATTTACTGTCACGGTGATTATTGGGTTGATGGTCTCGCAGTTTTCGCTGCAATCTCCAGATATGTCGATTTACCTGCTTATCGTTCCGTTGTTTGTTTTAGGAATGGTGATGTCTACGCAATTCACGGCTATGAATACCATTTGCCTAGCGGATTTAACGGATAATAATGCTAGCGCCGGCAACAGTATGCTAGCAGTAACTCAGCAACTTTCGATTAGCTTTGGGATCGCGGTGAGCGCCACCATTTTGAGCTTTTTTGATAACCAACCAAACAGTAATGTCGTGGATAACTTCCATTACACCTTTATTACTATCGGAGCTATCACGTTACTTTCTGCCTTTGTGTTTCTATTACTCAGTAAAACCGATGGCGATAATTTAATTAAAGGCAAAAAATCCGAAAAAACGCAGAATTAGCGTTTCCTCACTGATTGGCGTTCCACCAGTTTTGGCGTTAAAACTAAAACAGAGGGTTCCGCATCTGGGTTATCCATTCGATAAATAAGTTGGTTAACCGCTTGCTGACCAAGTTCATCCTTTGGCTGATGAACAGTGGTGAGTGGTGGGATCATATAAGAAGAGAGTGCAATATCGTCATAACCAATAATGGAAATATCGTCAGGCACTTTCATGCCTTTTTGGTAAATCGCTTGGTAAGCACCGACCGCCATTGCATCATTCCCCGCAAAAATGGCATCAGGGGGATTTGGTAGCGCCAAAAGTTTATTCATCGAATCAAATCCACCTGAAAACTCAAAATCACTAAAGATAATATATTCTTCGTGGATATTGAGGGATGCAGCCTTCATGGCTTGAAGGAAACCTTGATAACGCGCTTGTGCTGGGGATTTATCTTGAGGGCCAGCAATGCAGGCAATTCGAGTAAACCCCGCATCAATTAAATGACGCGTGGCAATTTCACCGCCGAGGAACGAGTTATCCTGAATAATATCTCCGGCTGATTCAAACGGAGACCAGTCCATCATCACCGTCGGAACAGATGGATAACGGGAAAATACGGCTTTGGATGGGCCTTGCGCTTCAGTGCACATAATAAGAAGCCCATCGACGCGTTTTTGCAAAAGGGTTTCTAAGCTATGATCCATTCGCTTGAAATCCCCTTCGGTGTTGCACAGGATCAAACTGTAACCCAATTCGTAGCAACTACGTTCTACACCACGCACGACTTCCGCATAAAACGGGTTGTTACTGGCGGTCAGTAACATTCCAATGGTATTGGTGCGGTTCATCTTCAAACTTCTCGCTAAGGCCGATGGCGCATAGTTGAGTTGTTCGATGGCACTTTTTACCCGTGAAGTAACGCTTTCGCTAACATAGCGATTTTGATTGATAACATGGGAGACGGTGGATGTTGACACGCCAGCAAGGCGAGCAACATCTTTCATTGTTGCCACAAATTTATCCTATTGAAGAAGAAACTGGTCTATTTCATTACGCCATGGAACAGAAGGTTGTGCACCGGGACGTGTCACTGCAATTGCAGCAGCCGCATGGGCAAAGACAATCGCATCTTCATCGGACTGACCTTCAAGTAGCGCAGTTACATACGCCCCATTGAATGTATCACCTGCTGCAATGGTGTCCACCGCTTTCACTTTAAAGCCTGGAATTATTTTCCCTTGCTTGCCTGATTCACTGTACCAAACCCCTCTGGCGCCCAATGTAATCATCACTTTATTAATGCCTTTTTGATGCAGTGCTTGCGCTGCTTTTTGTGCGCCTTCTTCATCATTAACAGCGATGCCCGTTAAATGCTCCGCTTCCGTTTCATTCGGCGTGATCACATCCACCAGCGACAGTAGCGAATCTGGCAACGCTTGTGCAGGCGCTGGGTTTAAAATCACTTGAGTTTGGTGTTTACGCGCGATCTCAGCGGCCATTTGAACAGTTTCAATCGGAGATTCAAGCTGCATCAATAAAGCATCAGCATCGATAATTTTTTGCTGATATGCGGCCAGTCGTTCTGTAGAAAGATGACCATTGGCTCCCGCATTGATCCCAATAATATTTTCGCCTTGCCCGTTTACATAAATGAGTGCAACACCCGTTGTTTCACCAGCAACTGAATCAATACAATCAATCTTAATCGTATCTTTTTGCAGCTGTTTTTTGATGCTAACACCGACATCGTCATCACCGACACAAGCAATAAATGTGATATCAGCGCCACTACGACCTGCGGCTACCGCTTGGTTGGCACCTTTGCCACCGAAAGCAACTTGGTAACTATCACCTCTTACTGTTTCGCCAGGCTGGGGAAACTGCTGCACATTGAGAATGTGGTCAACGTTGATACTACCTAAAACAACCAGTTTAGCTGCTGCCATCACATTTATGTCCTTTTGCTGCGCAATTAAATAAACCGCCGCTAAACTCACGGCGATTTATCAATCCTCTTGTTTTATCAAGGATAATTATTTTATATAAAACTATTGTTTTACCACGAGTTCTAATTCAACAGGAACTGTTGCTTCGACTTTCTCGCCTTTTAATACTTTATCTGCGATCTGCACTCCAACAATACCAATTTGATCTGGACGTTGAGCAATCGTCGCGCCTAACTTTCCACCTTGAACTGCTTTGATACCGTCATTTGTACCATCAAAACCAACCACTAAAACGTCATCTCGACCAGCAGTTTGTAATGCTCTTAACGCACCTAATGCCATTTCATCGTTTTGTGCAAAAACAGCCTGAACAGCAGGGTGTGCGGTCAGTAAGTTTTGCATAACGTTCAAGCCTTTAGTTCTATCGAAATCTGCAGGCTGGCTCGCTAATACGTTGAATTTATGTTCTTTAGCACCCGTATTGAAACCTTCACCACGTTCACGAGCAGCCGACGTTCCTGAAATTCCTTCTAATTGAATAACTTTGGCATCATTGCCCGTTTTCTTAGCGATAAAATCTGCTGCCATTTTTCCGCCCATGCGGTTATCAGAGGCAACATGGCTCACCACTTCACCTTTGTTCGCAGCACGGTCTAAAGTGATCACTGGAATTTTCGCTTTGTTTGCCATCAGGATAGAGTTACCCACAGCATCAGAGTCTGTTGGGTTGATCAGCATTAACTTAGTACCACGAACTGTTAAATCTTGGACGTTCGCTAACTCTTTCGCTGGGTTATCTTGAGAATCCAAAACAATCAGTTCATAACCCAGTTTGTCCGCTTCTTTTTGTGCCGCATCTTTCATGGTCACAAAGAATGGGTTATTCAGGGTTGAAATAACCAGCGCGATACTCTCTTTGGCCATCGCGTTCACACTGACGGTTGCTGTTAGTGCAAAAGCGGTAAATAAAGTCGCTAATTTATTCAGTTTCATAAGAAAATTCCTGTCGTTATCGGGTAGGGGTCAGAATCACTATTTTTTGTTATCAACAAGTACAGCTAATAAAATCACAACGGCTTTTACGATCATTTGGTAGTTCGAGGAAATACCTAATAAGTTCAAACCATTGTTTAAGAAACCAAGGATCAGCGCACCAATCAGCGTACCAACAATGCGCCCTTTACCACCAGCGAGGCTTGTGCCACCCAGTACCACCGCAGCAATCGCATCCAGTTCATAACCGTTACCCGCCATTGGCTGAGCAGAAGATAAACGTGCAACTTCAATCACACTCGCCAGCGCTGCTAATAAACCACACAGGGAGTAAACGATAATTTTAATTTTATCGACATTAATACCGGATAAGCGGGTCGCTGATTCATTTCCACCTAACGCATAGATATAACGACCTAAGCGAGTGTGGTGCAGCATGTACCATGCTGCAGCAAAGACGATAACCATTAACCATACTGGGGTAGGAATACCTAATGGGCGACCGATACCAAACCAACCAAATAAATCGGCGTTATCGCTAAAACCCGTATTGATTGGGCTGCCATCGGTATAAACACGGGTTACACCACGTAGTAATAGCATCATGACCAATGTGGCGATAAAAGCTTGGACTTTACCTTTTGCGACAATCACCCCTGTGCATGCACCAATGGCAGCACCGAGCGCTAATGCTCCCGCCACAGCAACAAAGGCATTCACATCAGCGCCGACCATCGATGCGGCTACCGCACCAGTTAATGCCAATAGAGATCCCACAGACAAATCAATGCCTGAAGTCAGAATCACTAACGTCATGCCCACTGCCATAATCGCGTTTACAGAAGTCTGTTGTAGGATGTTAAACAGGTTGTTGACCGTAAAAAAGTTAGGACTTAGGGTTGAAACAATCGCAATTAAGACTAATAGGGCGATTAATGATTTTTGCTCCATTAGCCATGCTTTGCTGAAGTAGCGTTTTGATGGTGCGGTTGTTGAACTCATGCTGTTAACTCCTGAACTGAGCCGTAATTTTTACCGACTGCGGCCGCCATTAAGGCTTCCTGCGTTGCTTCTTTGGCAGAGAATTCGCCACTGATATGCCCTTCATGCATAACCAAAATGCGATCGCTCATCCCAATCACTTCAGGCATTTCTGAAGATACAAGGATGATACTCAGCCCTTCTTTTTTAAATTGGTTGATTAGTTGGTAGATCTCTTTTTTTGCCCCAACGTCGACACCACGGGTTGGCTCATCAAGGATAAGCACTTTCGGTCGTGTCATTAATCCACGGGCAATAGCCACTTTTTGCTGGTTACCACCAGATAAATTTCCAATGATTTGGTCCATGGATGGGGTTTTAATATTAAATAAGCGGATAAAATCCCCCACGGTCATTTGCTCTTCGCCATGTTTTAATGTGCCGCCAAAGTGGCTGAAGTAACCTAATGCCGTTAAGGACATATTTTCTTTTACTGACATCCCCAGTACTAAACCATCGCGCTTACGGTCTTCAGAAATATAAACGATGCCGTTATTCAAACCATCTTGCGGGGTTTTTAAGGTAACGTTTTTACCTTCTAACTGGATATTGCCGGATTTTTTCGGGGCTGCACCGTAGATGATTTTCATCAGCTCCGTACGTCCTGCGCCCATCAAACCTGAAACACCTAAAATTTCACCGCTTTTTAGCGTGAAACTGGCATTGGTGACACCGGGGCCAGAAACATTTTCAACTTGGAGACGAATATCACCAACAGGCACATCAACTCGCGGATATTGGTCTTCCAGTTTGCGGCCTACCATCATCTCAATCAGTTTTTCTTCTTCTAATTCACTGACAGGCTTTTCGCCAATAAACTGACCATCACGAAAAACGGTCACGTCGTCGCAAATTTCGAAAATCTCTTTTAAACGATGGGAGATATATACAATGCCGCAGCCTTGAGATTTTAAATCTTCAATCACGCGAAAGAGTGAGGCAGTTTCGGTATCGGTAAGTGCGTCTGTCGGTTCATCCATAATGATGACTTGAGACTGAAAGCTGAGAACTTTGGCAATTTCCACCATTTGCTGTTCACCGATGGATAATTCTGCGATGGTTTGGTGGCTATCGTAATCAAGGTTTAATCGTTGGAGCAGTTTGTCTGACTCGCTGAACATTTTTTTCCAGTCGATTTTGCCGAATCTATTTACAAATTCACGACCTAGAAAGATGTTTTCAGCGATAGTCAGTTCGGGAATTAAATTCAGTTCTTGGTGAATGATCCCGATCCCGGCTTCTTGGGAACTTTTCGGGCCATTAAACGCCACTTCTTTACCAAGGTAACGGATCGCGCCCGCGTCTTTGTTGTAGATCCCCGTGAGCACTTTCATCATGGTGGATTTACCGGCACCATTTTCTCCTACCAGCGCCATGACTCGACCAGGGTAGACTTTTAAGGCGGCTCCCGAGAGGGCTTTTACACCGGGGAAGGCTTTATCAATGCCGATAAGTTCTAATAAAGGTTGCATAGTCACCTCAGAAAGTCACACCAGAACAAAGAATGATATTAGCGTATGGTGAACATTCCCCTGTTCGGATCACCGCTTTGCTTTCATGAGTGCGTTGCTTGAAATGTTCATGACTGCAATAGATGACTTCAATGTGGTTTCCCTGTGCCGCTTCCAATTCATGAAGATGGGCTAAAATGGCTTTTTCCATTTGTGGATTTATTTTGCTGATTTCTTGAGCAAGTATCGCTTTTTCTACCTGCATTTCTTGGGTGATCACCCGCAAAACAGACATAAAATCCGGTAGTCCTTGCGTCACAGCGAGGTCAATACGTTCAGCGCTGGCTGGAATTGGCAGGCCGGCATCACCCAGCGTGATATGGTCGGTATGACCCAGTTTGGCAATCACGGAAGCAACATTTGAGTTAAGCAACATACCTTTCTTCATTCTTTACCACCGTTTTTAGTCTATTTTTTCTACTTTTGGGTTCCGGCTCTGTATGAGCGAAACGTTTCGCTTATACAATGATAGTAAAGAATAGTCACAACTCAATGTTCTTATCTTGGTTTTGTGATCACCATCGAAACGTTTCGTTAGCCTATTTTTACGCATAAAAAGCTAACTTATTGAATAAGTTGTCGCTGAATCGTTCCTGCTTAATTAATACTCAGTTGTTCGTTACAAGTTAGATTTGTTGCTCCTTATCCTAAATAACATCAAAGAAAAATCATAAAACTGATTGCACAATGAATAAAAGGACGGATAACCTAGCAATAGCGTGGTCAATAACCATCTCCCTCTAACCCTTAGACGAGTTATTTAGAGAAAAGGAACACCTTATGCAATTAGCAGAACGGATAGCCCAATTAAGCAACTACCTTGAAGGTGGTTTGTATGAACGTCAGCAAGCTATTCGTTTGTGTTTGCTCGCCACGCTCAGTGGGGAAAGTGTGTTCTTGCTGGGACCTCCTGGGATAGCGAAAAGCTTAATTGCCCGCCGCATGAAATATGCCTTCCGCCAAGCAAATGCGTTTGAATATTTAATGACGCGTTTTTCTACCCCTGAAGAGATTTTTGGTCCACTTTCCATTCAAGCCTTAAAAGATGAAGGGCGTTATGAGCGTTTAACCAAAGGATACCTGCCCGATGCGGAAGTGGTGTTTTTGGATGAGATTTGGAAAGCAGGCCCTGCCATTTTAAATACCTTACTGACCGCCATTAATGAGCGCAAATTCCGTAATGGGGATGAAGAAAAAAACATCCCCATGCGTTTGCTAGTCACTGCATCCAACGAGCTACCCGATGCGGATAATAGCCTTGAAGCGCTGTTTGATAGGATGTTGCTGCGAATTTGGCTGGATAAAGTCCAAGAGAAACAAAATTTCCGCGCGTTGCTGACTGGCAAATCTCAACAAGAAGAGAATTTGGTTCCTGATCACCTAAAAATCAGTGAAGAAGAGTATCGAGAATGGCAAAAAGAAATTCCCAAGGTTTCGCTGCCCGATCACTGTTTTGAATTGATTTACCAATTACGCCAACAGATTGACGCCACAGAGAAGAATCTGTATGTCTCTGATAGACGCTGGAAAAAAGCCGTTTATTTATTACAGGCTAGTGCCTTCTTTAATGGTCGAAACTCCGTTTCGCCGTTGGATATTGTGCTGCTCAAAGATTGCCTATGGCATGATATGCAGTCAATGAACTTACTGCCGCAATTGCTCAAGTCATTAGTGCAGGAAGATGGCTGGCAACAGCGTAAATTTACGCGAGAAATAGAACAAGTTTACCAACAGTGGATGTCATCCACCCAAGATCAAAATAACCAAGATGCGTTTAAAGTTTTAAAAAATAACGCAATGTTTGCGCGAAAAGCCTCTTATGTCTTGCCTGATAATATAAGTGAAGGGCGTGTAACCCTATTTTTGCATCGTCCATTGCAGCTACATAATATGAAAGTGACCTTTATTACCACCGAGAAAAAATCACTGGTGAATTTCCTCAATAAAGGCACCACCTTATCAGCCCATCTTAATGGGATTGGTTTCGCACAAGAGCTGGCGGCTGAAGTGAATAATTTAAACCAAATTCAGCTGTTAGATGTTAGCCATCAAGCATCAACTTTATATTTACAAGATAAAAACCCTACAGCGGCGCCGACAACCAATAATAAAGAATGGCTAGATAAGCTTGATGCCATCCAAAACGAGATCCAAGGGGCGAAATACCAATTTGAGAAGCAGCAACCTAACCTGTTTATCGAGGCACATTGGCTCGCGGATGTTGAAGAGAGCTTTATTAAACTGAGCGATAAACTGACCCAGCTCCGCCAGCAAATTATGGGAAAGGTGGCTAACTCATTATGATGAGCCTAGCGTCCCTCGAATTATTGCTTTCAGTGAATGAAAGCCAGCTGATTGAAGAGATTATTATTTCTCTTCTCGCCACCCCACAGCTGGCGGTTTTCTTTGAAAAGCATCCTCGATTGAAAAAGGCGCTATTAAAAGATCTCTCCAGCTGGAAAAAAGACCTTAAACAGAAGCTGCAAGATGCGTTAGTTCCTCAGCAACTTTCTGAAGAGTTTGGGCTATATCAGAAGTCATTGGGCATCCCCACTGATACGTTTTTCACGCAATTACCCGATGTGATAGCACGGCTCGAGCAGTTAGATTCCCCGTTTTACCGTGAAGCCCTACAGCTGCAAAAGGGAAAAATTGAAAATCGCAGTGCGCGGCAATCTTTGATTGTTCAGCGTTGGCGTATTAGTTTGATTTTGCAGGTGACCACTTTACATAAAGAACTCTTAGAGCAAGAAAAAGAGCAACTGCTGGCGGAATTACAACGCCGTTTAGCACTGAGCGGCAATCTTGAGGATATTCTAGGGGAAAATGAACGTTCATCAGGGCGATTATGGGATCTGAGTAAAGGGTTTAGTAACCCAGCGTCTTATAATGATCAATTAATCGCTCGCTACAGTGATTTTTTGCGCCAGCAACCCGAGCTGGAAAAAATTGCTCAGTTACTCGGACGTAGCCAATCTGCTAAGTCTATTCTTGATGATAATGTGATCCTTGAGCCAATGACGGTGATGGAAAAAGTTCCCGAAACCGTCCCAGAACAAGTGAATGGCTTAAACCAGAGTGACGATATTCTGCGGTTATTACCGGCTGAGCTTGCGATGTTAGGGCTCGAAGATATTGAATTTGAGTTCTACCGCAAGTTATTAGAAAAGCAGCTTATTACTTATCGCTTACAAGGAGAAAGCTGGCAAGAACGCAAAGTTTTACGCCCAGTCACCCATCATCAACATGAAGACCAGCCCAGAGGACCATTTGTCGTATGTATCGATACTTCAGGTTCTATGGGTGGAATCAATGAACGCTGTGCAAAAGCGTTCTGTCTGGCCTTAATGAAAATCGCGCTGGCGGATAACCGAGCTTGCCACGTGATGCTGTTTTCCACTGAAATTGTTCATTATGATCTTCTCTCTGCGGATGGATTAGAACAATGCATGCGCTTCTTGCATCAAACATTCCGTGGTGGAACAGACTTGGCGGCATGTTTACGAGAAACAACGGTAAAATTAGAGTCAAAACAGTGGAGTGATGCCGATGCGGTTGTCATTTCAGACTTTGTGGCTCAACGCTTACCGGATGAGTTAATTCAGAAGATTAAATCCCTTCAGAAGGTTGGTAAATACCGCTTCCATGCGGTATCAGTCTCAAATTATGGGAAGCCCGGTATCATGAAGATATTTGATCATATCTGGCGCTTTGATACAGGGCTAAAAAGCCGACTACTGCGCCGTTTTAATCGCTAATTACAGCATATCTTCAACAGTTTCAGCCATTTCTGGTGACCAAACACCACACTGAACCTGACCGATATGTTGACGTTGCAGCAGTAACATCACTAAGCGAGATTGGCCAATACCGCCACCGATAGATTGTGGCATTTCACCTTTAACTAACGCTTGGTGCCATTCCAGCTCCATACGTTTTTCATCACCCGTTAATCCGAGTTGGCGAGTTAAGCACTCAGGGCTTACACGGATCCCCATTGAAGAGATCTCAAATGCGTCTTGCAATACTGGGTTCCAAACAATGATGTCACCGTTTAAGCCTTTGAAGCCATCTTCGTTTTCGGTTGTCCAGTCATCGTAGTCTGGTGCACGCACATCGTGGGATTCGCCGCTTGACAGTTTTCCACCGATACCGATTAAGAATACCGCACCCAGTTCTTTCGCAATCGCACGTTCACGACCTTTTGCGTCTAAGTCAGGGTAACGTTTTAGCAGCTCTTCGCTGTGGATAAAGTGAATTTGGTCTGGCAGGAACGGTGCCAGTCCAAATTCTTTACTTACGGCAGCTTCTGTTTCTTTTATTGCCTTATAGATTTTACCCACTGTCTGCTTCAGATAAGGAAGCGTACGATCCTCATCTGCCATCACTTTTTCCCAATCCCACTGGTCAACATAGACGGAGTGGATTGGGGTTAAGCGATCCTCGTCCGGACGCAACGCTTTCATGTGTGTGTACAAGCCTTGACCTTCGCTGAAACCAAAACGACCTAAGGTTTTGCGTTTCCATTTAGCCAAGGAGTGAACCACTTCAAACGTTGCACCAGGAATTGATTTCACTTTTACCTGAACGGCTTTTTCGCAGCCTGATAAGTTGTCTTGTGTACCATCACCTAAACGGCTCAGGATAGGACCTTGAACTTCAATTAAGCCAAGCTCTTTTTCAAGTAAACGTGAGAAATAGGATTTAACAAAGCTGATTTGTTGCTGATGTTCGATGAATGACTTGTCCATAATTTTACCCATAATTTGTTAGCTGCAATTAGCCGATGTGTAGATTAAGCAACAAAACGAGGTATAAATTCAATATCCATCATTAAAAAAAGCCTTTACTGTTTATTTTGATTAAAAAAATGGGTATAAAAATGAATAATCATCAAAATGAGGGCTAAATAATGCCGGAAAATTATCAAATCGATAATCTCGATCGTGACATACTTCACGAATTAATGGTCAATGCACGTACACCTTATGCTGAACTCGCCAAAAAATTCTCGGTAAGTCCTGGAACCATTCATGTACGCGTGGAAAAAATGAAGCAGGCTGGGATCATAAAAGGAACTCGTATCGATATCAGCGCAAAACAGTTGGGTTTTGATGTCTGCTGCTTTATAGGGATCATTTTAAAAAGTGCCAAGGATTATCATACTGCCCTCAAAAAGCTGGATGCTTTAGAGGAAGTCGTAGAGGTTTACTATACGACGGGTCAATACAGTATCTTTATTAAGGTCATGTGCCGCTCGATAGATTCCCTTCAAGACGTACTTATCAACAAAATTCAGACTATCGATGAAATACAATCAACCGAAACGCTGATCTCCTTACAGAACCCGATCATGCGAACGATCACCCCGTAGAAAAAAAAATGATATAACCACATTATCCACAGGTAGATCCCAGCTCATTCACAGCGTACAATAGCGCCCTGTTAATGTGAAAGAGAGTAACCATGAGCGTAACAAAAGTAACCTTAATTAGTGGCAGTACCATGGGCAGCGCCGAATATGTTGCGGAGCATATGGCAGAGATTTTAGAAGAACTCGGCTATGAAACGGATATACAGCACGGTCCTGAACTGGATGACTTACCACTTGAAGGGTTATGGCTGGTGGTGAGCTCAACACATGGAGCAGGGGATCTTCCCGAAAATATCCAACCTTTAGCGGAAGCAATTCAAACTCAGTCACCAGACCTGAGCAAGATCAAGTATGGCGCAGTGGGGATTGGCAGTTCGGAATATGACACTTTTTGTGGTGCGATCCATACCCTAGATACCTTATTACAGGATCATGGGGCAAAAAGGATCGGTGATTGCTTCGAAATTGATGTTCAGCAACACGAAATTCCTGAAGATCCCGCAGGAGAATGGGTTAAAATTTGGGCAAACGAACTCTGATCTGTTCAAATTAACCGCAAACAACTGTGGATAACTCCGGTAAGATCATGGTATTAACCGGTAGTTATCCAGATTATAAGTTTTAGGTCGTCTAAGGCCTGTGCATAAGTCCCTATTTTGATCCCAGCTTATACGCAAAAGGATCACGGATCATTCACAGTATATGATCCTTTACACTTTGATGATCTTTAAAGTGAAAATTCACTTATCCACAGAAACCGTCGATCCTAATAAAAGATCTAATAAAGAGATCTTTAAATAAAAAAGATCTTTATATTATATAGGCGAGAGGCCAGGGCTTGGTCTCTCCATCAAACTTGAGTAGAATTCACTCCTCAAATGCAGAATCCGCATTTTCTAACGTTAAGGTTCACACATGTTTTATCCAGAGCAATTTGACGTCATCGTAATTGGTGGTGGTCATGCCGGTACTGAGGCAGCAATGGCAGCTGCACGTATGGGGCGTCAAACCCTATTACTGACTCACAATATTGATACATTGGGCCAGATGTCTTGCAACCCAGCCATCGGTGGGATCGGTAAGGGACATCTGGTAAGAGAAATTGATGCCCTCGGTGGTTTAATGGCTACCGCAACTGACAAAGCGGGTATTCAATTTAGAACACTTAATGCAAGTAAAGGCCCAGCGGTTCGTGCAACTCGCGCACAAGCAGACCGCGTGCTCTATCGCCAAGCTGTTAGAACTGCATTAGAGAATCAGCCAAACTTAATGATCTTCCAACAGCCTGTTGAAGATCTGATTGTTGAAAATAACCGAGTTACCGGTGCTGTTACCCGCATGGGCTTAAAATTTAAAGCCAAAGCGGTGGTATTAACCGTAGGTACTTTCCTTGATGGAAAAATTCATATCGGTTTAGAAAACTACAGTGGCGGTCGTGCTGGTGATCCACCCGCAATTACGTTATCTCAACGTTTAAGAGAATTGCCATTACGTGTAAACCGCTTAAAAACGGGTACACCACCACGTATTGATGCAAGAACTATTGATTTCAGTCAGTTAGCTCAACAGCTAGGTGATGATCCAATGCCAGTATTCTCATTTTTAGGTTCGCAAGAGCAGCATCCACAACAAGTGCCTTGCTACATCACCTATACCAATGAGCAAACCCATGATGTGATCCGTAATAACTTAGATCGCAGCCCAATGTATGCAGGGATCATCGAAGGGATCGGCCCTCGTTACTGTCCTTCAATTGAAGACAAAGTGATGCGTTTTGCAGATAAAAACGCTCACCAGATCTTCTTAGAGCCAGAAGGTTTAACCAGCAACGAAATTTATCCAAACGGGATCTCCACCAGCTTGCCATTTGATGTTCAAATGAAAATTGTTCATTCCATGAAGGGAATGGAAAATGCAAGGATCGTCCGTCCTGGTTATGCCATTGAGTACGATTTCTTTGACCCGCGTGATCTAAAACAAACTCTCGAAAGCAAATTTATCGAAGGCTTGTTCTTTGCAGGTCAAATCAACGGTACAACAGGTTATGAAGAAGCTGCAGCTCAAGGTTTATTAGCGGGTCTTAACGCTGCACAACATGCATTTGACCTTGAAGGTTGGTTCCCACGTCGTGACCAAGCCTATGTAGGCGTTTTAGTTGACGACCTGTGCACATTAGGTACCAAAGAACCGTACCGTATGTTCACTTCCCGTGCGGAATACCGTTTAATGCTACGCGAAGATAACGCAGATTTACGTTTAACCGAAAAAGGGCGTGAATTAGGTCTCGTGGATGATGTTCGTTGGGAGCACTTCAACCGCAAAGTCGAAATGATTGAAAAAGAGCGCCAACGCTTAAAAGATATCTGGGTTCACCCTAAATCTGATAATCATGAAGAAATCGACCAAATTTTAACCGTTCCATTATCGAAAGAAGCGAATGGTGAAGATTTACTACGTCGTCCTGAAATGACGTATCAAATGCTAACCTCGTTAAATCTGTTTGCTCCGGGTGTTGAAGATCCTCAAGCGGCAGATCAAGTTGAAATTCAAGTGAAATACGAAGGTTACATTGCTCGCCAGCAAGAAGAGATCGAACGTCAACTGCGTAATGAAAATACATTACTCCCTGTTGATCTAGACTATAAGCAAGTGAAAGGCTTATCCAACGAAGTCATGGCGAAACTGAATGACCACAAACCAACGTCAATTGGTCAAGCATCTCGTATTTCAGGGATCACACCAGCAGCAATTTCAATTCTGTTAGTGTGGCTCAAAAAACAAGGCATGTTGCGTCGGAGTGCATAATATGGATTTACTCAGCAAACTGACAAAGCTATTGGCAAAAGCTGACATCCAACTGACTGACAAGCAAAAACAGCAGTTAGTCGATTATGTCGGTTTATTGCACAAGTGGAACAAAGCGTACAATTTAACGTCGGTACGTGAGCCTGAACAAATGTTAGTTCGCCACATCATGGACAGCATCGTGGTGAACGATCACCTCAAGGGTGACAAATTCATCGACGTAGGAACGGGCCCAGGGCTTCCTGGCGTTCCTTTAGCGATCATTCGACCTGATGCTCACTTTGTTTTATTGGATAGCTTAGGGAAGCGTATACGCTTTCTGAAACAGGTTCAGCATGAGTTAGGGCTAACTAACATTGAGCCTGTTCAATCTCGAGTAGAAGAGTATCCAGTTGAAGATGGATTTGATGGCGTAATTAGTCGAGCTTTTGCATCACTCAACGATATGCTGAGTTGGTGCCACCATCTTCCTGCAAGGGAAGGGCGCTTTTATGCATTAAAAGGTGTAGTTCGTGATGAAGAACTCACACAGTTGCCAGAAGGCTTTGAAATTGAGTCCATTACAGAGCTAAAAATTCCCGAATTAGACGAACAGCGTCACTTGGTTAAATTATTCAAAAAATAACGTAGTTTTTAGTAAAATTATTTTATCTTTTAGAGCGGTAGCCGTACATTTACAATGTTACGGCTATTTTTATATATAATTAAAATAAAGATAATTTAAATTCACTTGTTATTTACAGAATATTAACGAATATATATCAAAAATAATCACATTAATGGTAATAATATTCCTAATCTAATATTCTTACTAAATCGTTTTAGCATTAATAATGAAATATCCAAATTATCTTTTCATTTTTTTGTCTAAAAAATAACAAATTTAATTATTTGATTTATGGCTTAAAAACAGGGTTCTAACCAGATAAAGAGTGTGGTTATTAATCAAGAGATTAAGATTTGTTGTGATCTTAATCACATAAAGTTATTTTTAGGCGACGAATCGTTAATGAATTATTAATCCCACCTGTCTTAATTCTGCGCTATCTCGAAAAAATTAAATATTTATTCACCTTTTCGCTACTTACTGATTGAATTCATTTCGCCTGCCCGTATAATTTGCACGTTTTTGTCTCTTGACACATTTAAGCAAAGGCAGTTTTATTACAACCCTTAGCGTTTCTTAGGCTGAGAGAGCTGGGAGTACACAAAGTTATGTCTGTTTCCCTTTATGGCAGTAATGCTTCTAAGCAACTGTCTATTCAGTTAATAACTTTTGTAATCCTCAGTGGGGCTTTCTGTGCAAATAGTATAGAATGGGGGGCCTCTGCTCTTGCTGGTGGGTTAGCATGCTGGTTACCTAATATCGTATTTATGCTGCTATCACGCCTTGAAAAAGCAAAAGAAGAGGATGAACCTGTCCGCATTGCCTGGTTCTTTGCATTAGGAGCAGGGTTAAAGGTTGTGACAACTATTACTGTCTTAGTTGTTGCTTTTGGTGTGTTTAAAGCGTCAATAACACCACTGGGTTTGACCTATTTAGCGGTGCTGATTGTTCAGATTGTTGCACCAGCCGTTGTAAAACGGTAAGTATTTTTAAACTACAAAAGGGTAAGAGGCATCATGTCTGCATCAGGAGAAGTGATGACTACAAATGAGTACATAGGTCACCATCTGAGAAACCTTCAGTTGGATCTACGTACCTTTGAGTTGGTCGATCCCCACGCTAGTCCAACGTTTTGGGCGTTAAACATTGACTCGCTTTTTTTCTCAGTAGTTCTCGGGGCTTTATTCCTGTGGCTATTTAGAAAAGTTGCTGCCAATGCGACTAGTGGCGTACCCGGTAAGTTACAGACTGCAATAGAACTGATCATTGGTTTCGTTGATAACTCAGTCCGTGATATGTATCACGGGAAGAGCAAAGTTATTGCCCCTCTGGCATTAACGGTGTTCGTCTGGGTATTTTTAATGAACCTTCTGGATCTACTTCCAATTGATTTCATCCCATACATCGGTGAGCACTACTTAGGTTTACCTGCTCTGCGTATTGTTCCAACCGCAGATGTGAGTATCACGATGTCGATGGCAATTGGTGTGTTTATCCTAATAATCTTTTACAGCATCAAGATGAAAGGAATTGGCGGATTCACGAAAGAGCTCACTATGCAGCCTTTCAACCATCCGGTATTTATCCCTGTAAACTTGATTCTTGAAGGGGTTAGCCTGCTGTCAAAACCTGTATCACTCGGTCTGCGACTGTTTGGTAACATGTATGCAGGTGAATTGATCTTTATTCTTATCGCGGCTCTGCTTCCGTGGTGGTCACAGTGGTTGTTAAGCCTGCCTTGGGCTATCTTCCACATACTGATTATTACGCTACAAGCCTTTATTTTTATGGTTCTGACTGTTGTCTATCTGTCGATGGCTTCTGAAGAGCACTAATTTTATTAATCAATAATTGTATTAACTGAAACAAACTGGAGACTGTCATGGAAAACCTGAGTATGGATCTGCTGTACATGGCTGCCGCTATTATGATGGGTTTAGCGGCGATCGGTGCTGCGATCGGTATCGGCATCCTAGGTGGTAAATTTTTAGAAGGCGCTGCTCGTCAGCCAGATTTAATTCCTCTGCTGCGTACACAGTTCTTTATCGTAATGGGTCTGGTCGATGCTATTCCGATGATTGCTGTTGGTCTGGGCTTATATGTAATGTTCGCTGTTGCCTAATTAACGTTCGGCACACATTAAGAACATTAACTAACTAATAAATAAGAGGTATTGTCTGTGAATCTAAATGCAACAATCCTCGGCCAGGCTATCGCGTTTGTCCTGTTTGTTTTGTTCTGTATGAAGTATGTATGGCCACCGATTATGGCGGCCATAGAAAAACGTCAAAAAGAAATTGCTGACGGTTTATCTTCCGCAGAACGTGCTAAAAAGAACCTGGAACTGGCGCAAACCGACGCAACCGACCGACTGAAAAAAGCGAAAGCTGAAGCTCAAATCATCATTGAACAAGCGAATAAACAACGCACTCAAATGATTGATGAAGCTAAAGCTGAAGCAGAAACAGAACGTGCAAAAATCGTAGCACAAGCGCAAGCTGAAATTGATGCTGAGCGTAAACGTGCACGTGAAGAGTTACGTAAACAGGTTGCGATGCTTGCTATCGCAGGTGCCGAGAAGATCATCGAACGTTCCGTGGATGAAGCTGCTAACAGCGACATCGTTGATAAACTAGTCGCTGAACTGTAAGGAGGGAGGGGCATGTCTGAAATCGCTACTGTAGCTCGCCCCTACGCCAAAGCAGCTTTTGACTTTGCTGTGGAAAACCAAGCTGTTGCTAAATGGCAGGAAATGCTGGCCTTCACCTCTGAGGTGACGCGCAATGAACAGGTTGGTGAGCTGCTTTCTGGTTCTATTGCACCAGAAACATTAGCTAAAACGTTTATCTCTGTTTGTGGAGATGAAATTGACGAGCATGTTCAAAATCTGATTCGTGTTATGGCGGAAAACGGTCGTTTAACAACGATGCCAGAAGTATTAGCTCAATTTATCCAATTGCGCGATACGCTGGAATCAACTGTTGAAGTTGATGTTCTTTCTGCGAACGAACTGAGTGAACAGCAGTCAGCTAAAATTTCTGCCGCGATGGAAAAACGTCTGTCACGCAAAGTTAAGCTGAATTGCAAAATTGACAAGTCTGTTATTGCTGGAGTGATCATTCGTGCGGGAGACCTCGTCATTGACGGTAGTGTCCGCGGTCGCTTAGAGCGTTTAACTGACGTCTTGCAGTCTTAAGGGGACTGGAGCATATGCAACTGAATTCCACCGAAATCAGCGAACTGATCAAACAGCGTATTGCTCAGTTCGATGTTGTGAGTGAAGCTCACAATGAAGGTACGATTGTTTCCGTTAACGACGGTATCATTCGTATTCACGGTTTAGCCGAAGTCATGCAGGGTGAAATGATCGCTCTGCCTGGCAACCGTTACGCAATTGCACTGAACTTAGAGCGTGACTCTGTTGGTGCGGTTGTTATGGGTCCTTATGCTGACTTAGCAGAAGGCATGAAAGTTAAATGTACTGGTCGTATTCTTGAAGTTCCAGTAGGCCGTGGCCTGTTAGGACGTGTAGTGAATACACTGGGTCAACCAATTGATGGTAAAGGTCCTGTTGAGCACGATGGCTTCTCTCCTGTAGAAGTTATTGCTCCGGGTGTTATCGACCGTCAATCCGTTGATCAACCTGTACAGACTGGTTATAAATCAGTCGATGCGATGATTCCAATCGGCCGTGGCCAGCGTGAGCTTGTCATCGGTGACCGTCAAACTGGTAAAACAGCTCTGGCGATCGATGCGATCATCAACCAGCGTGATTCTGGCATCAAATGTGTTTACGTTGCTATCGGACAGAAAGCATCAACTATCTCTAACGTAGTACGTAAACTGGAAGAACACGGCGCTCTGGAAAACACTATCGTTGTTGTTGCAACTGCATCTGAATCAGCTGCACTGCAATACTTAGCACCATACTCTGGTTGCGCGATGGGTGAATATTTCCGTGACCGCGGTGAAGATGCTCTGATCGTTTATGATGACCTGTCTAAACAGGCTGTCGCATACCGTCAAATTTCACTGTTGCTGCGTCGTCCACCAGGACGTGAAGCATACCCAGGTGATGTTTTCTATCTGCACTCCCGTTTACTTGAGCGTGCTGCTCGTGTTAACGCTGATTACGTAGAAGCATTCACTAAAGGTGAAGTGAAAGGCCAAACTGGTTCATTGACTGCTCTGCCAATCATTGAAACTCAAGCGGGTGACGTTTCTGCATTCGTACCAACAAACGTAATTTCGATTACTGATGGTCAGATCTTCCTGGAATCTAACCTGTTTAACTCTGGTATTCGTCCAGCAGTTAACCCAGGTATTTCAGTATCTCGTGTTGGTGGTGCTGCTCAGACTAAAATCATTAAGAAACTGTCTGGTGGTATCCGTACAGCACTAGCTCAATACCGTGAACTGGCAGCGTTTGCTCAGTTTGCTTCCGACCTCGATGACGCAACTCGTAAACAGTTGAGCCACGGTCAGAAAGTAACTGAACTGCTGAAACAGAAACAGTATGCACCAATGTCAGTAGCAGAGCAGGCACTGTCTCTGTTCGCTGCAGAACGTGGATATCTGGACGATGTTGAGTTAGCAAAAATTGGTGCATTCGAAGCTGCATTAGTTTCATTTGCACAGCGCGAGCATGCTGACCTTATGAACGAAATTGGTCTGGCGGGCAAATATAACGATGATATCGAAGCTAAGTTGAATAAACTGCTCGAATCATTCAAAGCCACCCAGTCCTGGTAATACTATTCGGCCCGTGAATTTTTATGGGCCGTCTGGTTAATAAGGAGAAGCAGAAATGGCCGGCGCAAAAGAGATACGTTCCAAGATTGGAAGCGTGCAAAACACGCAGAAGATCACTAAAGCGATGGAAATGGTCGCGGCGTCCAAAATGCGTAAAACGCAGGAACGCATGGCGGCCAGCCGTCCTTATGCAGAAACCATGCGCAGTGTGATTGGTCACCTTGCATTAGGTAATCTGGAATATAAACACCCATATCTCGAAGAGCGCGAAGTTAAGCGCGTCGGGTATTTGGTTGTTTCAACAGACCGTGGTCTGTGTGGTGGTTTGAACGTTAACCTGTTCAAAAAACTACTGGCAGACATGAAAACGTGGTCTGAGAAAAACGTTCAGGTTGATTTGGCTTTAATCGGTTCTAAAGCGGTAGCATTCTTCGGTTCTGTAGGCGGCAATGTCGTTTCACAAGTAACCGGAATGGGGGATAACCCGACCCTTTCTGACCTGATTGGCCCAGTTAACTCTATGCTACAAGCCTATGATGAAGGGCGTTTAGATAAACTGTATGTGGTGAACAACAAGTTCGTCAATACAATGTCTCAAGAGCCAACAATTCTTCAATTACTGCCATTGCCTGCAAGCGATGACGAAACACTGAAGAAGAAATCTTGGGATTATTTATATGAACCCGATCCTAAGGCGTTGCTGGATACCCTGCTGCGTCGTTATATCGAGTCGCAGGTTTATCAGGGCGTCGTTGAAAACCTAGCTAGTGAGCAGGCCGCTCGAATGGTAGCGATGAAAGCCGCTACAGATAACGGTGGAAACCTGATCAAAGAGTTGCAGTTGGTTTACAACAAAGCTCGTCAGGCCAGCATTACTCAGGAACTGACCGAGATCGTTTCTGGTGCTGCCGCGGTTTAACAGCTAGGTTTACGAATTACGTAGAGGATTCAAGATGGCTACTGGAAAGATTATCCAGGTAATCGGCGCCGTTGTGGACGTCGAGTTCCCTCAAGATAACGTACCAAAAGTGTACGATGCTCTTGAGGTTATTAACGGTAAAGAAAAACTGGTGTTGGAAGTTCAACAACAGTTAGGTGGTGGTGTTGTCCGTTGTATCGCAATGGGTACATCAGACGGTCTGAGCCGTGGTTTAGAAGTTGTAAACCTAGAGCACCCAATCGAAGTACCAGTCGGTAAAGCAACTCTGGGACGTATCATGAACGTTCTGGGTGAACCAATCGACATGAAAGGTGATATCGGCGAAGAAGAGCGCTGGTCTATTCACCGTGCTGCACCAAGCTACGAAGAGTTAGCTAACTCAACTGAACTGCTGGAAACCGGTATCAAAGTAATGGACTTAATCTGTCCATTCGCGAAAGGTGGTAAAGTAGGTCTGTTCGGTGGTGCGGGTGTTGGTAAAACAGTAAACATGATGGAACTGATCCGTAACATCGCGATTGAGCACTCAGGTTACTCAGTGTTTGCCGGTGTTGGTGAGCGTACCCGTGAAGGTAACGACTTCTATCATGAAATGACCGACTCAAACGTTCTGGATAAAGTATCACTGGTTTATGGCCAGATGAACGAGCCACCAGGAAACCGTCTGCGTGTTGCGCTGACTGGTCTGACTATGGCTGAGAAATTCCGTGATGAAGGTCGTGACGTACTGCTGTTCGTTGACAACATTTATCGTTATACACTGGCAGGTACTGAAGTATCAGCACTGTTAGGTCGTATGCCATCAGCGGTAGGTTACCAACCAACGCTGGCGGAAGAGATGGGTGTTCTGCAAGAACGTATTACCTCAACTCAAACTGGTTCTATCACTTCCGTTCAAGCGGTATACGTACCAGCGGATGACTTGACTGACCCATCACCAGCAACCACCTTTGCTCACTTAGACGCAACTGTAGTTCTGAGCCGTCAAATCGCATCTCTGGGTATCTACCCTGCGGTTGACCCTCTGGATTCTACCAGCCGTCAATTAGACCCACTGGTAGTTGGTCAAGAGCACTATGATGTTGCTCGTGGCGTTCAGTCTATTCTGCAACGTTACCAAGAACTGAAAGATATTATTGCAATCCTGGGTATGGATGAACTGTCTGAAGAAGACAAACTGGTTGTTGCTCGTGCTCGTAAGATCCAGCGCTTCCTGTCTCAACCATTCTTCGTTGCAGAAGTCTTTACCGGTTCACCAGGTAAGTTCGTTTCTCTGAAAGACACTATCCGTGGCTTCAGCGGCATCCTGAACGGTGATTACGACCACCTGCCAGAACAAGCGTTCTACATGGTTGGTACCATTGAAGAAGCTGTGGAAAAAGCGAAAAAGCTTTAATCCATCTGACGAGAGGTTGATATGGTAGCTGCAATGACATACTACCTGAAAGTAGTAAGCGCGGAAAAACAGATGTTTGAAGGCTTAGTACAAAAAATTCAGGTGACAGGTAGTGAAGGTGAGTTGGGGATTTATCCGCAGCATACCCCGCTGCTGACTGCCATAAAACCGGGCATGGTACGCATTACGAAGCAGTTTGGCGAAGAAGAACTAATTTACCTCTCCGGCGGTATCTTAGAAGTTCAACCAACTGGTGTTATCGTACTCGCTGATACAGCGATCCGTGGTAAAGATTTAGACGAAGCTCGTGCAGTGGAAGCTAAACGCAAAGCGGAAGAACATGTCCGCAAAGCACACGGCGATGTTGATTATGCTCAGGCATCAGCAGAACTTGCAAAAGCAATAGCGAAACTTCGAGTTATCGAGTTAACTAAAAAGCTTATGTAATGATAGCAATATAGAAAAAGCCAGTTAGTTTGACTAACTGGCTTTTTTATTTGTGCGAAATATGTAGTAATTTATGCAGGAAATAGGTTTACTTTCACCCCAAAGTTGGAGTTTCAGGAAAATATGACTGTGCAAAGAAAAAGTGTCGTGATTTTAGCTGCCGGTAAAGGCACACGGATGTATTCAGACTTACCTAAAGTTCTGCATTTACTCGCAGGTAAACCAATGGTTCAGCATGTGATTGATACTGCGAAATCAATCGGTGCGTCGGATATTCATCTGGTATACGGACATGGCGGTGATTTACTGAAAGAAAAACTGGGTGAACAAAACCTCAATTGGGTTCTGCAAGCGGAGCAACTGGGTACCGGTCACGCAATGCAGCAAGCCGCTCCCCACTTCCAAGATGACGAAGACATTGTCATGCTGTATGGCGATGTACCTCTGATTGCGAAAGACACATTACAACGACTGGTAGAAGCTAAGCCAGAAGGCGGCATTGGCTTACTGACAGTTATCCTCGATAACCCAGCCGGTTATGGTCGCATTATCCGTGAAAACGGCGAAGTCGTTGGTATCATCGAACAGAAAGATGCCAGCGAAGAGCAGCGTAAAATCCAAGAAATCAACACCGGTATTATGGTCGCAAGCGGCAAAGACTTTAATCGCTGGCTGAGCCAACTGAACAATAACAATGCCCAAGGTGAATACTACATCACCGACATCATTGCCCTTGCTCATAAAGAAGGCAACAAAATTGCGACCGTTCACCCAAGCCACCTCAGTGAAATGGAAGGGGTTAATAACCGTCTGCAATTAGCGGCGTTAGAGCGCATCTACCAAAAAGAACAAGCTGAAAAATTACTGTTAGCGGGTGTGATGCTTATCGACCCTGCGCGTTTTGATATTCGCGGAACCTTAACTCACGGTCGTGATGTAGTCATCGACACTAACGTGATCATCGAAGGTAACGTGACGCTGGGTAATAACGTTCAGATCCAAACTGGCTGCGTACTGAAAAACTGTGTGATTGGCGATAACTCAGTTATCAGCCCATACTCAGTGATTGAAAATTCTGAATTATCCACGGAATGTACTGTTGGACCTTTCGCTCGTTTACGCCCTGGTGCTAAATTAGCAGCGAAATCCCATGTGGGTAACTTTGTTGAAATGAAAAATGCCACGTTGGGCTTAGGCTCTAAAGCAGGCCACTTAAGCTATCTGGGTGATGCTCAGATTGGTAGTAATGTGAATATTGGTGCGGGCACGATCACCTGTAATTATGATGGTGTGAATAAATTTAAAACGGTTATTGGTGATGATGTGTTTGTTGGCTCTGACACTCAGTTAGTTGCTCCTGTGTGTGTGGCTAATGGCGCAACCATTGGTGCTGGTACCACGGTCACTCGTGATATTAACGAAGGTGAGCTGGTGGTGAGCCGCGTGAAACAGACACACATTAAAAACTGGCAGCGCCCAGTAAAGAAAAAATAAGTAAATAAAACATAAGTAAATATAGAGGAGAGATATTCAAGTCTCTCCTATGATTAGCTATGAACGAATTAGCTATCTAAGAATTAGCAGTCTAAGCAATGTCGGTCAGTATTTTTTAATATAAAAATCGCTACAAAGTAGCAAACAAAACAATAAATTCCCCGTTTCTACAAGGCTGGGGAACAGCGAAAGCTGAACAATAATCAGGTTGCGACAATAAGAGGGGAATAACCCCTTTATTTAGGAATAACTTAATATGTGTGGAATTGTTGGTGCTGTCGCACAACGTGATATCGCGGAAATTCTGTTAGAAGGTCTTCGCCGTTTAGAATACCGTGGTTATGACTCTGCGGGTATGGCGGTGGTTGAGCATGAAGGTCATCTGCAACGCTTACGTGAAGTCGGTAAAGTACAAATGCTGGCGGAAGAAGCAGAAAAGAACCCAGTTTCTGGTGGAACGGGTATCGCGCATACTCGTTGGGCGACTCATGGTATTCCAAGCGAGCGTAACGCTCACCCTCATACCTCGGGTTATATTGCCGTTGTTCATAACGGAATTATCGAGAACTATTTAGAACTGAAAGAAGAGCTGAAAAAACTTGGCTATATTTTTAGTTCAGACACTGACACGGAAGTAATTGCGCACCTTGTTCATCATGAACAGCAGCAAGGCGGCACATTACTGGAAGTGGTTCAGCGCGTGATCCCGCAATTACGTGGCGCTTATGGCACCGTGATTATGGATAGCCGCAACCCAGAATTATTAGTCGCAGCACGCTCTGGTAGCCCGTTGGTTATCGGTTTGGGTGTTGGCGAAAACTTCTTAGCTTCTGACCAACTGGCATTATTGCCTGTGACTCGTCGTTTTATCTACCTAGAAGAAGGGGATATTGCGGAAGTCACTCGTCGCACTGTGCGTATTTTTGATAAACAAGGCGCACCAGTTGAACGTGAGCAAATCGAATCGAATGTTCAATACGATGCAGGTGATAAAGGCGCATACCGCCATTACATGCAAAAAGAGATCTATGAACAGCCGATGGCGATTAAAAACACCCTTGAAGGGCGTTTTAACCAAGATAATGGTATCGACCTGAGTGAATTAGGCCCGAAAGCCAGCGAAATTCTGTCTAAAGTCGACCATATCCAAATCGTTGCTTGTGGGACTTCCTACAACGCCGGGATGGTTGCGCGTTATTGGTTTGAATCACTGGCGGGTATCCCTTGTGACGTGGAAATTGCGTCTGAATACCGCTACCGCAAACCAGCACACCGTAAAGGCAGCTTGATGATCACCATTTCCCAATCAGGGGAAACGGCAGATACTTTAGCGGCTCTGCGCTTGTCTAAAGAGTTAGGCTACTTAACGTCTCTGGCGATTTGTAATGTTGGTGCATCGTCATTAGTTCGCGAATCTGAGTTTTCGCTGATGACCAAAGCGGGCGCGGAAATTGGCGTCGCTTCCACCAAAGCATTCACAACCCAATTAACGGTATTGTTGATGCTGGTGGCGTATATGGGACGCTTGAAAGGGGCTAACCCAGAACTGGAAGAGCGTATTGCTCATGCACTTCACGCATTGCCAGCGCGTATTGAAAGCATGCTGTCTCAAGACAAAGTGATTGAAGCGTTAGCGGAAGATTTCTCAGACAAAAACCATGCGCTGTTCTTAGGTCGTGGCGATCAGTTCCCTATCGCTGTTGAAGGCGCTCTGAAACTGAAAGAGATTTCGTATATCCACGCTGAAGCATATGCCGCGGGCGAATTAAAACATGGCCCATTAGCATTAATTGATGCAGATATGCCGGTTATCATCGTTGCTCCGAACAACGAACTGTTAGAAAAACTGAAATCTAACATTGAAGAAGTTCGCGCACGTGGTGGTCTGCTGTATGTGTTCGCTGACCAAGATGCTGGTTTTGTGGCAAGTGAAAACATGAAAATTGTTCCCCTGCCGCATGTAGAAGAGTTAATTGCACCAATTTTCTATACGGTGCCACTGCAATTACTGTCTTACCATGTTGCGTTAATCAAAGGCACAGACGTCGATCAGCCACGTAACTTGGCAAAATCAGTGACTGTTGAGTAATCTCGCTCTGATTTAAAAATCCAGCCGGTGCCCTGTAAAAGTACACCGGCTTTTTATTACTTCTCTATTCTTACACACCATTTAAATTTCCCTGCTGAACTATAACAACTCGATGCTAATTAGTTGCTTGTGTATGCATCTATTCGCTATCAATTTCACGTATACTTAATTTTCTTGATGCAGTATTGAGCAATAATAAACAACAATAAAAATCAGCAGAAGGTTACGTGGATGGCAGAGATTGAATGGTTGAGTGCGGTTGTCATCGCAATCACAATAGGGTTTTGGGCGACAGGAAAACTACCAGAATATTTAGTAGCATTACTGTTTTTAGCAGCAGCGGCATGTTTACATTTAGCGCCAACCAATGTGATTTTCTCAGGATTCACCTCAGAAGCATTTTGGCTCGTTTTAAGCGGCTTTATTCTTGGGTTTGCCATCAATAAAGTGGGGCTGGCGGAACGTATTGCGCAGCATATCTCAGGACGTTTTACCAAATCCTGGCTCTCATTGATCATTGGCGTGGTGATCCTCGCGTATGGGTTGGCATTTATTATGCCGTCGAATATGGGGCGAATTGCATTACTGATGCCGATTGTGATGGCAATAGCGGATAAAGTCGGGTTGGTAAGTGGCAGTCGAGGGCGTATCGGGTTAGCGCTGGCGGTCGGTTTTGGTACCTTCCAACTTTCTGCAACCGTGCTGCCTGCAAACGTTCCCAACCTCGTCATGGCGGGGGCGATAGAAACCACCTACCACCTTAAACTTTCCTATTTGAATTATCTGTTCCTGCACATGCCAATCTTAGGGCTAATTAAAGGTGCAATGGTGGTGCTGTGTATCTATTTTCTATTTCCTGCCAAATTGCAGCAGGTGGCTGAACAAAAAACCTTACCGCCAATGAGCCGCGATGAGAAAAAGCTCGGTGTTGTGCTGGCTGTCACGTTGCTTTTCTGGATCACGGATACCACACACGGTATTTCACCGGCATGGGTGGGATTAGTCGCGGCATGTTTCTGCTTGCTACCTAAAGTCGGTTTTGTCACCAATGACGAGTTTGTTAAAGCTGTGAATATCCGCACTTGTATTTATGTCGCAGGGATTTTGAGCCTAGCAACATTGGTGAGTTATTCCAACGTAGGGATGGTGGTTGGTACTTACTTACAAAAGATGCTGCCACTTGACCCAAATAGCCCATTTATGGATTTTGGTAGCTTAGTGGGACTGACCAGCGGCTTAAACTTTGTGGTGACGGCAAACGGTGTTCCAGCACTGTATACCCCGTTAGCGGAATCGCTCTCTAATGCCACGGGCTTACCGCTGATTGCAGTTCTAATGGTACAAGTTATCGGTTATTCGACACCTTTATTGCCTTATCAAGCATCTCCGATTGTTGTCGCGATGGGAATGGGCAAAGTGCCGTTAATGGATGGGGTAAGGTTATGTCTTATCTTGTTTATTTTGACCTTTTTCCTCTTGGTACCGCTGGATTATTTCTGGTTTAAATTGCTGGGCGTGATCCCTTAATCGCGATTTTGGTGATTAATATAAAGTTAGCGGTTTTTATAAAGATAATAAAAATCCGGTCAGGAAATGCGCCTGACCGGATTTTGTTTTTTTAATCGATATCAACCTTACAAGAAGGCTTTATACGGCAATTCAGGTTCGTTTTTAAAGATATCTTGGAAGCCTCTGAAATGCTGATAATGCATGCGCCCTTTATCGGTTGGGTAGGTATATTTCCCGCCAACTTGCCAGAAGAATGGGGCAAATTTATATTGCAGACGCTCTTTTTTCATATTCCATAGCACTTCAATTTCACGAGGGTCATTTTGGAAGTTAGCCCAAATATCGTGGTGGAATGGAATAACCGTCGTGCAATCTAGTGATTCTGCGGCACGCAAAATATCGGAAGAGGTCATTTTGTCGGTGACTCCGCGCGGGTTTTCACCGAAAGAAAGCAGGGCAACATCGATATTGTAGCGGTTGCCGTGCGCCGCATAATAGTTGGAATAGTGAGAATCCCCAGAGTGATACAAAGAGCCGCCTGTGGTTTCAATCAAATAGTTTACTGCACGCTCATCCATACCGTCCAAAATGGCTTTGTCATAGGAAGAGACGCCTTTTGGTAAGGTCACTAGCGCGGTACGGTCGAAGGAATCCAACACGCGGATTTTCATATCGCCGACTTCAATCACATCGCCAACTTTGGCCACAATGCAGCGTTCTTCCGGTACACCCCAACCTGTCCATAGGTTGACACAGGCTTGCGGGCCAATAAATTTAACGTGGTCTCCGCAGTTTTGTAATACTGCCGCCGCAACGTTGACGTCAATATGGTCAGCGTGGTCATGGGATGCCAAAATGGCATCGACATCTTTAATCGCAAAGGGGTCGAGGGGAAAAATCGCGGTACGTAAGTTGGGTTGCAGGGCTTCAACACCGCCCATACGCATCATTTGATGCTGCTGATTCATCAGTGGGTTTTTCTGGGTCTTTTTACCCGTGCCACACCAAAAGTCGATGGAAATGTTGGTGTTACCTTCGCTTTTCAACCAAATACCTGTACAGCCCAGCCACCACATAGAAAATGTGTTGGGTTCTACGACGGTTTTTTCGATCTCTTCATTGAGCCAGGTTCCCCACTCTGGGAATGTGCTTAAAATCCAAGATTCACGGGTAATTTCATTTACTTTACTCATAGCAACACCTTTCCTATCCAGAATTTCAAATGTAAGGGATTAGCGCCTTATTCATGAAAATAAGGCGAAATACAGAATAAATTTGTTAATTCGTTGAATTAGATAGTTAATCTAATTATACAAGGATGACTTGCGTGCCTTGGGCTTCGATGGCTTTGATAATTTTCGGGTCGGCGTTCTTACCAGTGATGAGATAGTCAATTTTTTCGGCAGGGCAAAATAACATGCCTGTTCGACTTCCAACTTTTGAGCTATCCACAACGACAACCAATTTATCAATACGATCGAGCATCTGTTGCTCCGCGACCGCAGTCAGCATATCTGTTTTGTACAGCCCTGTTTCGGTTAAACCTTTCCCTGAAGTAAACATCCAGTTTCCGGCATATCCCATCAATGTGCTTAATGCTGGATTGAGGAAAATCCCCTGTGTTCGGTTATATTGTCCGCCAATCAGAATCACATCTTCATGCTCTTCTTCAATCAAGTAGCTGGCGAGAGGGAAATAGTTTGTTACTATCTGAACCCCTTTTCCACACAGTTGCTGTCCTAGCAAAAATGCGGTAGATCCACAGTTGATAACAGCGCTATCTCCCGGTTGGCAAAGTTCTGCCGCTTTCATGGCGATTTGTGATTTTTCCTCATAATGATCGGTGCTGTTGATATTCAGCGGTGACCATCTAAGTCTTTTTTCTTCAATGCGCTCTGCACCATTACGTATTTTTTTGAGTTTGCCTTGCTCATCTAGCTTGGCGATATCCCGGCGAGCAGTTGCCGGTGAGATATCAAAATGTTTTGTGATAAAAGATACGTTAATGATTTGATTTTCTTTCAATAAAGACAAAATTTCATGATGTCTTTGTGTCTCATTCATGTGTAGCGCCTTATTTCTGTATAATCATTTTTCGTCTTTAGTGATGATTATTATAATCACAGTATCATGACAACTTTTGATTCAAAATGATTGAATTTGATTCTATATGATCATGGTGAAAATTGTCAACTCACTAAATTCAAAAATTACCCATGCCAATTTAATTCTTTAACTATATGTAAATATTGATTTTTACTATATTTGTTGTGATCGGCTCAACAAATGTAGGGTTTTTTACTGGTCAAAAAGTGTCACTTTAAATAATCATAAATGAGCAAATGGTGATTACTTATGATTACAAAATGTGTTTGAGTGATTAAATTGATGAACTGTTTGATTATAGCGTGAGAATGCTTGTCTGTGATCAGGGTAATGTAATTTTAAATAAGATAATAATTCACACTAAATTTGATTTAGGGGTAAAAATATGGATTTTCTGTATGACTCATTCTATATTTTTTACAGCCAAGTGATGACCAAAGCCCCGTTATTACTGGGATTAGTGACATTGATTGGCTACTGGCTTCTAAAGAGAGATGGCACAACCATCCTGAAGGGAACCATAAAAACAATTGTCGGCTTTATGTTAGTGCAAGTGGGAGCCGATACATTAGTCTCCAGCTTCAAACCTGTCATTGCAAAAATGTCAGAGTATCATCACCTTACCGGTTCAGTTATCGACCCATACACCTCAATGATGGCCACCATGGAAACCATGGGGGATAACTATTCATGGGTTGGATATACGGTTCTGATTGCATTGGCGATTAATATTCTTTTGGTACTTTTCCGCCGTATTACGGGGATCCGCACCATAATGCTGACGGGGCATATCATGTTCCAGCAAGCGGGATTGATCGCCGTATTCTATTTTGTGCTGGGCACCAGCATGTGGGAAACCATTATCTACTCAGCCGTTCTCATGGCGCTGTATTGGGGTATTTCATCCAATATAATGTTTAAGCCAACGGAATCAGTTACTGGGGGTGCTGGGTTTTCAATCGGTCACCAGCAGCAAGTCGCATCATGGGTTGCCACTAAAATTGCCCATAAACTCGGTGATAAAAACGATAGCGTTGATAATCTTAAACTACCGAAATGGCTGCATATTTTCCATGATAGCATCGCTGCCACCGCGATTGTGATGACCGTTTTCTTCGGCATTATTCTTCTTTCCTTTGGGTTAACTAACTTACAAGAAATGGCAGGGAAAACCCATTGGACCATCTATATTCTCGAAACGGGTTTGAAATTCGCGGTCGCCATCCAGATTATTGTTACTGGCGTGCGGATGTTTGTTGCCGAGCTTTCTGAAGCGTTTAAAGGGATTTCCGAGCGCGTTATTCCTAACGCGGTACTCGCCATTGACTGTGCCGCAATTTACGCTTTCTCTCCTAATGCCATGGTATTCGGCTTTATGTGGGGGGCGTTGGGACAGTTTACTGCGGTATTGATTATGTTGGGATTAAGTTCCCCGATCATGATTATTCCCGGTTTTATCCCGATGTTCTTCTCCAATGCGACAATTGGGGTATTTGCCAACCATTTCGGTGGCTGGAAAGCGGTCATGAAAATCTGTTTCGTGATGGGAATTATTGAAGTTGTTGGGTCTGCATGGGCAATTTCATTATTTAGCCAGCAAGGAACGGATTTTAGCGGTTGGATGGGCATGGCCGACTGGGCGTTAGTTTTCCCACCAGTAATGCAGGGGCTTTCCTTCTCCAAATATTTCTTCTTTGTCTTGATTGGACTGTCGTTTGTTTACATGTACTTTGCGTCGAAAAGATTGCGTGCGGAAGAAGATGCACAAGCCGCTGCGGCAGCAGAGCCACAAGTGGAGCTGAGTGTTGAAAATACGTCAGTTGAAGCGACAGAACAGCCTATTTCAACGGGAGCTAGACCCGTCAGTATTCTCGCGGTATGTGGTAATGGGCAAGGTTCATCGATGATGATGAAAATGAAAATTGCTAAGTACCTTGAAGGTAAAGGCATTCCTCATGTGATGGATTCCTGCGCCGTCTCTGATTACAAATCAAAATTGGCGAATACAGACATTATTGTCTCTTCCAAGCATCTCTCTTCTGAAATGGATGCGGGGGAAGGTAAATTCGTACTGGGTGTGCAGAATATGTTAAATCCCAACTCATTTGGCGATGAATTACTGGCGATTATTCATAATAACTTTAGTGAATCGAAATAAATCCAATAACTAAATTTGTCATGGGGATTCAGTGATGTATGTCCATGACGATAGGAGAGCAATGCCATGGGTTTCAAACAATCTCTAATGGATAACAATTCCATTAAATTACATGCCTCAGCGGATAATTGGCAGGATGCAATTAAGATTGGCACCGATATGCTCATCGCATCTGGGGCGATTTTGCCGGATTACCATGAAGCCATTATTAGCAGCGTCAAAGAGTTAGGCCCTTATATCTGTATTGCACCTAATTTAGCCTTACCTCATGCCCGCCCAGAAAATGGTGTTTTAAAAACCGCATTTGCCTTGGTGACATTAAAAGAACCGATTGTATTTGATGGGGAAAGTGAGCCTGTGGATGTCCTTATTACGCTTGCGGGAAGTTCTTCTGATGAACATATGGAAGGCTTAATGGAAGTGACTCAAGTACTGGATGATGAAGAGAGCGAAACGGGGATTGATCTCGATAAAATTCGCCGCTGCACCAGTGCAGATGAGGTCTATCAGGTGATTGATGCTGCATTGGCTTAGGCCGTTATTCATCAGATACCCGATTTAATCTAAAACACTAGGATAATCAAATGACTAAACCTTTAATTCAAATTGCATTAGACCAAACCAATCTGAAAGATGCGCTGGCGGTTGCTGACAATGTGGAGTCTTTTGTTGATGTGATTGAAATTGGTACTATTTTGGCTTTTGCGGAAGGCATGAATGCGGTTTCAACCCTACGTAAAAATCATCCATCACACATTATTGTTTGCGATATGAAAACCACGGACGGCGGTGCGATTTTATCGAAAATGGCGTTCGAAGCAGGCGCGGATTGGATCACGGTTTCGGCAGCGGCGCATATTGCCACTATCACGGCATGTAAAAAAGTAGCGGATGAATTTGGTCGTGAAATCCAAATTGAACTGTATGGTAACTGGACATTAGACGATGCGAAGCGCTGGGTAGACTTAGGGATCAAACAGGCGATTTACCACCGTTCTCGTGATGCTGAGCTCGCTGGCGTGGGCTGGGGACCTGAAGATCTCACTAAAATGCGCCAACTTTCTGATTTAGGACTCGAACTGTCGATAACTGGCGGGATTGTGCCAGAAGATATTCACCTTTTTGAAGATATCAAAGCTAAAGCCTTTATTGCTGGGCGTGCATTGGTTGGGGAAAAAGGAAAAGCCACCGCAGAAGCTCTGCGTGAACAAATTGCTCGTTTCTGGTAATTGGTATTGATAAAAATCCCCTCGAAATTACCGAGGGGATTTTGTTTTTGGGTTTATAAGCGTTTACTTGGCAGTAGCATTACGGCAATACCGCCTATTACCGTCACCGCAGAGAACGCGGCAAAGTTCCAACTGCTGGCGACTCCAAGGCTGGCAATATAAGCCCCGAACATAGGGCCGGACATGGCTCCGACACGGGAGATACTCATTGTCCAACCTGTTGCAGAAGCTCGCACACTGGATGGATAGAAATGGGCGACATAGCCGGTCAAAATTAATGGTGCAGAAATACAGCCAATCCCCGCGAGACCAACAAGCAAATAATTCATATAGATATTTTGCTTGAAGACCATCAACCCAATGCCCATTGCACCGAGCATAAAGAAGAATGCAACTGTGCCGCGAGCGCCGCATTTATCGGCGACTTTCCCAAGGAATAACCCGCCTAGCGCAGAAGATAAACTGAACACCACTAAGAACGTTAAGCTGGAGCCAAGATCATAACCTTCTTTACGCATGATGGATGGCAGCCACGTATTTAAGCCGTAAACGATGAAGCCTCCACAGAACAGCGCGACCCAAAAACAGCAAGTTGCTCGCAGGTAATCTTTGGAAAAGATAATCGCGACGACTTCTTTTAGGCTACGAGAAGCCTGCTTTTCTAGCTTCACGGGTTCGTGATAGGTGACTTCAAGTTTCTCCGCCAGTTTTCTCGCTTTTTCGTGTTGCCCTCGGTTGTTAAGGTATTCAATCGACTCTGGTAACAGGCGGGACATTGGCCAAATTAATAATAAAGGCAATGACCCGACCATCATTACACCACGCCAACCAAATTGGCTAAGAATCGCAATCGCCACTAACGCGGCACATAAGATACCCAGAGAGTAGCCTGAGTACATAATGGCATAGTTAAACGACCGTTTTTCGGTTGGTGAATATTCAATGGTGAGCGCGGCTGCGACAGGGATCACGCCCCCAAGTCCGATTCCGCCGATAAAACGCATTAATCCAAAAAACCAAGGTGTTGGCGCTAAAGCAGTGGCTAACATGGTGGACGAAAATAGCGTAACGCAGATTAATAGCATGCGTCGTCGACCATATAACTCGCTTAATGTTCCAATAATAAAAGCACCAAAGAACATTCCCACGAGGGTGTAACTGCTCAAGGCGCCTAATTCAATAGGGGTTAAATTCCACTCTTTATATTCAGAGAGTGTCGGTAAAACAGCACCCATCACCCCCACGTCATAACCTTCAAATAAAATGCTTAGCCAGCAAACCAGCATGACTTTGAAGGTCGTGCGCTTTGAGGAGACAGATGTAATTTCAGATGTTTGTATTGTCATAAATCACTCTCTAATCGTTATTCGACCGATATTTTTTTAATGGCAAGTACGTATATTTTTTAAATCTGAAAAGCCGACATTACACTTTACTTTTTTAAGTTAAATCACAATAGAAATGTTAATAAAATGTACAATAAATGCAGGAATAGGATATTTATTGCAGTTTTTGTTTCTGGGCTAAATATTAATAAAACTTAAGTTTACTCGCGGTTTTTGTTTCTGTTTTTAAGAATGAAAATGTTTTCCTATATTAATTTTATGAGGAAATTAAAAATAGCAATAATCTTTTACTTGACTGATATTTATAGTGTTTAAAATAAAGTAACGCGAGGTTATATTTATAATTAATAAGACAATCACTAGATTGTTAATATGTTTATAGCCTGATTTTTTATTTTAAATATTAGCGTCAAATATTGAACAGATTAAGTGTGAATATCCAAAAAGTGCAATTTAATATTTATTTGACATAAATTTAACATGTGAATAATATTCGATGAGTTTGATTTTTGAACAATGCCAAATGCAGGTAAATCGAAAATAGAATCGGAGAATTATTATGATAAAGCCATATGGTGTAGTGGGTTTAGTGCCAACAACGTGGGGAATAAAAACGCGTAGCGATATTATGAAAAATATCGACCATCTTGAGGAGCTATCTCACGGTGCGCTGTGGCTATCTTCATTGGATCTCCCTGTTCGTTTACTCGTTCTTCCTGAAGGGGCTTTGCAAGGTTTCAACGATGAAGCCCTAGATTTACCGATTGCTGAATTTTTAAAAGATGGCGCCATTGATATCCCTGGCCCAGAGACTGACAGGCTGGGAGAGTTAGCTAAGTCTCAAAATGTGTACATCATGGCGCAAGCGAAAACCCGTGATCCTGATTGGCCGGGAATTATGTTTAACGTTGGGTTTGTTATTGATCCCAAAGGCAACATTATCCTGAAACACCATAAAATGTCCTCTTTGCTGCCGTGTGAACGTTCGGCATCGCCTCATGATCTGTACGATGAGTGGATAAAAAAATATGGGCGCTCATTACAATCTTTTTGGCCAGTGGTTGATACTGAAATTGGTCGATTAGGGGTAATGATGGCCATGGAAGGAAACTTCCCTGAAAACGGTCGTGGTCTGGCATTAAATGGGGCAGAAGTGGTGTATCGCGCCTCATTACCGACGCCATTTACTGAAAATGACCTGTTTGAAATTTCTAACCGCGCCCGAGCGTTGGAAAATAATTTCTATGTTGTGGCGCCGAATATTGGCTCAATGTATATGTTCCCAACCACGCAAGCGCCAATTGACTGTGGTGGCGGTCGTTCACTGATTGTGGACTACAAGGGTAAAATTGTGGGTAAACAAGAGGATACTAACGGTTCTACCTATGTTTATGGGGTGATTGATATCGAAGCGATGCGCCATCACCGCGCCAATGCTTCGGTGAGTAACTGGCTGAAAGATATTCGAACTGAATGTGCTCAACTTATTTATGAAACACCAATTTACCCGAAAAATACCTACTTACATGAGCCTCAAGGCAATCATAAGCACTACCGAGAAACCATCTTAAATAAGCAAATCGAGAAAATGATCGAACGAAATGTGTTTGTACCGAGTGTGTATGATGAGCAATAACGGCCGCGATTAATCAAAAAACAACAGCGTGTATTACGTTGTTGGTTTTTTTAATTCTAAGCTAACGGGTATCGTTATTTTCATAACGCTTATAGATTTCAGTGGTACCGACAGACAGGGTACGATTTAGCTCTTTAGGTTGCGCAGCAAAATCAGCATCAATTAAAAACAGGTTATTCTGCCTGTCTTTTCTTACGTTTCCTTCTGAGCCATGGTCAAAAAGAGTGCGTCCCCGGGCTTCAACAAAAGCAGAAGCTTCCTTACCTTTTATCGATTTTCCATCAATAAACTTAGTGACTAAAATGGCATTGCCGTTTGCTAGTGTAGTAGAGCGTGCAAAGTTAATATCTTTATTTACCTCATTTAATACTCTGGCACAACGATCGTATTTCGCATATTTATTGTATTTAAAATCTAAATTGCGATGAGGAATTTTAATCGCAAAGTCACCAATGCGATAGGCGGTTCCATATTCCCCCTTACCAAGATAATGACGATTATCTAGGGTGATTGTGCGATGTTTTGGACTATTTTTGACTAAACAGGTAGGCCGATGATTAGCACCGAACGAATTATCTTTAAAGATGATATTGAGATGCTGCAAACTTTCTGTGAATTGGTCTATTTCGCTTGGTACTGTTTTTGCGATTATAGGCTCAATATGTACGATCGGTTCAATGTGTACTTTGTTTGGCGCTAAATTCGTATTTTTTTCTATTTTTTGCGGAGAAGGATTCTCAGGTATTGTCAGCTTTACGACACTTTTATGGGAAGGGATGATTTCTGTATTTTTTGTTTTATTGGGGCGTTTTAACAATGTGTTAAACAAGCAGGTATTAAACAACCCGTTTACTCTCTCTATAAACACGTTTTTTTTGTTTTTAGGTTTCGCCAAAGCGGATTGGTTTTGTTCAATATGTGGCTGAGGTATTTTACCTGTACACTCATGACTTATTTTCTTCATTGAATACTCTCCTTTTTAGATAAAAATATAAAAAAGAGAGTGTTAGATATATCAAAAATGGATTTTCACCTAAACTTTAAAGGTATTTTCGATATCGCTGAATATTGATTGCCATTCAGCATCATCAATATCCATCAAACCAAAATGGCGCAAAATAAAAGTGCCTTCAGTGGCTAAAAATAGCAATCTAGCGCGTTTGCCGCTTTCGGTTGATAAATCTAAATTAGCAATGCGTTCTCGGTACCATTTACGGGTGCTTTCTAAATATTCAGGTGTTTGAAGCATAGAAGCCATTAATGCGGCACCTTTGGCGATACTGGTTTTATCGTGGTCCGCTGTGGCTTTTATGTGGGCAATCACTCGACCTTCAGGACTGTTATCTTGAGCTATCGCTTGACTGAAAATCTCATCGTAAGAGTGGCTCCAGCGCTCAAACATGGCATCAATTAAGGCTTCTTTGTTACCAAAGCAGTATTGGACTCCCCCTTTAGAAATCCCCATTGATTTGGCGACTGCATCAATCGTCAGTGCGGTAGCACCTTGATTAATGACAATCTCTTCTGCGGCTTCTAGCACTTTTTCGCGATCGATTGTTCGTTGACGTCCCATTTAAAAAAACCTCTTTTCCATACGTACGTATGGAATTATATTATAGCACGATCATCCATCAAGGTGATCAATTAAACAAGTTGAGAAGATTTTATGATAGCAGATTATAAACGTTGGATTATTCTACTCTTAGTATCGAGTGTTTTATTTCTCATCGTCATTGATGTCACCGTGCTATACACCGCACTGCCTAAGCTCACCCATGATCTAGGTGCAACAGCATCTGAAAAATTATGGATCATGAATGCTTACCCGCTAGTAGTGGCGGGGCTATTGCCTGCTGCGGGAATGTTAAGTGATAAAGTGGGTCATAAGCGGATGTTTATACTCGGGTTGCCCTTATTCGCATTGGCCTCTCTGTGCGCAGCATTTTCACCGAGTGCATTGAGCTTAATTTTATCTCGTGGTTTCTTAGCGGTTGGTGCTGCGATTAGTATGCCAGCGACATTAGCCATTGTTCGCCAAGTCTTTTTAGATCCGAAAGAACGGGCGCTAGCGATTGGTATTTGGTCAGCAGTGGCATCGGGTGGTGCGGCAATTGGGCCATTAGTCGGCGGCGTGTTACTCAATCATTTTTGGTGGGGTTCTGTTTTTTTAATCAACGTGCCGGTGGTGCTGTTGGTGATCCCATTTGCGCTTTCTTTAATCCCAAAAAGTACGAGAAATTCGCAGCAACCGATTGATTATTTAGGCTCTTTGTTTGTCTTGGTGGGGCTAATTGGTTCAATCTACGCCTTGAAAGAGCTTGGAAAAGCCAATATTGATTGGTTCACATTACTCATTGCTGGGGCGATCGGCATTGGCTTTCTGGTTATTTTTAGTCGCCGACAGTTAGCATCAGAGTCGCCAATGATTGACTTCAAATTACTTGGCGACCCACGGTTTTTTGCGGGTATTCTGATGGCGATTTTATCCATCGTGATTATCGTTGGTGTCGAGCTACTATTAAGTCAGCGCTTGCAGTTGGTATTAGGTTATACCCCATTCGAGGCGGCGTTATACATTATTCCGATCCCGATTGCGTCTGTGTTAGCGGCTCCGTTAGCGGGTATGTATTTGCATAAAGTCGGCGCTAAACTAATGATGATTTTAGGATTTATTTGCACATTAGTGGGCGTCATTGGGGTTGCGTGGGTATTCAAAACCTCAACCGGCTTGGTATTACTGTCATTCTTATTCTGTGTTGGGTTCGGATTAGGTGCTATTTTTACCACGGCATCAACCACCATCATGTTAAATGCGCCAGATGACAAAGCGGGAATGGCAGCATCCATTGAAGAAGTGGCTTATGAGCTAGGTAGTGTGCTCGGTGTAACATTTATGGGTGGCTTGATGAGTGCGGTTTATACCGCCAAGCTGGTATTACCGGCAGGTTTAACGGTAGCAGACAAAGTCTATGATAGCCTTGATGAAGCGTTAATTGTGGCTGAAGGGTTACCGCAAGATAGTGCAAGCCTCTTAGTGAATCAGGCGAGTATGGCATTTGATAGCGCATTTATGTCTGTCATGATGGCGACGATAATCGTGCTGGTGGTGAGTATTGTTGTGTTACCTTTTTTCTTTCGCAGTAAAAATGTCAATACCGCTTACTAAATAAAAAGGGAGCCAATGGCTCCTTTTTTATTACTTAACTTTGCGAATTAAAATCGCAGCCAAGAGTGGGCTAATGGCAAACAAGGCAAATAGCCATACAGAGGCTTGTTGAGCGCCGACTAACCCACCAGGATTAATCAACCCACTATTGTTCACTACCACGCCGACTAATGCCGCAGATAACGCGGTTGCATACAATTGGATCGTAATCACTGAAGAGGATGCTAAGTTTTCCTCTCCTTTAGGCGCCGCATTAAATACTCGCAGAACTAAATGAGGCCAGCAGACGCCAATCCCTAATCCAACGCCCATCATAGCGAGTAGGTAAAGAATAAATAATGGAACGGAGTTAACCAAATCCAGATTAGGCGTTAGAACCGCGAGAATTATCAGCGATACCAAGATGATAACGGGACCAGCTTTAAGGATACGTAAAACGATGGGACCCGTTTTATTAGCACTGAGTAAGGCACCCACCGTCCACCCCGCCGCCATCACGGCAGTTAAATAACCCGCCATCAACGGTGAAAACTGGTGAATGGTTTGTAGGAAGTAAGGGACATAAATTTCGGTGGTCATTCCCCCCACTAGCAGACACATTGTCAGGAAAATAACCCCAAGTTGAGTTTTCAGGGAGTAAGCCCCTGTAGGGAGTAAACGCTTCCCGTTCTTGCCATCAATAAACGCAATGGTGATGAGCAAGGCAATACCAATGAGTAACCCGACAAGATTACTGAGCAAGCTTTCTGATAAGCTACCGATTGAGATAGCAAGTACGGAGATAACCAGCAGTGAAATCGCCAGAACTGGAATTTTTGTTGTTTGGGCTTGCTGAGATTTTTTCCCTGGCAATTGGTTGATAACAATCATTGCCAGAACAACCGCCACGGGCAATAAAGCCCAAAAAGCCCAGCGCCAATGACCCCCTTGAGCAAAAATACCGCCAATAGCAGGACCACACAAAGTGGCGATCCCCCACATACCGGATATCACCCCCATGGCGCGAGACCACAGGTTTGGCGTGAAGACAATGCGGATCAGCGCATAACTAAGCGCGAATAACATTCCGCCGCCAAGCCCTTGCAAGGCACGTCCACCCAATAAGGTGAGCATGGACGGTGAGGATGCACACCAAATGGCGCCCAAGGAAAATAGTGTGAGGGCGCTAAGATAGGCAAGTTTAGGCCCTAGGCTATCCAGTACTTTACTGGATAATGCAGAGCCAATAATGGAGGTTGCCACAAACAGCGTGGTATTCCACGCATAATATTCAAGGCCGCCAATATCATTGACGACACTCGGTAAAATCGTAGTGACAATATAAATATTGATAGCATGGAGTGCGACACCACCAGTGAGGGCTATCGTCAATAACGCATTGGTGCCGCTGAGTAAATCGGCCCATTTTCCTTGATGTTCTGTGCCTGTTTCATTGGGTTCGGAGACAGTTTTGTTGCTCATACGCAGACCTGCTGGACGAAAGAGTAAAGAAAAGGGTATTATCCAAGTATTGGCTTGGATAATAAAATCACACTATGAATAAAGCAAGTAAATACTTTGATAATCTAAATCTCACTCAAGCAGTGGATAAGGTGCTGTTTTGCATCAAAACCAAAGGACCCGTTGCCACGGCTGTGATTGCTCATGACCTGGGTTTAACGGGGGAAGCAGCCCGCCAGCATATCCATAAATTAACGTCTCTGGGGCTGGTGGAAGGTGTCCAATGTACCGCTCAGTCAGGTGCTGGACGTCCTCGGCAAAACTGGATCTTAACAGAACTGGGGCATCAACGTTTTCCCGATACCCATGCCCAGCTGGCCTTGCAGCTCATTGATTCAGTGAAAACCATTTTTGGTGATGCGGGGCTAGAAAAACTGATTGAACAGCGAGAGGCGGAAAGCCGCAGTAAATATTTGGGGCGTTGCCAAGGGTTGCCATTGGAAAAATGTTTAGCTGCACTTGCCGAGGTTCGTAGCGAAGAGGGCTATATGGCAAAGGTGGAACAGGAAGGCGATAGCTGGTTATTTATCGAAAATCATTGCCCTATCTGCGCTGCGGCAACCGCGTGCCAAAACTTTTGCCGTTCGGAATTGGCGCTATTTCGCGAAGTATTAGGGAGCCAAGTGAATGTTGAACGGGAACAATACCTACTTGATGGCGCAGGGCGTTGTGTGTATAGGGTTACAGTGTGTAGCGAGTTACTTTGAACGTGTCGTTGTTGGTGTTGTTCTTAGTTTTTTATTGGCAAACCACGCATAAGCAATTCCGGCGATGGCACCGGCAATATGGGATTCTGTCGATATTTGTTGATGAACAGGCAATAACCCGCTTGCCATCGCGCCAAAATAGAACAGTACCAACAGGGCGATAATGATATCTAATAGTTTGCGGCGGAAAAAACCTTGGGCAATCAATAAACCCCAAAGCCCAAAAATCCAGCCGCTAGCGCCAATGTGCAGTGCATTTCTGCCCACTAGCCAGACAATCAAGCCGCCAACCACAATAATAAATGCGCTGGCGTAAGCGTACTTTCGAATGGAATCATGTAGCAGTAGGGCGCTTAACACCAGTAATGGCGGCAGATTACTCAGAAGATGCGCCCAATCCCCGTGGAGCAGTGGGGCGAAGATAATCCCCACCAGCCCGTGCAGCGTTCTGGGTTGGATACCGAACCCAACAAGCGCGTAGCCACTTAAACTATTGGCGATTTGGATCGTGATCAGCAAACCCGCAAGGGTAATCAGTAATTTAATTCGCGGGCTTAGCCAAGTTTGCATTATCGATGTCCGAGAGATTGTACGCTTTCAACCAGTTGAGCGAGCTGAGTCACAACGCGGTCGCCCACATCGGCATTATCACCACCTAATGCTTTGTTACGCAAGAAGTCTTTCTTGATTTGCTGCCAGCGAGCGGCATCTTTCTCATTCAGCCTTCCGCGTAATTCTGCCAGCTTCAATAAGTTCTCTTCAGCACCTGTCGTTAATAATTGCGCTTCCCCAAGATAATGGTCATCCAGCAATCTCTCCAATTCATCATCATTCATAACGGAAGAGACTTTCTCGCTGAGTTTGTTCATATTTCGGTAACTGCCTTGCAGACGGAATGCCGGCTCAGTTCGGTATTTGTCTGACTGTGCGGCACTGGCAATATACTGCTGGTTTACCTTCAGTACCACATCACGCAGGTTGAGTAATCGGGAAATAACTGCAGTAATTTCATTGACTTCTGCATCAGAGTACGGGTAGCTGAGTGCGTTAGTGGAGACTGATTTGCCCATGGCTTTATCCACTAGCAAGTACAAATCGTTTAAATCGCGCAGCGCCAACGGTGCCAATACTGGGTTTGAGGTCAGGCTATTTTCTATATAGCTCAACGCAAAGGCTTCATCCATCCCACCGAGTACTTCACCCAGGTTATAAATATCCGCACGGTTGGCGAGCATATCAGGGATACGGAACACTTCGCCAGATTCGGTATATGGGTTACCCGCCATTACCACGCAGAATTTTTTACCGCGCATATCGTAGGTTTTGGTTTTATCTTTCCATACCCCTTCGATGCGACGGGTTCCATCACACAGGGAGATAAATTTCTGTAAAAACTCTGGGTGAGTATGTTGAATATCATCCACATACAGCATCACGTTGTTGCCCATTTCGAGGGCGAGGTTGAGTTTTTCCAGCTCTTGTCTGGCGGTAGCATTCGGGGCTTGCTCTGGGTCGAGGGACAACACATCATGCCCAAGTGCAGGACCATTAATCTTCATAAAGATTAGACCAAGACGGTCAGCCGCGTACTCCATCAGGGTGGTTTTACCGTAACCTGGGGGGGAGATCATCAGTAACAAGCCCATTAAATCGGTACGTTTGTTTTCGCCTAGAGCACCAATTTGCTTCGCCATGTTGTCACCGATAATCGGTAAATAAACATCATTAATCAGCTTGTTACGCACAAATGAACTCAGTGGCTTAGCTTTGAACTCATGGAGTTTTAGGCGGCTGCGCTCTTCACTCACAATGCGTTGACGTAGCGCTTGGTATTGACGGAAAGCCGGAATAAATTGCTTGCGCTGTTCGCGCATTCGACTGAAAAAGTCATCCAAACTTAACGAGAGAGTTTGGTTGTGGATTGTGGGGTGATCCCCCAGTAATCCAGTAACCTTAAAGTATAAATCGGCTTCGCTATAACGTGCGGATGCTATTTTATCTAAGATAATAATGGCGATGGCGCCCGGAATGTACGGGCGTAAGTGTGTAAATTCATCAATAGAACACAGCCCTTGCAGCCAATTTTGCAACAGCGCCCAGCGCTGAGCATAGCGAGTGCCAAGGTTTTGCTGTGAATGATTGAAATCCAGCCACATATGGGCGTCTTCTAAGCGCGTTTGTAGTGCTGCCACTAAGTCCCGTGCATATTTGCTGTACACCAATTCAATCGGCGTTCTTGCTAATGCAAAACTGAGGTATTCCGCGGCTTGAGCTTGCTCATGAGCTTGGCAATTAATTGGGTTATCTTGCAGGAATAAGCTGATATCGGCTTCGATCTCCGCTTGAAGGTCTAAAAGGGCATCATCGTTATTGAATAGCTGGCGGATATTCATCGCGGTTCTGGCACGTTCTGGCCATTGGGCAGGGTATTCGTTGTTTTGAATGTGATGCCAGAAAATCGTCGCGATAGCGCGAGCCGTTGGGTTGAAACGCAGTAAATCCGCGCTTTCACCAATCGGGATCAGTTTTTTCAATATCGCGATAGCGTCGTGGTCGTGGATCCCTTTTTCGTAGCCTTCTTTGTAGCGTGGCGCCGAAAAATCACGCACCAGTTTATCGATTTTTTCAGGGGCAGACAGAGCACTTTTTAAGGTGTCGTAATCCAAGCCATCTTGGCGTTTTGCCGCGGCATAAATGATGGAATACGCAAGGTATTCAGCACGATAAACGGTATCAGATTCGGACTCAAGATTAGCGGTCCAATAAGGCTGTAATTCAGCAAGTTCAGCATTATCAATCGGTTCTTGGAAATCCGTTCCGGTGAGGTACACCCACAGCTGGTTATCTTTTGGCAAGATAGTCAGGTCAAGCTCTTGGGTGTTCACACTGAAACGGTGACGACCCAGCTTAATAATGTTTCCACCATCTTCAAAGATGTCGGTTTTATCTCGCAGAATACGAATGGCTTGGTCGCGAGAGGCTTTGAGTCTGGCGTCGATATCGTCGGCTTTAACGTTATCGTTGATTTCCCGAAGTTTTTCGATGATTTCACGGGTTTTTTGCGCGAGTGGGTCGGTAGCAAAAAACGCATTCAGCTCATCTTGGTTTTGCAGGCGTACAGTGCGGCGCTGAAGGCTTTCTAACAAGCGGTCGGCGGCGGTTAATAAATTCTGCGAACGGCGCTGGCGGTCATCAATCAAGACTTGTTTATGGGACTCAAACGTTTCCAGTAATTCTTCACGTTTTGCCAGAATATCGTCAAGAAATTCATCATGATGGCTAAACTGACTTTCTAGCTCTTCTAATTGAACCAGTAATCGGGATAACTGATCATCACAACGTTCCGGGTCAGTCGCGAGGGATAGTGCGTTAGTGATCCCTTGGCTAAATAGGCGGAACTGCGCCCCAAATTGCGCCACGCTCTCAACACTGGTTTGGGATTTGCGTTTTTGCTGTAAACGGGCGCGAGATTGGTTTAATTGGGCATAAATGTGCGAAATGGCATCGATGATATGGGTCTGTAAAGTGACATCATCAAAACTCAAGGAAGCCATTAAGTTAGAGAGCATATCCAAATCTGCTGACATTTTTTCCATGTCATTCATTGGGACATCTAACTGCGCGCTGGTTTGTGCCTTTTCAATTAACTCTTCAAAGGTTGCGAGCTGAGTTTTAAATGGTTGCAGAGCTTTGTCGCTGGCAAGAAACTGCGCAGTACCTTGGGAGACGCGCTGCTGTGCCTCGGTGATTTCATTTTCCATCTCACTGAGTTTAGTGAGATCCATATAGCGGAATTCTCGCAATGAAATCAGGTGCCCTTGTTGGGCGTTTAAGGCGTTTAGCCCATCCACAAATTGTTGAATATCCGTCCATCCCTCCGGCAATGTGAGGGACAGTAAGGAGCGTTGGCGAGTGACCGCCTCATTCATGGATTTGACGGATTGTTGGCGGATGCTTTCGACTTTTTCGTATTCGTCGAGCACCAGCTCACTGGTTTGGGCAATCTCTTTTAAGAGTTTGCCAATGCCTAAGCATTGGTCGTCGTTAAACCAATAGAAAATATCCAGCAAGTTTTTCGGTTGCTGGCTAAGTTGTTCATATCGAGAAACGGAAACTTGGTTGCCTTCAATCTCTTTGGCGACATGGAGAATTTCGGAGATCCCACGGACTAAATCGGCATTACCGATACGCCCAAGAAACCCACCCCGTGGCGGTTGCTTATCAGCAAATTCATCAGAATAGAATGGGGTTTGCCACACCTGCATTGGGTGTACGCGGGTGGCTTCATCGCCTTCCCCTTCGAACAGCACCATTTTGCCATCTTCGAGCATGGCATAACCGTGGCCGATTAATGGTACAGCGAGTTTACGTTCAATCAGGTTGTAATTGAAAAGGGCGATACGACCTTGGTTTGGGGAATAAAATACATACAGCACATCCTCCCCGTTAGGCGAACGACGCAGGCGGCGAAAACGCATGCCATCCATTGGTTGCTCGAAGGTTTTATACTCCCCATTTTGCAGGTAGTAACCCCCTGGGAAGATAATGCCGTGATCTTCCGGCAACTGCACGCATGCTTGTCCAATGGCATCAATGCGTTGAACGGTTTGGTTGAGAATGTTGTAAACCAGATAGCGCCAGCTTTCTTCGCGGTATGGCAAGATTTTGAGTAAAATCAGGCTGCCCGTCTGCGCATATTCAATCTGCGCATCATCGAGGGATTGGTTTTTATCGAGTACCGCTTCGCGGTAGATGCCTAACCCATCTTCGGTATTATTTTCACATTTGATGGTTAGGTCGCCGCCGATGGTTTCCACAAAGACGGTATCGAGTATATTAATGTGAGGATAGCGACCATTAACGGTGTTTTCCCGCGTGGTGCGCACCCATTCGAAATCATTGGTTGGCGGCAGGGCAATATCGCGTTCGCCACGGTTATCGATGTATTCGATACGGGATTTATCGCTGGAAATTGACCAGCGGAAAACACGCACATCGGTTAACCGATCACCAATTTGAAAGCTGGCTAACAGCTTGCCATCACGCTCGACCAATTGCAGTAATTGCGTGTTTTTGTAATAGGTATACAGCTCAGTAAAATCTTGAACAAAGCGGGTGTCATTGAGGAATGTCTCTTCGTAAGGGACAGAGATTACATCAAAATCACCTTCATTTTCAGTTAGTTGATATAGTGAAAAAACATCTTCAATGTGAGTTTCTTTTTTCAGACCCAGAAAAACGTTATAGCCAAATAGCAGCCAATCACCGACGCGGACAATATCCCTTGCTTGGCAATTATTTTCGGTACGAATACGGATACGCCCGATGATGTCCATCTGGCTTTGACCAAATTCAGTCAACCGGCTGTCGTTGAGTTGAGCTGCTTTTTGGTGAAGTTGCTGCCCTTGTTCGGTTAGGCGCTTGCGTAATATTTCGTACGCGCCACCTTCTGCGACGGCACTGTCGAGAATTTCCTGTTCGCGATTCACATCTTGGGTTTCTGACATGTTTAACGAATTTCCTTGGTCTTAAAAAGAGATACGCTCATAAACGCCAAGTTGCCTATGTGTTGCAACTTGGCGGGATGAGGTATAAAACTTACCTGAAAAGCCTGAATATTGATGAATTAGCTTTGGTTATCATCGTAAGACACGGGTTTGCTCACGATGTTTTTCGCTGTTTGTGGCGCGCCTTTTGCTGCCATAAAGCCATTGATTAACTCTTTGACTTCAGGGTGTTGCAGTAAGGATGCGATATCAATTTTCTTCTCTTCTGTGACGCGATTGACTAACTTTTCAAGGTTATCTTTGGCAAAGCTGCTTTTATCCATAAACCCATCAACGGCTTTACCTAAGCTAAGTGCTTTAGAGAAGGTGTTAAAGAAGTCGCCATCGCCGCCCACAATTTCGATGTTGGTTTTGCTGAGCGCTGCAGCCAGTACATCCGCTTGTTCGCGAGCAATTTCTTTGTTCGCTTCAATGGATGCCATAGATTGCTCGAACTCTTTCTCAAGGCGCATACGGAATTCTTCGTGTGAACGCGCTGTGTCACTGAGGTGATCCATTGATTGGAATTTATCAGTCAGACCGTCAGCTTCCGCTTTCAGACGCTGGCGGATAACTTCAGCTTGCGCTGCGCCTAATTGGCCTTCACCGCGAGCTTGGGCTGCCAGTTTTTCTTCCAAGACTTTGGCATCCGCCAAGCCCAGTTTTTCTTTCGCATTGGCTTGTTGCTCTTCACCACGCGCCTGCGCTGCCAATTTTTCTTCCAGAATTTTCGCTTCGGCGAAACCTTGTTCACGTTCGGCATTGGCTTTAGCTTCCATCACTTGCGCTTCGGTTAAGCCTTTTTCTTTCAGACCACGGGCTTCGGCTAACAGTTTTTCTGCGGTGATATTGGCTTGAACCAGACCTTCTTTCTCTTCAGCTTCAGCGGTCGCTTGGCGAACGCGGGCTTCTGCTAAACCAAGTGCGGCATGTTCTGCTTCAATCCCTTCCGCTAAGCGTTTTTTGGCTTCAGCCTGTTTGGCGGACGCTTCCAATTCGGCTTGTGCCATGGTGCTGATTTCTTCTGCTCGGTGTTTGGCACTGGCTTCATCGGCTTCGGCTTTTTTCACCTGACGAACTAACGCTTCTTCTGCTTCTGCTTGGGCGTTGATCACGGTGACTTGCTTCATACGCTCAGCTTCTGAAATTTCGCGCACTTCCTTGATGCGTTCTTCTTCTTGAGCAACGGTTTTTTCAACGGCGACGCGTTCGCGGATCACGTTAGAAATATTCTTACGTTCTTCTTCTAATGCTTTTTCTTTTTCAATTCGTTGGAGTTCAACTTCACGTTCACGGGCGACAATTTCGAGTTCGCGAGCACGGTTGACACGCTCTTCTTCGATAGCCACGGCGCGGGTGCGGTTCTGTTGAGCCACTTCCACTTCACGCATGCGGTTTTCTTCGCGGATCTCAATTTCTTGCTGAGTTTGAATGCGAGCTTGTTCGGATTTGAGGCGCTCTTCTTCTTGAACGCGTAGCGTTTCGGCTTGTTCACGCGCACGAATATTATCAATTTCGCGTTTTTGACGGGCTTCCGCATCGGCTTGTTGGCGCTCTAATGCCAGACTCGCTTCACGAGTTTCCACATTTTTCTTTTTGATAGCTAACTCTTGGTCGCGCTCTTTTTGGTTAGTTTCGATATTGTGGATAGCGGTAATTTCGGTGATTTTGCGAATACCTTCGGAGTCGAAAATATTATTCGGGTCGAGGGCAGATTTCGGCGTTTGTTCTAAATAGTCGATTGCCACGTCTTCTAGCGCATAACCGTTAAGATCTTTACCAATCACGTCCACAATACGATCACGGAAGCTTTGGCGGTCTTCGAACAGTTTGGCTAATTCTAATTGCTTACCTACGGTTTTCAGGGCTTCTGAGAATTTAGCACTGAATAGAGCACTGACGGCTTGATGGTCAGATGCGCGCTCAACACCGATAGCTTTAGCTACTTTTAATACGTCTTCGGTGGTTTCATTCACACGTAGATAGAAGGCAACGGTAATATCGGCACGTAAGTTATCTTGGCAAATTAAGCCATCTTTACCACGGCGATCCACTTCCAGAGTCAGTAGCGAAATGCGCATAAACTCTTTTTTGTAGATAACGGGATACACTAATGCACCCGTAAAATGCACTTTGGGTTGTGAGGACATGTCGTTGACAATCAGAGCGGTACCTTGAGGGACTTTGATGTAGAAGGCTTTAAATAAACCAAAGAACCCAAGAATGATGATGATCACTCCCCCAACAACCGTTAAAAAAGGCATGTATTCAGCCAAATCCATATTTCTTCTCCATGGGTTCTGACGATATCGTCATTCTTTATTAATTAGCAAAGTAGGTAGTTTATTTTTTGTGTTTACTGCCTGAATTCGTTTTCAGTGACAACTTGGTAGCTGTGGGATTGAGGGTCATAACTGATGATAACGACGCGATCTCCGCGTTTAATATTTTCAGCGCTAGGTGCTCTAACCTGCAAAATCAGCCCTGCACCACCATCTTCTAAGGTGGCTTCCCCATTTTGTTCAGTGACTGTCCCTGAGCGCACTGTTGCCAATTTTCCCATTAGCTGATGAACCGTTTTGGGTTTATTAAAGTTAACCAATCGGCTACGGATTGGTTTTAAGCAAATGGCGGTTAAGTGCAGGGATATAAAGGCGGTGATCACCAGTGATGTGACGCCGACGGCGTAACGCAGCAAGGTCATATCAATGAAACGTAGGAATAAATGCGCAGCAAAGTAGCTAATCAACCAGCCGAAGAGGGTAAATAATGTCAAGATAATGGTGACGGGGATACCAGCTAAACCGAGTTTTGTTAGCCAGCCAGCAAAGCCAGTAAGATCGAGGCCATCAGCATCCAATTCGGTATCGATATTAAATAAATCAATATCTAACAGGCCAAAAGCGGCACAGAGCCAGTAAAAAAGAACAATAATCAGTAAACCGCTAAAGATAATGGTCGGAAAAGCCAAGCAATTTTCTAAAAACAAATTCATTTATTTTTCTCTTTAGTTAAGTGGCTGAATGTGACTTTAGCGGGTATCTGTCGGCTGCGAATATGACCTTTAATTGTGTTTTTATTACTCACCTATCAAAAAATGAGCAGAACTGAATCTATCATAAGCGCTTTTCAAATGAACAATATAGGACAAGTCTAGTTTCTAGATTATCTCGCTGATTTCTATGGTTAATTTTCTGTAGTTAATCTGAAAAAGAAAAATAGGTTCAACTTATTGATTATTAGTCAATTTAATTAAATCTAACAAAGATGATAACCATTCTCAATTATATTTTGGTAATTTTGAGGTATTGGTCATCTCTACTCTCGATAAGTCGAAAGAGTAGAGATGCGATTGTGGAACAATATGCGGAAATAATAATGTGCGGAAAATTAGTCGACGAGATTCAAAAATGCAGCGCCACGGGCGCCGCCAGAGGCTCCGTAACGGGCTTTTTCGATAGCTGGCATTTTCGCAATGCCATAAAGATATTGAGGTACTATTTCCGGTAATAGGCGATAAATCTCATCAAATTGCGACAGACCGCCACCAATCACCACTAAGTCAGGATCAAAGACGGTGATAACTTGCCCCATAAACATCGCCAGCACCATCATATAGCGTTCAACATGCTGTTTCGCAGCGATGTCACCGTTGTGATAACGTTCAATAATCTCGATGGCAGAGCGCTTCTCACCGGCAAATGCAGCATAGATGCGTTCGAAGCCGGGGCCTGACAGGTAGGTTTCAAAACAGGCGGTTTGACCACAACCACAGACAATTTCAGGGACGGTTTCCCCGAGGTATTTTGCAGCACGAACACTCATATTCATGTGTCCGATTTCCCCTGCAATGCCATTTTTTCCCGATAAAACCTTACCGTTGATGACGAAACCGCCGCCAACGCCAGTGCCCAGAATCAAGCCTAGAACGCTAGGGTAACGCTTGAATTCAGGATCCCACGCTTCTGATAGGGCAAAGCAGTTGGCATCGTTTTCAACTTTAACTGGACGATTTAACAGCTTGGTTAGGTCATGAATGAAAGGCTTGTATTGTGCGCTTGGGACATTGGTCGTAAATACCACGCCTTCTGAGTGATTGACGATCCCCGGAACACCAATACCAATTTTACCTTGGCAGTTAAACTGCGCATCCGCTTCAGCTGTTAAATCACGAAAAGCATTGAGCAATGCGAGATAGTCATCTTTGGGGGTTGGAACACGTTTTTGCCACACTTGATTGAGCGCTTGGTCAAACACTGCTAGCTCAATTTTGGTGCCGCCCATGTCAAAGCCGTAATACATTTCATCTTCCTCAAATTGGTCTATTTCATTAAATAGAAATGTATCTATTTGATAAGTAATGACGGGAAGTCAGTAATAGCTTAATTATACAAAAGTTTCCCAGAAAATGATTGCGGGATAATTGGAATTCCTTTATTGTTATATTATAACATTACATTGCTTTTTATTCACACTAAACTGTTATTAGGAGTTACCGTGAAAGTTCTCAGTTCATTAAAAACCGCTAAGCAGCGCCACCCTGATTGCCAAGTTGTGCGCCGTCGTGGTCGTATCTACGTGATTTGTAAAACCAATCCTCGTTTCAAAGCTGTACAAGGTTAGTATTCCGTTAGTCTCTGTTTCTTCGCATCCTTGCTTTCGCCCTAGTAATTCATACTCCTTGCTAGGGCGTTTTTTTAGGGTTTTATAAACTTAAAGTTTCACAAAGTCAGGGTTTCACAAATTCAAGCGTACTGTTTTTGATCTGTTCTCTGAGCCACAGAGTTTTTGAGTTATAGGAATTGCGCTTGTGCCACAGCATTAAAAAAGGAATTTCGAGCTGCTGGTAGAGAATGTCATCAACAGGAAGAGGAAGGCAGACTAAATCAAGATTGAAATCATTAACATAGTGTTGGCAATAGCCGGGGGAGCTTGTGAGCAGGTTATGGTCGGGGCGAGACGCCATTAAGAGGGATTGTTCAAAGGTCGAAAAGGATAAATGGATTTGGCGATGTAATCCCATGGTTTCCAGTAAATCATCGAGCGCCCACGGAATACGGTTGCCAAATTCAGTACTGATATGCGGGTACTTTAAGTAATTCGCTAGTGTCCATTCTTCTTGCAAAATCGGGTGGTCACTGCGGATAAACGCCAGCGGTTTATCGGTGAATAACACTTCAAAATTTAGAATATCGGGGAGTTGGCTTATCGACTCTCTGGATAAATGAAAACTTTCACGACCGACTAACCCGATATCTGCATCCCCCGCAATCAGTGCGGCCAGCGAGTTATAATCCCAATCTCGTACAATGACCTCGGATTTTGGGTATTGATTGAGGATATTCAGGGATAAATCGTGAAGCATGATTAAGTTTAACGGGGCTTCCATCATTAAGCGGAAAGTCATCCCGCTGGGTTTCTCGGTATCACGAATTTCAGCAATATAGTGTGAGAGATTTAAAAACTCAGGCAGTGATTTTTCAATGCGTAGCATGAGTGGGGTAGGAAGCAGCCCTTGCGGGCTGCGGATAAATAGGGGGTCATCAAACCATTGGCGTAATTTTGCCAAGGATTTACTGACCGAAGATGGGGTGATTGCCAAGCGTTTAGCTGCAAGGCTAACACTGCGTTCTTCCATCAAATACTGCAGAATAACCAGTAAATTTAAGTCTAATCGATGCAGTTGCTTATTCACATGTAGCGACCTGTTGGTTGACTTGCGTGGTGGGCACTCTTAGCAACACCATGCCAATCATTCCCGCCGCAAGCAAGATAATTAACAACATACTGATTGATGGAACGCCCATCACACCCATCACCCAAATATACGCCGAGGCGCAGCTTAATTGTGAGATGGCCAATACAGAACTGGCAATACCCGCTTTTTTGGCAAATGGCGATAGCGCTTGGCTCATGATGATGCCGAACTGCATTGAGAAACCAACACCGCAGAAGGCGAAAACGATGTACAGCAGCGCCAAATGTGGGAGTGCCAGCAGATAGATAGAAAGCAGGACGCCACTGACCAAAAATAGACTTAACGCGGTATTCAGTAAGGTTCGGCTATTAAATGTCGAAATCAGTTTTGGCATCAAGAATGAGGTTCCCATACTCACCATCGCCAACAAGGTCATGGCGGTTGAGTATTGACCGGTTGTGAAACCGAGGTTTTCCATCAAGATAATTGGGGCGACGTTAACGTAAGTCAGGATCACACCCATGCCGAAGCAGGAAATAATCAAGCGCGTGACAAAGAAGGTGCTAAATAACTTTTCTTCTGTGGCTGGTTGGGTATTCGATTGCTCTGTTGGTGATGCTGAAGAGGGCTTTGTCTCTTTAATTGAGATTAAGCAAAATAGCATACTGATCACCGCATAACCGGCCATAAAGTAGAACATCACAGACCAGTGGTAGATCAGTAAAATGGCAAATCCAATGACAGGCGCTAACACGGGCGCAATACAGGTTACGCCATTCATTGCGGCGAGCACTTTGGTGCGTCGCTGCGGCGTCAATACATCACGCAAAATAGCGAAGGTCACGACATAACAAAAGCCTGCACCAATCCCTTGGAAGAATCGTGCTATTAAGAAGGTATCGATGGATGTGGCATTTCCGGCGATAACAGAGGCGATGGCAAATACCATCGTACCAACTAAAACGACTGGTTTTCGACCAATATGATCGGCGCACCATCCGGCAATTAACATGGTGGATGCCATACCCGCTAAATAGATAGAAAATGCCACATGGAGCTGGCTTTCATTGGCATTTAAATCGGCGGCAATATAAGGAATACCGGTTAAATGGAGGTCGACGCCCAAAGGATAGATAAGGACGATCCAGAAACTAAAAAGGACATATTTGGTCATGAGATACGCTACTTTGTGAGGATTAACCCGCTAATCTTAATTGGGTTGAGTGATGGAATGTATGGATTAATTGGAAAATAGTATTTTCCAAAATGGAAATTATCAATCAATAAGTTTTTACTAATTATTAGCGTTATTACTAATCTTCTTGCTATTAGTGATGAAATTCACTTGCACACTGGTTCATATTTTGTCACGTTTAATACGGTTGATTGATGGTTTCTGAATTTCATCTTTCCGAAAAATTTCCCGCTTCGATTGGTAAAGTGAAAGTCGAAGGCAGAAATTTTTTGGGTGATGTATGTAAACAGACAGGGTGAAGAGAATGAAAAATGTAGGGTTTATTGGCTGGCGTGGAATGGTCGGTTCCGTATTGATGCAAAGAATGGTAGAAGAAGGGGATTTTAACGTTATTCACCCGGTCTTTTTTACCACCTCCCAACACGGGGCTGAAGCGCCTGTTTTTGGTGGTCATCGCAGCACGTTGCAAGATGCATTTGATATCGATGCACTGAGCGCACTGGATATTATTATTAGCTGCCAAGGTGGCGATTATACTAATGAAGTGTATCCAAAATTACGTGAAGCAGGCTGGAAAGGCTACTGGATTGATGCCGCGTCTGCACTGCGTATGAAAGACGATGCGATTATTATTTTAGATCCAGTGAACCACCAGTATATCCAAGACGGCTTAAATAAAGGCATTAAGACCTTCGTCGGCGGTAACTGTACGGTGAGTTTAATGCTGATGTCACTGGGCGGCCTGTTTGCAAATAACTTGGTTGAGTGGGCTTCCGTCGCAACGTATCAAGCGGCATCCGGTGCGGGTGCGCGTAATATGCGTGAACTGCTGTCACAAATGGGTTCTTTACATGCGCAAGTGGCGAAAGAGCTGCAAAATCCGGCATCGGCTATCTTAGAAATCGAGAAAAAAGTGACTGACTTTACGCGCAGTGGTTCCATGCCAACGGACGCGTTTGGCGTTCCATTAGCGGGTAGTTTGATCCCGTGGATTGATAAAGCGTTAGAAAATGGCCAAAGCCGCGAAGAGTGGAAAGGGCAGGCGGAAACCAACAAAATTCTGGCAACCGGCAGCAATATTATTCCGGTTGATGGCTTATGTGTTCGTGTGGGCGCATTACGCTGCCATAGCCAAGCGTTCACGCTGAAACTGAAAAAAGATGTGCCACTGAATGAAGTGGAGCAACTGCTGGCTTCCCATAATGAGTGGGTGAAAGTGGTGCCAAATGATCGTGAAATCACGATGCGTGAATTGACTCCTGCGGCAGTGACAGGCACTCTGAGCACGCCAGTAGGGCGTCTGCGTAAATTGAATATGGGCCCTGAGTATCTGTCCGCATTTACTGTGGGTGACCAGTTGCTATGGGGTGCTGCGGAGCCTCTGCGCCGCATGTTGAGAATTCTGCTGTAGTTCGCTTTTCTTAACGAATCTAAATAGGAATGGCACCGGAGTGATTAAACGCTCCGGTGCCATTTTGCTTTATTGTATTGATGCTTACTGTGTTGATAATTATGGTGTTGATGAATTACAACGAGACTAACGAATTAAAACGATACTAACAATTTGGCATCAAGATTATTTTCTAAATATCCCTTGGCCGTAAATTGGCTGTAATCCACGGATAGCTTGGTATTGTCGGTAATCTGAATATTCGATCCTAGCTTGAGTGCCATCCCATCTTGCGGTGCATTCACACCATGATAGTTAAGCGGTGACGCAAGTAGGTCGCGCTGGGCGAATCTAAATGCCATTTCACGCTCCCGCTTGTCATATTGATGTTGCCAGCCGAGTTCCCCATGTACATCGATTGAGGATGATTTACCCACTTTCCACTGGTTATCTAAACGTAATCCCAGCGTTGTGGTGGTGGCATCAAGGGATTGGCGACCTGTAACGAACGAGGCTTTTTCTCCTTTTTCTCTAAATCCATGGCTTTCTGCATTGGTAAAGGCAAAGTTGGCAAACGGCTCGGCATTGATGAATGCCGATTTCCACGGATAAGCTGCCTCTATAAACAGGTGGTTGGTTTTGCCTTTATAATCAGCGGTATTGTGATCGGAATAGATGGATGAGGTGACTGTTCTATCCGTTTTGATGGTGTGCCATGTGTGCCCAAGTCCTGCGCGTAAGGTGATTGGTGCCAATTGCAGGGAACCGTAAGCGGCTAAATAATAGTTGTTACTATGGCCATGACCGACGCCCCCTGAGACGGAATTTTTGGTAAAACCAGTGCTCATTCCAAAGATAAAGTCATCATTAAAGAAATGCTTATCTGCTCCTAAGAACACCCCATAATTGCTATTGGTAAAGCCGGATGCGTTGCCGTCGCTTTGGGTTCTATCCCAATGATAAGGCACGTTTACCCAGACGTTACCGCGGTTATCGCCACGCTCTTTGACGATATTTTCTGATGCGCGTGTTTGTTGCAGCAGCGTACCGTGATATTGGCGATGGTTATTTAACTGGCTAGCAAGGGTATCAATATGAATTTGTGGGGATAAGGTTCGAAGAAGATCGTTAACCCCTGCGGTGGTTTGGCTGAGGATTAAACGTTTATACAGGGTGTTATTCAATGGGAGATCTTCAAGGGCGTGAGCAATGGCGGTTTGGTTTGGCGTCTTTGCAAAGGCATCAAAAGTCAGGCCACTACGACCGACGTTGAGTGTGACACGTTGCATCGTGGGTGAACGAGGATCTGCACCATAATTTAATGTAGTACCAATAAATAGATAGTTAGGTTCGATACTGTCAAATTTCCCTTGAATATTGGGGGCGCGAATAATTTCATATTGAGTGCGGAATCGACCCTGAATTTCATCTTGACTAGGTATCCGTTCATTGAATGGTTCTGATTCTTCAGCGAAGAACACGTTGACCTTGCCCCCGTTGATGGTCACTGTACCGCCAGCATGTAGGGCGTCAAATTCCTGTATTACATCTTTTTGAGTACTCACATGGAATTCACTGCCGGGCTGGAATATGGCGGTGTTATTCACCCTGATATGCCTTGTCGGGTCTCTAGTATTATCTCCAGGGGCTAAGATAGCGCCGCTGTTAACCACTAAGTCATCAACCGTGCCAGAAGCTATAAATCGGGCTCCTTGGTTTAATGTCACCGTATTTTTGATGCTGTGACTGAGCTGTAATGTGCCATTGGTGACGTCAACTGGCGCATGTAGGATGTGTTTGACCTCAAGCTTTCCACCATTGACATTGACGGGGCCTGTTAAGTGGTTTTCTTGCGTTAAAACCACACGACCTTGCTGTATTTCAAGCCCTGCAAAACGGTTAATTCCAGCTAAGGTTAATGAGCCATCCCCTTGTTTGATTAATCGCCCTTTGCCATCGATGTCATTGCTCCAAATATCAGTAATGCCGACGTTTGCTACGTCGTTTTGAGTTACCCGTTGATTGACGACCCAATCTTCAGCGAAATGCGTAGGCCCTTTGTAAGCTTTGGATAAGTTAATCAGTCCCCAATAGCTTTCCGGTTGATCCGGCTTAACGCCCCAGCCTGCTAAAGAGTTTGTAGGATAAGCGGTGCCTGCAATAATCTGCTGCCACTGTGATTTGTTAAGATAGGCAAAGCGAGAGCGTAGCAAATACGCAGCATCAGCGGGAATTTGGTCAACGCTAAGTGCTGGAGAAGGCTGTTCACTTTGCTTAGCGTAATAGCCTAGGTTTTCATTAAAAGAGGGGAGAGAGCCTATTGGCGGTTTACATTTCTTATCACTGATGGTGCATTGATTGTTTAGCTCTTGGCGTACTTCTTTGGCTTGGCTAATCAGTATATTGGCGGTTTTATCCTCTTTTAGTAAATGGGCGAGAAGATAATAATTGGCTGCCCGTGAGGCAATGGTGTCAGTTGGGAAATGTGCGCCGACAATCACGCGGCTTTCTCCATAGCCTATGGCTCTATCAAAGAATTGAGCGCCTTTTTCTGGATAAATCGTGGCAAAGATAGCGGCTTGTTTGAATCCATTCCAAGTGTGTCCGCTTGGGTAAGAGGAGCCTGTAATATCGACATAGTTTGGGAGATATTCACCTTTATCATCGAGTACTTGATTTGGGCGACCACGTAAATAATAGTCTTTGAGAATAAAATCCATTGAGCGAGTTCGATTTTGAATTGGGTCATTTGCAAAGGTGGCTAAATGGAATAAATTATCTAAACGTTTATAGGCTTTAATTTCTTTAAAATCATTATAATTAAATCCTTTTTGATTAAATACGTATTCTCGGTAAATATTAAAAAGATATTCTGGCGTACTTTTTTTGTCTTTTTCTGCGTTCTTTTTACGTTTTCCTGTTAATTGAGTTGCCTGCTGGCTAACGTTTTTATCCCATTGCGCTGCTTGAGATTGCGGGGCTGGGTATGGTGGTATTACCTGATTCCTTAGTTCGTCAAGTCGCTGATTTCGCTGATTAATGATGAGTTCACTGGCATCAATATAATCTGAGTTTGCAAAGGTAATTTGGGTGTTAAATAGAGCAAATAGACCGAGCGATACCGCGGGAGTTATTTTATTCATTATAGACCTATAGATTTTTAGAGAGGATAAAATCTATTTCATCTTAATGCGCTATTTTTTATTTTCTATAAATAGAAAATAAAATGAGACAAACTTTATTTTTATTCTTCATTCTATTAATTAAATTCATTTAGTTATTTAATTAAATTTAAATTGGAATTAATAATAAATAGATACTTAAGATTAAAATTAAATAAAAAAATAACCCTATACCGGAGTATAGGGTTATTCAATGACTTGGCTGGAAAATCGATTAAATATCGATGTTCGCGGCTTTTAAGGCGTTCTCTTCGATAAAGGCACGGCGAGGCTCAACCGCATCCCCCATCAGGGTAGTGAACAGCTGGTCAGTTGCAATGGCATCTTTGACCGTCACACGCATCATACGGCGAGTTTCAGGGTTCATGGTGGTTTCCCAAAGTTGTTCTGGGTTCATTTCACCAAGGCCTTTATAACGCTGCACGGATAAACCACGACGAGATTCACGGCTTAACCAATCTAATGCTTGCTCGAAGTTGTCGATATTCTGGCGACGTTCACCGCGTTGAATATAAGCACCTTCTTCGATTAATCCACCGATGATGTCACCTAATTCGGTGATACGGCGGTATTCGCTACCATGAACGAAGTCGAAATCGAGGTTGTAGTCGCTATCAACACCATGGGTACGGATACGAATGGTTGGTTCGAATAGCTGACGCTCGCGGTTTTCGTGAATGATATAGCTGTAAGAGCTACCCGCTTGCTCGTTCTCTTCTAAACGCGCCACTAAGGTTTTCGCCCACTCTTCAACTTGCGCACTATCTTTCAGTGCTTCTTCAGTCAGTGTGGATTGATACACTAAGCTGTTCAGCAGCGCTTGTGGGTACAGGCGCTCAAGACGGCGGATAATACGGTGCGCTGCATTGTATTCAACAACCAGTTTTTCCAGTTGTTCACCTTTCATGGCTGGGGCTTCTGCACTTAAGTGCAGCTCAGCGCCATCCAGCGCGATAGAGATCAAATAGTCATCCATCGCTTCGTCGTCCTTAATGTATTGCTCTTGTTTACCGCGTTTCACTTTATACAGTGGCGGCTGAGCAATAAAGATATGACCACGTTCAACAATTTCTGGCATTTGACGGTAGAAGAAGGTCAACAGTAACGTACGAATGTGCGAACCATCGACGTCGGCATCCGTCATGATGATGATGCTGTGATAACGCAGTTTGTCTGGGTTATATTCATCACGACCAATACCACAGCCTAATGCGGTGATCAGTGTCGCAACTTCTTGAGAAGAGAGCATTTTATCGAAACGCGCTTTTTCCACGTTCAGGATTTTACCTTTCAGTGGCAAAATTGCTTGGTTCTTACGGTTACGACCTTGTTTTGCAGAGCCGCCCGCAGAGTCCCCTTCCACTAAGTATAATTCAGATAATGCAGGGTCACGTTCTTGGCAGTCCGCCAGTTTACCCGGCAAGCCTGCTAAATCTAATGCCCCTTTACGGCGGGTCATTTCACGTGCTTTACGTGCAGCTTCACGGGCACGCGCAGCATCAATGATTTTGCCCACAACGATTTTAGCGTCGTTTGGATTTTCTAATAAATACTCAACCAGCTTCTCGTTCATCATGGTTTCTACAGCGGTTTTCACTTCTGAAGAAACGAGTTTTTCTTTGGTCTGAGAAGAGAATTTTGGATCTGGCACTTTCACAGAAATAACGGCAATTAAGCCTTCACGCGCATCGTCACCTGTTGCGTTGACTTTGCTTTTCTTCTGGTAGCCTTCTTTTTCCATGTAGTTGTTTAGGGTACGGGTCATCGCAGCACGGAAGCCCGCTAAGTGGGTACCGCCATCGCGCTGAGGAATGTTGTTGGTAAAGCAGTAAACATTCTCTTGGAAACCATCGTTCCACTGCATGGATATTTCCACACCAATACCGTCTTTCTCAGTGGAGAAATAGAATACGGATGGGTGAATTGGGGTTTTGTTGCGGCTCAGGTACTCAACGAAGGCCTTGATCCCACCTTCGTAGTGGAAATGGTCTTCTTTGCCATCACGTTTATCAATTAAACGGATGGAAACCCCTGAGTTTAAGAATGAAAGTTCACGTAAGCGTTTTGCCAGAATGTCGTATTCGAATTCAGTGACACCTTTGAAGGTATCCATGCTTGGCCAGAAACGTACGCGAGTCCCTGTCTGGTCAGTTTCACCAACGACAGTCAGAGGACCTTGTGGTTCACCGTGTTTGTACACTTGTTCGTGGACTTTACCGTCACGGCGGATCACTAATTCAAGTTTTTCAGATAAGGCGTTAACAACCGAAACACCTACACCGTGCAAACCACCGGAAACTTTATAGGAGTTGTCGTCAAATTTACCGCCAGCGTGCAGAACGGTCATGATAACTTCTGCAGCGGAGACACCTTCTTCTTCGTGGATGCCAGTAGGGATACCACGTCCATCATCTTGGACAGAGACGGAGTTATCGGCATGGATAGTGATGACGATATCGTCACAGAAACCTGCTAAGGCTTCATCGATAGCGTTATCCACAACCTCGAAGACCATGTGATGAAGACCTGTTCCATCGTCGGTATCACCGATATACATGCCCGGGCGCTTACGCACCGCATCCAGTCCTTTTAATACCTTGATACTTGAGGAGTCATATGTATTCGACATCAACGTTTCCTGCTCTTTCTATTCCTGAGGTTGAACTTCTATTTTGCCTTGCTCTACACTAAACATCTTACTGTTGGCATCAATCATATCATTGACTTGCGCCGGTGTAATAGCACTTACAAACACTTGTGCTTGCGTAGCTTTGAGTCGAGCCGCTAATAATTGCCGGCGACCAGAATCAAGTTCTGAAGCAAAATCATCCAGTAGATACAGGCATTGTTGCCCGCTCTGTTGGGTGAAATATTCACCCTGCGCTAACCTGAGTGCACACATTAATAATTTCAGTTGGCCGCGAGAGAGCATATCTTCAACGGGAATGCCGTTGGCTCGAATTCGCAGGTCAGCTTTATGTGGCCCCGATGCGGTGTAGGTTAGCGCTCTATCGCGCTCAAACTGCCGCTCTAACTGTTCTGAATAATCAATTTCTTTGTCCCAACCACGTTGGAAAGAGACTGAAAGTGAAAATTCGGGTAAAAATTGTTTGCAGGTTTGCTCAATATTTTCTGCGATACCTGCAATATACTCGCCGCGCCACTGGCTAATTTGTTCGGAAATTGGAGCGAGTTGCTGATCCCAATGGCGAATTTGCTCATAACGAGTCACTTGTCGTAAAGCCGCATTTCGCTGCTTTAACAAACGTTTTAAGTCCGACCACGTCGAGAAAAAGAGGGCTTCATTATGAAAGCATCCCCAATCGATAAACGCACGTCGATATTTTGGACCGCCGTTCAGCAAGGTAAACCCTTCAGGGGTAATGAGCTGCATTGGCAATAACTTTGCGAGTTCTGCAATTTTATGCCCGTCGGTACCATCAATTCGGACTTTACTGTCGCCTTCGCGGTTTTTACTCAAACCCAGCGACAATGTTTTACGTTCGGTGTCTGAGTGTCCTAGTTTACCATGTAAAATAAATTGTTCTTGGTCATGACGGATAACTCTGTTCGCCTGAATGCTGCGAAAGGCCCGTCCATGTCCAAGTGTATAAATTGCTTCCAGTACACTGGTTTTGCCACTCCCATTAGGCCCAATTAAAAAATTGAACCCAGTTGCAAGGGAGAGATCGGCGTCTTCTATGTTACGAAAATCGCGGATCAATAAACGCGAAAGGATCATACGGACTGATTACAAACGCATTGGCATAACAACATATACCGCAGAGCGGCTTGCTGAGTCTTCAATTTGTACGCTAGAAACGGCATCCGTTAAAAACAGTGTGACATTTTCGCTTTTCAGCGCGTTCAAGACGTCGAGGATGTAACTGACGTTAAAGCCAATTTCCATCTCACCACCTTGGTAATTAACATCAACAATTTCTTCCGCTTCTTCTTGCTCAGGGTTATTCGCCGTAATGCGTAATTGGTTTTCACTGAAGAATAAGCGTACGCCACGGAATTTTTCGTTAGATAAAATTGCTGCGCGTGAGAAAGCTTGTTTGAGCAAATCACAGCGAGCTTCTAAGGTTTTATCTGGATTCTTTGGCAGAACGCGGCGGTAGTCAGGGAAACGACCGTCAACGAGTTTAGAGGTAAAGATAAAGTCGCCAACATGGGCGCGAATATTGTTGCTACCAATTTGTAGCTGCAATAATGCGTCGCCGCCATCGAGTAGGCGCATCAATTCCATGACACCTTTGCGAGGTACGATCACAGAATGTGATGGCAATTCTTGACCAATATCCATTGAGCAAACTGCAAGGCGGTGACCATCTGTGGAGACAGTTCTCAGCATTTGCCCTTCAGTTTCAAACAGCATGCCGTTCAGGTAATAACGAACGTCTTGGTGTGCCATTGAAAACTGGGTCGCTTCAATTAAACGTTTCAGTATGGATTGAGGCAGAGAAAATTCGACTTCGCTTTGCCAGTCATCTAAGTTCGGGAAGTCAGCAGCAGGTAAAGTAGATAATGAGAAACGGCTGCGCCCAGAGCGGACAAGCAGTCGGTCATCATTAAGCTCGACTTGGATTTCAGAACCTTCCGGTAAACCACGCCAAATATCAAAAAACTTGCGCGCAGGCACCGTGGTGGCACCAATTTCATGCTCACGAGTGAGCGGAACATTGGCCATCATCTCCATTTCTAGGTCGGTTCCCGTCAGTTGCAGGGCACCTTCTTTTACGTGAAGTAAAAGGTTTCCTAAAATAGGCAACGTTGGACGTCCACCTAAAGGGCCACTAACCTGTTGTAACGGTTTTAATAACTGCTCGCGTTCTATAATAAATTTCATAGCAATTAAGATGATAATGTTCTGATTAGATTTGAAAAATCTTCTTTGATGTCATGGCTTTCTTCTCGTAATTGTTCAATTTTACGACAAGCGTGCAACACAGTGGTGTGGTCACGACCGCCAAAAGCATCCCCGATTTCAGGTAAACTATGGTTTGTCAGCTCTTTCGCCAGTGCCATTGCCATCTGACGCGGACGAGCGACAGAACGAGAACGACGTTTAGAAAGTAAATCAGCGACTTTGATTTTATAGTACTCAGCAACAGTTTTCTGAATATTATCAATAGTTACCAGCTTTTCTTGCAGTGCTAATAGGTCACGTAACGCTTCTCGAACAAAATCGATAGTGATAGCGCGACCGGTAAAATTCGCGTTAGCAATAACGCGGTTTAATGCACCTTCTAACTCACGCACATTAGAACGTAAGCGTTTTGCGATGAAAAATGCCACTTCACCGGGCAGTTGGATTTCGTTCTCATCGGCTTTTTTCATCAAAATAGCCACACGGGTTTCTAACTCGGGTGGTTCAATCGCAACGGTCAAACCCCAGCCGAAACGGGACTTTAATCTATCTTCCACGCCGTTGATCTCTTTTGGATAACGGTCGGAGGTTAAAATAATTTGTTGATTGCCTTCAAGCAGGGCGTTGAATGTATGGAAAAATTCTTCTTGTGAACGCTCTTTGTTGGCAAAAAATTGAATATCATCAATCAGTAAGGCATCAACAGAACGGTAATAACGTTTGAATTCTTCAATGGCGTTATTCTGCAATGCTTTGACCATATCTTGTACAAATCGTTCAGAATGCATATAGACCACGCGGGCGTTGGCCTTGTGCTGCATAATGCTATTACCCACGGCGTGTAATAAGTGTGTTTTACCTAAACCCGTTCCACCATAAAGGAACAGTGGGTTATATGCGCCGCCAGGGTTTTCAGCAACTTGCCTCGCTGCCGCACGAGCCAGTTGGTTTGATTTACCTTCAACGAAGTTATCAAACGTGTGTTTTGGGTTCACATTCGAACGGTATGACACGTCTGGTTGAACTTTAGTTGAGTTATCCCAACTTGGTTTTACTGGTGCAGATGGTGCGGCGAACGCAGGCATTTCATTATTAGTGCGTACTTGAGGGCTCACCGGCGCGATGGTCATCGGTTTGTTGCCTACTTCAAAGTGTAGAGCAGGGGCATCAGAACCGCAAAAGTCATTCAATAATTCATTGATATTATTGATGTACTTATCTCTCACCCAATCAAGGACGAAACGATTCGGGGCATACAGGGCCAGTGTATTATCGTTTAATTCAGCTTGAAGAGGGCGTATCCACATACTGAATTCTGTGGCAGGTAGTTCATCCTGCAATCGGGCAAGACATTGCTGCCAAAGCGAAAGTGACAC